>JAFXXN010000145.1 GCA_017542245.1 Lachnospiraceae bacterium
CAGCGGACACTTTGATGCCAGTTTCGGGATTATCACAAATTCAAATCCTTCGTACTTTTTTCCGGGATAAAAATATCCTTCCTTAGGCAGCATTGTATCTATGCTTAGCATTCCTTTTTCAACATACCCATAGGAATCATCAGGGAAATGAACTTCACATCGTCCGTCAAGACAGCAGTTAATGAATATCATGTCATACTCCGAAGATCCCTTATGAATGATCTCCTCTTTGTAAATACAGTTTGCAGAAATAAATACCCCATCCCAGATCCTTATCGAATACACATATGCTTTACCCGATGTATCCGAATAATCATTTTTGTTCTTTATATTACCTTTTAGATATTTTTCCATAGTTATCCTATAAACGTTTTTAGTTTTATCGATATATAATTATTTACATATCCTGTTTGAGTTAGCCGAGGCTAATAATATCACCTGTTTTTTATTTTGTCCACTCTGTTTTTGCTTTTTTACTCCATCTGACACACTTTATATAAAAAGGCAACGGAAGGTTAAATTTTTACTAGTCCAAAATAAAAAGAGCCTTTCGGCTCTTTATAATAATATATTTAAGTATATTTAGTATGTTAAAATGGCATTGTATCAGGGTTTCCTGACAGACCTACGCAGCCTGTAAGTCCTGCTATCAACTGAACATCTGCTTCTTCAAGTTCAAAATCAAATACCTTTAGATTTTCCTCTATCCTTGAAGGTGTAACCGACTTCGGCAGAGGCAGATACCCTCTCTGAAGGCTCCAGCGGATACATATCTGAGCTATGCTCCTGCCATATTTATCTGCAAGTTTCTTCATCTCAGGTACATCAAATATCTTACCAGTTCCAAGAGGACTATATGCTTCAAGGATCATCCCCTGTGATCTGCAGTACTCAACGGTCTCATCCTGGGTCTCACCCGGACACAGTCTGATCTGATTTACCATAGGTTTAATCTTTGCTGTTTTAAGCAGTGCTTCAATATGATGTTTCCTAAAGTTACTTATACCTATGGCACGTATCTTTCCGGCCTCATAAAGCTCTTCCATGGCTTTCCAGCTTTCAGCATTTGCCTTCTCCCAATGAGTTCTGTATGCTGCAGGGTTAGGCCAATGTATCAGGAACAGATCAACATAATCGGTTCCAAGCTGTCTCAACGATCCCTCAAATGAGCTCATAACGAGGTCATAACTATGATTGCTGTTCCAAAGCTTTGTTGTGATAAAAAGCTTTTTCCTGTCTACACCGCTTTCCTTAATGCCATATTTTACACAATCTTCATTTCTGTAGGCCTGAGCTGTATCAATATGAGTATAGCCGGCTTCAATAGCACTTTTAACAGCCTTTACACCCACATCCCCATCAGGTGTCTGCCACATTCCGAATCCTATGCACGGAATTTCTACCCCATTAGAAAGTTTGTAAGTATCATTCTGATTAGTCACTTGCGTTTTCCTCCTCCGATAAAATATTTTTTCCTTGTATGCCTATGCTAACACAAAATTATTTGTATTATCAAGAGCACTAAACCGTATTATCTTGTAATCTCATCTATCTTCCTTTTCACTCCGTCAAGTCCAAGATAGTGGTAATAAATGAGAATTTTTAACTCTTTGGCTATGCTTTCTTCGTCAGAGTATTTTAGTAGGATATCTGTCAATCCAAATATAATGATTTTGGAAATCAGTTCTTTAGCCCCTTCGTCATCTATGGGACAGGCTTCTATAAACTTTCCGATAATGGCTTGTTCTATAAGATTCCTGTCATTTTTCGCATTAGAGCGCAGCATTATCAGCATACCAGATCGATGATTGCTCATAAGTTTTGCCAGAATGGACGATATCTCTTCACACTTTTCAGGTGTATATTTACCTATAAAATCAACAGTAAAAAAGACTATCATTAGTTTAGCTATCTCTGCTCTTGCTGAACCTACCAATGTTTCATATATTTCTTCCTTTGAACTGTAATAGCGGTAAATGTTGCTTTTGCTGATATAACTCCTGTCAGCTATCATCTTAAGCGAAGTGTCATCATATCCATTTTTGATAAACAGCTTTTCAGCAACTGACAAAATCTTATTCTGTATATCGTCTTTTTTAATCTGCATATAGTTACTCCCTGTAATAATAATGTATTGCTCTCTCGCCTTCGCTCGGCGGCTGGTCGGTCGGTGCGATTTAGAATTATGTCTTCGGCCTAAGCGCACCGACCTCTTATTCCTGAATTAATTTATAAGCCGAAATCTTCTTAATCTTGCTTGACATCATGAAACTGAAAAAGAAAACTATGATTATTACTGCAATAGCCGGTCCCATCACTAGCTCCGAACTAACAATCAGATTCGAGCTCTTTATGCCGAAGCCGCCAAGCACAAGTCCGAAAAACGGATTTATAAAGAAATATCCTACTATCGCTCCTACTGCAGCTGCGATTGCCGTTGCGGGGACGAACGAAAGCGAAAGCTGCATTCTCAGCTGTGTACTGGTAAATCCAAGCGCTTTCTTTATACCAAATTCCTTTTCTCTCTTTACAAAGATACTTTTCATTAGCAGTCTTATTACCAGCAGGATTATCACAATATTTACCGCAACCAGTATGAATACTATAAATCCTACCGCAAAAACAGGTGCATTTTCCTTGCTGTGAGTGTATCTGTAATTATTTTCAGTCTCGGTAATATTGGCGTCATGCAGCTCCTCACCTTTCTTTAAGATATCATCCACCTTTTCTTCATCTGCATCGTCGACACTCACTCTGATGTACTCGTAGCCGGTATTTACACCCATCTCTTTTGCTGCTCCTTCAGTCACATAGAGCCTGTTATTAAGTGCCGACTGCTGGAGTCCAGTTATCTTAAATTCCTTCGTCTTACCACCATAGGTAGTCTTGATCGTATCGCCTATTCCTATCCTAAGTTCATCTGCAAGATAACTTCCAAGGACGGTTTCATCATCCTTTTCAAACATTCTTCCCTTATACAGGTCAAAACTGAGGGCTGATGGATCAGTTGTATAACAGAGATTGGTTTCCTTATCACCTACATATGCGTAGTAAAGCGCAAGACCGTAAAACTTGCTTTCATTATCTATCACTTTAAGATGCTCTATTGTTTCCCCTACGGCTTCAGAAGAAGTATTCTTTACATAGTAGTAGCCGTCAGCCACATCACCGAGCATCATTCTCTGTAACTTTGAAATATCTACTTTAGTATTATAATACAAAACCGCAGAAAATGCAGTTAAAAATGCAACTGACAGGATGATGCATATGATAACGCAGCTTTGTACAGGTGACTGAAGGAATGTCTTTATCGCAAGCAGTATATCTACCTTGCCCTTGGTGTTTGCCATAGGCATATGGTTCTTCAAGTTTTTAGCAGAACTGAATCCAAATCTTAGTGCATTTGCAGGATGAAGCTTCTTAATCCGCGCAGTTGAAAAGAACACTGTAATCGTACTGATAACAAGTACTCCACCCAGGATTATTAGACTAAACTCAGGGAAAAATCTTGTTTTCCATATAAGACCGGTAATTTCTCTGATGAGTGACTGCTCTATAAGCGGATAAACTATATATGAAAGTGCGATACCGATTACAGAACCAATTAAACCTATCATCATGTATTCTGCCATCAAAGATACTCTTATCTGTGAAACGGTATATCCAACAGCCTTAAGTGCTCCGATATTTTTCACATCTCTATTAATATTATTGTTGATCGTAAATACTATTATTATAACACATATGATCAAGATAAGTGCTGCAAATGCTCCCATAAATGCAGCTATTATATTTGAAATAGAAATATATGCCTGTCTTCCCTCAATATGTGCAAATCCGTCTGCCGGGATATGAAGTTTTTCTGCAAGTGTATCCTTAGTTTCTTTAAGACTCTTCTCAACATTAAAGCCATCCCTGACGTTTACACTCACAATCTTATCGCATATGGAATCAGACCCGCTTTTAAGAATCTCATCACGATCTGCCATCAGGATTTCAAACTCGTTCTTTTCAACCATCGCTGAATAGTAGGTCTCAAACCCACCCATATACTGATGCTGATAAATGCCTGCAATTATATATTCATATTTACCCTGATTAGTATCAAGATAAACCTTATCCCCAATTGTAAGATCATTGCTGAGAGCGGTATGAATATTCAGATATAGCCTTGAGCCTTTGATAGTATCATCCCGTTTAGTAAATACGATCACCTTTGTGTTATCCGCATCATCCACATTCTGGATCATCAGATATTCTTCTGTTTTTTCTTTATCATTTTTATCAGTCTTTAGTTTGTATGAAGGGAAGCAGACTACATCTGACATATGAAATGCTTCAACATAATCCGCATCCTCAAACATCTCCCTAATGTCGTCCTCTGAATCAGGAACATAATAGGATGCAATAAAGGTAAAATAATCAGGAAGATTCAGTTCTTCTACATATTCATCAAACAGATTCTCATACTTTGATGCCATGAGACCGATGTTCATAAGGAATGTCGACAAAATCATTATCAAAAGGAAAATGGTCAGTATGGTTTTGTCTTTACGTATATGTGATTTTATTAACTTGATCATTGTTGTTTTCTCCTATTATCGTGAACTTGCCTTCCAGTGACTACCATCCCATTTTCTCTAAAAAAGTCCTCAGTTTCTGATGCCGTTCTTTGTCACCGCTCACATACTTGCCAAGTTTGCATTCTCCAACTATACCGCCATCCTTAAGATAGATTATCCTGTTGCCGCGTCTGGCTGATTTTATGTCATGAGTAACCATCACAACCGACTGTCCTGACTCATTTATATCTGTCAGTACATCCAGTACTGCCTTAACACCTGCACTGTTTAATGCTCCGGTAGGTTCATCTGCAAAAACAACATCAGGATCGTTTATGAGAGCTCTTACCATTGCACATCTCTGAGCCTCGCCACCGGACATCTGAGAAGAAAACTTTTCCGTCATATCCTCCGGGATACCAACCTTGTTAAATAAGTTTGATGCCTTTTTCTTTAAATTTTTCTGCTTCTGTCCGGTCAGCATTCCGGTACTGATCACATTGTCCATAACGCTCATGCTGTCTATCAGATGTACCTGCTGGAATACAAATCCACAGTGCTTTCTTCTGAAAACAGCAAGCTTATCATCGTTCATATTTGTAATATCTTTACCACAGTATGTTATATGTCCGTCAGAAGGCCTGTCCATGCCCGAAAGTGAATAAAGCAACGTAGATTTTCCTGCTCCCGATGAACCCATAATAACCGTAAAATCACCCTTATAAATCTCAAGATCAAGATTATCAATAACCGTCTGTTTCTTTCCGCCTATTGAGAAACTCTTTTCAAGTTTTTCTGTCTTGATTACAACTTCATTATTATTCATTGTACGTCTCCTTTTTTAGCCTCCCTCACCGTCATGACAGGATGCCTCTAATAATCAGTATTCAAAAGTAACCGCGTGCACAATTAAATAAATAGCATAAAGTGTTTGAAGAATCAATAGTTTCAAATCAAAAGCGACCACTATCAAAAATAGTTATCATAGTATATAAAAAATCCCCTTTGTCAATTAACCCAAAATTTTCCCAAATAAGTTAAGTTTTTTATTAAAATAACCGATATATATTTTAATAGGGTAAAACTTTTTGGTGCATTACTTATAGTAGAAATAATATGTGTTATCACATGTTTTTCGGAAAGAAGGTGTCTATGAAGCATGTATCGGGTAAAATCAAATGGATCTTTGCTGTAGGCCAAATGGGGTGGTCTATTCTTGCAGGAATCATAGCAAATCTGCTAGTCAATTTCTATCTTCCTGATTCTACCGATAATGGCATTATCACATTCGTAACAAGTGCCACATTTATTGGGTTGACAGTCATAGGTCTCATCACTGCTTGTGGCAGAGTTGTGGATGCGGTGACTGACCCCTGGATAGCAAGTATGTCAGATAACTGTAGGAACAAACTTGGTAAACGAATACCTTTCATGAGATATTCCGCATTTCCTTTTGCTCTGCTTACGGTACTGATATTCTGTTGTCCGGTGCGTGGGGAATCTGTAGCAAATATCATATGGCTTGCAGTGACCATGATATTGTTCTATATATTTATGACCGCATACTGTACTCCTTACAACGCATTGATCCCGGTGCTTGGCAGAAATCAGAAGGACAGTATGGACATATCCACCTATATTTCCCTGACTTATATAGTGGGCACAGGAATAGCTTTTTCCGGAAAGATGATATGGGAGGCTGTTGCAAATGCCACCGGCTGGGATTACTATTTCAGTGCACGACTGGTACTTGCAGTTCTTGCCGGTATAGCTCTTATCTGTATGCTTCTTCCGGCTTTCATTATAAAAGAAACCGATTATGACACTACACCTCCTGTAAAGGAAAATGCTTTTAAATCTTTGGCTAAGACCTTTAAAAATAAGCATTTTAGAGTTTTTGTACTTTCAGATATTATATACTGGATTGGTATAACTATATTCAATACCGGTTTTATCTACTATGTTGAAAATCTCCTGGCACTTGATAACTATATGGTGCTTTTCATTTTCATGACTTTTGTGACATTTATCTGTTACCCGATAGTAAATATCCTGTCCCGAAAATTTGGCAAGAAAAAACTGCTTGTGTGGGGATTTGCCCTGTTTGGATTCGCATTTCTGATTTCTGCATTTGCTGGGAAAGTTTCATTTATTCCAAATCAGATATATGGCTTTATTATCTGTGTACTGGTCGGGGTTCCACTTTCAATTCTGGGTGTCATACCCCAGGCTATAGTTGCTGATATAGCAGAAAGTGATTGCATAAACACCGGTGAAAATAGGGATGCGATGTTCTATGCAGCCAGAACCTTTGCTTTTAAACTAGGACAGTCTATTGCAATGATAATATTTACTTCTCTTGCTGTAGTCGGACAATATACCGAGACTAACGATGCCGGTGTAGAAATACTAAAAAACAACGGAACCGGATACCGTATAAGTCTTGTGATCGCACTGGTCCTCTGCGTCATAGCTATGGCTATCATACTTTTCTACGATGAGAAAAATGTTATGAGAACTATAGAAAAGGCACATAAAGAGAACGATGGGAGGAAAAATTAATGATAAATCTGAAATATTCTGTAATGGGAACACAGGTAGCTACCCGGACTTCCGATACAAATGTAGTGATAGAAGAAAAAAGGTTCTGTAACAGAAGGACAGTTACAATTACTGCCTTTCAGGATATAGAGCTGATAGATGCTGATATATCTATGAAGAAATATTTTAATCCCACAGATTTGATTATGGCAAACGGGTACCAGTCATGGACTGAGACAAAAGAATTTGCTATAGGTGAATACCTTAATAATCTTAATAAAAGACCTAAAAACGTAGTAGAAAAGTTTAAGTTTAAGGCTTATGGCTCACAAGCATTTTGGGATATGCCTGTAGGGACACATCTAGGTTTTGACTTTTCCTACATCAAGGGAGAAAAAACTGTATTTATTGGTAATATGAATTTCGAAAATGCATACCTTCTCATATGGTTTGAAGAGGAAAAAAATCTGATCAGGCTGCAAAGCGACATAGAAGGCAGAAAACTTCAAAGCGGCGAGAGCTATACTTTGTTCGACTTTGTTATCCTGCCGGACGGGAAAGAATATTTTGACCGTTTTAGTCCCAGAACTAAAGAAAAACTATTCGGGTATACTTCATGGTACAATCATTATCAGAATATAAATGAAGAGCTGATAATGGATGCTTTGGAAAAATCCGATGCAAGGTTTAATTTGTTCCAGATAGATGACGGTTATGAAACTAAAGTTGGGGACTGGATGAATATAGATTCCGATAAGTTCCCGAATGGGCTCGAAGGTATAGTAAAAAAGATACATGACAAGGGTATGAAGGCCGGTATATGGCTGGCTCCTTTTGTGGCTGAAACAGAATCAGCAGTTGCCAAAGAACATCCCGAATGGATTGTAAAAGATTCTGAAGGAAACAACATTTATGCCGGAAGTAATTGGAGCGGTTTCATGCCGCTTGACCTAAATAACGAAGACGCTGTAAATTTTGTCAGGGAGTCACTTAAGTTTCATAAAGAACTCGGGTTTGATTTCTTTAAACTTGATTTCCTCTATGCGGTAAATCTTTGCCCTATCCACGGAAAGACTAAAAGCGAAACTTCGGAATTTGCATACTCATTACTCCGGGAAGAGTTGGGAGATGCCTTGATACTGGGATGCGGTGCAACGCTATCGAATGCAAACGGGAAATTTGATTTCTGCCGTATAGGACCGGATGTATCCCTGTCCTTTGATGATGCTTTATATATGAGGATGTTCCACCCGGAAAGAGTTTCAACCAAGGTTACTCTCCAAAATACCATTTTCAGGAGTATGCTGGATGGGCATATGTTTATGAATGATCCTGATGTTTTTCTCCTGAGGGATGATAATATAAAACTTTCATTTGAACAGAGAAAAGCACTTACGAAAATAAATGCATTGTTTGGCTCTCTTCTTATGACATCGGATAATATTGCGGAATACGATGATGAAAAGAAAAAAATACTGGAGGATGCCCTTGCTATCTTTAAAAATGGCAGGCTTGTATCTTATACCAGGAAAAGCAAAAGTATTTTTATAGAATTTGAACTAAACGGAAAAAAACGCATCATTATTTATGATCCACAAAAAGGTACCATGCTGGAAAAGCAGAGACGGATAAGAAAAGATAAAAGCATAGATCATACAAAGATAATATTTGGGAATAAGATAGACAGCAAGGTTGTAGAAAAAGCTGAAAAATCAAAACAGAAATATATTGATAAATATGGTGATGATTCAGATAAAAAATATAGCTTTGATGTGACAGACGTTCCTGCTTTGGACAATATCGGCGTAAAAAAACTGGTTTTAAAAGAATATGACGGTTATAATACCGGAGAAGTTTTTAGCTTAACTGATAATCCTCTGGTAGTAGGTAATATCAGGATGGGATTTGGTCATTACCGTATAAGCATAGCTATGGCTTCCTGTGCAAAGGCACTGGGCTATACTCCGTATTGGCTCGATCTTGCAGGTTTCGATGCCACAGGCTCAAAAATGATACGTGAACAGAATGATATGTATTCACTTGCCTCACGCATATCACAGAAATCACACGCCTTTAACCATTTTGTGTGGGAGCCATTGAACAAAGAAGGATTCCGTCAGATTACATATAATGCAAAGGATCAGAAAAATGCCGAACTTCTTAAGCCGATACTAAATGCATTGCCTAAAGATGTTCCGTATATAGCTACTCATGTGTGGCCCAGCCAGGCCGCAATTCATGCCGGAATGACACATGTGGTAAATGCCATCCCTGACAACTGGGCTATGGCGCTTCATCTTTCTGAAGGTGCTATCCATACCGTGCAAACGCCTTTTGCTTATCTGGGTTACAAGATGATGAACGGTTTTTCAAAGAAAGATCTCAAAGGAATGCCCGAGAAAGACCTGAAGATGGTAGGAAGGTATGTGGATCATGAGCTGCTCGTAAACTTAGAAGCCGATAATGCATTAAGAGTAAAAAGAGCAACCGAAAATGCTCCGATGAGGTTCCTGATGACGGTAGGCGGTGCAGGAGCCGGATTTGATCAGTTTCTTTCTATGGTAAAGCATCTGGTTCCTCTGGTAAGAAGCGGAAAGGCAGCTGTTTTTATCAACTTCGGCGATCATAAGGATGTTTATGAAAAGATGCAGAAAGCTTTGGGAGACATAAAGGTAAATAAATTCTTTGACGATTTTGAAGGATTAAAAGAATATGTAAATTCTATAAGAACAGGAAACGCAAAAGGAATAACCGCCATTTATGATCCTGATATTTTTAATGCAGTTTATGCTACAAATCTGCTTATACCTGAAAGTGATGTGTTGATAACAAAACCCGGTGAACTGGCGTATTATCCTATTCCAAAGCTGTTTATGAAACATATCGGAGGGCATGAGGTATACGGTGCTTTATGTTCACAGGAAGCAGGTGACGGTACCTTTGAATGCGATACCGAGCAGAAAGCCAATGCTATGATAGACAGGTTCATTTATGATAAGGAACTCTTTATTCATATATGCGAACGCATTAATGTTATGAAAAAGAACGGTGATTATAACGGAGCATATGAGTGCGTAAAACTGGCAACCGGTAGGAAATAATAAGTTTGAAATCATAGTATTTTAGAATCGTGAATAAATCTGTAAAAGGCGCAAAATGATAAAAAATCATAATGCGCCTTTTTGTTGTTTATTCCCTGTCTTTTAATACCTCTGCAGGAGTGATCCTGTTGATCTTTCTTAAGAGCAATGCATTCACTGCAAAGTATATTGCCAACAGTCCGATATATATCCCGCCATACAGCATCCATGGATAATGCAGGTTCATGGAGCAGGCTACATTTGCTATAAAGGAAGGATATATTGAATCAATTATCAGCTTTGCAAGAGGGATGGTTATTATTCCGCCTATGACAACTATGGCAGTGTTTCCATTTAGATAAAGCTTCCTGACTTCATTAGAACGGTATCCGAATATCTTGATCAATGATATTCCCATGGCAGATCTGTCGATCATTACTGCCATCATAAGATACATAACTACACAGCATATAACTATACCGGCACTGATAAGTGTTACTGTCAGTGACATCATAATATCAAGAAATACTGCCGAGGAGTGCTCTATATCCTCTTTTGTGGTTACTGAATACAGTCTGCCCTCTTCTATATCAAGCTTTTCATCTGAATAGAGGACATTGATATAATCTTCATCCTCTCCAAAGAGTTCCCTCATTGAATCTATATCCATGAATACTGTGAAGCCAACCGAATAATCACTGATACCGGTAATGGTAAATGTGTAATTCAGATCCATGGTCTTATCTTCTAATGTAATCTTATCTCCCACTTTGTAGCCATATCTCTGTACAAGTGATGTATTGATCACCGCCTTGTTTTTCCCCTTCTCGGGATCGGCATCAAAATACCTGCTTGAACCATCTATACCGATCACGGATACATCCTGATTGTAGCCTTCACAGTCTATTGACAGGCTCTTTAAGTATGTAGATTCAGCCTCTTTCGGAATATCATCGGTTTTCATAGGATATTTTAACAGATACATATATTCATATTTTGTATCCCTTACATTATCATCCCTTACATTTGAACATAATACATATGTATTAATACCAAGGACAATAACCATAAGTGTGATCAGCATACCTATAAGTATTATAATGGCTGACCTTGATTCCCTCAGAAGCTGTCTGACTGCAAACAGTTTTGTAAAGCTCTTTATCTTCAGATTGTATGCCTTTAGTTTTCCGCTCTTCTGTTCATTTCTAAGCAGTGAAAGTGCTGTACGAGATAACTTTCCGTTTATAGTTATCAGGTTTACTACCAGAGATATAACAGGAGGCAGAACCAGTCCATACAGTATCAGATACTCAGGATGTACCATATCGAACTCTGGTATAGAAAAATAATCATATGTGCTCTGAGCCATCATCGGGATACCGATAGGTGTGAATGCCAATATACATCCGATACCGCCTGCAAGGAATGAGATGATGGTGGAAAGGGTTACATAGTGACGGAGTAAATCTTTTTTCTTTACTCCCATGGAATACAGAGCACCTATTACACTCTGCTCTCCCTCTATCTGATGGACTATGAATACTGATATTACATATGCAAACAATATGAGAACTATGATACCGGCCACAAGACCTACGCGCTTATCCATGATGACATCTCCGGCTGCGGCTGCTATCCTGATATTTTCATCTGCTTTTACAAACTCAGTCAGGTTATCAAGTTTTACTTCAAATACTTCATCTATCAGTTTTTCGGTCTCGGTTTTAAACTCCTTCATACCATCATCGAGTTCAACCGTACCATCATAAAGACCGCCATCATCCATACCAAATGCAACGAGTCCGTTTTTCATCTTTTCGGCTCCGTTTTTTACCTTTTCGGTACCATCTGATAGTTTTTCAATAGCGTCGTTAAATTCCTTTTTCTTATCAAGAGCTTCGCCTATTGTCTCGCGGAAATATTCGTCTTCTACTTTTTCATAATCAAAATCTAGAGCTTTTATTTTTTCTTTCAGATCATCAGCACTTTCTTCTCCAAGCCTGAAAGCATATGTATAACTCTCGGTTTTATCTGATATTGATCTTATGTACTCATATGTATCCGCAGATACGAATATAACTCCAAACTTTTCAGAATCTACAGCCGGACTGGCAAATGTCTTAAGTGCAGCATCGTAGTCAGGTACGGAACCGATACCTACTATTTTAACATTAACCCCTGATACAGGGATTGTATCTCCGATTCTTATATTGTTGACCGACGCATGATTTTTTTCTATAACCGCTTCATAATTATCACTTATTATTCCTTCAGATTCATTTTCCGTATATTGGGCATTCGGTAATCTTCCATCATCAAGTGTGATTAGGTCAATCTTTTCTCTGGTCTTAAACACTCTTAAAACCGAGCCGTTTGAGCTGTCGGCATTAAAGCTGAAAATCTTCTCTATAACTGTGCCTTTATCTGAAAGTCTGTCAATTTCGCTGTCTGTTAAAGGGATAAATACTGAAAACTGCCCGTCCTCAACCATGTTTTTACTTTTTGCTTCCTCAGTACCGATAAGTACTAATTCTGAGGATCCTACAATACTGACTACAAGATATATACCCAGTATGATCATCAGCATCAAAGCTGCATATCTTCCAAAATTTGATTTTAAATCCCGAAGGATTCGTTTATTTAAAACACTATTCATTACAGATCCTCCAGTTCAGCCGCAGGTACTCTGATCTCGTTTTCGTAGTCTTTAGTAATCAGGCCGTCTTTTAAGAATATTACTTTATGAACCATATTTTTTATAGAATTATTATGAGTTACTATCAACATCGTGGTATTATACTTTGCGTTTATCTTTTCAAGAAGCATAAGGATATCTCTCGATGTTTTTGAATCCAGTGCTCCGGTTGGTTCATCGCACAGAAGAAGTTTTGGATTCTTTATCAAGGCTCTTGCTATGGCACATCTCTGCTGCTGTCCTCCTGAAAGCTGTGAAGGGAACTTATTCTGATGCTCGGTAAGCCCCAGTGTCTCAAGCAGTTCATCCATATCCAGAGGATTCTGTGAGATATATTCACAGATTCTGATATTTTCACGTACTGTGAGATTTGGCACCAGATTATAAAACTGAAATATAAACCCAAGACTTTCTCTTCTGTAGTCTGCAAGCTTTTTGGGATTTAACCCGAATATCTCATTTCCATCCACCTTTACAGATCCCGAATCCATATTGTCAAGTCCCCCTATGCAATTAAGAAGTGTTGATTTTCCTGAACCGCTTGTCCCCTGTATAACACACATCTGCCCTTTTTCCACACCGGTACTGACACCTTTTAATACCTGGATATAACTGCCATCCTGACCATAACTTTTCTTTACATTTTTTACTTCTAAGTACATTTTTATGCTCCTTTCTTTTTTCAATCAGAGAACCGTCCCTCTGATTGATTTGCATAACATTGTTATGTAAATGTTATTTTTTTACTGTCATCCCAACAGACAATTAAGATTCTTCGCTCTGCTCAGAATGACAGTAATATCTTAAATTACACCTCATCAGTCAGCCTACGGCTGACAGCTTCCCCTCAAGGGGAAGCCATAATTATTCCGACTTAAGAGATACTAACACAAGCTCTACCCAGCCTTCAATCAAGTAATTCATTATCTTTCTAAGTTTGATTTTAGCCTGTTCAACTTCTGTCTCGTGTTTTATTACATTTATAAATGCGTCCACAGTGATATGGCACATCCAATGGGACATGTATTCATCGTAGGTATATCCTTTCACCCCGGACAGCATGATCGGTGTTGCTTTTTCTGTTAGTTTGACAAACTCATCTATACAGTTTTCATAGACTGTGTTTTCTGCGGATGTTAACAAAAGCATAAAGCTGTCATAATTACTATATATGTACTCTACCAACATATCGGACAGGTCACTGTGATCCATCTCCATGTTTTCCATAGAGTCAAGATGTTCCATGTATTCCCCATCTTCCTTGAAGTGTTCCATAAGAAGTTTTTTCAGGCCTTTTATCGGCTCATCCACTATGGCAGAAAACAACTCAGCTTTATTTTCAAAGAAGAAATATAATGCTCCGGTCGTAACTCCGGCTTTTGCACATATGCTCCGAAGTGATGCTTTGTTATATCCCTTTTCTCTAAACTCCTTTTTGGCAGCTTCTATAAGAAGCACTCTTTTTTCATATTCAACATTTTCTTTCATGTCTATCTAATCACAATCCTTAATATTTAAAAATAGATAACAGTGTTACATAACACTGTTATCTTATCACCGACTTATATTATTGTCAAGTACTTTTTTATTATTTTTCCATCTTTTTTAGATTTTTGCTATTTAGCCAAGTCCTATAATAAAAATCGACCGGTTCCAATTTGGGTATTTGAAACCGGTCGATTTCTTTTATGGAGAGAAACGATTTTTAAGAGATCAAATATTCTTTGTGTCAGGCAAAAGATTAGTCATGCTTTTAAGCCCCGTCAGTATAGTTGAGCCATTATGAAGCAATGCAGACGATGCCGGAT
Organism: Lachnospiraceae bacterium; assembly: GCA_017542245.1. Taxonomy (GTDB): domain Bacteria; phylum Bacillota; class Clostridia; order Lachnospirales; family Lachnospiraceae; genus RUG11977. The sequence goes on from JAFXXN010000145.1 coordinate 14,687, forward strand.
TCATTACTCCGAACAGCCCACCTGCGATAAGAGCAGAATTAAATCCAAGTATAAACCTGTAATTCGCCTTTATCCTCTTCATAAGTGCAGTACTTATTTTCCTTAAAGTAATGAGCTGATACAGATCATCGGAAGCTATAGTAATATCTGCTATCTCTCGGGCGATAGGAGCTCCGTCAAGTATAGCAATGCCTACATCTGCTTCAGAAAGTGCCGGAGTGTCATTTACTCCGTCACCTATCATGACTACCTTATGTCCTTTTTTACGCTCATTTTTTACAAATTCTGCTTTATCTTCAGGGAGCACCTCAGCACAGAATTCATCAAGACTTAACTTTGCAGCTACAGCTTCGGCATTCTTTTTGTTATCACCGGTCATCATGCATATTTTCTTAAATCCCAGTTCGTGAAGGCTTTTGATAACCTCTACAGCTTCTTCTCTTAACGGATCAAAGATGCAAAGTACAGCTGCTAGCCTGCCTCCTATAGCCATAAATATACGGGAGTACTCCCTGTTTATCTCATCAAGCTTATATGCCTCATCTTCAGGAATGATGCAGCCCTCATCCTCCATGACAAAGTGGTAACTGCCTATGACTACACGTTCATCATCTAAGAAACTGCTTATACCATGTGCTACTATATATTCCACCTTAGAATGCAGCTCATCATGATCCAGCCCTTTATCCTTAGCTCCTTTTACTATTGCATTTGCTACAGAATGAGGATAATGTTCCTCGAGACATGCCGCTATTCGCAGCATCTCATCCGGATCACGCCCCTCAAAACTTACCACATCCATAAGTGTTGGAGTAGCATGAGTGAGTGTTCCTGTTTTATCAAATACCAGAGTATCAGCCTCAGCCATAGCTTCCATGAACTTACCGCCCTTTACGGATATCCTGTGTTCCCTGCATTCCTTAATAGCAGAAAGCACTGCAAGTGGCATGGATAACTTCATCGCACATGAGTAATCAACCATCAGGAATGAAAGAGCTTTTGTTGCATTTCTTGTCAGCAGATATGTGATACCTGCACCCAAAAGGCTGTAAGGAACAAGTTTATCAGCCAGTCTGTAAGCCTTAGCCTCTGTATCGGATTTTAATTTTTCGGACTCTTCAATCATTTTTACTATCTGATCGAACTTACCGCTTCCGGCTGTCTTTGTAACTTCGATTATGCATTCGCCTTCTTCTACGACAGTACCGGCATATACATAACCACCCGGACTCTTTACCACAGGCTCGGATTCACCGGTCATAATAGACTGATTTACTGTCATCTCACCCTCAATTACTTTCCCATCAAGAGGTATGATTTCGGAATTTCTGACAATAATATGATCACCTGCCAGTACCTGATTTAATCCAACCTGTATTTCTTTGCCATCTTTTTTAAGCCAGACTTTATCGATGTTCAGTGACATAGAACGTGCAAGATCATTAATTGATTTTTTACGTGTCCATTCCTCGAGGGTCTCTCCGACATTTAGAAGAAACATGATGGAAGAAGCAGTATCAAAATCTTTCCTGATTATCGATGTGGCTATAGCCACACCATCAAGAGTTTCAACCTGCAGCCTACCGTTTTTAAGCGCAACCAATCCCTTAACTATATATGGAATGCTCTTGGCTATACTTCTGGCTATTGCCAGCGGAGTAGGCAGGAAGATTTTTCTCATGACCATTCCGGTAACGGAGAAAAAAAGTTTCTCTTCGTACTTCCGGTTCATTTCCCGACCGGTATTTTCCGGTACCAGCGCCTTGATTCTTTCATCCGAAGGATCAAAAACCGACAGTGCAGAAAACAAACTGTCCTTATCCTTTTCGGATGAATTAAGAAATGTTACTACTGCATTGCCGGTTCTTTCATCTACAGAAACTTCCTTTACGACATCGAGGTTACGGATATAGTATTCCACGAGGTCCGCTCTTTGCATAGACATATAGGGATAAGGTATCTTTATCCTTATTTTTTTACTTGATTCATGTAATACTACACATCTCATAGGATTCACGCTTCCTGTTCTTCGTAGCTCTCGATTATAGCTTTAGCCTTTTCGTATTCCTGTTTTCTCTTTTTCTCATAACGCTTTTCATTGATATCTACAGCATCCTCGTGGATATCACCACAGTTTTCCTTAATAGTAGCTGCAGTCTTCATTACACTGTCCTTACCACGGAGAACCGCTGCAGTACAATGGGTATATACTGTTTTTGCATCCTTACTTGAAAGGATGGCTACACCTGCTGTTCCGAAAAGAACGCCGCCTGCAAATGTACATAATTTTTTCCAATTCATATGAAAACCTCCTTGTGCTAAATAAACTATCTGCCATTGTCAAGATCACCCAGAAAATGCCTTCTGAGTTTCCTCGGTAACAAAACCTGTGGCAATCCGCCTATTATAACTTGGCTTATATATAATATAGCACCAAGTGCTTATCATCAAAAAACTAACTTTTGTTAGTCTTAGCTAACAAAGTGTTAAAAAAAATTAGATGTCTTTATCTAACATTCTTAAGTGTGATTTTATTTTTTCAAAAGTCGTATCAGATATAGCATGTTCTATAAGGCATGCATCCTCTTTAGCAGTTTCTTTATCTATTCCGATATGTTCAAACCACTTAATAAAGAACATGTGCCGTTCAAGTATCTTTTCGGCGGAGATTTTTCCTGAGTCAGATAGGAGTATCCTCCAGTCATCTTTAATTATCAGCCCTTCATTTTCCAATTTTGAAAGTGCTACGCTGACACTTGCTTTAGAATGTCCGAGATGGGCAGCAACATCCGTAACCCTGCAAGCACCAAATTTTTTGATACATACAAGGATCGTCTCCAAATAATCTTCTTTTGAAATCTTCATAGTCCTGCCCATGATATAATTTCTCCTGTAAAATAAATAGTTAGTGCAATCTAACCTATATACAGTTATATCACGCTAACCAGCAAATGTCAAACAAGAATTTTTTCAACAAAAAAAACATCAAATTTAGATGCTCTTCATCCAAGTCCCACGTCAAGTGCCATCATAATTACAAAGCCTATTGCAAAGCAGACTGTCCCGATATTTGAATGTTCTCCTTCTGACATTTCAGGAATAAGTTCTTCAACAACAACATAAAACATAGCACCTGCAGCAAAACTTAAAAGATAAGGAAGTACCGGTAAAAAGAAACTGGCTGCAAAAATTGTAAGCAGCGCTCCTATCGGCTCTACTATACCCGACAGAGTGCCATATATAAATGTTTTACACTTTGGCATACCTTCTGCTACAAGGGGCATAGATACTATGGCTCCCTCAGGGAAGTTTTGCAATGCAATACCAAGAGCCAAAGCCAGGGCTCCGCTCAAAGCTATCTCGTTATTTCCGTACATCCAGCCTGCATATACAATACCAACTGCCATTCCTTCCGGAAGATTATGCAACGTGACCGCAAGTACAAGCTTTGTCGTACGTTTTAAACCTGATTTCGGACCCTCTTCACTTTTATCCAGATGCATATGAGGTATAATTATATCCAGTAATAAAAGGAACAACATACCGATAATAAATCCAATCACCGCAGGTATGAAGGATAATTTTCCCATATCATCTGATTGCTCAAGCGCAGGAAGGAGTAGACTGAAAAACGACGCCGAGATCATAACTCCGGCTGCAAATCCTCCCATTGCCTTTTTTAATTTATCATTCATTTCTCCTTTGAGGAAAAATACGCAGGCTGCACCTAATGTAGTACCTAAAAACGGAATCAAAATGCCTTCTATTATTTCTATTGACATATATATCATCTCCTAATCATAATAATGGTTAGAGTCTCCTAACTTCTACCCATATTATATATTTATATACCTGTTTGTCAATATTTATTCAAAATTACTCAAAAACCTGTCCCGACGATTGGAACATAAAATAACAAAGAGGCAGCCACATATGACTACCCCTTTGATCTTTAAGGAAGATTTTTATGTATTTAAGATTTTTTCATAATTATTCCACCACAACAGTCTTAACTTCCGAGAACTCGCCATATACCTTGTTACCGGCATAATCAGTACTAAATGCACGTACCTTTACATAATAAGTATTACTCTTAAGTTTCTTAGTTTTACCTGATGTTTTTCCTGTTATAGTCTTGGTCTTAGCTTTCTTAAAGCTGCTGTCTGTAGAATATACTATCTCATATCCTTCAGCATTTTCTGCTGCTTTCCAAGATACAGATATTTTCCTGTTGCTTTTTGCCTTTGCCTTGGAGATGCTTACATTTTCAGGAGCTAAACCCTCATTATAGAAGTATTTAATGTCTCCTTCTGATGAATGAAATACCAGTGTGCGAGTACCATCAATAACACTGATCTCATAAGTAGCAGTCTTTGTACCCTCATCCTCACTCAATACAATATAAACACCTTTTTCTGTATCATCATTCTTATCAGTTGCGTAAATAAAGAAAGGATACTGGCTGGCAAGAATATAGTCGCCGCTACCTACCATATCAACATAACTCTTACCAGAACCTGTCTTACTAAGCTTCATAATCATTGAAGCATTCTCATATCCGGGATAGTCTTTTAAAGGAGTGGTATCCATAGACCATACACCGGCCATAGAAGATCTTTGTGCGATAGTTTCCGCTCCACTCATAGAAGATAAATTTTCTAAAGCAAAAAGGGCTATAACCTTCTGGATCATTATCTCCTGAGGATCATTAAAAGCTGAAGCAGGAAAACCTGCACTAAGCCAGTTCTTATATTTTCCCTCTGTTAATTTAAGAATCTCTTCTTCACTGCTTCCATATCTGAACTCAAGATGATAAGTTGTAGCAGGTGTATCAGGACACATGAAGATGTATGCGAACTCATCATTGTTACCATCCTTGCTCTTATACAGATACCCGTCATATGCAATCTCCTGTCCTTCAACAGTACCTGTAGCCGATGTATTCTTTACGAATACATAATTGTGGGTAATCTTTTTTCCATCGTTCTTTGTAAATGTTACCTTTGTACCATTTTTACCGCCAAATGTGATTTTTGCGACATTTTCCGTGTAACCGCAGAAAAAATCATCCCCTGCTTCATCACCATAAGCAGTTGCTCCGATAGCCTGCTTCATCATAGCCACACACATATCAGCCATTGATTCACCGACTATTGCTGCAGTGTAATCATGCCAATAATGATCATATTCAGTGTTAAAAATACCACCTATAAACAGTGGAACATACTCTCCTTTGATTTCCTTTAAGAAATCCTCCCCTTTTATAGCCGACTCTGTTACCGGTTCATCCGCTTTTACTTTAGATGTAGGCATTTCAACAGTAAAAATGCCAAGTGCCAGCACTAATAAAAGTGCTGTAAGTGTTTTGATAAGTCCTTTCATAAATATTATATTTCCCTTTCTGTTAAATATTTAAAAGGCCTGTTTAACAAGCCTTTTATAACAAGTTTGTGTTTGAGTTAGTTTCCGCTAACCTTAACTGATAAATTATCGACTGATCCCCTCCCCTAAATAGGCTCAGGGTCAGTCGAAATTTACAGTTTTTCTAACAAACATATTTACTTAATCATCCGATTCCTTATCAATGTCAAATAAGATGTAAATGGGTCTCTAGTCTAAAAGTTTTTGTGGCAGTATGTTGGCGGCATACTGTCATGAGGTTTGAAGGATTAACGATAAGTTTATTATCGAATGATTATTAAAAACATCTGTCAGTTACCTTACGCTAACTGACTATATCACAATGCATTTTCTTTGTCAAGTATTTTTTTTAATTATTTATTTTTTTATTTATTTTTTTGTATCAGGAATCAGATTTCGTCAATGTCACCTCGAAAACGCCTTCTGCGTTTCCTCGGTAACAAAATGATGCTCCGCATCTCATTTTGTTATACTCTTAAGTCCTGTCAGTATAGTAAGGCTCATCTAAATCAAACTTTTTTCTTTACACTGCCTACAATACAGCACATAAAAAATGCTGCCACATCTGTTGCCACTATGGTAGAGCCTACCGGTGTACCGGTCATTATTGAAATAAGCAGCCCCAAAACCGCACATATTACAGCAAACACAGATGAAAAAGCCGTTACTTTCTTGAAACTCTGAAACAGTCTCATGGCTGAAAGTGCCGGAAATATGATCAAAGCCGAAATAAGCAGAGAACCCACCAGATTCATTGCCAACACTATAATTACCGCTATTACCACTGCTATAAGGAAATTATACGCATTTGTCTTTACTCCCGATGCCTTCGAAAAGCTTTCATCGAAGGTAACTGCAAATATCTTGTTATAAAACAGAATAAAAATCGTTATAACAACAACCGACAGTATTATACACAACCACACCTCTGTACTGCTAAGTGTAAGTATTAAGGTTGAACCGAACAAAGTACTGCATACATCTCCTGAAATATTCGCCGATGTGGAAAAAACATTCATTACAAGATATCCCAGAGCAAGTGCTCCTACCGAAATCATGGCTATGGCTGCATCACCCTTTATCTTTGTATTCTGACCGGTCTTTAAAAGTAATACCGCACAGACTACGGTTACAGGAAGTATTAACAGCATATTGTTGGTTAATTTCATAACTGTGGCTATCGCCATAGCCCCGAATGCAACGTGGGACAAACCGTCTCCTATAAACGAATATCTTTTAAGCACCAGTGTCACTCCGAATAATGAGGAGCACAACGATATCAGTACACCCACTATCAGAGCATTTACGACAAATGGATATTGCAGATATGTAAATAACTTATCAAGCATTTTGTGTTCCGCCTTCCTGACTCATTAAAAAGAACCGGCCTTCATCACTCTCAATATACTCTTCCCTGCTGCCATAGAACAGTTTCGTCCCGATATGAAGGATATGTGTAGCATATCTCACTGCAGCGGCTATATCATGTGAAATCATTATGATCGTAATTCCCTCACGGTTAAGTCCGTTTATCAATTCATACATATCGGCAGTCACCTTAGGATCAAGTCCCGAAACAGGCTCATCAAGCAGAAGGACTTTTCTCGTGGCACATAACGCCCTTGCTAAAAGGACTCTCTGCTGCTGCCCTCCCGAAAGATTTCTGTAGCAACTGTTGGCAAGTCCGGTTATCCCCATTCTTTCCATGTTTTCTTCTGCCAGTTTCTTTTCCTCTTTATTGTAAAAAGGCCTGAAACCTGCACGTGCCTGACAGCCCGAAAGTACTATTTCCCTAACGGATGCCGGGAAATCCCTTTGCACGACCGTCTGCTGCGGAAGATAGCCAATTTCATTTGCTTTTAGGCCATCACTGAACTCTATCTCACCACTCACAGGTTTTATCAGTCCCAACAATGTCTTCATCAATGTACTTTTGCCTGCACCGTTCTCTCCTACTATGCACAGATAATCCTGTCTGTCAACTTTAAAGTTTATAGGTTCGGTTATGGTTTTCTTCTCATAGCCTACTTCTAGATTCTTTACCGTAATAAATGACATTAGAAATAAACCTCTTTTTCTAATTATTTAGCAAATTTTATTTTTTTATTGATCCGCCTGACAATCATCACATATACCGTAAAATACAGTCCTTTTCGGATCCATACGGAACTGATGATGCTCATACAGATGCGACTCAAGTTCGTTTAATTCATCACAATGCATATGAATAAGTTTCCCACATTTTTCACATTTACAATGGAAACAGGTCTCTTCAGAGCAGTGCAAGCCTCCGGTATATTCAAAGCACGCCGGACTGTTCATATCTATAATATATTTATTTACTATTCCTTCACCGACCAGTTTCTCTAACTGACGATACACAGTAGCCTGTCCAATAGTCTCCCCCTGTGAACGGAAAAATTCACATGCATCAGCCACAGTAATATGTTTTCCTTTAGCTCCTTCAAGGTAATTCAACAGTTTTTCTCTTTGTTTTGTCTTATATACCGATCGCTTTTCCAAAATGCACCTCCGCTAATTTGAAAATCTTTCTCAATTATAATACATAATATCTATTTGTCAAGTTAATTGATAATAATTATCAATTTTTATTTGAGAATTATTATCATTTTTCTTGACATAATATATCCGTTGTGATAGAATCACTAACGAATCTTTTGAGAAGGGAGGATATAATTTATGTGTAAAAACGGAATTTTCACGAAAACCACTACCGGTATCTTAGCCATTTTATTACTCATGATCACTATCTTCTCTTCAATCTATATCATAACTGAAAGCGACCATGAATGCGAAGGAGAAGACTGCCGTATCTGTCACATGATAGAAATCTGCGAGGACATACTGCATAATACAGGTAAACTCTTATCATTCTGCATAACTTCCGCTTTTATGTGTTCTTTAATTGAGTTTTTAACAGTTTTAAAATCTGACATTCCTTTCGGAAAAACTCTCTTTGATCTAAAAGTTCGCTTAAACAATTGAACTGTCTTCTTTGTTTCATAAAAATGAAGAATAAACAGGAGGATAAATTTTTAATGAAAAAAATAATATCAATCATAGTGGCCGTTATGCTTATAGCCGGCTCTCTTTCAGCATGTTCAAATAAACAAAACACCAATAATAAACAAGATTCTCAGGCAGTATCAGATAATAATACCGGTGCAAAGAGACTAAATATAGTTACAACCATCTTTCCGGAATATGATTGGGTTAAGAATGTCATTGGAGATAAAATTGATCAAATCGATCTGACTATGCTGCTTGATAACGGTGTAGATCTACACAGCTATCAGCCGACAATAGATGATATACTGAAAATATCATCCTGCGACATGTTTATCTATGTTGGAGGAGAATCAGACAAATGGGTTAATGATGCCTTAGCTCAGGCAGCCAATCAAAATATGATTGTGATTAATCTTTTGGAAGTTCTAGGAGATAAAGTGAAAAATGAAGAAATAGTCGAAGGTATGGAACATGAGCATGAGCACGACCATGAAGATGAGGAACATAATCACGATGAAGATCATGAAGAAGAACACGATGAGCATGAAGAAGAGCTCGATGAGCATGTATGGCTTTCCCTCAATAACGTTATAATTTTATGTGACAAGATTACAGAAAACTTAAAGAAACTTGATAGCGTTAATGCTGATCTATATCAGTCAAATTTTGATGCTTATAAGGAAAAACTTAGTTCTTTGGACTCTCAGTATAAAGCCGCAGTCAATGAATCTGCTGTAAAAACACTTTTATTCGGAGACAGATTTCCTTTCAGATACATGACTGATGATTACGGTCTAAGCTACTATGCCGCCTTTACAGGTTGTTCTGCCGAAACTGAAGCCAGCTTCGAAACGGTGATTTTTTTGGCCGGAAAGATTGATGAATATAACTTAAAGGCAATTCTGACAATTGAAGGCAATGATAAAAAGATAGCTGAAACCATAAAAAATAATACAAACACAAAAGATCAGAAAATACTTACTTTAAACTCTATGCAAGGAATTACATCCGTAGATATCGAGAACGGTGTAACATATCTTTCCGTTATGACCGATAATCTGAATATTCTTAAAGATGCATTGAACTGAGTGCGGAGGTGAACCCGGATGAAAAAAAGGATATATATGTTACTGAGTGCTGTTATCTTATCTGTTATGGCCGGTTGCAATGCAGATCCCGGAACATCCGACAGGGTAAGTAATCAAACATCACAAGTTGATAAAGTCATACAACAGCAGGTAGAAAAAACGGAAGTACAAAAGCAGGATGAAATCGAAGAAAAACCGGTTACTCCTACAGAGATAACTGATCAGATAACATCCACACCTATACCAACAACTGACGTTCCTGAAAAGATTACTGAAGTTCCTGAACAAATTACAGACCCTCAGGGAAAACAAACGTCAGAAAACATCCCTGAATATAAAAACGTCGATATAGACCTTACCGAACTTTCAAGTACAATGGTATATTCAGAGGTATATAACATGATGTCGATGCCTGAAAATTATATCGGCAAAACTATTAGGATGGAAGGTGATTATTATACATATTATGACGAAAAACAAAATCAATACTACTTTGCCTGTCTCATCCGTGATGCTACAGCATGCTGCGCACAGGGTATAGAATTTGTCTTAGCAGGCGACTATACATATCCTGATGACTACCCCGAGGAAGGCAGTTTTGTATGTGTTTCAGGAGTGTTTGATACTTATGTAGACGAACCATTTACCTATTGTACACTTAGGAATGCCATATTTGAAAACACATAAAATATCCACAAATTTTTATCGAACACAACAGTCAATATCACTTCGGCAAACTGTCCTGTAAGATACTCTTTATTATCACGATTACTTCCGACCTCATCACTTCATTGTTTATATCTTCGTGGTGATGGTAAACAGTTTCGTGACAATAGTTTTCAATAAGTCCGTAAATAATATGTATCTTTTCTATCGGGTTCTCCAGAATGATATTGTTATTTTCCAGAAAAGCCACTATTTTTTTAGTCATGGCAAGTTCCGATGAACTGAAAACATTTGCAATCTCCTCATCGGCATGTGCCATCATTTCCAGCTCTTCATGTGCTTTCTGGGTCATCCTGTGGCTCTGGACCGTCAATGTTATAAGCCTGTCCAGTATTCTTTCTATATCGTTCAGATCAATCTTAGTAGCATTTACACTTGACGCATCCAGAATATACATCATCGGAAAAAGAACAGAATTTGAGAAATGTTTCAGACCTTCCATAAATATTTCTCGTTTATCCTTAAAATACTGATATATTATCCCGGTCGAAACATCCGCTGCTTTTGCGATATCAGGAGTGCTGGTTTTGTAAAAACCTTTTTCACACATCAGCTCAAATCCTTTTTCTATTATCCTGTCACGCTTTGCCACCGCTTTTTCACTTTTGGGAATTCTTATTTCAGACATTTTTCTTACCTTGTCTTTCTTATAATTTTAGGGACGGTTCTGTGATTGACATTTTTTCATGTTGATTACAAAACCGTCCCCATGATTAACATTTTTTCACTCGTTACTCTTCAGGCTTGATACCATATCTATGTCATTTACCTTCCTGCCCAGGAACATTGATACTACAAATGATACCAGGAATGTTCCGACTGCACCCAGAAAGTATGTAAGCAAGCTGATATAAGTATCTATGTCAAACTTATCATCTATACAGATTTTAAACAGCCATGATGTAAGTCCTCTGCCCAGCGGCAATCCAATGATTATTGCAGCAATCGCTATCCAGTTGTTCTGCTTGATGAATATTCTTCTAATCTTTGAATCTTCAAATCCTAATACCTTTAAGGTAGAGAACTGATATTGTTTCTCACTGTATGACAGGATACTCATACTGTAGATGATGATCACGCCCAGTAAAACGGCTACAACGATTATGATAACGATCATTGTTCTCATCATCTCGAGCATACCTGAGATATTTTTCTTAAGGTTACTCTTATCCTGTACAACCTGGACATTTGCTATATCCTTTTTATTAGATAAGTCATCATTAGTATATATTGTATCGGGCATATAGTCAAGTCCCAGACTTTCAATATATGCACGTGTAGCTGTCACGCTCTGTGTTTGAGGATCCTTATTGTATCCTACAACCTTTGATTCATAATAATCTTTTGACCCATATATATGCCAAATTATGGTATCACCGATTTTAATATTTTCATTTTCTCCAAGCTTATGAGTGATATAAACACCATCATTCCTGTCCAGAGTCATGAAATCATTATCAGGATCAATAAACCTTACAAGATCACCTGCATCATGGACAAAAATTGTATTTGCAGTCCTATTCCCGTTACCATCCTTTATCTCTATACCGAGAGTCTGAGAAGTCTTATCACCATAAGTATCGGTCAATGTCTTTATCTCATCACTTGATATACCCTCTTTTAATGACAGACTGTAATTGAAATTATACAGATCCTCAAATTGCAGGTCAATGAAGTGATCAATACTGTTAAGCATACCAAGTGCACAGACGATAAGTACACAGCATCCGGTAATTCCCACTATTGCAGTAAGCGTCCTTATTTTGTTTCTGATTATATCCCTTATATTCCACTTTGTAGCAAACTTCATCTTTTTAAAAACAGAAGTAGTTGTAAATCCCAAAGTACCTGATTTTACCTTAGGAAGTTCAATCCTTAAGGTCTCTGCCGGATTTTCCTTTAACTGCTTACGGCATGTAAGATAAGTAACAAATGAAATGCCCAAAACTACAGCAAATGCTACCAGATAATTCAACGGGTTCATTACGGAACCGTTATTCGGGATCTCGAAGAAATCCATCTCAAGTCCCATAAACACTTCGCCGATGAAAAACTTTCCGGCAAGCAGACCTAAACCCGCTCCTATAAGTGATACCCAGAAACCATATCCTATATAATGCAGCTGGACTTTCATATCAGAGAAACCCAGAGCCTTTAATGTACCGATCTGTATCCTCTGCTTCTTTATAACCCTAGTCATGGTTGTTATAACGGAAAGGATTGCAATAAACAGGAACAATCCTGAGAAAATACCAACAAAGCCTCTGCCTTCATCTATTTCTCCCTGGTAAGTCGAATAAGAAAGCGAATCTTCAATTTTTATGATAGCCATTGCGCCTTCTACAGCATCTTCAATATTGTCCTTTACAACATCAACATTTGCTTTATCATCCACATCAACAATTATGTAATTAAACGGAAGAAATTTCTTATAGTCAAACTCCGGCATAAACATATTGAACAGATTTTCATCAGTTATACCTGCTTCTTTCATAATCATTTCTTTGACATAATCCTCAGGTATCTCATTTACTGAGAGATAAACAAATCCAAATGTTGAGTGATCAGGAAGAAGAGCCGATTCATCCTTTATATCGTAGATATGATCCGGAAGCTTTATCGCTCCGACTACTGTTTCCTCTAACTCCAGTGTATCATACTTTAATTTTATCTTATCGCCTATCTTTAAATTGTTTTCCCTTAAGTACCAGGAGTCAACCCATGCACCCTTGGTGTTAACATCAAAAGGAACACCTTCATCCACATAGAATCTTGAGATATCATTTGATTCTATAAACGAAACTACAAAACCCTTATCATTATCTTCACTGTTGATCGCATTGAATACAAGTTTTCTTTCAGCATTCCTTACATGAGCCAGACCTTTTACAGTATCAAGGTCATCCGATGAAAACCCTGCACCCATTACATCCAGGTCCTGTAGATTATTATCTGTATAAAACTTATCGGCCGCTTCTATCATTCCGTCCATATATGCTTCTATGCCGGAATAAGCCATTACGCCTATCATTACCATAAGAAGTATCGTGATAAACTGTGATAAGTTCTTTCCGATCTCCCTGAACAGTTTTCTTCTTAACATTACCACTCCACCTCCTCGATATTCTTAGGATTGGAGTTTAATTCATTACTGCGGATTTTACCATTCTTTACACGGATAACTCTGTCCGCTATCTCAGCTATCAGGCTGTTGTGAGTAACAACTACAACTGTATTTGCATCCTCACCGCACTGGGCCTTTAAAAGTTTCAGTACTTCCACTCCCGTCTGTGAATCAAGTGCTCCGGTCGGTTCATCGCAGAGTAAAAGCAGAGGGTTCTTAGCTATAGCTCTTGCAATAGACACTCTCTGCTGTTCACCACCGGAAAGCTGGTTAGGAAACTTTCCTGCATGCATATCAAGTCCGACTCCCTTTAAGACCTCCATGGCAGGTTTAGGGTTCTTTACTATATCATTAATTAGTTCTACGTTTTCCTGAACGGTCAATGTAGGCAGAATATTATAAAACTGGAAAATAAAGCCTATGTTTTCTGCTCTGTACTTTGTAAGTTCTTTGCTCGAAAGTTTTGAGATATCTTTTCCATCAATGATTATTTCACCTGATGTTGCCTTGTCCATACCGCCGAGCAGATTCAATATAGTAGATTTGCCCGCACCGCTGGGTCCGAGTATAACAACAAACTCACCCTTGTTGATACTGAAGCTTGCTCCGTTTAAAGCATCAAAAGACTTCTCACCTACAGTGTATGTTTTCTTTACATTTCTGAAATTAATTAATTCTTTCATATGACCCTCCAAAATGTGAAATATGTTTCATATTCTTTACAAGTCAGCATTATAAAACTAATAATTTCGTTTGTCAATACAAATATGAATATTTTTTCATATTTTGCCATTTTTACCAAATTAAGCCACTTTATTTCGTTATGATGGTTTATAGTGCACAAAAAAATTTTAATTTAGGGTCTTCACAAAAACGGTCAATGGAATATAATTATTATTAACCGGAGCGGTCAATACAATATTAAAGGAACAGGCAGGACACCAATTATCTACACCGGCCTGTGGCAAGGAATATGCTATGAATTATATTATAGAAACTAACCGTCTAACTAAAACTTATGGCAAAAGCAGGGGAATTAAAGAACTGGAACTTAAGGTCGAAGAAGGTGATTTCTTCGGCTTCATAGGTCCTAACGGAGCCGGCAAATCAACTACCATAAGGACACTTCTCGGGTTTATCAGCCCAACATCAGGAAGTGCCAAAGTACTCGGGTTTGATATTGTAACAGACAAAGAAAACATCTTGAAAAATATTGGATATCTTCCTTCAGAGATAAACTTCTATCGTGGGATGAAGGTAAAGGATATAATTAAATACTCTGCTGATTTAAGGAGAACTGATTGTTCCAAGAAAGCAAATGAGCTTTCGGAAAGGCTCGGGCTCGATCTGAATAAAAAAGTAGATGAGCTTTCGCTGGGTAACAGAAAGAAGGTTGGTATAGTATGTGCTGTCCAGCATTCACCGAAGCTGCTGATCCTCGATGAGCCTACATCCGGACTCGACCCTCTTATGCAAAGAGAATTCTTTAATATATTAAATGGAGAAAACAAGAGCGGAGTAACCATTTTCTTCTCCTCTCACATACTCTCAGAAGTCCAGAATTATTGTAAATCAGCAGCGTTCATCAAGGACGGCAAAATCATAATGGCTGATAGGGTTGAAAAGCTCGAAGAAACAGGAGCAAAAAAGATAACCGTAAAGACTGCTTCAGGGACTGAAGAATATCTGTTTAAGGGAGACATCAGAGAGCTTTTGAAAAATCTGTCAGAGAAAAATCCTATAGATGTAACCATAACAGAGCCCAGTCTTGAGGAAATATTTATGACATACTATGAATAAAATTATAACAATTGTCATTCTGAATAAAAAATCTTTACCATATCTTATAATATATATAATAAAGGAGTCTCATATGCCCATATTAAAACAGGAAATCAAAACCCAAAAACTATCAATAACCATCTGGAGTCTGTCCATAGGCTTGCTCATCGCTGCATGTGTCCTCATGTACCCTGAGATGAAATCGGAGATGGGTAATGTAAATGAAATGTTCTCAGCAATGGGCAACTTTACTGCAGCATTTGGTATGGACAAACTGAATTTCGGTACCCTGCTTGGTTTCTATGCCGTGGAAGCAGGAAATATACTTGGTATAGGTGGAGCTTTTTTTGCTGCCATCACCGCTGTTTCATCACTGATGAAAGAAGAAAAGGAACGGACAGCTGAATTCCTAATGGCTCACCCTGTATTACGTACAAGAGTTGTGTTAGAAAAGCTTTTTAGTACATTCGTTATCATCCTTATCCTCAACATTGTAGTATTTCTTTGCTCAGCATGTTCAATACTGATCATCGGTGAAGAAACTGATTGGGGCATTATGATACTCTTCCATCTTGCAGCACTCCTCATGCAGTTTGAAATAGCCGGGATATGTTTCTGTATCTCAGCATTCTTAACCAAGTCCGGCATAGGCATTGGCATAGGCATTGCCGCGGTTTTGTATTTTTTAAATATTATAGCCAACATCTCAAACAGTGCAAAAGGGTTAAAATACCTTACTCCGTTTGGCTATACAGAAGGCGCCGATATCATAAACGATAGGGCTCTTAATATCGGCTATATTATTCCAAGTATGATTATTATGTCAGTTGGCATAATAATCGCATTCTTTGAATATAAAAAGAAAGACCTAAAATAATAAATCATAATCATGGTCTTAAATATTGATTTTGTCATTCTGACCTGCTTCGCTCAAAATGACAAAGTAAGAGGTGACATATGAACGAAAAATTTTACGCACTTTCAGAAGAAAAACAGAACGCAATAATAAATGCAGGATTTAAAGTTTTCGCAAAAAATTCATATAAAAAAAGCCCCGTTAATGAGATTGCCATTGAAGCCGGTATCAGTAAATCCCTCCTGTTCTTTTATTTTAAAAACAAGAAGGAATTATATATCTTCCTCTTAAAAAAATCCGAAGAACTGACCAGAAGGACTCTGATGGAATCAGGCGTATTAAACGGAACTGACATCTTTGATATTATGTATCGAGGTCTCCTCGCAAAAGCTTCCATGATGAAAAAATATCCCGATATGGGAAATTTTTCAATCAAGGCATATTACGAAAAGGATCCCGAGGTTGTTAATGATGTACAAAAAATCGTAGCCCCCTATACTAAAATAGAAACCAATCTGACATTGCCTCCCCTTGATAAGTCAAAATTTAAGGATGGACTTGATCTTAATATGATGTACCAGGACATGTATCTCGCATCCGAAGGATACCTCTGGCGCATGCAGCAGACCGATAAGCTTGATATTGACAAAATGGTTGCTGATTATAAAAAGATAATCAATTTTTGGAAATCCATATACCTCAAATAATAATAATTTTTGATGATAATTTGGATTTTTTTAGCATGTAACTTAATCAAACAAAAAAGTGCTTAACCAGCACTTTTTTGTTTGGTTCTCTTATTCAACAACTTTAATTATTTCAGAAATCATATAATTAAACAGCGGATATGATGTATTTTGATTTTCGATATATCCTTTGCTTAAGTCATAGGTATCTGACGGATTATCCGGATTTACACCGATATAATCTCCTTTGAAAACAAAATCATTTTTCCCTTTTTTAAACCGTTGTATAGCATTGTTCATAGCCTCTTCGGTGCCCGGTGCAGCAACCTGCAGGTTTAGATCGACCATTTCTACCCAACCTTTATCAAAACCTGCTGAAACATCAGTCCCATGAATATTGCCTGAAACAGCGGATTCTATCTTTTTATCCATTTTTACTGCCTCAACAGCACCAAGTACATACGGTTCCCAGCATACCCTAGAGGTAACAAGAGAAACTGCAGGGGCTACCTCCGACATACTCTGATTGAAGCCAACAAAACAAACCTCTTTTTTCTGTGAAGCCTCTTCACATGCTATAGCAGGACCAATTGTATCCGTATGCTGAGATATTATCACACATCCGTCATCAATAAGTCTTTTAGCCACGCTCTTCTCTTGCGTATAACTGCTCCAAGTATATGTATAGCATACTCGCATTTCAGCCTGTGGAACCACCGATCTAATACCCAGTATAAATGCAGTATACCCTGAAATAACCTCTGAAGTGGGAAATGCAGCTACAAAACCAACTAAAGCCTGATTCTCAGAAATAACTCCATCAGAAATCATCTGCTTAATCTTCATGCCTGCAGCAATGCCGCTTACATACCTTCCCTGATAAGCTTCACCCTTAAAGGTGTGATAATTCTCAGGCACAGTCTTCCCATACATATCCATATATGATGTCTGACAAAACTCGATATCCGGGTATTCCGGAGCAAGTTTAACAACCGTTTCACTATAGCCGTTAAAGAAAATAATGTCACATCCTTTAGATGCTAAATCTCTTAACGGCTCTTCCATCTCATCATCAAGCACGTTACTGCAGGTCAGTATTTCAATACTTTCACCATATTTTTTCTCCAGAGCATCTTTCGCAAGAGAAAAATTATAAGTGTAAGGTGTACTCTCATCATTGTCATAGATAAAGCCTACCTTCAGGTTTTCCTTTCCCCCCGAAATATGCAAAAAACGTAACAATCCAAAGAACGCAGCAAGCATGACTGCACAGGTCAATGCCGTTGTAATATATACTCGTTTCATGCTTCTGCTCCTTTCTTGTCTTCACTCTTCATTTGAGCTTCCTGGATTTTTTTATCCTCCTCAACACGACGCTTTAGCTCAGCCTGAGCCTCCTGATCTGCCTGCTGAATTTCTGTCTGTTTCTGCGCATACAATTCATCCAGATTGATTACCTTTTTATCTATGAGACGCATGAACGCATCTACGACATCCGGATCAAACTGTGTGCCTCGTCCGTTTTGCATTTCTTTAACAACATAATCCGTATCCATACAATTACGATAGACACGGTTTGAAGTCATTGCATCAAAGGCATCAGCCACACCGATGATACGTCCGTAGAGTGGGATTTCTTCCCCCTTAAGTCCATCCGGATAACCACGGCCATCGAAGCGTTCATGATGATATCTGGTTCCGTCCACAACATGATCAACCAAGGTGAAGTCTTTTAATATTTCCGCACCTCCCAAAACATGGGATTTCATTTTTACATATTCATCATCTGTCAATCTACCAACCTTATTAAGTACACTGTCAGGAACACCTATCTTTCCGATATCGTGCATCTGTGCTGCTTTCCTAAGATTTTCAATCTCCTTGTTACGTCTCCACCACTTGAAACAGTTCATTTCCTTTGCTATAAGTGCAGAATACTCAGCAACACGGGTGGAATGCTGATGCGTACGTACGTCCTTGGCATCGACTGCGTTCGCTATAGCCATAACCGTCTGATTGGCCATATTAATCTTTATCTGCTGTTTATTTAACTGTCTTTGTACAACAAGCCATGTAAACCAGATCAGGAACAATGAGAGAATGATGAGCATATACATAGAAAAGCCCGGCTGCTCATAAAATTTTCCTTCCTTAACCACTTCAAACTTACGTTCCTCAAGAACCTTTTCACCGGCACTGTCTATAATAGCCAGATGGAACGTATAAGTTCCTGACGGGACATTGCCATAAATGATATTGTTCAAGCTATTCTGAGGAACTATAGTCCATTGTGTGTCAAATCCTTCAAGAAAGTAGCCTACATTCGGCTCCTGGATCGTATAGTTTAAAATCTCCGGATCAAGCTCGATACGGCTGACACCCTGGCCTATTGTAATAGCTCCAGTCCTGTCGATCGGCTGTAAGACACCGTCTAATTTTACAGATGCCAGCTGCATACGATAGGATCTTACATCACTGTTGTACTTTTCAACATCAATCTGATAAACACCTGTATCGCAGGGAAGGAACAATTCATTGTTTCCGTTATAATAGTTCCATGAATTTGCAGTCAGTGAAGTACCCAAGCCTCTCCTGGCATCCAAAAGCTCCCATGCGAGCTCTCCGCCTTCAACCAGTTCATCGCGTTCTACTACATATATTCCGGCACTGGACATTACGAAGAAAGTGTCTTCATCCTTAACCCAGATATCATAATTGTTGAAATAAGGGAATTTATCCAGTATACGGACAGTTCCTGTCGGTTCAAGATAGCAGAGACTGTTACTTGTAACTATGAAAACGCCCTCTGATTTCGGATCCTTTATAGTACGCAGGATAACACCGCTGCTTAAGCCGTCATCACGGGTGATCATCCTATCTACCTTTCCGTCCTTAAGAACTGCAATACCGTCTCCGTCGGTTCCGGCTAGGATCGTGCCGTCACTCCGTTCAGTAATTGTCAGTATCATGGAATTGATCAGACCGTCCTCATTACGGATAGTTTTTTCTACTTTATGATCCCTGATATAGCTTATACCTGTGTCACCGGCTGCTAAGATCGTCCCGTCAGAAAGGCCTGTGACTACTCGTGCCCGGTTTCCAAAGCTTCCATCTTCGGCATTATATGACCAGCTCTCTCCATTGGGCGAATACTCCCTAAGCCCGCTTCCGTAAGTACAAACCCACAGATGATCATTACTGTCCACATACATACAGCGGATACGCTTTCCAGTCAGCTCCTCTGTCAAAGCATTCTCTACCTGAGAATGACAGGCTTTATCCACTACATCCAGTCCTTTATCGGTACCGATATAGTAATTTCCCTGCCAGAAGACTATAGCATTGACTACTCTTCGGTCCATGCCTATGGCACCGTAAATATCCTTAAAAGGTGATTTAGCCAGGCGGAGCAGGCCAAGTCTTGAGGATGTAAACCACAGATTCCCCTGGTAATCATAAAGCATATTGTCTATAGAATTATTGAAATCGTTTGTATTTAAACGATGATAGCCGGTTGAATCTATATAAGATACTCCGCTGTCGGTAGAAAGGAAAAGAGTTCCGTCGTCTATAAAGTTAATATTGTTTATGCTTGTTACATCTTCACAGGTCCTGACACCAATCTGCCTGAATTCATCATTTGTTACATCATACTGATAAATATGATTGGTAGAAGTACCTACCATCAGTGTCCCGTCGGGAGCAAATGCACAGCAGTTAAACAGATCCTGTCCGTTATCAAGCTGAAGCGAAGTCTTAATCTCACCGTTCTTCAGCAGGAACAAACGCCCGTCAGATGCAATAGCTGCCACGTGGCCACGCTTATCCGCAGTAATACTGTCAGCATAATTGACCTCTTCAAGAGTACCTGCCGCTTTAAGTCCGTTATTCATCATTAGGATCTGCAGGCTGCCTGTTGTCCCGATATAATAGTATCCATCAGACGCATGGGTAATGCATCGTACTGAATTTGAAGGAAGTCCGCTTGACATATCGATTACATTTACTACCTTTTCACGTATGACAATGGAAAGACCGTTATCATTAGTACCGATCCACAGACGTCCTTCCTCATCCACATAAAGACAGTTTACATTTTTTACCGATTCATAATTATCGATCCAACGGAATTCGCGACCATTATACCGATATAATCCTGCATAAGTACCAATCCAAAGTACTCCGTCATTTGTCTGTACTATGTCATTAGCTTCACCGCAGGGTAAGCCATTATTACTGCTAAAAACTGTTTTTACATAATCGTTATAATCGATTATATCCGTAGAAGTATCCGCTTTGACGTTTTTGGGAGTAACTAATCCACAGAGCAGGCAAAGTGCGATAACAGCACTAACTATATTTTTTTTGTTTATAGTCTTATCATCGCTCCTATTATGTCGCATATTATTAATCCAAATGATCAGGCAAACGGCAACTACAGTAAGCATCTTATCAACAAATTCTATAGCCAGCTGACCTAAAATTATACACAGGAAACGTGGCCATTCCTTATCGAGAAGGAAATCGATGACTCCGTCACCCCATTTATTTCCGGTATACCCCTGTGAAAAAATCATATTCACGGGCACCGATACTACCAATGAAGTAACCATAGTCAGGGAAACAGCCTTCATAAAGCCGTAAAACCGTTCAAACCATTTTCGTTGCGCCGCTATACCTATAATAACTCCCAACGCAACACTCGTTACAGCATAGACGGCAGAAAGCGAATATACAATGCTATATGCAATATTCCCCGTAAATCCAACCATAGCACCGCATATAGGTCCTCCCACATAAGCACACAAAACTGTACCAAAGGAATCCATCCACATGGGCAGTTCCAGCCATGAAGACAGTAGCTTTCCTCCTATGTTCATACAAAGACATAGTGCTATAAACAGAACAATTTTCCAGGTTTTCCAATTTTTCATTCCTAGTATAGCCTCCCAGTTTCTCAAAGTTATATAATAGTATTGTTAATGCCACCTTGAAAACGCCTTCAGCGTTTCCTCGATAAAAATCAATTCTCAACAAGATTATATTATCTGTATTTATTTAACATTATATTATAACAAATGGCATTAATATAGTCAAACCTTTTTAAAATTCAGTCCTCATTTTGCAAGCATGCTTATACTAAAGGAATTCGCTTATCACATACAAAAAGGAGCAGTCGCCTGCTCCAATTTGCCAATCATATATCCAAAGAGTCTCTCTATCAATCTGTGAATAATGCTGTTGAATAGTATCTGTCGCCGCTGTCGGGAAGAAGCGCAACTATCACCTTGCCCTTGTTTTCCGGACGCTTAGCGAGCTCTAATGCTCCGTGAAGAGCAGCACCTGAAGAAATACCTACGGAGATACCCTCCTTCTTTGCAAGTAATTTAGCTGCTGCAAATGCGTCAGCGCCTTCAGCCTTGAAAATCTCGTCATAAATTTTTGTGTTAAGGACGTCGGGAACAAAGCCGGCACCGATACCCTGTATCTTATGAGGGCCTGCCTTGCCTTCTGAAAGGACGGGTGAGTCCGAAGGCTCTAACGCAACTATCTTTACATTAGGATTCTGTGATTTTAAATATTCTCCTGTACCGGTAAGGGTCCCGCCAGTACCTACGCCTGCGATAAAAATATCAACCTTTCCGTCGGTATCATTCCAGATTTCGGAACCTGTGGTTGCCTTATGTACGGCAGGGTTAGCAGGATTTACGAACTGTCCGGGGATAAAGCTGTTAGGGATTTCCTTTGCAAGCTCTTCAGCCTTTGCTATGGCACCCTTCATACCCTTTGCTCCTTCAGTAAGGACAATCTCAGCACCATATGCCTTTAAGATATTTCTTCTCTCAACGCTCATGGTCTCAGGCATGGTAAGGATAATCCTATATCCCTTTGCAGCTGCTATAGAAGCAAGACCGATTCCTGTATTTCCGCTTGTAGGTTCTATGATAACCGAACCTTCCTTAAGAAGACCCTTAGCCTCTGCATCCTCGATCATGGCCTTTGCAATACGATCCTTAACACTGCCTGCGGGATTGAAATATTCGAGCTTAACAAGTACTGTTGCCTCTAATCCCAGTTCCTTTTCAATATTTGTAACCTCAACAAGAGGTGTATTTCCTATTAATCCTAAAGTTCCCTTATAAATTTTTGACATGATATTTATCCTTCTTTCTTATTATTTTAATTGTTCCTATTAAACAGCAGCAAATCCATTTTCAAGATCTGCAATTATATCATCAACATGCTCTGTACCTATTGAAAGTCTGATAGTGCTCTGGTTAATACCCTGATCTAAGAGTTCTTCTTCGGTCAGCTGTGAATGAGTTGTTGTTGCGGGATGGATAACCAAACTCTTTACATCTGCAACGTTTGCAAGAAGTGAGAAAATCTTAAGATTATCGATGAACTTCCAAGCTTCTTCTTTTCCGCCCTTGATATCAAATGTGAATATCGAGCCACCGCCGTTCGGGAAGTATCTCTTATAAAGCTCGTGATCGGGATGATCCGGAAGTGAAGGATGATTTACCTTAGCTACCTTAGGATGGTTCTTTAAGAACTCTACAACCTTCTTTGTATTCTCTGCATGTCTGTCAAGACGGAGTGATAATGTCTCAACGCCCTGAAGAAGAAGGAATGCATTGAAAGGAGAAATAGTAGCACCGGTGTCCCTAAGAAGTATAGCTCTGATGTATGTAACAAAAGCAGCGGGACCAACTACATCGTAGAAGGATACTCCATGATAGCTGGGATTGGGAGCTGCAATGTTCGGATACTTTCCGCTTGCCTTCCAGTTAAACTTACCCGACTCAACAATTATACCACCAAGAGTTGTTCCGTGTCCACCGATAAATTTAGTAGCCGAATGAACTACGATATCTGCACCGTGTTCGAAGGCTCTGAAAAGATAAGGAGTACCAAATGTATTATCTACTACTACGGGAAGTCCGTACTTGTGAGCTATCTCCGAGATAGCATCTACATCGGGGATGTCGCTGTTGGGATTGCCGAGAGTCTCTAAGTAGATCGCTCTGGTGTTTTCCTTTATGGCTCCCTCAACCTCTGCCAGATTATGAGCATCAACGAATGTGGTCTCTATGCCGTACTGGGGAAGTGTATGTGCAAGTAAATTGTAGCTGCCACCGTAGATGGTCTTCTGGGCTACGATATGTCCGCCGTTAGCTGCTAAAGCTTCTATTGTATAAGTTATTGCTGCTGCACCTGATGCAAGTGCTAATGCTGCACTTCCGCCTTCAAGTGCTGCAAGTCTCTTTTCTAATACATCCTGGGTTGAATTGGTAAGTCTGCCGTAAATATTACCTGCATCTGCAAGACCAAAACGATCTGCTGCGTGCTTACTGTTATGGAATACATAAGAAGTTGTCTGGTAAATCGGAACTGCTCTTGAATCTGTAGCGGGATCTGCCTGTTCCTGTCCAACGTGCAACTGTAATGTCTCAAATTTATAATTGCTCATAATCGTAATCTCCTTGAATATATATTGTTTTATTATTTTGGGTTATATGTTTTTATTTCGTTATTTAAGTGAGTCAATAAAAAATGCCCGAGGCATTTCGGCTCCCGGGCAAATGGCTTGAAGAATTCAGCGAATAGATCAACATCGTTCTGTTATGAGGCGCATGAAGTACCCTTCAACTGCCCCAGCCATATCAACTGCCCGGGAGTTTTGCATTCGACAACAACACATGACATCTGTTTTATAATATGTAGTGGTCATATCCCAGCGCCTCCTTTTTCTGTCTTTCGGTCTTGTTTCATCCGATGTACATGTTATAACACATATTACCTACTATGTCAATAGGTTTTAAAATAAGCAAAATTTATAGCAGGTTATCAATTTAATTGATAACTGAATCATGTTAAAAAAATAGGCATCCCATCAATACTCTGACGGAATGCCAAACTTTTAATCTCCTACTTTTTTGATAAACAGTTCAAATGTACCATCACCGTTATCCACAAGTTTCAGCACCTGATGACCTTCTTCTTTGATGCTTCTGGGTACGTTCTGGACAGGCTCACCGTCATTGATATGCACCTGAAGTATCTGTCCGTCATCAAGCTCCTCTAAAGCTACCTTTGTCTTAACGAATGTTACCGGGCATACCACATCGGTAATGTCCACCTTGTCATCTGCTTTGATATCATACTCTGCCATAATCGTTTATCCTCTCCTTCATTTGTTTTTCATCAATCATCCACGATGATCAAATCTTCCTTCCTGACAATCTTATCACCCTGTTCACCCTCTACATGGAATGCATTGAGCACAGGATTCCCTTCCTCCATCAAAGACAGGATCAGGTAACTTGCCTTGCTGTCATTTGCTAATCTCTTATCCTCTTCGGAAGGCCTCGAAGGGGATTCGGGATGAGAATGCCAGTTGCCTAAAGGTGTCAGGCCGTTAGCTCTCATATCCTTGATAGATGTCAGCTGATCCTTGGGAGAAATTGTGAAATGCTCATTCGTATGATCTATGTTCTCAAGCAGGTATACCTTTTTTATCTCACGGACTCCATCCTCCCTGTCGATACCGGCTATTAGTCCGCAAGCCTCGTCAGGACGATCCTTTAAAGCATGTTCATACATTTTTTCAAAATCACTTTTCTTAAGTACTATCTTCATTTCGTCTCCAAGCAATCAAATATTTTTATAACAACAAAGGTGAGTATAACACCATTTGCCTACTATGTCAATAGGTTATTTATTTTTTATAACATCACTTTTCTTTTTACAAGACTAAAGTGTTTTTCATCCTTTGGTGCAGGCAGCCAGTTTTTAGCTCTATGAGGATCTTTAGGTTTTTCTTTTGAAATAAAAACGTCTAATGATCCGTCTTCATTTATATCCACAACTCCGTCATTAATATCATATGTATTTATGATATACCTGTTTATTTCATTATCTACCAGATAATAACTTGGCTCTCCATATAAAGTTAATGACCAGAAATGCGAAGCATGAGGAAATCCCTCTTTGTCAAAATGAAGATTATATACTTTATCACTGTCTAATTTTACCCCTTTTGAATCCGTCAAAGTAGATGAATATACGCTATCTTCAGGGATATTTGCACCCCACCCGCTTAACGCTACTGAAGCTCTCGTAATATAATCATCCCCATATACTCCTACTCCGCCAATAGCAGTATACCATCCGTTTTCAACATAGTATTTTAATTTTCCTTTAAAATGACTGTTTTTCAAATTTTCAAGACCTTCCTTTACGGAATCCTCTAAATCCTTCTTTTCCTCAGGTGTCCTGTCCTGATAATTAAATGTACCGTTATCGGCGTTATAACCCAGCCTGATAAAATCCTCATAAACTTTTTTATCATAGATCGGATTGTGAAGAGCTGCATTTGCCAGGATCGAATAAAACTGTTCCGCTTTCAGGTTAATAACATAGTTTTTTACAGGCCCCACATATTCATGCACTTGATCAAGTTTATCTGGATATACAGGTTTAACTACAAACTGGTCCTGCAGACTATTTATATATTTATAATCTGATTTTCCCCTGGTCTCTATACGAAGAAGGATTGAATTGAGTGAATTCTTAAAATATAATGGTCTGTATGATTTATATTCTTTCGGGATTTCTTCTCCTTCAAGCAGCAGGATATAGTCTCCGGCACTTTTATCAGGTGTTCTTGTCCCTATTGATTCAACAACGTTTGTATATGCATCCAGTATCGGAAAAAGATAATATCTGTCCTTTATATCCGGCACATGTGCAATATACGGAGTATTATGAAGCTGCGTACTGACTGCAGAATACAAAGTATCATTATTCATCTTTACAATTGTCTGATCCTTTACATCAGGGAACTCCCTTTTATGAATAAAACCTTTTCCATCCTGTCCCCAATGACTTATCTCGGTTACTACCAACGGAAATCCAAAAAGAAAAACATTATCAGCTGCCTCTCTAAATTTTGTACTCATTTTTTACTCTCCTTTATTATTGAAAGCCACGGCATTTATAGTTCGCTTCGCGAAGCCGTGGCTTACGTAGTGTAAAGTTTTCATAGAAAATTTACACTACCATCATTAATATGCTTATTAGCATATACGATTCTCTAGGATTTGTGAAATACTCCTGATTGATTAATCTATATAAATAAATATTATAGTAAAATATAAAAAAACAAAGCCACCGAATCTTGCGATGACTTTTCTCACACATAAATATTTAATATCCTTCCAGAAAACTATGCCGTACACCTTTCTTCTTGTAGGCAATAACAGTATCTAAATTTACATTTTCAACACTCTTAAAAATATTAGACTCTATAAAGGGATTATCCTTTTTTAATTGTGCTATCAGCTTCTTTGTCTCCAATCTCTTAGACGATGTGGTCCCATCCTCATGACAGGTAGTGCAGGTATCAGTAAAATGACAGGCACACTGAAGAAAATGCAGATCATTATAATCCCTCCAAGCACAGATATCGCTTTCCCTGATAAAATACATAGGTCTGATAAGTTCCATACCGGCGAAATTGGTACTGTGGAGCTTCGGCATCATAGTCTGTATCTGACCTCCGTGCAGCATACCCATAAGGATTGTCTCTATCACATCATCATAATGATGACCAAGTGCTATCTTATTGCATCCAAGTTCTTTAGCTTTACTGTACAGATATCCCCGCCGCATTCTTGCACAAATATAGCACGGGCTCTTTTCTATAGTGTCGACCGCATCAAAAATGTCACTCTCAAAAATACTGACCGGAATACCCAGTGCCTTGGCATTGCTTTCAAGCAGCTCCCTGTTTTCTTTGTTATATCCGGGATCCATAACAAGAAAAGTCAGTTCAAAGTTAACCTTCTTATGCCTTTGGATCTCTTGAAACAGCTTTGCCATAAGCATTGAATCCTTGCCACCGGAAATACACACCGCAATATGATCGCCATCATTGATCAGCCGATATGTCTTGCAGGCTCTGGCAAATGAAGAAAAAAGACTTTTATGATATTTTTTTCTTATACTGTCCTCTGCCTTACGCTGCTTTTCTTCCCTTTCTGCTTCATTCAGCATTTCAGACCTGATATATCCTATATATCCTCCGGCAAGACTATAACATTCCTTATCAGCAAGGCTGTTCAGATCACCTATTTCCTTTGATTTTCTTCCGATCTGGCAGTAAAAGACCATTTTTTTCTCCGGTGCTATATCAGCCATTACAGAACTGTCTCCGGCCTCAAGCTCATCCATAGAAATATGAACTGCTCCAGGTATCATACCATATGAAACCAGCCCCTCATCTCTTATGTCTATAAGTAAATAAGAGTTCTTCTGCCATTTTTTCAGATTTTCGAATGTTATTTCTTCCATTCTTTTTTCCTTTTTTAATCAGTTTCTACTACCGCAATAACCTCAATCTCTGCCAGTGCTCCCTTAGGAAGTGCTGCCACCTCAACACAGCTTCTGGCCGGTTTACCTGTAAAATACCTTCCGTATACCTCATTAAACACTGCAAAATCACTCATGCTTTTGAGGAAGCATGTGGTTTTCACAACCTTTCCCAGATTACTTCCTGCGGCTTTCAATACGGCATCCAGATTTTTGATTATCTGTTCTGTCTGTCCAACTATATCCATCGCTTCAATCTGACCTGATACCGGATCGATCGGTATCTGCCCGGATGTATATATTAATCCGTTTACTACTTTTGCCTGTGAATACGGTCCTATTGCCGCCGGTGCATTTTTTGTTTCGATACTGGTCATATTTTCACCTTTCTTTTTATCTGTTGTTTCATTTATTTGAAAATTTAAAAACAAGGATGTTTCTCAAGTCATTTCTGACAAAAGAAACCTCCTTGTAAGAGTAGCACCTTTTACCTACCATGTCAATAGGCCATTCAAATAAAACTGGAATCCTTTACAAGTCCATATTCGTATGATGAAACTTTTCTTACGAATGATACTATATCTTCCTCGTGTTTTTGTTCCTTTTCATAACTTGTTACTTCAGATTTTGAGTCAAGCAGTGCTTGAATCTGATTATCATTATGTGTAAGAAGCAATACTACTATTCCCGCTTCATTAAGATGCTTAATAATAACATGCAGTTCATTTTCTTTCACATTTTCATCTGCTTCCAAAAGATATGTATGTCTTCCACCTAAAATCAGTTTCTTTTCAACCTTTTCAAGCAATGCCTTGCTAATCCCCTGAGAACTCTTAAACAATATGGTTACAGCCTTTTGGCCAAGGACGGAACTTCTTGTATCCTTTGTTACATTATCTCCGATCAGTCCGCCATTCTTTTCATACTGTTCAACCACACCACACGCACTTGTGACAAAAGATATCCTGTCTATAAGTATCAGCTCGCCCAGTGTTTTATGATCTTTAAACTTTGCGATGCTGATCCTGTCAGTAAGAGATATCCTGCAGACTGCAATCTCGTTTTTCTGAACAACATCTGTTTCTCTGAACTTTCCGGTATTGACATCTATTGTATACAAGATTTTTGTTACTATACCAGGTATAAGGGAAGTTCCAAGTTTAACAAAATAATTTATTCCGTTATGAAGCGGAGTATCATCCATCCAAAGGATGGTAGCTGTTAATGAATCGGCGGTCTCAATTCCTGCATCCTTTACTATAACAGAGCCACGCGAAATGTCTATTTCCCTGTCTAACTGCAGTGTTACCGCCTCTCCTTTTACTGCACTTCTTTCTTTTTTATCTCCGACATAAATTGAATTTATCCTTGCTTTTTCTCCGCCGGGAACAACGGTTATTTCATCTCCTTCTGTAATATTTCCGCTTTCTATCTGTCCCTGGAAACCTCTGAATGTGTGGTCAGGTCTGCAGACTCTCTGTACAGGAAGATAAAAGCCTTTTTCTTCTGAATTTTCGGATACTTCTACATTTTCAAGGTATGAAAGCAGGCTTTCTCCTGTGTACCATTTCATAGTATCCGTGGTATGTGCAACGTTGTCCCCTTCAGTCGCAGATACAGGAATAATCTTAATATTTGCCAGCTGAAGTTCCTTTGCTAGTTCCTCAATCTCTGCCTCTATTTTATGAAATACGTTTTTATCATATTTAACAAGATCCATCTTGTTGACAGCAAATACAAAATATCTGATGCCCATTACAGAACAGATGCGGGAATGTCGTCGTGTCTGGATCAATACCCCCTTAGCAGCATCTACAAGTATGATCGCCAGATCTGCAAATGAAGCACCTACAGCCATATTTCTTGTATATTCTTCGTGTCCGGGAGTATCTGCCACTATAAAACTCCTGACATCTGTCGTAAAATAACGGTATGCCACATCTATTGTTATGCCCTGCTCTCTTTCCTCGGTCAATCCGTCAAGCAAAAGAGAATAATCTATTTCTCCGTTTCTGCTCCCGACCTTTGATTCGAGAGCAAGTGCTCTTTCCTGATCAGCATAGAGCAGTTTTGAATCGTATAATATATGTCCGATAAGTGTTGATTTTCCGTCATCAACACTTCCACATGTTATAAATCGAAGTAGATCCTTCATCCTAGAAATATCCCTCCTTCTTTCTGCGTTCCATGCTGCCGTCACCACTGTCCTTGTCAATGACTCTTGTGGTACGCTCAGATTCTACGGCACTCAGAGTTTCTTGAATTATGTCATCCAATGTCACAGCATCCGACTCAAAACCTCCTGTCAGAGGATAACATCCAAGTGTCCTGAAACGTATCTTCTTTGTCTCTATTTTCTCGCCTTCCTTTAGCTTCATACGGTCATCATCAACCATGATAAGCTGTCCGTCACGCTCTACACATGGACGTTCGGCGGCAAAATACAGCGGAACTATATCGATATTTTCCTGTTTTATATATTGCCAGATATCCTTCTCGGTCCAGTTTGAAAGAGGGAATACACGTATGCTCTCGCCCTTATGTATTTCCGTATTATAGAGCTTCCACATTTCAGGCCTCTGATTCTTGGGATCCCAGCCCTGTGCTTCATTCCTGAAAGAGAAAATTCTTTCTTTGGCCCTTGATTTTTCCTCGTCTCGTCTGCCTCCGCCAAATGCTGCTGTAAAACCATATTTTGTAAGCGCCTGCTTTAAAGCCTGGGTCTTCATAATATCCGTATATGATGAGCCGTGATCAAAAGGATTAATACCCTGTTTCACACCCTCTTCATTTGTATATACGATCATATCCAACCCATACTTTTCAGCCTGTTTATCACGGAAAGAAATCATCTCCTTAAACTTCCAGGTTGTATCTATATGCATGAAAGGAAACGGAGGTTTTTCCGGATAAAATGCCTTTAATGCCAAATGTAGCATTACAGAACTGTCCTTACCGATAGAATACAGCATTACCGGTTTCTCACATTCTGCTGCCACCTCACGCATAATATATATTGCTTCTGCTTCCAAGCTGTCTAAATGAGTTAATTTTTTCATCTGTTTTTACTCCTTTTTCAAATCAATCATAGGGACGGTTCTCTGATTGATTAATAATTATTCGCCTCAGCTGTGTCGGTAATGATAACCTTTTTATCACCGTTTCCTCTTGTAATTGTCCATTCCGTAACATTGCCGTCCGTCTTCAATGACATCCTGCCACCCTGCCCTCCTATCTCAGGAGAAAGTTTGAGTTCGATGGCGGATACAGGACATTCCTTCACGCATGATACACAGCTCCAGCAGTCTTCTTTCCTTTTAAGATATGCCTTACCGCTGTCATTTATCCTAATAATATTTCCCGGACATATATTAATGCATTTTCGGCATCCCCTGCATTTATTCTGATCTATTACAACTCCCATATTCCTAACCTCATAATTTTATAAGTTCTCTCTTGAAAACTTGCACCTTACCATTCTCATATACTGAGTTGATATAACATTCAAAATTCTTATCTTTCTCGGGATAATTAGCATTCTCCTGGAAACCGTGCCATCTTGTTTCTTTTCTGGCTCTTAAATGTGCTATCAATACCTTTGAAACTATCAGCCGTTCCCTTACTTCATATGCCAAGAGCAGCTCATCTAAGTCAGCTACGGAAAGTTTCGACCACAGTTCAAGTAACTTATCAATTTCTTTTTCTGCTTTTTCCAATCCGCTTTCGGTATATTTATAATTAGTTCTGATACCGCCTGCATATTCATCCATTATTTTCTGCATGGCATTTTCAAGCTGTTTTGAATTATACCTGTCTGCCCGTTCACTTTCCGCACCATAATTGATAAATCCATATGCATCATATTTATCATTAAGAAAACTTTCATATTCGGCTTTTTTCTCAGCTGCCTGTTTCCCGAGTTTTTCTTCATCAACTGAAACGGAATCATGACTTAAAAAATCAATAATTCCTTCCGCTGCTATTTCGCCTTCAGCTAAAGCTCCGGTCACATATTTCTGGGGTGCACCACCTGCCACATCTCCTGCAGCAAAGAGTCCTGTTACAGTTGTACTCCTGTCCCTATTTATCCAATATCCGCTGGCTGTATGACCGCCAACCACATACGGTTCTGTACCTTCTATCTCAACGTTTTCTTCTGCCGGACCCTTTCCTGAATCAAGCCACTTCAGAGTTTGAAGCGGAGCCATATTTAAGTATGCTTTATACAGATCGTTTTCCTGCTTTTCATCTATTCCTATGGTTTTCAGATAACATGGTCCACGGCCTTCAAGGTTTTCAACCACGGTACCCCACAGTCTGTTTGATGTTTCTAACCCATATTTTTTTTCGTAGATTTCTCCTTGAGAGTTAAGCTGTTTTGCTCCAACTCCCTGTGCCAATGTACCTGTCGGAGCTATGGTATCTTTACATCTGAGCGCGATAAATCTCATCTCAAATGTAGTCATCTCTGCTCCTGCAAGTATACCCATACTGTACCCTGCTCCTGTATTAAACGGACAATACCACATCTGATGTGAATTTTCACCCGGATTGTTTGGTCTGTATATACCTGACGCTCCGCCGGTAGCAATCAGTACTGCCTTAGCTCTGAATTCATAAAATATCGCATCCTCTATACCAAACCCATATGCCCCTCTTACTATACCTGCATCAAATCTATAGTCCGTAATATTTACATGATTATACACTTCCACATTTGGCTGAGCATATACAGCCTCTGCCAATATGGGTTTAATATTTTCACCGTTTATTTTCAGGTTTCTCCAGCCTCTTGAAACATATTTACCGTTTTCGTCCTTAAGGATGGTCAAACCTCTTTTTTCCATATCGTGAGTGACAGAGTTAAGCCGGTTACATATATCCAGCAACAGGTCTTCCCTGACTATCCCGTCTGCATCCTTTGAAGCATAATTAACATAATCCATCGGTACATGGCCATCGGTAATATAAGCATTTAAAGCATTTACACCTGCAGCCAGGCATCCGCTTCTCTTTATATTTGCTTTTTCAGCCACAACAACCTTCAGCTCTGAATTTTCTCCCAAGCGTATTGCCGCATAGCACCCGGCAGTTCCTCCACCGATTATCAAAACGTCAGATTCAATTATCTTATGCTCCATGATATTTTAAGCTCCTTATATACCGGATTATTATTGGATTAAATAAATACTGATTCGGACCTGAGTGATTCATTCTGAACCATGGAAATAGTGTCTCCATCTATCAAAAACATTCTGTAAATAAATATATCCACTGTCTCTCCGATTTCGATTGAAGAGTCATTTATACTCCTGATAGCCGACAAAAGATTATCATTAATGCTTACTTTTATTTCAAGATTACTGCCTCTGAAAATAATATCTTCAACTGTTCCTTCCTCTACGGATTTTGAATATTGAACGCTTTCTCCCTTTTTAAATACCGATACAAACTCCGGTCTGATAATGGCAGTAACATTGTCACCCCTGTTTTCAAAAAATCGGAAGCTGTCGTAATTTTTTATGGGAGTAGAATTTCCTATGAAATTCGCAACAAACGGAGTTGCAGGATTTCTGTATAGCTCCTGAGGAGTACCGGCCTGCTCGACTCTGCCCTGATTGGTTACTATGATCTCATCTGCCACCTCAATTGCTTCATCCTGGTCGTGTGTAACAAAGATACTGGTAATATGAAGCTTGGTGATCATCTGTTTTAGCCAGGTACGAAGTTCAAGTCTGACCTTCGCATCTATCGCGGCAAAGGGCTCATCAAGGAGTAAGATCTGCGGGTTCGGAGCGAGAGCACGGGCAAATGCCACTCTCTGTCTCTGCCCTCCTGAAAGCTGGCTGGGATATCTTTTTTCAAGGCCTTCACAGCTGATAAGCTTCAATAATTCACCAACTCTGTTTTTTATTTCTTTTTCCGGTACTTTTTTTACCCTTAATCCAAATGCAATATTATCAAATACTGTCATGTATCTGAAAAGGGCATAGCTCTGAAATACAAATCCGATGCCTCTTTCACTTCCTGGTACTTTATTTACAATTTTCCCGTCAATGATTATATCCCCCGAATCTGGCTGCTCCAAACCTGCTATCATACGGAGTATTGTTGTTTTTCCACTTCCTGAAGGTCCCAGCAGCGCTACAAGTTTTCCTTTGGGTATAGATATATTCACATCCTTAGAGGCATGAAAGTCTTTGAAATGTTTATTTATATTCTTTAACTCAACATATGCTTTGCTTTGTTCACTCATTTCCGATCTCCTTAAAATGCACTCTGCTACATTGCTTTACTATTCCCTACTTCTGCATATCCAGGCTTTTCTTTCCCTTCCATTCCAGTATAAGACGCAGAATAAGTATTATTATAGCCATAACCACCAACACGGAAGACGCTGCAAATGCTCCAGTAAAGTCATAGCCCTGATACAACAGCTCTATGTATAGTGGCAGGGTATTGGTCTTTCCTCTCAAATGTCCTGAAAGTACGGAAACGGCACCAAACTCTCCCATTGCTCTGGCAGTACATAACACTATGCCGTACAACAACGCCCATTTTATATGAGGGAGTGTAACCTTTCTGAATATAGTAAATGTCCCGGCCCCCATAAGTGCAGCAGCCTCTTCTTCGTCCGTTCCCTGTGCCGTAAGAACAGGAATAAGCTCTCTTGAAATAAAAGGAAATGTAACAAATATCGTGGCAAGAATAATACCGGGTACGGCAAATATAATCTGTATGCCGTACTCATCAAGTATCGGATACAGATCGCTCTGTCTGCCGAATGTCAGCACGAATATCAGACCGGCTATGATCGGAGATACCGTTACAGGCAGATCTATAAATGTTGAAATAATCTTCTTACCCTTAAATGCATATTTTGTAAGACACCATGCAGCTGCCAAGCCAAAAATTGTATTGATGACAACTGCCCATATTGTTGCCTTTATAGTAAGTAATGCTGCTTTTACAGCATATTCATCCGTTACCGCATCTATATATGCGGATATACCCTGGCGAAGTGCCGTAGTTATTATATATATTAGAGGTAATATCAAAAAGACTATCAGGAATACAAAACATATTCCGATCAAAACCCATTTTAATACACCACTGTTTTTTCTCAGTTCCATACTTTTTTCCTCAAGACAATCCGTTTACTCGTTTAGATACAACACTCTGTATGATCGCATTTACCGAAAGGATGATAAATGCCATAGCCAGCATCACCAGAGCTATGGAAGTAGCAGAAGCATAATCAAACTCCTGAAGCTCCGACATTATTAACAGAGGTGCTATCTCTGTTTTATAAGGAGTATTTCCCGCAATAAATACTACGCTCCCGTATTCTCCGATGCTTCTCGCAAATGCGAGGGTAAATCCGGAAATAATAGCCGGGAGTATCTCGGGAAATATTACCTTCCAGAAAGTCGTTTTTCTGGATGCACCAAGTATCATGGCCGCTTCCTCATATTGCTTATCTATTTTTTCCAATACAGGCTGTACGGATCTCACAACAAAAGGTATTCCGATAAATATCAAAGCTATTGTAATACCTGTTCTGGTATATGCTATTTTTATACCGAAGACATTATAAAAGAATTCTCCAACCCATCCGTTAGTAGTTGTTAAATGTGTAAGCGATATACCTGCTACCGCCGTAGGTAAAGCAAACGGAAGTTCAATTATTCCGTCTAAAAATTTCTTTCCGCGGAAATTGTATCTTACCAGAACCCATGCCAATATGATCCCCATTATTACATTTATAACCGATGCTATAAAAGCTGTGGAAATACTGACAAAATATCCTGACAAAACTCTCGGTCTTGTAATCGTTTCAAAAAATTCCGCAGGGGTAAGTTTTGCTGTAAAAACAACAAGTGAACAAAGCGGAATCAAAACCACTATTGATAGGATCGCTATTGTGATGCCAAAGGATAATCCAAATCCCTGAATAATACTTTTTTTCTTCATATATATTTTTACCGCCTTGTTTAGTTTTTCTATAAACAAATGCTGTGGCAATGTTTTCAGGCTCTTTGCCACAGCAAATGTTTCTCATGAAGTATTTAAAAATGGCTTATTTACACTCTCATTTATTTTTCATATATCTGATCGAAGTTAGCACCGTCAGCAAAATGCTTTGCTCTTGCTTCTTTCCATCCACCAAAATGATTAATATCAGTTAAAGTAATATTAGTATTTATCCACTTGCCGTCTGCAGGTATTTCCTTAATAGTATTTCCTTCTGAGGCAAATACATACTTCTCTGAAATTGTCTTGTTGCTTGGTCTGTAGAAATTCTGTGCTTCGATTTCCTGAGCCTCGTCTGAGTACAGATATTTTAAATACTCTGTAGCTGCCTTTTCAGTACCGTGTTTCTTAGCAACCTCATCTACTACAGCAACTGTAGGCTGGCAAAGGATAGATACTGAAGGAACAACTATTTCATACTCTCCTGGATATTCCTTTAATGAAAGGAATGCTTCGTTTTCCCATGCAAGAAGTACATCGCCCTGCTTATTCTCTACGAAAGAAGTTGTCGATCCTCTTGCACCTGAATCAAGAACCACTACATTGCTGTATATTTTTCTGATAGATTCAAGTATCTCTGCCTCACTCTGTCCCTGCTGCTCAAAATAGTACCATGCAGCTAAATAATTCCACATTGCACCGCCCGATGTCTTAGGGTTAGGAGTTATGATTCCTACATCATCTCTTACAAGATCGTTCCAGTCAAGTATTGACTTGGGATTTCCCGAACGAACAAGGAAAACGATGGTAGAAGTGTAAGGTGAACTGTCAAGATCAAACTCAGAAGTGAAGCCTGCATCAATAAGACCTGCATCTGCTACAACCTGAACATCGCCTTCAAGTGCAAGAGTAACTACATCTGCCTCAAGTCCGTTTGCAACTTCAAGTGCCTGCTTACCGGATCCGCCATGTGACTGGGTAACTGTTATCTTCTGCCCGAAGGTTTTTTCATAATATGCTTCAAATACCTTATTGTATGCCGCATATAACTCTCTGGTAGGATCATATGATACGTTTGTGAGTTCTATAGGAGCACTGCTTTGCTCTGTTTCATCTGTATTTCCTGCGGCTCCCTTTGCCTGACTTTCTGACTTACCGCAGCCTGAAAGCGAAGCCACAAGTACCAGTGCTAAAATTAGTGCCAAAAATCTTTTTCTCATTTTTTATAATCTCCTTTATAATTCCTAAATATATTTTTAAATATGTCTTGTAGTTTTCTTAGTCAAAAATAATTAACAGTCTATCATACCTCCTGCTGAGTAATTTCTTTTCATCCTTCAACCTCCTTACTTTGGGAACATTGTTCCTTCAACATGGTCGAAGTATACAACACTTTATTTTATCTGTAAAATACATCGGATTGATAAAGTGTTATCAATTTGTTTTATATCAAAGCATCTCTGTACCATTTTCCCTTCTACAAAAAAATCATCGGAATACAGCCATGTGCCTTTTCCCGATGATTTTCTGATCAGTCTCTATTCTCTTTTCTCCAATTACTACAGTATGTCTCTTTGGACATTTTCCAGATATTTATTTAATTCCTCAATATACTCCTCTCCCATTTTACTCAGCATACTGTTCTTTTTAGTAACGTAACCTATCTCCATTATACTGTTAGGATTTTCAGCATCTTCTTTGAATGGTACTACTACATATCCGTCTCCGTTTAAATCACTTGAGATAATACCGGAGCATAGCGTGTATCCGTTTAGTCCGACCATCAGATTCAGCATAGTTGAACGATCCGTAACCTTTATAGTTTGAGGATACACGTTTTCACTTAATATTTCTTCTGCAAAATAATGTTCCTCTTCATCCTGTTCAAATGAAAGACAGGGATATGGTTCAAGCTGTTCTATACTTATTGTTTTTTCTTTTGCCAAAGGATGCTGGCCCCATAGATAAACATAAGCTCTGCACTTTATCAACGGATGAAATTCCAGTTCCTCATCCTTCATTATTTTTTCAATGGCCTTTCGGTTTCTCGAGCTCATAAAAAGCACTCCGATTTCACTTTTTAATGAGCCTACGTCTGTAAGCACCATCTTTGTCTGTGTTTCGCGTATGGCAAAATCAAATTCTTTCATATCATATTTTTTTGCCATCTCGGTAAATGCTTTAACGGCAAAAGAATAATGCTGGGTAGACACGCCAAACTTTCTTTTATAGTCACCCTCACCTTCGTATTTCTGCATTACCATATTGTAATGCCTGTAGAAATTTCTTATATCATCAAGGAATTCCGCACCTTCAGGTGTAGGAATAACTCCCTTTCGTGTTCTTAAAAAAATCGTTAATCCTACTTCATTCTCCAACTCCTGTATAGCACTTGTAAGCGTGGGCTGTACTATAAAAAGTTTTTCCGATGCCTTATTCATCGATCCGCATTCTGCTATTGTAAGAGCATATAAAATCTGCTGTAATGTCATTTCCTTTCTCCCTCTAATAAATCATTTAACTTAGCTTTTAAGAATTTTCTCCGCTCTGATACATCACTGATTTCCTGCTTGGCACTTATTCGGTATTCTCCCATTTTATCATTTATAAGTCCGATATCTTTAGGCATATTATCCCGCACGATTGCTTTTATATACTGTGCCACATAAGGACTCTTTCCGCCGCTTGATACTGACACTACTACATCCCTGTCTTTTATGATAGCAGGGAAAATAAAGCTGCACAATTCCGTATCATCAACAACATTTACAGGTATTTTATTTTTTCCTGCCAGTTCACTGATATGTTTGTTTAATGTTCTGTCATTGGTAGCAGAAACTATCATGCTATACTCTTCCTTTATATCAGTGTCCTCAAAAGGTCTGTTAAAAAAAGCCGTTGATTTTTCTATAGCAGCCTTGGTTGCTTCCTTTGCCACCAGTATTATTTTACATCCAAAGTCATATAACACTTCAACCTTTTTGGTCCCCTCTTCACCGGCTCCTATTACCAGTACCGGTTTGTCCTTCAAATCTATCATCATTGGGAAATATGCCATTCAATTTACCTCTTTACCATTATATGATCCTTCACTCCGTATGATCAGTTTTATTTTAAAAATGCATAAGGATATAATAATGTACTATCATCCATTTTCTTTATAGTTACTCCAAATATCTTACGAAATGTTTCATCATCATCTATTATTTCATCAGGCGTACCTGATTTAATAACAGTTCTATTATCCATAATATATATCATATCACTGTATGTCAAGGTCTGTTCTATATCATGACAAACCATAACTATACCTCTGCCATCTGCAGCAAGCTTCGTGAGTATCTCAAAAAAACTCTGTTGCACTGACAGATCCATATATGTAGTAGGTTCATCCAGCATTATCATTGGTGTATCCTGGGCTATGACCATAGCTAAATATGCTCGCTGCCTTTCGCCGCCGGATAATTCTGACAGGCTCCTGTCTCTGTATGGCTCCATACCTGTCAACAGTAATGCTTTAGCAACAATACGCATATCATTTTCCGACATACGGCGTAAGTTTCCATGCCAGGCATACCTTCCGTGTTCAACAAGTGTTTCGACATCTATCCCTACATTTCTCAGATTTTGAGGAAGAAAAGCCACTTCTCTGGCACGTTCGATTGATTTATAGTCACGGGATTCCTTTCCGTTTATAAGGATATTCCCTTTATATTGCTTCATACCTGCAACGGTTTTTAACAGAGTTGATTTTCCGCATCCGTTCCTTCCTATGATCGTTGATATCCTGCCCTTTTCAAATCTCATATCAGGAATCCTAAACAGATCGCCATACTCATATTCAGTTGTCATATTCCTGATTTCGATCATAATATGTTTCTTCTCTTTCTCATCAAAATTAATCAATTTAATATAAGAATATTATTTAATGTGAATCAGTCAAATAATCCAAGCCGCTTCCGTTTCTTAATTAGTAAACGTATAAGAAATGGAGCTCCCAATACGCTTAAAAGCAACCCACAAGGAAGCTCATAGGGAAATACCAATATTCTTGAAAAAGTATCACAAAGGAGCAAAAAAACTGCCCCTATAAGAACACAAAATACAATACCTCCTCTTGCTTTTCCTTTATAAAACAATCTTACAAAGTTGGGTATTAAAAGTCCTACAAAACCTATGAGTCCACACATGCTCACTGCTGCTCCGGCAAGCAATGAGGCAGCTAAAAGGAGAAGCCCCCTATTTAGTCTGATATTAAGTCCAAGACCAAAAGCAGTCTCGTCTCCCAAAGCCATAATGTCCATGGCAGGTGCAAATAATAAAGACACTATAAGTGTTATTACTATCACCGAGACAGCCAATTTTACTGAACCAAGCGGTACACTCGCAAATCCGCCCAATTGAAAAGCTGCTTTATCCGCTACTGTTTCAGGCTTCAGCGAAATTATAACATCGATTATTGATACACATATCGCCGATACCGCAACTCCTGACAATATAACTGAAGTTTTTGACATTCCCGTAGCATTTGAAAGCACGCTTACCAACAACGTTACTGTCAAAGCTCCGATAAATGCCATCAGACACTTTACTTCTGCCTGATACGGAAAAATTAAAGCTGAAATAAGTACAAAAAGTCCGGCACCATTGTTAATTCCCAAAAGTCCCGGAGAAGCTATTGTATTGTTCAGATTATTTTGTAGTATAAATCCGGAAACCGATAATGCAGCTCCGGAAAATAAAGCTGCGATAATCCTCGGAAGACGGATGTCAAATACTATAAGTCTCTGACTCTCCGTCCCGCCGCCAAATATCACTTTTATTATATCCCCTGTCCCTATGGCACTGTTTCCGCTAAAAAGTGCAAAAAGAATTATAAGAACAAGGCTTATTGTTACTAATACATATTTACGCATTTACTATACCATAATTTTGTTCTATAAATTATTTAACTAACAGATCATATGCCTGCTCGTATGCTACAGCCCACTGGGCATTTGGCTTTAACCCAAACAGATCTTTCGATAAAAGATAATATCTGTTTCCTTTTACTGCCGAAAGCTTTTCCCAAACCGTCTGAGAGCTGAAATTTTGCGAAAATGCTTCCAGAGCTTTTTCCTCACTGCCTCTGGGGATCACAAATATATAATCAGGATCGGCTGCCACGATTGCTTCCAATGACAGCTCATCAAAAGCATTGGTATCCGAAGCAATATTGGTCAGTCCTAGATCACTAAATATTTCACATGCAAAATAATCGTTTTTTTCCACCTTTTGTTTTGTGGCTGATACATGCAGGCATAAATAAGTACCTGAGAGATTACTTCCCTTTGATTTTTCGATTATCTTATCTATTCCGTTTCTTACATCCTTGACATTTTTTTGATATAAATCTTCTTTACCTGTCCTGAATGTAAATGCCGTCATTACCTTTTCATAATCAGCAAATCCATCTATATTGGTGTAATAAACATTTATACCTATGCTTTCAGCTGCTTCGCCTAAAGCTTTCTGAGCAGGATCAGTGGAGAACAGGATCAGTAAGTCAGGGTTAAGGGCCGCTATCGCTTCAAGACTTACATGATCCATATCTCCTAAAGATATCACATCTTCATTTAAACCTTCTATTTCAAGTGCATCGTCTGAAGTTGCAATGAGACTGCCTCCTGCTAAAATCCACAGTTCTGCATTTGATTTAGAAAGAGCTATTACACGTTCCGTTTTTTTGTTTTCCGGCACTTCTGTTATTTCTGAATCTTTTTCATCTGTATATGAGTCAATATTATCATGTGATTCACTTTCAATTAATTTTTCTTCCACTACTTTAATATCTGCGTTTTCTTTATTATTTGCCTTACATCCTGACAATGCAAAAGTGAACACTATGATTAAAACAACTGATACCAAAATATTTAGTTTACCAATTTTTTTATTTTTCTTTGTTAAATGCCTTCCAAACCGCTTCATCCAGTTTTTCCCTGCCAACCCTGTCTATAGTAAACTTAAATCTTTCACTGGGATTAGCATTTTCCTTAAAGAATTTTAATGTTGCATCACATATATCAAACAGTGTCTTTTTGTCCTCAATAAAAGGCACGATATATGTTCCCTTATTAATATGATTACCGAACAGGCCTCCAAAACTTATAAGGTATCCGGGTGTCTTTTCGTATGCATCAGTAGGGCAGCTGAAAGTACAGCGTCCGCAGTAATTACATTTATCGGTATTAATACTAACCTTTCCATCCTTTATCTCAATGGCCTTTTCGCGACATACTTTTTCACATACGCCACAGGATATACATTTATCCTCTATCCAGGTAACCTTTAAGCCTCCCTTTATACCAAGATCGTTTTCTTCCGCCTTTAAGCAATTGTTCTGGCATCCTGTGACACCAAATTTAAACTTATGGGGTAACTCAAGTCCAAAATATCTGTCATTGAGTTCTTTAGCAAGCTCTTCTGTTTCTATGCAGCCGTTAGGACATACTGCAGCACCCTGACAAGCTGTGATCGTTCTTACTCTCGGTCCGCATACTCCGGGAGTGACTCCGCCCTTTGCCAGATTCTCTTTAACTGCCTCTATGTCCTCCAGTTTTATAAAAGGTATCTCAACACCCTGTCTGCTCGTAAGATGTACATATCCATGTCCGTATTTCCTGGCTACTTCCGTGATAGCTACCAATTGTTCAGCCG
This sequence comes from Lachnospiraceae bacterium, assembly GCA_017542245.1. Lineage (GTDB taxonomy): Bacteria > Bacillota > Clostridia > Lachnospirales > Lachnospiraceae > RUG11977. The sequence goes on from JAFXXN010000145.1 coordinate 57,446, forward strand.
TCACCTGTCCACCGACTACGGATAATCTCAATGAGAAATTATCCTTCTGCTTCTGCTTCATGAAGCCACCTTTTTTTAGTAATGCATAATCCGTTGCCATTTATTTATCCTCCAAACCTCTTTAAATCACAGGGACGATTCTCTGATTGATTTTTAATCATCAAAAACCGCCTATTTTACGATATTTTTTTTCCCTTTAATTTCAATCAGAGAACCGTCCCTCTGATTGATTCCTCTATAGCGTTTGTAAAATCTCTTATCAGATCATCTGAGTCTTCAATCCCAACGCTTACCCTTATGGTATCTGCATATACTCCTGCTGCTTCCATCTCCCCTTCGGTAGATCTTATATAAAGTGTTGATGCGGGATGTATTACCAAGGTCCTCAGATCTCCTATATTACTCGCTATTAAAGCATACTTCAGTAAATTGATTATCTTAAATGCCCTTTCCTTAGAACCGGCGCGAAAGTTTAGTATACCTCCTCCCAGACCTCCCAGCTCCTTTTCCACATACTCATGATAAGGATGTGAAGGTAATGTCAGATAATTAACTTTTATATCAGGGATTTTATCAAGTGCCTTTGCCAGTGCATCGGCATTCCTGCATATTCTCTCCATACGCAGGCCCAAAGTATCCAGTCCGATAAATGAAAGATATGCATTAAACGGTGCCATACAGCATCCCAGGTTTTCCCAAAGATCCGTACGCAACCGTACAGAAAATGCCAGCTTACTATACTTCTTAAATTCTTTTAAAGCCTCATGTTTTTCAAAATCCCAGGCAAATTTACCACCGTCTACGATGATTCCGCCTATGGAATTACCACCGCCGTTAATATATTTAGAAGTAGAATGGATTACAACATCAGCACCTAGTTCCAATGGCCTTGCAATAAACGGAGTTGCCGTAGTGGAGTCAACAAATAATGGGATTCCGGCTTCATGGGCCACTTTTGAAACCTCAGGTATATCAAGTACTTTTTGAGCAGGATTACTGATCAACTCGCCAAAAATCACCTTCGTTTTATCCGTTATAAGGCTTTTTATATTTCCGGCTGTCATGTTTTCAGTAAATATGGTATGAATTCCCAGTTTCTCAAGATCATGAAAAAGATCTATCGTACCGCCATACAATCCTGATCCTGTAATAATCTCATCTCCGCTATTACAGACTGCAAGAAGTGCTGCAGAGATAGCAGACATACCGCTGCTGCAGCATATAGCTCCGGCTCCGCCTTCCATCTCATTTATTTTCTGTTCAAAAGCAGACATCGTCGGATTACCTATACGTGTATAGGCATAGCCCATGCTCTTATGGGCGAACACCTTTTCAAGTTCCTCCATATTTTCATATTGGAATGCAGTTACTTGTGCTATAGGCGGCAGAATCTCTCTCTGCCCATATCCCTTTGATGCTCTTGAATGAAGAAGCCTTGTATTAAATCTACAGTCATCCGATACTTTATCTCCCATAATGTTGTACGCTCCTGTATATAAAAATTCATTTTTTATTCATATTTCGTCAATGTCTCTTTGTCATTCCGAACGAAGTGAAGAATCTTTATGATTCTCCGCTGTCGCTCAGTATGGCAAACGAATTCTTGTAGACGTATGTATAATACATGGTTTACACGTATATGTAAAATATTCAAGATTTAGAATTTATTATCAAAAAAATTAATAACTATTGCCAGAAGAAACTCCGCTCTGGATTGGAGCGGAGTTATACTCAATATACTTCACATCAGTGTTTTGATTTTAATTCACATGCCGGCTGTTCATAATCGATAAGCTCTGTAATAGTAGGTGTATCCGAACATACTGCACAGCCCTTGCCACGAGGCGGCAACTTTATCTTATGGAATTCCATCTTAAGTGCATCGTAAGTCAACAGATATCCGGAGAGTAATTCTCCTACACCTGTAATGTACTTTACTGCTTCCATCGCCTGAAGTGAACCGATAACACCACCCATGGCTCCTATGACACCTGCCTGCTTACAGGTAGGAACTGCATCCTTGGGGGGCGGATTTTTGAAGATACAACGATAGCACGGACCTTCCCCCGGAAGGATCGTAGTCAGCTGCCCCTTAAACCTTATTATTCCGGCATGGCTGAAGGGCTTTTTAGCCATAACGCATGCATCATTTATCAGGAATTTTGCAGGGAAATTATCCGTTCCATCCAGAATGAAATCATAATTCTTAATAAGATCCATGATATTGTAGCTGCTGACAAATTCATGATAAGTATTTACCGTTATGTCAGGGTTGATAGCACGCATAGTTTCTGCTGCTGACTCAACCTTTAATTTTCCAACATCATTTGTGGAATGAATGATCTGGCGCTGAAGATTGGACAGATCTACAACATCGGCATCAACAATACCGATAGTTCCTACTCCTGCCGCAGCCAGATACATTGCTGCAGGTGCACCAAGACCACCTGCGCCTATGATCAGCACCTTGGCATTGAGGAGTTTTTTCTGACCTTTTACGCCTATTTCCTTTAATATAATATGTCTCGAATAACGTTCGAGCTGTTCATTTGTAAATGCCATTATCTTCCTCCTCCCATAAAGTAAAGGAATTCTACCTCATCTCCTTCTTTAAGGGTAGTTGTATCAAATGCAGCCGAATCAACAAACTCCTCGTTTACTGAAACGGTTACATACTGAGGTGTCTCAACATTTTCAAGTTCAATAAGCTTAGAAACTGTTAAGCCATCATCATACTCTTTCTTTTCACCTGCAACTGTAATTTTCATTTTGAATCTCCTTAAATATTTAATACTATTTATGACACCATAGATTGGTCGTATCATATGATATAATACCAGGCATCGCTCTGATGTATTTCTTCCTTCTTTACCTGATTATTGGTGGTACGATATTCCATCTCAGGGTTCTTCATGCTCACCCTGGTATTTGCCGGTACAGAACTTGTAATAAAGGTATTACCACCTATCACGGAATTCTCTCCGATTATGGTGTCACCGCCTAAGATCGAAGCTCCGGCATATATAGTCACATTATCTCCCACAGTAGGATGACGTTTCTTGCCCGAAAGTTTCTGTCCGCCTCTGGTTGATAAAGCACCTAATGTCACGCCTTGGTAAATCTTTACATTTTTGCCTATAACGGTAGTCTCGCCGATAACTATACCTGTGCCATGATCTATAAAGAAATACTTATCGATCTCGGCTCCGGGATGTATATCTATTCCGGTTTCCGAATGGGCATATTCTGTCATAAGTCTGGGAATTATCGGAACCCGGAGCTTATACAGTTCATGCGCCAATCGATATACCGTAATAGCCATTAGGCCCGGATATGCAAGTATTATTTCCTCAAAACAACCTGCTGCCGGATCTCCGTCAAATGTTGCAAGAAGATCCGTTTCTATAGTCTCGCGTATAGCAGGGAATCTTCCAAAGAATTCAGTACAGATCTCATAGGCGGTATTGATACGCTCTTCCTCCGTCATTGTGCCCCTCAGTTTACAGAAATCAAGAGCAAGTACCACCTGTTTATGCAGACGGTAATACAGATCCTCTATAGCTACCGCCAGACTGTTTTTCAGATTATAAATCTTATATGCTCTCTCTTTAAAATATCCCGGATAAACAATCCTTGTAAGTTTAAGCAGGATTTCCCTAACCTCAGTCTTATCAGGCTTGTTAAAGACATTAAAGGCATCTATATTTTTTTCTCCGTCATAGTCCGAAAGGATATTCTGAACTATGCTGTCTATACCAAATTCTATTTTCTTTTCTTCCATATTCAGAACCTATTTAAGCAAATGTTTTCAGTACTTTTACAAGTGCATCAACATCATCAAATGAATTATACAATGCAAGTGTTGGTCTTACCGAACCCTCTAAACCAAAGTGTCGAAGTACAGGCTGTGCACAGTGATGACCCGTACGGACTGCTATGCCGTAGCTGTCAAGACGCTTTCCAACCTCTTCATCCGAATACCCGTCCAGTTTGAAGGAAAGCACTGAAGCTTTATTAAGTGCAGTACCTATCAAATGAAGTCCCTTAACAGTCTTCATCTCCTTTATTGCATACTGAAGGAGCTCATGCTCCCATCTGTATACGCAGGGCATTCCGATTTCTGTCAGATACTGCAGTGCTGCGCCTAATCCTACCGCATCAGCTATGCTGCCTGTACCTGCTTCAAATTTGTTAGGTATGGGATTATAGATAGTACGTTCAAAAGTAACGTCAGCTATCATATTCCCGCCGCCGTGATAAGGTCTTGCAGCTTCCAAAAGCTCTTTCTTTCCGTATACAACACCTATACCTGTGGGAGCGAAAATCTTATGTCCCGAGAACACAAAGAAATCAACATCCAGTGCAGAAACACTTACCGGAATATGTGCTACCGACTGGGCACCGTCTATCAGTATCCTTACTCCATGCCTGTGGGCAATGGCAGTAAGCTCTGCTACGGGTGTAACGGTTCCGAGTACGTTCGAGACATGTGTCACAGCAACAAACTTTGTTTTCTTTGTAAACAGCTTCTCATACTCATGAAGAATGAGCTGTCCTGTTTCATCACAAGGGATGACCTTTATTATCGCGCCTGTTTCCTGAGCTACAAGCTGCCAGGGAACTATATTGGCATGATGCTCGAGGATGGAAACAATTATCTCGTCTCCCGGCTGTAACTGAGGCTTAACATAGGCATTAGCCACAAGGTTTATAGCCTCTGTAGTACCTCTTACGAAGATTATCTCTTCGGAAGTAGGTGCTCCGATAAAGTCCCTTACGATATCCCTTGCATTTTCATATGCATCCGTAGATCTGGCTGCTAATGTATGTGCACCTCTGTGAACATTTGAGTTTTCATGCTCATAATAGTACTTTAATCTGTCTATTACTGCCTTAGGTCTCTGGGTTGTAGCACCGTTATCCAGCCATACCAGACGATTTCCGTTTATCTGTTCCCGAAGGATAGGGAAATCGCTTCTTATCTGTGCCAAAGTTTTACTTCCTATACGGATGCTTTCATCCCTGGAAGTAAATACCCTTCTTTCTTCCTTTTTCTTATCTACCGCATCACCGCCAAGTGATGTGGGAGCGTCGATCTTTCTGCCTTTCTGCTGGCTTTCTGTCTGTGACATAACAACCGGGGCATAGCCTTTGTTTTCTCCGGCTATTGCAGGTATATCTCCTGCTCCGGGAAGATAAACCGCATCAGTTGATGCCGGTGCCTGAACTGTCTTCAGGTATGGCTCAGCAACTTCAGATGAACCACCATATGCAAACGGATGCTCCCAATCGAAACCATCGCTTGCTATATCGGAATATCTGCCATATCCACCATTTCCAGCTGATACTTCCGGTAGACTAGCAGGTGCTGTTTCTGTAGCATCCTTTGTAGGAACGCCTGCTCCCGGGATAGCATTTTGTGCTTCGGTAGGAACAATACCTTCTGCATAACCCCGACCGGACTGCGCAGGAGAAGTACCTGCGGCCTGCAGAGCATCCTCCGGCTGAGGAACTGCGGAACCTGCCCCTGCAGCATTGCTGCTTATACCGGCTAAATCAGGAAACAGTTCATTTGCCCACGCACTGACTTCGGCGGCGCTCGGAAGCCCGTAAAGACCTTCAGCTCCAAAACCTCTATCAATCGTAGTCATAGTATTCACCAACCTCTACATCCTCCAAAACTGCTATAGCGTCGTCTGCAAGTATTGCTGCTGAGCAGTATAATGATAAAAGATATGATGCAACGCCCTTGTCATCAATGCCTCTGAAACGAACAGAAAGACCTCTAGAGTGTTCATTCTTAAGTCCTGCCTGGAAAAGACCGATAACACCACGCTTTGCTTCTCCGGTACGGATGAGCAGGATATTGGTCTTGCCGCTCTGTGATGTAGGATTCTTAAGTCCGTCAACAAGGAGCTTATCTGTAGGAACGATCGGGATTCCTCTCCATGTAAGGAATGTGCCGCCTGCGATATTTACAGTAACCGGGGGTACTCCACGTCTTGTACATTCTCTCTCAAATGCAGCTATTGCTCTCGGATGAGCAAGGAAGAAGCTGGGCTCTTTCCATACTTTAGAGATAAGTTCATCCATATCATCGGGAGTGGGAGCACCTGTTCTGGTCTGGATTCTCTGTGAATCAGCAATATTCTTAAGCAGACCGTAATCATCATTATTGATAAGCTGGCTTTCCTGACGCTCTCTTAAGGACTCAATCGCAAGACCTAACTGTTCCTGTACTTGATCATAAGGTGCACTGTATACATCTTCGATAGCAGTGTTTACATTAATAATGGTGGAAATAGAATTTAATCTGTACTCTCTGGGCTCTGTCTCATACTCAACATATCCGTTAGGAATAATATCTGACTTCTTGGTCTGGCTGCACAGAACATCAAGCGGTGTTTCGCCCTCTACAACCTTGTTTACTCTGTAGATACCTGTCTCTAAGCCCTTGAACTCAAGGAACTTTGTTAGCCACTTGGGAGTCAGGGCTCCATACTGGGGCTTTGTTTTGGTGACGTTGGCCAGGTTATAGGCTGCTTTTGCGCCTAATGCATTGATTCCCTGTGCTGTTTTCTCTGTTTCTTTTGCCATGTTAAAATCCTCCAAAATATTTTTTATTATAACCATCCGCCCTCATGTGAGAAGATGATATCCTTCATTGCATCCATTCCGCCTTTGAGATTGTACATCGGTCCTTTGTACCCTGCTTCTCTTAAGGTATTTATAGCCAGGATACTTCGCTTGCCTTCTTTACAGATAAATACTGTATCATGCTGAGGATCGAGCTCCTTCTGCCGTCTTGCAAGCTGTCCTATCGGTATGACTAGTGCATCCGTGAAACGCTGTATAGCCCTTTCGTGCGGCTCTCTTACATCGACTATGGTTATAGGATCTCCGTTTGCAATCCTGTGTGCCAGTTCTTCGGGAGTGAAGCCCTCTACAGGTGTCTCTCCTTCATCCTCTTTCAGACCGCAGAATTCTTCATAGTCAAAATCCTCTACCTCTGTAATAGTAGGATTATCGCCGCATACTGCGCAGTTGCATTTTCTTTTAACCTTTAAAAAGTTTGAACGAAGCCCTAAAGTATCAACACTTAATAACTTTCCACTTAACGGCTCTCCAATACCTATGATCAATTTCAGCGCTTCATTTGCCTGAATGCTTCCAATAATACCACCCAGGGGACTGATAGAACCTCCCTCGGCACAGGTAGGTACCAGACCCGGTGCCGGCGGTGCGGGATACAGACATCTGAGACACGGACCACCATTATAATTTAAGACGCTTACCTGCCCTTCATATTGATATATGGCACCGAATATTAACGGAATGCCACTTAAAACACATGCATCGTTTAGTAAGTATCTGGTTTTGTAATTATCACTGCAATCAATTACCAGATCAAAACCCTCTATGAGAGCCTCTGCGTTATCTGCATCAAGCTTCACATTTTCTGCAATTACTTCTATATTCCTGTTGATATTTTTTATGGTATCCTTCGCTGATGCTACCTTAGGTCTTTTCACATCCCTGCTAGAATGAATAACCTGATTCTGAAGGTTTCCGACAGTTACCGTATCAAAATCAATAACCTTTATCGTGCCGACTCCTGCTGCTGCCAAATACTGTATTACAGGTGAACCAAGTGCTCCGGCACCTACCACAACTACTTTAGCGGCTTTTATCCTCTTCTGTCCTTTTACACTGATCTCTCTCAGCAGCAGATGCTTGTTAAACCTGTCTATCTCTGCATCATCCAGTGTTTCTGCTTTTCTTCTTTCATCAGAAATGATGCTTTCCTCAGGTGCACCGCCAGCTATGGACGGTAATAACAAAACCTCTGCATCTTCAGGAATAACCGCATCCAGGTATGCAGGCTCAGTCCTGTCTTCATCTCCCACAAAAATTCTGATAAATTCTCTTAAGTTTCCGTTTTCATCATATAATCCTTTTTTTGCATCAGGATATTCATCTATGAGATTTGATAATATTTTTCTAATAGTATCTCCACTTACCTCTATTTCCGTTCTACGCTCAAAAAATGAACGTAAGGTTGATGATATATATATTTTCATGATCTCTCCAATTATTCTTAATATATTAGTATTTATTCAATATTGTCCTTTTTCCAAACACGTATTTCGCTACACCCATTTCGTGTTACCGAAAGTATCGCGTATATTAGTCCGGGTATCATCCCGTCCTCATCTTTACGTGAAAGAATAGCCGCTTTATCCGGATGTGAGTGATAAAATCCTACTATCTCAAATCCCTTTTGTTTATATTCTTCCTCAGCCCTGTAAATTTGCAAAGGACTTATTTCATAATTTCTTTTTGGATCCGGAACATTATGATATTTGACACTTTTATCATTTTTCCCGTAAGAGTTATCCAATAAGTTGCTACCTTTTTTTAAATCAATAATCTTTATGATATCATCATCCTCATACTTGCCAAAAAGTATTCCGCAGCATTCCGAAGGATAGGCCTTACAAGCATGTTCTCCCATTTTAACTTTTATTTCTTCTGAAATAATGGCTGAATCTATCTCTTTTATCATTTTTAGTTACCTTATAGAAAAAGAAACCCGGGGCGATTTTTAAGCTCCCGGGTATATGGGCAAAATAAGCGAACATGTTTGTTCTATCTTTGCGATAAGCAGCGGCATAAGAAGTAGTTCTCGAATGCCCCGGTCATATCACATACCCGGGAGTTATACATTCGACAACACATGACTATATTTAGTTCAAAATAATCGAAACTAATCATCTCAGCCGCTCCTTTCTTTTTAGCATTAGCAGAAGTATATCATCATTAACCTACTATGTCAATAGGTATTTTACTAAAAAATAATTTTTATTGTTCTTTTCTTTTATTATAGTCGTCTAACGCTGACTTAATCGCCTCTTCAGCCAGTACCGAACAGTGCATCTTGTAGTCCGGAAGTCCGTCCAGTGCCTCTGCCACTGCTTTGTTTGTGAGGTTCATAGCCTCTGATACCGGCTTACCCTTTATCATCTCGGTAGCCATAGAGCTTGATGCTATCGCACTGCCGCAGCCAAAGGTTTCAAACTTAACATCCTGGATAACATCATCCTCGATCTTTAAGTACATCTTCATGATGTCGCCGCACTTTGCGTTTCCTACTTCTCCTATACCGTTTGCATCCTCGATAACGCCCACATTTCTGGGGTTACGGAAATGATCCATTACTTTTTCACTGTATAAAGCCATTTTTCTATCCTTTCTGTCTGTTCTTTTATGGAAGTATGAACTGTGTTTTTCCGGCTACCAGATCACGCCATACCGGAGAAAAACCTCTGAGGTACTCTACTACTTCTTTTACGCTCTTTATTATATAATCCACATCCTCGTCGGTTATGTCCTCACCGATGCTGAGTCTGAGTGAACCATGTGCCACATCATGTACTCTGCCGATAGCAAGTAATACATGGCTCGGATCAAGTGATCCGGATGTACAGGCACTGCCTGACGAAGCAGCTATGCCCTTATCATCCAAAAGGAGAAGTAATGACTCGCCCTCTATTCCCTCAAAACAGAAATTCACATTGCTCGGAAGCCTGTGTGTCAGATCTCCGTTTACTGCTGAGTGAGGTATTTCCTTAAGACCTGCGATCAGACGGTCTCTCTTTTTGATAAGGTAGTTTGTGGTGCTTTCCATCTTAGCGACAGATTCTTTTAATGCCTCTGCCATAGCTACGATACCGGGTACGTTTTCTGTACCGGCACGCTTGCCTTTTTCCTGAGCACCGCCCTCTATCAGATTGGTAAGACGGATGCCCTTCTTAAAATAGAGGAATCCTACACCCTTAGGTCCATGGAATTTGTGTCCCGATGCCGAGAGCATATCAATATTGTCATCCACTACATTAATAGGAAGATGTCCTATCGCCTGTACCGCATCCGTATGAAAAAGCACTCCTTTAGCCCTGCATACGGCACCGATCTCCCTGATGGGCTGGATGGTACCAATCTCGTTGTTTGCAAACATCACGGTTACCAGGCAGGTGTCCTCACGGATGGCAGCCTCAACCTCTTCGGGTAACACTATACCATTCTCATGTACAGGTAAAAGAGTAATTTCAAAGCCTTCTTTTGCCAGCTTATTTAATGTATGAAGTACTGCATGATGCTCAAATGCCGTTGATATAATGTGCTTCTTTCCGTTCTTTTTACCCAGCTCTGCTGCCGAGATGATAGCCTGGTTATCAGCCTCACTGCCGCCGGATGTAAAAAGGATCTCTTTTTTATCAGCTCCTATAACAGCCGCTACATCTGCTCTCGCTTTCTCCAATGCCTCCTTTGCTTTCTGTCCGAAAGTATAAAGGCTTGAAGGGTTTCCGTATGTCTCATTCATCAG
>JAFXXN010000146.1 GCA_017542245.1 Lachnospiraceae bacterium
GACACCATCATTTCATATGCAAAGCATATCATCGAAGGAATATCAGAAGTCAGGGAACTGATCTATGTCATGCTCAAAGGCGATGATGGGATATTCCTCAGACAGCTGACAGACCTCATCTTCGGTCAAAACCTGACAAACGCACTTTCATTCTTTGATATGAAAGATTCGGCAGAGCTTCGTCTCTATTATGAATTCCAATCTGCCGGCATGGCTGCTTTCATAGTCAAATGGATCCTGGATGAGGGCATATCAGAAGAAAAAGCAGCATCACTTCTAGCTCAGATACTTCTTCAAGCCCCAGCCTATAAGCCAAATAGTATTTCACAATAAACCGATTCGCTAGAACTCCTTCAAGGTAAAGCTCACCTCCCATAAGCTTCCATAGCTTGTATCGCTGACCAGACATGGCTCTTTTACCACATAAATTTGAAACAATTTTTCAGATCACATTCATCTGTTCGTTGTCATTGTACTTGTAATGTTAACAAGCCAGCATCGGAAGGATATATTTTATGAAAACACTATATTTTTATCCTATTTCATATAATATAAAAAGAACCGGTACCGAATCCATCTCTGAACTCCTTACCGGTTCTTCGTAATGCCTGCTTATCTTTCTTGCGATTGTAACTCTTGCCACTCGGAACACTCCTGGTTACTGGATTAAGCTCTCCCCATGTATTCCTGTGTTCTGCGTAATACGCCTTCTTTGCCTTCTTGCTTCGCTTATCAAGCGATACAAACTTTTCCATAGTCCTACCTCGTTCTTTCTTTTAATAGTATGCTTTTTGCTCCTTCATGTATATCGGCATACTCCCTAAAAAGCTTTAACTGACTCTTCTTCAAAAAACAGACCGCCTTCACCCACACAAATTGAAGACGGTCGTTACAAAAGGCTAAAACTTCAAATACTTCACCAAATCCTGCAATTCCTTAGCCTTATTAAATGCATCTTCTACTCTATCAATCTGATCAGAAAAATCACCCGCAAAATCAATTATCTCAATATATTTTCTGACAGTCAAGGATTTAGAAGCCGTACGGATATAAAGTCTTTTCTGATCAATAACATCTTTATTGACTTTTGAAAACTCTGCAAATCTGTCTGCATATCCGGGTATTACAAGATCAACGAAACCCCTGTCTGCTTTTATAACTACGCTGGTTCCATGACCACTATTCATTGTAACCCATACTGCATTGGAACCCCTAACTTCACCCTTATGTCCCTGTAAGTTAAATGTATCGGGGTAGTTATTCTCCACAAAATCATATAATTGATTCCAAAAGTCAGTAACCTTACGGTCTTCTACTGGTACATAGCCATGTTTTGATTCGTCCAATGCCTTGTCAATAAGGGCCATCTCAAATTCATCCGATAATACTTCACGGATTTCCTCATAAGAAACTTGGTAAGCATATTTCCCGGCTTCCTGATTATTGTTCAAATATTTTTGCGGAGCAACTATAAAGATATAATACTTATCATATAAACCCTGCTCTATAGCTTTCTTTGCACGCAACTCATATCGTTTTGCCTGCTCCGGTTGAGCTATAGCATCTATCTTGTCCTCAATCAGAAAAGCTGTTTTCGCACTACCGTCAGACAGTATTATCTCTACATCGGTTTCACCGTCATTTGTCATGACCGAATGAGAAACATTTAAAACCGAATAAACAGTATCGGGATCAATACTCGTCTTTTCACAGAACATACGTATAAATGAAGCATCCCTCAAAGCAAAACGTCTCATGATCAAAAGGTCAACATCACGTTCCACCACATTTTCAAAAATGATATTCATATAGTTTTCCTTTACTTAAGTACAAGTTGTTTCTCAAGCATATAATAACGTTTTCTGTCCTTTTTCCGGTTTTCATGAAGCATTTTCTCCATAATTCTTGAGTAATCAACTTCATTGAAAATTAATTCCATAAATGATTTCCATTCATCTTGTGTTGGTTCTGTACCCGAAAAACTAAACATGAAATCAAAATTAGTTCCATGCCTAAAAAGCCTTCCTGGTAATGGATATTTTCCTCTATCACCAAGCATAATTCCATATCTAAGATATGGCGTAATATTTTTGTGTTTTTCGGCCTTGTAACTGTATGTTATAGCATCATGAGTTGTAACACTTTGTATTTTTGCTTCAATTACTACTCTAGGTTTAACAACTGCTTCTGCTTCTTCGTATATTACTAAATCTGTTTCAAAAGAAATCGGATCCATGTACATGGCAGTCCAAGTATCGCCTTCACAATTCTTTTTATAATGTAGTATTTCCTGAGAGTAAGGAAGATCTCTTAATGTTTCTGCAAATAAGCTTTTTGATTGCAATTCTTCATTTAATCTAACGCAAATACTTTTTGTCCATTCATTCTCAGTCATTTTTATCCCCTTTAAGTTTTCACGCCACTGGTATTTCATACAACCCAGGCTCCGCAAATTGGTACCCCATAATTCTTTAATACTTTCATTCCCAGGATAGTTATCAAGTACAATATCTAAAAATTAGCCAACACACCCCTATTTAACATCGTGATAAGTATACATTCATGTGTAGAAACATCAAAAACACAACATCTCTTTATCTAGAACATCTCTTTATCTTAAAGAAATTAATCTTATACAATTATATAATGTATTTCCATCCGAATCTACAACATCCTTCTTTTTTCTCCAGGTATAACCTTTGGCAAATTTTTTATGGGATATGCATGTACTTATTGAGCCCATACTGATACCTGTCTGTTCGCTTGCAATTGCTGCATTCTGATACTCTGCCACTAAATTCCCTCTTATATCATATTGACAAACAGCATGACTAACACGCTTTTTAACAAATGGTTCTATTTCCGATCTATAATCTTTCGTTTTCCATCTCCACTGGCATCCGCCGGCTACACCAAAATTTTTCTTACATACTTTACCTATATCTGAATTTGATATATTAGTTCTTGGATGTGGGCTGTCCGGACAATTTCCTAAGCATATCCCTAACTTCCATCAAAGCAAAACCAAGTATATTTGTTCCTCGCCAATTCGAAGCATCAAACCTTTCACTTTCATTCAGCCTTACGCCGCAAGCCCAGATAACATCATGATAAGCACACTCAACAAGGTATGCATCACCGGTATCAAGCAGTTTCGTCTTCAGATCTTCATTTTGAGAGAACTTCGCCATAAGTCCTTTTAATGCTACAAGCTGCCTTCTACCTGCCCACACCTTATCATTATAACCGGATGCTTTTCTGGCAATCTTTTGTTGTTCAGCAGGCTCATCTGTTGTCAATACCGCTTTAGCTGAATCAAGATCACCAAATTCCATGCACTTTCTATACATGATGTACTGTTCCACAGAAGAAAACTTTATTCCTTCAAGCTCAAACGATGAAATATACCAATTGCTCAGAAATCCAAAAGGCTCCTCAGGCAAATGGAAAAAAATGGCATCTACTACCCTTCCGGAAATACTAAGTTTATTTGACGGCATACCCATCATCTCACTTATAGATTCACTTACTTTTTTGCGTTGTTCAGGTGTCATCTGAGAAAATGCTTTTTCAAAATCTGTCATAGTGTCCTCTTTATTCTTAGACTATAGTATTTCATTCATGGTAAATCATATCATAACTTGCTTTATCTGTTCAAAAACTATTGAATATTCTTCGTATACTTACACCTCGGGTAATTCATGCACCCGATGAACTGTGTCCCTAACCTTGTGCCTGTCTTTACAGTCCTGATAACAGTTTTACCTCCACAGAGCGGACATAAGTCACCGGTATTACCAGAAGTACTGCTACCGGTATTAACACCATCGCTACTATTTTGCACAGTTGCCTTATGAGCATTTTCCTGAGATGCCGGCTTAGGAGCTATATTTCTCTTATAGTTGCATCCGGTCTTGGCATAGTTCGTACAGCCATAGAAATCTCCGTACTTGCCGGACCTCTTTGCAAGAGGTGCACCACATACAGGACACGAGAACAGATCACGTCTCATGGCATCACCATACCTCGAGATAATCTCCTCCGCAAATACAGACTCCTTATCCTTAAGCACAAGTAAATACACCTTTTTCTTTGCCCTGGTGAGTGCCACATAAAAGAGTCTTCTCTCTTCGGCAAAAGGATAATCATCTGATCCTTCCAGAAGTATATCTACAGCCGGATCATCCTGGATAGTACTGGGGAAACCCATGCCGCTTCTTTTATTATTGATTATAAACACATAATCCGCCTGCAATCCCTTTGATCTATGTGCAGTAATAAATACCATCTTAAGATCAGACCTCTTGCTATAGAATACACTGACAAAGCTTTTCGCATTATCATACTGGCAGGTAAGCTCCGGGCAATCATCCAGCATCCTGCTTTCAAAATGGTACCTCCCGATAAAGAATACCGTGCTGTCTTTGGGAAGCTCATCAAGCCTCTCGATCATATGCCCTGTTGCAGTCTTATCGGTATAACCCATTATCTGCCCTACAGGAAATCCCGATTCATCCATTTTGCCCCTAAGAGCCTTTCTGATCTGGAAGGGATTTCGCATAATAAATTCACCACTTATCTGAGCCAGGGTATTGGAATATCTGTATGTGGTCTCTATCCAGCTTCTTTCAGACGGTCCCCAGAAATCACTGAAGCGGATAATATAATTCACATCGCTTCCGGCAAATCTGTATATACTCTGCCAGTCATCACCCACACAGAACAATGAGTAATCATGCGACTTTCTAAGTGTTTCAAGCAACTTAAACCGTGACTTAGAGATATCCTGATATTCATCCACTATGACATGATTGAAACTGTTAATATATTTACCTTCAGCCACATATTTTGCAGCTGTATTTATCATATCGCTGAAATCTATCTCGTCGTTTTTTACCAGTTCATCCCTATAAGCATTAAATACCGGTTCTATGAGCGGCAGTAATGTCTTACTCCTCGTCTTTATCGGCAAAGCAAGATACTTTTCCCTAAAACCTTCAAAACCTATATTTGTATCCTTTATCAGAGCTATAAGTGTAGAAAACAGTTCCGTTACAGCTGTCAGAGCATCATTGGACGATTCTGCAACCTTATCCCATACTTCTTGAGGTGTCAACGGGTGGAACACAATACCGGCTTCTTTAAGCTTATCATTTAAGGATTGCTCCAGGATACCTTCCATATTTTCATAAGCATAAAATTCGATAAGTTTGGTGCCCTGATCCTTATGAAGCTTACGTTTCCACTCCATACCTTCCACATAGCGGGATGTGGCTTCTTTTGCATTTCCGCTGGGAGAAAAATATGCCGGTGCATTACCCTGTCTGTCTATGCCAAAGTACTCTATATAGATACCGTAATCCGTCAGGAAAAAATCAGGATAATACTGGGCGTGTTCCGACGTCCTTGTATCTTTACCATACTCCTTCTCATATGTATAATTAATGCCATTTCTAAACAGGAAATTTGCTATCTTCATCTCACCATAACTTTTTACTTCTTCCTGATTCAAAGTTATAGGCGGATTAAGACGCAGATACTCGTCATACTCTTCTTTTGTAGAGAAACTGAACTCGTCGCGGTTATACTTATGGTCCCCCAATACATAATCACAAAGCATGCTCATATACCCGGGATCATTAGCAAGCTCTGTAATCCGGTCTTTTACGAATTTGCTCAGATTGATCTTGGTTATCCTCGGTACTAGGCCCTGTACAGAGGTCAGTATATTCAATCCCAGTTTATGAAAAGTGGATGCCTGTATACTGCATCCCGTCTCCTTTTCTATCCTCTGCTTCATCTCTGCCGCCGAAGCATTTGTATAAGATAAAACAAGTATATCATCCGGTCCGCATGCTTTCGTTGCCAGAAGATATTTGATCTTTCCGACTATAGTAGTGGTCTTTCCGGTACCCGCACCGGCAATAACCAGATGATTGTGTGCCGGCTTAACTATACAATCCATCTGCTGATCATCAAGCTGCCTGCCTTCTACATTCCCTATCAGCTGCCTGCCATTATCACGGAATAAACTTGCCGTGTTCGAATTATGCACCTGTACTGTATGCTCCAAACTCCCAATGTAATTTGCAAGTTTTTTCCCGGATTCTACCAGTTTCCTGTTAGGTATTATAGACTTACGGATAAACTCTTCGATCTCACCTATAGTCAGCTGACACTTATAGATCAGCTCCGATACATGTTCCATGGATATAAACTCGCCACGTTTACTGCTTATGTCGGTGTTGGTCTCTTCTATAACCTTGTCAACCTTATCTATAAGCTCAGATATATTATTTCGTCTTTGTTTAAAATTTTCAATTATTCCCATATGTTCAGTTGGTTTCTATAAAACTACATGTTATTTTTCGAAAACCATTTGCTTCTTCTACTAACATTCCCCAGATGATGTCCAATTTTTATAAATCTCGGCATATTCACTCAGTGAAACCTTAGATCTGTCCTTAAATGCCACACCGTCTTCCGCCCCGTCAAAAGTTATAGCATTGAGCAGTTTAACATCGCTCTCGTATATTTTCTTAACATGATATCGGATTGTTTTTCCATCTTTTGAACGGGGTGGAATCGTCTTTAACTCACGTTCGAAATCAGACAGTTTTTTATTATTCCATACCACATTCAAAATATTGTCAGCCATAAATAATACCCTGTCAGACGATATAGGAAAAATGGAATACTCCCTAGCTTTATTGCCATTTAAGAAACCACTGACTTCAACCGGATATGAATCTCCGATAATAAAATCCTCTTGCCCACGTTTTTCTGCAATGGCAAAATGCAAACCCATAAAACCGCAAGTGTCTCTACGCATAAATATTTTTATAGGCTTATCAATATCGGGATTATTATCAACCTCGGTATAAGACCGACATTTAACTAATAAGCTCAGATTCCTTTTCCAGAAATCCGAGAAATCACCGTTTTCCTGATACACTGAATAAAACTTCTTTGAATCCTCTGAAAGTCCTTGCGAAAACTTCTCAGCCGCACCTTTAGAGCGTATACCCATGAGAGCAAAAAACAATTTGAGTTTTTCTTCTTCCTCCACACTGATAGTGATCTCCGGCTCTGTAAAAAACTTATGGATAATCTCAGAAGCTTCCCTTTCAAATTTTGAAAAATCATTTTCTATTTGCACAGGATTGCCCGGATTATTGATCGTATCACGATACAAGTTCCTAACCATGAAGACCTCTTCAGGTTTCTTATTTAAAGTTTCAAAACTTTTCTTATCACAGTAACCTAAATAGCCCTCACCATTTCTAAATTGTCTCAATAAAAACTGTGGAATATAATGATGTCTGATTGGAATATTAGAATGCATATATATCCTATCTAAATTAATAGATTTCCCTCAACATTTTATTCTTCATATTAAACCTATATTTCCTAATCCCTCAGGTCTAGTCGGCATATTTATACCTATAATATGGTATATATTGCCATCATCACCCAACACATCGTCTCCGACGTATATTTTACCATTAGACTCCTTAATAACGATTGCCTTACCCCTAGACAATTCGTATTTCCCCACTATATCTACTCTTATCATTTACCATCCTATTTTTTAGTATATATTCTTTGCCATCTGCAATATATTATTACAAAAACGCCGGCATCAAGATCATCTTAAAAAACATATAACCATAGAGCGGGAGAAACACACCTGACTCTTTAAGAAACTTCTCTTAAGGCAAAACTATTACATTTGCGGCTTTATCTTTTTTTCAAAATATATTTTTGCATCTTCATAATAAATCGGATTGATTCTGAATACCTTTTCTCCTGTTCTATAGTCCTCTTTGAATTGTAACACATCTGTAATCCACCATCCAATATAGTTCTCATCATAATCTTCAATAAACTGATTGCCATTTTCAATTAGACGAGAAAACCATTCATAAAAACGCAAGGTATTCATTCTGTGAAATAAATCATCAAACAAGTTATCACTCTCTGCTTGCTTGTCTGCCCGAGCTTTTTCAGAAAGTAAAACACTAGCTAATTGGATGGTAATATCTTTAATATCATATTTGGAAGTATCAAGGAATTGGATATCCGCAAGTCTTTTGTAATGCTCCGTAAGCTCTTTGATAGTGATATTATACAGTATCGGGAGAATAATCTTCTGACCACTTTTGTTTTGGCGAGAAAGAAGTGTTTTAAGTTCCTTTTCCGTCCATTCTCTATCAAAAAAAGAATCAGAAATAACAATAACACCAAAATCGCAGTTTTTCAAACCCTCTTCGATTTTCCTCTTCCAATTGTCACCCCATTTCAGAGTGTCCTTATCATAAAAAATGCTGATACCGAGTTTATCGAACGACTCTTTCAATTCTTCAACAAAGTCAATTTTATCTTTGTTTGCGTGTGAGAGAAACACATCGTAATGCACCATAGTTTACACCTTCTTTTGTTATACAAACATCTGCTGCAACAGACCTTTTTTCAATTCTTTCCTTTTGTCAAACTTCTACTTTTAATAATATTATCGGATGGCAAATAGTATCATCCAAATATTTTCCATGCATCAGGGAATATCATATCATCTGTAGTAAAAGAGCCATCCTTATCATATCTTGTTATCCGAACTTTTATAGTCAATGACTTAAGCTTATCCATATCAAATATGCTACTTGAAGTATTATATGGATTCTTCGAAAAACTCAATTTACAAACTGCCTGGCTTCTCCATCCTGCGGTAGGCATAGTAACAAAATCCTGAACATAGAATCCATTAGCGTAACATTCCTCAGGGGATAGAATTATCCACTGATCAGTATCATTAACGATATATATATCACATGGATGTTCCTTATCATTTTTGTTTACATTTTGAAGAACAACCTTTATTCCATTTTTGTCATATAGCGTAGTACCAGTCTTATCTATTTTTTGCTTATATTTTCCGTAATCCGGTGTTTTTAAGCTAAACTCTTCCATTAACACTGTTTTATAATTGCTATCAAATGCCTGGATATCAAAATCAAATGTCATTATATGTTTAATTCCACAATAATCCGCCTCATCTTTGAGAATACCGACATTCATATATCCTTTGGTGCCAGAAATCAGCTCAATACTACTATTAGTTCTAAATGAAAAATCGTTCACTGTGGCAAATTGACTAAAGAAAGTTATGTCTTTCTGAGTATTGTTTTCTATCAACAATTTTAAGGCATAGTAAGTATAGCCCCATTCATTTACTGTATCAAGGTTTTCAACTGTTATCCTAATATTGTTCTTATCATATAGAACAGTCCCTTTTATATCTTTTATAGGCTTAATCTTTACAACACAAGTATAAGACTTCCCTTTATAGGTTGCTGTGATCGTGGCTGTTCCCTCTTTTTTCCCTGTCACTTTACCTTTTGTGGAAACAGTAGCTAACTGTTTGTCAGAGGAACTCCATTTTACTTTGCTGGCTGTTGCATTCTTAAGTTTCAACTTAAAAGTATCGCCTACATAGATAGATTTCTTTGTCGCATTAATTTTAACTTTTGCAGCACTGACAGGTATCGCAGTAATAGCCAATATCCAAATTAAAAAAACGCATAATGTACTCAAAGCTAATTTTTTCATATGTAATATTCTCCTATCATCACAACATTCTTCTTACTGCTCCAACATTTTTCTTAAGTCTGCACTCCATTTCGAAATTTGGGATTGCTCCTTTTTAGGAATGTATTTTTCATATTTTACTGGCAGACTTTGTATTGAATCCATCATTTTATAAATGCCCGAATTTATATTTAATATCAGTTGTTCGGTTTTTATGTTCTCTTTAGCGGTGATTTCATCAATGATTGTTTTCATGTATGTCATCAACTCTGATTTCAAAGAATAATCTGCAGCTGTATAAAAGCTTAACCTGCCATCACCGTATAATTTATAAACATTGTCCTTCATCTGCTTCTCAGGATCATATACCCCTATAGAATATCCACCACGACTCTTTACCAGTCTCATACATGTAATATCTGTCGCGCTATCACCTATATAGACGATATTTTCATACGGAATATAAAGTTCGGAATCTGACATACTGTCATTAACACGGTCATCATATTCCTCAAAAATTCCTTTGGCAATCCTGAATATATATTGTGTCTTATTGGTATAATTTATAGCCTGAGCCGGCCACTCTGCCACACCGTCAGTAGAATACAGATAGGATGAAGCATATATTCTTTTGAAATTATCTGCGATAATACTTCCTTCAATTATTTCCTTAAGTCCGGAAGAAATAATATAGTGTTCAATCTCTATATTATTTTTCAAACCATAACGATTTACATAATCAAACCATTTTTCAACACCTTTATATAATGGAATACTCTTACCAATTTCTTTAAAGTATTCCTTCTTTATTGATTTTCTCTTTGCCTTCGAGAGTGTAAGAAGCTGATACATCCATGCTAGATTTTTATCCATAGAGTTTTCTTTGGCTAATTCATTTGATTCTTCCCAAAACTCTTTTTTGTCCATCTTCAACGAAGGAATCAGGGTAAAAGCCTGCATATCATCCGGTGACAAAGTTTTATCAAAATCGTAACATATCGCCATTCGACGTTTTCTGCTTTTTATCTCTTTTATCAGATCTTCTTTGGCCATCTGAGTCCTCCCTAATATCGGTCATTTATAACGATATTGATAGTTCACAGTGTGCGTCACTGTGAAATCTAAGAAACCTACACTGGCAACATCTTTTGTTCCAGGCAAGGAATACTCCTCAAATATTTTATCATGGACTATTCTTAAAGCTTACAATATAATCCTTGTATTTACTTTCCAAGGTCATATCCAGTTGCAAACGATCCTCCACTTTATCTAAGAACAATCTCGTACTTTTCCGATCTCTTATCCAGTTATTCAAATTAGCATCATTCACGGTAAGTTCTTTAATAACTTCTATTGTTCCTGTCAAAAACAAATCCCTAAAACCTTCAACGAGCTTTTTCTGAAATTCTTTATCGGAAGAATAGAAATCCTCATATCTATAAAAGCATCCACTATCATCGTTCGGGAATTCTTCCTTAAATCCATAATAATATGCTATACAGTAGAACACGCAAATATTCGCAATAGATTTCAACCTTTCATAATCTGTTATTCTGCTCTCAAACTTTTTCTTCTGGCTGTCATCACATGATTCTAATTGAGTTGTAGCATCAGCAATTCTTTCTTTGTATACCGCCAGCAAATTCTTCTTAGCCATTTTATATAGATAATGAACAAACAAAAGTTCATTAATCTCATCTTTAGTCTTTTTAAACAAAATACCTTCTGAAGTATCTCCAGCTCCATAGTGAAACAACTTATGGTAGTACTCATTCAATAAAAATCCTTCTGTTTGTTTATAATCTGTATCGAAAATAGCATTTTTCTTATCTTTTGCAATAAACGGATCCCTTAAAAAACCTGCATAAGCTAATTGTGCTAATTCTACGTTTGTTGTATTCTGATGCTTATAGAGTCTAACATCTGCCGGTGGTTTCATTCCTCGGCGTACTTCCACATAAATATTCGGAGTTGCACCCGAAACAAGTCCATTGTACAACTGAAGTTGTTCTTCACGATTGGATGCCATATCTCGTGTTGTAATCGGATTTTGTGTATTATTAAAAATCGCTATCTGGGCTTTAAACTCATCATCTACTACCTTGAGAATTCGGGCCAAAACGTAAACCCTTTTAAGCTTTTCTATATCCTCTTCATTGCAGTTCATTTCTGCCTCTTTTAAAAATCTCCCTAATGCACTGGTAGTCTGCGCACCATTTATAATCGAAAAATCCTTTAAGGTAAGTCGATCAACTTTCTTCTCTTGATCCTCATTGTACTCGGTATCATAATCTTCTGCAATAATTGTAACACCATTATTATAAAACCAAAACTTCTCAGGTTCTTTTCTGATAGTTGCTGCCATTCCATCATATGTTTTCGATTTTGATAATGATTCTCTTAAATTCTGACCAAAAAGAATATTACGCCCTAAAGAAGTATTTGTATACTTTATTGCAAGGCGTGCAAGATCGTATCCACAAAGATTCATAAGTATGGCTGGATTATCCTGAGATTCTTCATAAAATATAAAATTATTAAATGCATCCGCTCCAAAGCTTTCTATCGGAACTCTTGGCACCTCACTGATTGCACCATCACGAATGATTTCAAGTTCGGTTCCGGTTATTACTATTTCTTTATCCTCTTTTTGCCCCTTAAAGAAATTAGTAACTCCTCTGTGTACAAGAATAAATCTACAATTAGACTTATCGGATTTACTAAAATTCGCTTCGCTAAGTGCCTCCCTTAAATTTATATTAACATCCGAGGCCTTTTTTAGATATTTCTCAATCGTCTTCTCCATATAACTTAACGCCTGTTGAATATCGAGCTGTGATAACTCGGCATTTTTCACTTGAATAAAGTCAAATGAACTTCCATCTATCTCTTCACGTTCAACGATAATATCTATTCCATCATCAGGCGGGGCAACTATAAACTTTGCAATCTTTAACACGTCAGATGCAACCATCCTTTGCACATCCAATTCCTTTTCTTTTCCATATAAAGTCTCTAGTACTACTATCTCGAAAGCATCATTTCTCTGATTTTGACGTACTATTGGTTTTCCATTAGGAAGTCCAACAAACTTGTTGTAATACTGATCGATCAATTCATCTAATTTGGACATAGTTTTTTCTCCTTGTCTTTTTCATAGATTTTTAGATAACCTAAGCTGTTATAATTATGTGATTTTATAAGCTTATTTTGGATTTTTGACTGTATTTTAATATTATCATGTAATAATTTCTCTGAATAATTTTTTGTTGTCTGAGATACACTCTCGCCACCTCTATCCATCGAGTAAATTCTATATCAACCTTCTAATATTTTTTCATTATATGTTGTGCTCTTATCAAGCTACATCGCTGTAAATAACATATGTGCTCCTTATTCGCACCCAAGGAACGAGAACATGTTTGCATTAAAATATCATACGATTTCATATTTATACCCAGAATCCAATCCGGTAATTTTTCTTTCTATAATTGCCTCCTCCACTGTTTTCACACAATCGTTGGTATTTTTTTTTATTTCTCTACCCCAAAAGCGAATTACTTTCCATCCATCTGCTTCTAATGATCTATTTACATCCATATCTCGTTCAATATTCTTTGATATCTTATTGACCCAAAAAATACCATTATCCCCTTTTCCCAGTCTTTTCTTTTGTTCGTCCCAATCCTTACCATGAAAAAACTCACTATCACAGAAAACAACAATCTTATATTTTGTAAGAACTATATCCGGACTACCCAAAAGACCTTTAAAATTCTTTCTATACATTATCCCTTTTTCCCAAAGAGCCTTTAGTAAAATACGCTCTATTTCAGTATCGGAGCTCTTTATACTTTGCATATTTCGTTTTCGTTGTTCTTTCGTTAAAACATCAGCCATTGATATCTATCTCCAACTTTTGCATAGTCGAGAGTAAGTTTTTCGCTATTTCTCGTATAACCGGAACAGCTACTGAATTTCCAAACTGTTTGTATGCCCGTGTATCCGAAACCGGTATAATAAAATTTTCAGGAAACCCCTGCAGTCTGGCGCATTCCCTCGGAGTAAGTTTTCTTGGTAGACTTCCGTTTCCTTGGTCGATCAGAATTTCACTTCCGTCTTTATAATAGCGGGCGCTTAACGTATTGGTATATTCAGAATCCTTTGTAAAAAGAGAGAATCCAAAACCATTTCCTTTTTGTTTATGTTCTTCTTTTCTGCGTAAATGCCCATCATATAACCGCTGACTAATAGTATATTTCGGATCTACCTTCTTTTCCAAAATATCTCCAAGCCTAGTTGGCGTTTTAGGTGGAACAGGAAACTCAAATTCATAATCTTCCGGAAGGCCAAAATAGTTTCTGTCAAAACCAACAATATAAATTCTCTCACGATTTTGAGGAACTCCAAAATCACCAGCTCGCAACACTTTGGCTGTTACCGTATAATCAAGTGCTTTTAGATGTTCTTCAATAACCTTGTATGTTCTGCCATGATCATGTCCTTTTAATTGCTTTACATTTTCAAGTAAAAATGCTTTTGGTCTTTTTATGCGTATTATTTCCTCTATATTAAAGAATAATGTTCCCCTCGTATCTGAAAACCCCTTGTGTAATCCTGCCTGAGAAAATGGTTGGCACGGAAAACCACCCAAAAGAATATCAAAATCCGGAATATCTCTTTCAATATTTACTTTAGTAATATCCCCATAAATCTCTCCACCGAAATTTACAGTATACGTCTTTTGCGCAAAAGAATCCCATTCAGACGTAAAAACGCACATTCCGCCGTTCTCCTGAAATGGAATCCTGATCCCGCCAATTCCGGCAAAAAGATCAATATATTTAAATAAAGGTTTTCTTGTCTGTACTACATACGGACGTTCACTGGCAAATTCCATTATTTTTTTATATTGCTTCTTGTCAGGTTTTTCTGCACCGCTCTCCCAAGCCCGAAGTATTTTGTCACCATCCTTAGGCATCCCTGTTGCATCAGCTAATTCTTTAATGGAAATACCCAATTCTTCCCTTTTTGCTTTGATATCTTCAGCCATACTACTCATGACTCTTCTCCTAACATTTTCATATTTTTTATTATTTCTCTTATTTCCTCAGGCATGTACGGTGGTGTTTTTCTATGGAGCATCGCATGACAATTGGGGCATACAGGAATCATGTCATTAACTGGATCAAGGCAGTATTCTCCGCCAAAAGATGAAACCATTTCAATATGATGAACATGAATGAACTCGTGCCCAATCTCACCATATGTTTCTTCAAAATTAAATCCACATATTTTACAACTGTATCCATTTGCACTGAGGCACAGTTCCCTGTTTACAGGATTTCTCTCGTACCTGTTCTGTGTTACCTGATATACACGACCTTCGAAGTATTGTTTTTCTTCTTTATTTTCTATTTCTAAAAGAGACAGAAGCAACCCTACTGCCAAACGTGACCAATCTATCATTAGTTCCAATTCCAAATTATCGATAGTCATCTCATCAATAATCTGCGTTGCTCTTATCCTGAAACTATTCCATGCTTCATTCCATGTTTGTTCATCCAAAACATTACGTGGTTGTTTATTAATATAAAACTCTATTTTCGCTCCTTTTCTTCGGATCAACTCAACATATTGCAAAAAGACTGCCCTCTTTCCCACGTCTGCCTTATTAATTGATTCCATCATAGACGCAGAATATTTCTGTGGTTCTATTTCAACAATAAGCCTGATTCTCTGTCTCAGATATATTTTCACCTCAAACAACTCTTCCAATTCATTGTAAGGAGAAATCGTAAAAACAGGATCCTGATATTCCATTTTTAGTTTCACATCAAAAGGAATATCATAGAACAATTGCAAATCTTCTTTTATTGCTCGGCATATTTTTTCCATTATTACTCATCATCCTCTTCTTCAGGATCCGGAAGATCGGCAACTAATGTTTTCAGAATCCTTGACACTGCTATTCGCATTTCTTCATACTGCTCTTTGACTTCCTCATTGTATGTTTTGTGTTCAGCCTCCGCCAATGCCCACAGCAATGCATCCATTCCTGTAACCATTACGTTCTGTGCCAACACGGGATAATAAACCTTCTGATAATATGGATGACTCTGGTTTATTTGCACAGCATGTTTACCATCAGCTATACATGGCTCCCACAATTGTCCGTACTCCAAATCAGGTTTAGGAATAACTCTAACCTGTCCCGGTTTCGGATTTGAAATAATGGCAATCTTATGCTGAAATACACCATTCTGGTTCTCGATCCGTACTTCATCAGGTTTTGTTACCGTTATTTTGGCGCCTTCAACCGCTTTTGCCTTTTCTTCTATATTTCTATTCGACTCAGCATGTGCATCTCTTTTTTCAGCCTGCTTCGAAACATTAGAATTTGTTCCTTTTCTATATCTTTCATCTGCAGCTCTTCTTGAAGGTGTAATAAACTTTCCAAGATAATCAAGTATTTCTTCTGCGGGTAATATTCGTGATTTTTTAATATCCACATTAAATGCAGTGTCCAGATTATGATCAAACGAGAATTCAACCCTCAGTAGTGATCCATGTGGCTCATTTATAAATAGTCCCAACCAATCTCCATAATGAATCAATCTATGCTCACGATACACATAAAAACCCTGCATATCATTGCTTATTCTGGCTTCTTTCATTGCTTTCGGCGTAGAAAAACTATCTTTATTAGGAAGCATGTATGCCCTAATTGTAACAGTTGATTCCGGAACCCCAGGGATATCTATTTCTACAGGAACTTCTTCTTCAGCGAGAAGTTCTGTTAATTGCTCATTTTTCGCAAAAGGATCCCATGCTTCAATGTTTGTTCCATTAATAGAAATTCGTACATTATCTGCTCTTGAGTCTTTTTCATCCAGAAAGCGTTGATAAACCATTGACACATGAAACTGTAAATCTTCTATTCGTCGTTTCAAAGCATTCCTTGCATTTCCGCGACTGCTATAGTTTTTCAGCAGCCTGTCTACCTTTCTCCAAACAACGAGTGTCCCTGTACCCTCACCTGCAGTTGCATTTAAAAGATCCAGTTCATCGTCATCGACATCTGGCATTTTCAGCTTCCACTCATGCACTTTTGCAACATAATCAAGATCCCATTCTGCTTTACGAACCTGTAAATCATTCCCTTTGGAAATAACAGAAAGAGATCGGCAGAACGCTGTAGATGCCGTTTTTAACCCCAGACCAAACTTTCCCAGACTGCCCAAATCCGCTCTGACTTTTGATCCATATGTCATGGCATTTTTTAATCCCTCAAGATCCATGCCTATTCCGTTGTCGGCAACATATATTGTTATTTCACCAGCCGGATCCATATCTATACGGATATCTACTACACTTGCTTTTGCTGCAATAGAGTTATCTATTATATCCGCCATGGCAGTATTAAAATTGTAACCCGTATCACGTAATCCTTCGACGATTCGTTCAGGATCTGGCGGACAAATCACCTCCTGCGCATCATTGTTAACATTGTTTACTGAAGTTTTAATCATAAGTAAATACCTCCGTTATTTTGCTGGTGATATATTAAGTGCTAAAATAATATCTTCTTTGTTCTCAGTCTTTCCATCCGTTCCGACTACAGCCGTTTCGGCAATTTCTCTTTTTCTTTCAATTCTATCATTTACAATTTGCTCAACTGTATCCCTGTAAAACAACCTATATACAAATACAGTTTTTTCCTGTCCTCTTCTATAAGCTCTTGCAGATGCCTGATCTTCAAGTGCAGGATTCCACTCAAGGTTATAATGAATAACATGATTTGCTGCTGTTATATTAAGGCCAGTGCCTGCAGCTCTCGGATTAAGAACAAGTAGGAAACTCCCTTCAAATTTATTAAACTTATCTACAATTCCTTGTCTATCTTCAACTGGCGTATTTCCGTTTATCCCATTCACAGGAATGTTAAATCTTTCTGGTATATCTTTTTGTAAAATTTCAAACATTTTCTGAAAAGAAGTAAATAAGATAACCTTTTCCCCACGTTCTACTACCTCTTCAAGAATTTCACACATTCTTTGATATTTAACTGAGCATGAAAATGGATCCTTTCCAACTTCTTCGTCACATACCTGAGGATGAGTGCAATACATCCGGAGTTTTTGTAAGGCTCCAAGTCCGACTGAGCTTCCACTTCCCGCTGCGAGTCGCCGGAATTCCTCATATTTCACACATTCTATATCGGACATGCTAATTTCCTGTGGAATGACAACCTTCTCCGGTAAATCCGTTGCAACATCCGATACTAGTCTTCTTATCATCAACGGACTTAATAAAGGTTCAATCTTATCTGCACCATCTACATCATCCGTTATATATGAGTCATATTCTGATCTCGTGCCAAACAAACCAGGCTTTATAAAGTCTACTAATGACCAAATATCACTCACATGATTTTCAAATGGCGTACCGGATACAGCTATGCTAGAATTTCTAGGTATTTTTTTTACATACCTAGTTCGGTCACTATCGGGATTTTTAATATTCTGTGCTTCATCCAAAACAACCAGATTCCATGAAATCATAGATAATAATGCCATATCGCTAACTGCGGTATTGTATGAAATCACTATCACGTCATAACCATCAAAATCCTTATACCGACCCGTTCTTTTGGAACCATGATGAATAAGAGTCTTTAATTTTGGCGCAAATCTATTGCACTCTCTCTTCCAGTTTTGCAGAAGCGAAACTGGTGCAACTACCAGCATTGGTATTTTCCCATTATTTTTAAAATCCTGCATCAGAGTTATAATCTGAAGTGTTTTCCCGAGTCCCATTTCATCGCCGAGAATACACCCCGTATTCTCAGCAAGCATATATTTCATCCAGAAATAACCCGTCTTCTGATAATTGTATAGAGTCGCATCAACACCCTTTGGAAGCTCTCCATCTCTATTGATAGGTTTGTCCAAAACACTTGTCTCAACCAGATTAATAAAAGAGCCAACAACAAGCTTGTCTTTATTGCGAAGTAATTCTACATACTGTGATACAGTAATGATTCCACAGTTCAGAATATTCGCTGTCCTAAAAAGTTCCTCAACTTCCTTTGTGCTTCCTGTTACATAAAACCATTCATTCTTTAAAACACATTGATCAATTATCTGACCCTGAATAACATCAACAGGTACTCTGTTTCCTTTTCTTTCACAATAAAGATTAAGAATGATTTTTTCTTCATCATTTCTAAGCTCGCACCTTATATCCGATCCAATTTTAGAAAATCTTAACTCTGGAAATGCATCACGAATAGACATGCATTCTATTCCTTTTATAAAACTCTCCTCATCATTGGAAAGTGCAAGATACAATTCATCTGCATTCGGATGAAGAATCTCTTCTTCGACAGAAAGGGCTATATGATTGTGCTCTATTAACCACTTGCCTTTCATTTATTTCCTCCAAGTTTTTGAATGCTGCTTGCAGATATTTTTATTCTATGAGGAACAGTTGTTGATTCGATTACAGCCTCAATACTTTCAGCAATTTCCTTTTCGGTGTTTTCAGAACGAATCACAATATCATATGTTTCACCTTCCATGTTTTTAGTAAAAGATGTTAGGTCTCTTGTCAATCCCCTTAAAATACCATCGGATCCATATGCATTAACTATATCTGCCACATAACCCTGACTAACATTAACAAGGTTTAACATGTTTAGTACAACTGAGACATAAAAGTCTCCCCTATCAACCGTTTTTTGTCCCGACCACCACGAATAGTCTGTCGCAAATCTCCATAAACGTCGTGCTGCTTTTTCGGTGCTTTCAGGCTTCTCCTTTTCTATCATTAATGTTTGTTTCCCTGCATTCAAAAAAGCTATCTTATCTACAGACGAGGTGTCATCCCGCAATTGCTTGGCATAGCTATCCATTTTCTTATGCTGATAGCCAGTAACCTTTTCAAAAAAACCTTTATACTTGTTTAGTTCCGAATAAACTCCAACTGCATAGGATGCAATTACAAACCATTGATTTGGTACAAAAATATTTTTTGATGTAGGCGTTGTAATAATAGATGTGGAATTAAAGTATTCTATTTTCCACCTATTTCTATCAAGATACTCCTCATATGCTGTTTTAAAATCATCTGTCAACTCAACATCCTGCCATACAAAATCTTGGTTGTAATGAATTGTTGATTGTCTAATTAATGCTCCCAAATCTTTAAGGACTTCTGTATTTTCCATTTTACTTTGTTCAGTTGCCATACCTAAGATCTCCTTAACTCTTAATTCTATTTCTTGGTCAGAACAATTGGCAAGTTCATCGAACACTTCCTGACGGGACGCTCTTAACCCTCTTTGATACCAACCACGTCTTCCATTATCAAAATATGGATCAAATTCATCACGCATATTTTTTATATTATTTGGATTTTCGTCAAGTATATCTCCAATTTTATCAAAAGCCTCACGAAAATTCTTGTAACCAAGAGCCCTAACTGCCTTCATGTCGCATCGTGAAAGATAATAAGAAACTATTAATCCTATCCTTTTTTTATCGTTATTATTCATCACGATATCCCCCCTTAATTCATACTCATATATTCACAATATATCGCATAACCCCTTTGTCCACATATGTATTGATTATTATAAACATTTTTAACCTAAATAGCAATTGTTTCTTCTTCGTTGTTTATAGGTTGCATCTGTTTCTTATCTATATCTTTCTCTTTTCAATCTCTTTTTCAAATCGTTTCACTATATCCTTAGGTCCAGCAATCTCCACATCAGTCCCGAGTGCAAATATCCATCCAAAGAACTGCCTGCTAACAGCCACCCTAACTACTGTCTCCGACCAGCCTTCCTTTTTTGACGGATGTATCATTATATTCTTGCCAAAACGGTCTATGATGACTCCAACCATCTCATCCTTGAATGCTATCCTTACATCCTTCTCTTCTCCGGCAAACATACCAAAGTTTTTGGTTGAGTAAGCTGCAAGATCCGCCTCCTTGAACTTATCCTTTCCCTTTCGCTTTTCAGGGAGGACTGTTATGTTCTTCATTTTATCTACGCGGAAATGCTTTATGCAGTCATCTGGCTCGGAGTATGCCACCAGATAGTAATTTTCATCATCCCATATAAGAGCCCAGGGACTCACCCGGTAGGGTTCCTTCTTCTTTGGTTCCAGTTGTTTCTTCAAGTTCCACTGCATATATTCAAACATTATCTGCTGATTCTGGCTTATAGCACGATGTATGTCATCTACCACGTAGTATATACTCTCATTCATGGTCTTTACACGTCCCTGTACCACTACCTGGCGCTTGAGCTGTGCTGCTTCGTAGTCGCTAGCCATGCTTGTGAGCTTCTTTATGAGTTCATTAGACTTCTTTTCGGTGATAAACTTTGAAGACTGGACCGCATCTACTAGCAGCTTCAGTTCAGCTATGTCGAACTGCTTTTTACCTACATGATAATAGTAACTGCCTCCGACCGGCTCTCCTATGATATCCAGACCAAGCACCTGTAGAGCCTCCAGGTCATCATACAGGCTCTTACGGTCTGCTGTACAGCCATATTCTGCGAGTCTCATCTGGATCTCTTTCATTGAGAGTCCATGTTCATCATCAGTCTTTTCTGTCATTATCCTGCTTAGATAATATAGTTTAAGCTTCTGTTGTTTCCCCTTTGGCATAGTTTGTACCTCCGATAGACATATTTTAAGGCATAATACCCCCATATAATATTGTTATCGGCAGTACTGAGAGGGAAGTTTATAGCACTACAGGTGTAGACTTTTAAAGGTCATCATTTTTCGAATCCGTCACGGCTGCAACGCTTGAAATACGGGCATTTCAGGCAGCACTTGTCACAGTAAACATTGTTCCCCTTTATGATCCTCTTGAACCAAAACAGTAATTTCTTCATACTTTTCTCCTTCCTTTTTATGACACTTCTATAATACACCACGTACCAGTCCAATAAAAACCTCTGCGGTACAGAACCTTTGTTCTTTTATGGATACTCTTGTCGGTCTCCATTTTTCCCAATAAAAAAGCACAGCCCACAGCTATCCGCCATGAGTTGTGCTTATAGGTCATCGTACCTGATCTTTACTTATCTCTTTAGTCTGTTTCTTTGTTATCTCTGCCTTCTTCTCGGCTATCTTTTCCTTTACTGATACCCTAGTATGTTCAGCTACCATAGGCTTGAACAGCTCCGGGTTTGTGCTGCGGATACTTGTATGGAGTCCGGTACCTCCGGCTATTATGATATGATCCGTTACCGGGATCCCGATGATGTGCCCTGCTTCTACCATGCGTTTTGTAACGCTCATATCCGCCTGGCTGGCATCAAGAGAGCCTGAAGGATGGTTGTGTATAGCAAGGACAGACTTTGCATTTGAAAGGATAGCTGACTTAAATACATTCTGTATGGGTATCTGTGCTTGGTCTACGTCTCCTATACTGACAATGTTAAAGTTTATAGGATGTCTCCTTGTATCAAGATTTACAACACATACATACTCCCTGTCCATCTCGGCAAGGGCTTTTGCCATGACATCCACAGCCTTGTCTGAATCTGTTATGGCTTCATTGCTATACAGAGGCTCTGCCTCAGCCAGTTTCAGCCGTACCTGTACCTGCTTCAGTTCATACTGGTCCTTCGGCATCGGCATCTCCCTTCACAAACTGTATCGTGACACTTACTATCTTCCCCGGATTATCCTTTCGGATCTGAAATGATGTATGATGAATGAAGCTGCATAATCTGAGGCTTTACAAAAAACCTGGTCTTACCCGAGCCTGAACCTCCGATGACCATGACATTCTTGTTGACTGCATACTCTATGCTTTTCGGTCTGCCATTCAGCCGAACCGACTCAGTCTTGGTAATGATCATGTTATTGTCAGGATCATCCTCATCCATATACGGGATTATGTCCTTCCGGCTTCCCCATCTGGCAGAACCGTATTCAAGTCCATGCCTGAATTTCTTCGCATTCTTCTTTTTCAGGTAAACGATCAGCCATAAGGCTACGCCTGTTATAACACCGCCTAACAGATCATATCCGTTAAAACTTGGCATCAGATTTTCAAAAGCCTGTCCGAATCTTCCAAGGCTCTTTACAAGACGCATGGCGAAAATCTTTTCCGGGGTCAATCGAAAAGCATATGTAAACTTGTTTCCGAAATAACCAAAGATTATGTAAGGGATGGCTTTTTTCAGGATCTCCGATAAATTCAAGCGTTTGAGTGATTTTACAATATTGGAACGGAAATGAGTTCTTTTCGAAGGTCTATCTTTACCCAACGGAGTTTTTGTATCTTTCTTCATAAACTCCGCTCCTTACGGCGGTTTTTATCCTTAGCCCTCTTCATATCAAGCTGTTTGCTCTTTTCTTTATTCTTCTGTATCTTTTCTTTCATGGATTCCTTTTCTTTCTGCTTCTTCACAGAATCCATGTATTCCTTAAATGCCATTCCCATGACATCCTTGTCCCTGGCTTTAAAGAAGAGATAATATTTAGGCGGATCCTCGCCACTGTCCTTCTTTATCGCATAATCCACATGGTATTTTCTTGCAATCTTATCGAAGCTTTTTAATCCGCTGTTCTCTATCTCTACTTTCTCAGCCCCGGCATCCTGGTCCATGAGTTTCTGCAGTGTCATCTTCCCATGTTTAGGTGTTTCTCTTCTTTCCGTTGCATGCTGGTTCAGTCTCTGATGTTCTGCAGCTATAAACCCTGCCATGGCTCTAGCCACTACACCTGCTGTCATTCTTCCGGTGTTGAATGATACTGAAACTACACGCTGGTTAACTTCTTCTTCCATAATCTCACTCCTCTCTCAAAAAAATAAAGGCAGGATCAAGATTTCTCTTAACCCTGCCTTATCGCAGTTTAAATATATGGGTATCTTTTATTATAATTCAAATACTTTTTTTAGGAGAAAATGATATATTTTTATCAATATTGGCACGAATAGTTTCCATTTCAGGTTTCATCTTTTCATATGCCTTTTTGAACTCGGGATTTTTCATTTTCTCAGTTTTATATTCTTTAAGTGTCATATCCATTCATCTCCTTACTTTGACAAATGATCCAATCATTTCATCGCTCATTACAATTTTAAGAGCGATATTTCATTTTGTCAATAATTATCTTCGGGTTTTTCCTAAACACATTTTTACCATATTTGCAAAAACTGTTATGACAGCTATCATAAGCATTATTCCACCTATCAGTCCTCCGGCTATTACACTAAAAGCAAATGCTCCTACAGTTCCTGATATACCATAACCTTTGGGCATAAGTTTGAAGAACATCCACCGGATACCGAACGGTATCCCGGCTATGATCCAGAACAGGAAATAATTGAAACCATCCGGTCTGGTGGCTATCGGGATACATACTGCAAGCCAGAGTACTATTGCTATCAACGGAAGTAATATCTTTGTTATTATGCTTTTCATCTAGCTCTCCTTTTTAAAACTGCCAAGTTTCCAATTCAGGTATTCGTCATAAGTTATCTTACCCTTCACATACCGTGTCTTCATTTCACGCCATTCAGGATACTTTTGCATCAAAGTTTTAAATGTCTCATTTTTAATATTTGATATATCGTCCTTTCTGAGCGTTATGCCTGGGCAAAGTTCCTCAAACCACAAAAGCTCATAATAAAGCTGTTCAGGATCCCTGAAGCTCCACCTCTCGATCATTTTTATATTCACATCAAGGACTTCCGCAATTTTCTTAAGTCTGTTCGGTGATACATCTCTGTCCTTCCTTTCCATGCGGCATATCAGGTTCCTGACGGTTTTCGATTTTATCCCTATCCTTTCACCAAGTGTCTGCTGACTCATCCTGCGGAACTGTCTTATAAAAGCTATTCGTGCACCTTGACAAAGACTTTTCAGTTCAGGTCGACAATAATAAACTGTCATCGTGATTCACCTCCGTCCTGTCCCACATCATAATTCTCATGCTGATCCTGCTGTTGATAATAATGATCAATAGTAACAGGTGCATTGTATAAGGCTGTACGGAGATATGATTTGATATTGTTTATCTTTGTTGACGTAGCTTTCATGCGTTCCATAACATATAGTACATGTGATTCTTTCAGCTTAAGGAATCTTGATTTAACCACTTCGTAAGGAAGCTCTTCTCCCTCTATCCTAACCGTCTTACGCTTTACGCAAACAATATCACAGATCAGTTCATAGATTTCGGTAAACAGTCTTTTTTCACTGTAAGTATCGTGTTTCATGTGATAATTATATTCGATGTTATCCTGGATGATATGAATGTATGGTTCATCTTCATCAGTCTGTCTGTCAGTCCTGTTAAGCTTTTCCTTGAGACTGACCTTTCCACCTCTTGATAGATTGATATGATCATTCTCACTCATCTCTGTATCATTAAAATCAGTATTATTTATATCATTATTAATAGACCCGCATTCTGCGGATTCTTGAATCCGTATTTTGCGGTTTCCTGAATCCGTATTTTGCGGTTTCCTGAATCCGTATTCTGCGGTTTCCTGAATCCGTACTTTGCGGATTTCTGAATCCGTATTTTGCGGTTTCTTGAATCCGCATTTTGCGGAGTCAGTGGAACTATAAGGGTTTTGAACCTCTTTTTCGTCTTCTTCACCCACTACATTTTCATATTCCGGAGTATCCATTTCCTCTTCAATGTATTCATCTTCATCCATACCGGAAACAGCCACAAAGTTCTTCACATATATTATATCCGGTTTTCCAAGGCCCCTTCTGACCCTTTCTATAAGACCTATTCCCTGTTTTGAGTCCAATGCAGCAAGCACACGTGTCGCCTTATCCTGGCTACATCCCAAGTCAAATGCTATCTGCTCCAGAGTATAAATTATGAATGTACGATTATGATCATCTATCCATCGGTTCCTTATTGATAAAGACATTCTGTCAAGCATAAGTCCATATGCTATCTTTGCATCACTGCTTAATGATTTAAATCGTGGATGTTTTATAAGCACTTTAGGAATGCGGTAAAAAGTATACCTGTCCGCTTCTATGCCGTAAAAGTAATCAAACATCAATGCGTCACTCACAATTTGCCTCCCTTCTTCTGCCACTCCTCAAGAAGTGAACAGATTGTTTTTTCTATATCTTCATCACTTGTATCCGGATCAAAATATCTGTAAATGATTTCCTGACTGATAGTAACTTTTCTTTCTTTTATCGGAGCTACTACCAGTAATGCGTGTACTGCTTCTTTTGTGAATGCATCGTCCAGAGCCAGTTGTCTTAACTGCTTCGCCTGGGCAAGAGATGGTAGTACCGATTCTTCAGTCATTACCTTCTCAAGTATAGTTTGCTGTTTATTGGTCAAGTATGACAATTCTACTGCAGGATTAAACTTAAGCTTCTTAGCATCTACTTCATCAAGTAATTCTTTTTTGAGCTCGGTAAGGCGAATATAACGGTGAACCTGACGTTCACTATCTCCTGAATTCTTACCAAGCTGCTCTGCCGATCCTAACTTCTCGCCAACTTGGCGAGAAGTTGCTTTACCTTGATGAGACAGAACTTCAATTTTCATCTTGTAAGCGTATGCTTTTTCACTGGGAAGCAATTCCTCGCGCATCCTAAGGTTTGTATCAATCATTGCCATAGTTGCGTCATCATCATCCATTTCCCTTATAATCACGGGCATTGTCTTGCGTCCGGCAAGTTCACAGGCACGCTTTCTTCGATGACCGGCAATTATCTCATACCCGCCTTCAGCCAATGGTCTTACAAGGCCGGGTTCCCACACCTTGTCATTTTTGATACTCTCGACCAACTCCATCATTCGTTTATCATCTTTAACTTTGAACGGATGGTTCTTGAATGGATGAAGTTCTGTTAATTCGACTTCTGTTATTGAGTCTTCCTCGCCGCCAACTATGTCTGCATAGGAATTAATCTTTATCTTTCCTTCTAACGACCTGTTCATGCCTGCTCACCCCCATTCTCACAGCTTTCCATGATCTCCATGGTCAGTGCTTCATATGCTTTGGAGGCTTTGCCTTTCGGATCGTTCTTATATATGCTTATCCCTAAAGCTGAACATTCAGCTACACGGATAGACATGGGAATTTCATTTTTGAAAATCGGGACTATCGTGCCATAACCTTTTTCAATGAGTTTGATTATCTCTTTAGAGAAATTTGTCCGGCCATCAACCATAGTGAGCAGGATCCCTGCAATCTTCAGGTCAGGGTTAATCTTCTGTTTTTTCACCTTTCTGATTGTTTTAACCAGCTGTTCCAAGCCCTTAGCAGGCAGATATCCTGCCTGACATGGGATAAGTATACTGTCAGACGCAGCAAAGGCGTTTATAGTGACCATACCGAGTGAAGGAGCACAATCTATTATGATATAATCATAATTGTCTTTTATGAGCTCTATATACTCTCTTAAGACATATTCCCTGCTCATAATGTTTACGAGTGACACTTCCATACCTGAAAGCTCTATATTGCCAGGCATCAGATCCACACCTTCTTCGTGATGAATGATTCCTTTTTTTATATCGAAGCTTTCATCGTTGATCATATAACCCATAACTGTTGTAAGCGTATATTCTAATGAATCAGGCTCCTGGACTCCCAAACTTGCGGAAAGAGAACCCTGAGCGTCTGCATCTATAAGCAAGACCCTACGTCCTTCCCTTGCCAATCCTATACCCAGATTCACTGCTGTTGTGGTTTTTGCAACTCCGCCTTTCTGATTTGCTACGCTGACCACTTTACAATTATTTCTCTTTTCCGCACTTATCGCTGTAGTGTTATTCATTGTTCTTCCTCCATGTTTTTTTCGATTTCCATATGAACTCTTTTGTACCTATTGGATCCTTTTACCGGCAGATTGTCCGACGTGCAGTTGACTTTAATCTTTTTGTGCCGATGGATCAGCTTTACGAACCACTTTATATCGTTTGGCGTACCCATAATCCTTAACTTAACCACTTATCTCACCTCCCCTCCGGATAGAAAACAAAAAAAGAGACCAAGCAATATTCCTTTTCAGGTTTATTGTTTAGTCTCTTATCATAGACAAATTATTCAGATGTAAATGTCCATTACTATGTCTTCCATCTTTCGTATGACCCTATGATCAGAAAGATTATTTACATAATCCCTTAATAAATCATAGGTTATAACCAAAGTGGTCAAGTAAATGTAGCACTCTGAATGTTCATTTACCTTCCCGAGTTGATTGCAGCCTGTGCTGCCGTTGCTATTATTGGGGTTTACTATATAGCTATAGTCATTTAAATCAGGTTTTTTACGCCTCTCGCCAGGTATAAGTGTGTCTATAACTCCATTTTCTTTATCTCGCAGATTAAGATAGAACTTAAACCTATCTTTTTCTACTACTACTTTGTCTATGAAAGCATCAAGTATATCATTAGGTATGTCGTATGTATTTATGTTAAAGTTCTGTTCAAGAGTATACTTTAACAAACTGATACGCTTCTCGATGCTGTCATCAGAATCACTCAATCTAACTGGTCTTAAGTTTTCAATGTTCTTGTTAAGCTTTTCTAGCTCTTCATCAAGCTCCTTGAGTTTTTCCTTGTACACGGCAGGCTCAATCTCTTCTGCAAGCCTCATGTCAAGCAGGTTGTTCTTCTTCCGGGCTATGCTCTTCACCTTTCTTTCCAAAACAGCTAACTCTTCCTGGTCTTCATCAATCTTTCCTTGCTTAATGCACTCTTCCAAGATACCGTTAGCTATCTCAAGAAGCCGTTTCTTATCGTTCCAAAAGAACCGGAATATCATGCCTGCCATAAGGTTTAGCTTCCATTCGGGGAACAAAGGACATTCACACATCCCTTCAGTGTCAAGCTCCCTCTTTTTCCTATAGGCAACACTGCCCATACGTTTTGCCTTAGCACACTGAAAGCCATATGAAACAACCTTGGTAGTTTTGCTCTTATACCACTTAAGTCTTAACATCCTACTTCCGCAAGAGCAGACAACCTTTTTAGTCCAAATACTTTCGCCATTTCTAAATCCATGCACATTATTATCTTTTGCGATAAATGATCTGCTTTTTTTAATTTCCTGGACTCTTTGAAAATCCTGCTTAGATATGAGCGGCTCGTGTTTGCCTTCAACAACAATCTGCTCGACTTCACCATAGTTCTTAGCCGCTTTTTGTTCCAGATAATCCGGTATATAGCTTTTCCTGTATACAATAGTTCCACAGTAGAAAGGATTATCCAAAAGCTTGGCTATATATGCACTATGCCATTTAGTACAGCCTGTGGAAGTTGTTCTTCCTAACTGCTCTAATTCATTGGCTATCAACCTAGTTCCTTTGCCTTGAAGATATCTCTTGAAAATCAATCGGACGGTTTCGGCCTGTTCATTGTTTATCTTCATCTCGGAACCGACACGGTCATATCCCAGAATATTACCGCTACCGTACGGAACTGCATTCAGAAATGAAATCTTCTGCCCGGCCTTTACTCTTTGCGAGATTTTCTTACTCTCGTTCTGAGCCAGGGTGGCCATAATGGTCAACCTCAGCTCTCCATCTTCATCATTCAGCGTCCAGATATTATCCTCGGTAAACCAGACCTCAACACCAATTCTCTTTAACTTTCTTGTCTCCTGTAACGTATCGAGTGTATTCCTAGCAAACCTTGAAACTTCTCTTGTGATGATAAGGTCAAACTTCCCCTCATTAGCATCTTCCATCATACGAACGAAATTCTTACGTTTCTTTACTGAAGTACCGGTAATGCCTTCATCTATGTACCTATCAAAGAGCTGCCAATCAGGATGCTTGGCTAAAATCTCGTCATAATACTGAACCTGATTTTCCAGAGCAGAAATCTGAGCTTCATGTTCAGTGGAGACCCTTGCATATATTGCTACGATTCTTTTATCCATAAAGTTTCTCCCACTAATGTCAAAAAGAATTATACCACTACTCGATTCATTTTTCAAGCCTTTGTTTGACATTTTTTCTAATATCTTTAATTTCCTGATCGGATAACATTTTCTTTTTATATAAATCCTCAAACAGCGCCAGAGCCATTCTTACATCAAGCTTGTTTCTTTCACTTTTAGAGAACTTAAAATTCAGTACATCTTCCGCATTCTCAGGAGTAACCTCTTTCCCATTAACAGCTAATATGGCTAAACGCTTTTTCTCTTTATCCGATTTCTCTTTTTTGCCCATAATGCACCTCTCCTATATAATAAAGAATCCATAATATCCACATTTAAGTACTTCTGTAGTTGTCCCTAGGACACTGCCCCACCTAAGACATCTACAGAAATGCTTAATATCCAAAAACAAGACCATGCGGTGGCTCACTTACAGGACGCATCCTGCTGCATATGCCACATTGGAATCCCACCATCTTCTTCAGACCGGTCCCTAACCGGAAGTATCATTATCATCAGCCCACTCATCGCCGGAAACAGACACCCGCTTCCTACATGAAAGATAGTTCTCGCTCCATTATGTTCTCTCTTAATCCTAATACACATAATACACATCTATACCTCTAGATTACGGTTTCGAAAATGACCATAAACACAAACTAAACATTCGTTCAAACCCATCTACGGATATAGTATATATAATAGGTAGAAACACAATCATAACTCTCCTGGCGTACCCCATGCCCTGGCTCCCTGACTGATTATGTACCGCATGACCTATATATTAAATTGTCAATGTACGAAATACGATAAACCACCTTACTTACCAACTCATAAAATGCTTTATCAGCCTGAAAAGCACACAAGCATCTGCGCACTGTCAAACACAGTACTTATATGCTTTATTCCGCCGACAAAAACGAGGGGGCGAACGGTGTTCATATACAAACAAGTTCATCACTTAAATCAAGTTACATTTCTTTCTCAACAGATCAAGTGCATCCGTCAGATATCAAACTTTCTGATAGCCTTGATCAAAGTCAGCCTCACCTCTTCCGTGATATCCTCGATATCATTTTTCTCAAGCCATACGCCACGACGCTCAGCCTTCTTGATGATACAGCGGACTATATCCTTCTCATAGTGATCTAGAATCCTAAAAGTCGCTCCCCAGTCACCGTTCTTAGCCAAAAAGATATCTTTCTCAGCCACATAATTATACTTTCTTTTTTTCACGCCTCTCCTCCGATCTGTAATATTTTCTCAGTTTCTCCAACGCCCTATTGGTTCTCGAGTATACTGTCTGGTAACATTCATCCAGATATTTACCAATCTCTGCATAACTCTTTCCTGCATAGAACATTAGAGCAACTACCCTCTTGTGCTTAGGATTCAGTTTCGCAAAAGCCTTTTCCAGGAGCTTGTCATCAAATGAGATCGGCATGCTTTCATCCCACTCATCATCCACATCATCAAAACAATCTGGAGACTCCAGCTCATCTTCAAGCGCATCATAATCCAGCCGGTTCTGCCAGAAATCAAACTCTCGTCTCCTGATCCTAAAGACCTGATTCACTCCATTATCCAGGCACTTCCGAATATAAGCATCAAACCTCTCCGCAAGACCATTTGTGTTATCCGTATTCATAGACTTACAATCCTTTCCTATGAACACCGAACCACTAACCCCTCTCTATAAAGTATAAAATGCTTAAATATGTATTAAAATATTCACTTTTCTGGAGTTTATAAAAATTTAATAATTAACATACTCTTGCCTTTTATAATCTCATCTGCTAAAATCAACATTACCAACTCATAAAAATCAATAAAACTGTCACGGTTCTTCCTGCAAGAGCCTTGACAGTTTTTGTTTTCATCATAATACAGTTATGATCATAGTTAAGCAAATCCCACAGGGATTTGCTACTCTTAGCAAGCACTGCATCTGCTTCCACAGATGCAATCTGGCCGGTATTTCCCAAAATCAGGAAACACCGTCCGGTGCTTGTAGGGGCACATCCCCTAACCCCTGGTTTTATAAATCATAAAAATCTCCCAATCAGCCGATACTAAACAACACCGATGCTACCTCAATATAATACGAACATCATAGAAAGGAACACCATAATGGCATATAACAGAAAACGGTCTCTTGAACTTCACGTCTTTCTCAACGAAGAAGAAAACGAAATCTTTGAAGCCAAGTTCAGGCTGTCAGGCAAGCAGAACAAATCCGACTTTCTGCGGCAGCTCATACTCGAAGGATTTGTCTATGAGATAGACTTTTCTGATATACAGCGAAATAACTTTCTCCTATCAAACATCTCGAATAACATCAACCAGATTGCCCACCGCATAAACGAAACCCGCAACATCCATCAGTCCGATATAGACGCAATCAGGAAGGAGATAGAAAAGTTATGGCAGTTACAAAAATCCACGCTATCCAGCATACTGTCGGTCAAGCAGTAAAGTATATCTGCAACCCACATAAAACAGATGATAAAGTCCTCATCTCCTCCTTCGCCTGCGCCCCGGAAACCGCAGACCTTGAATTCAGATTTACACTTTCAAAAGCACGGGACGGAGGTGCGAACAAAGCCTTCCATCTCATCCAGTCCTTTGCTCCCGGTGAGGTTTCCGGAGAAGAAGCACACCGTATCAGCAAGGAACTGGCAGATAAGATACTTGATGGAAAATACTCATATGTTCTGTCAACACATATAGATAAACAGCATATACATTCTCACATCATCTTCTGCGCTGCTAACAACATAGATTATAAGAAGTATCACGATTGCAAGAAGACCTATTATCATATCCGGGAAGTCAGTGACCGGCTCTGTGCAGAACACGGCAAGTCTGTTATAAAAGACTTCAAAGAGGCCGGAAAGACCTATACCGAATGGATGCATACTCGCAAGGGAGACTCCTGGAAATCACAAATAAAAAAAGACATAGACGAATGCATAAAAGCAGCACTCACCTATGACGATTTTCTACGAAGAATGAGGAATAAGGGTTACGAGATAAACGGAGCAAACTTCGGAGGAGGATCAGCAAAATATATCTCTTTCCGTCCTCTCGGTAAAGACAGATTTATAAGAGGCAGAGCTAATTCCTTAGGAGCAAATTATACAAAGGAAAAGATATGGGAACGTATAGAAGGACGGGCAGGACTTAATGCCGAAAGAATGATCAAAGCGACTCATATATATAACGCTAAAAGCATACGTGATATATTGAAAACATCCGGCGGCAATCCTCATACCTTCGATACTGCAAATGGCATCATATCCGATGATTCTGGTAAAGGAAACAACAATAGCCCGACAGATTACAATATACCTACAACCTTAATAGATAAATCCGGAGAACAATTCGCAAACAATATCGGTCTATCTAAGTGGGCAGACAAGGAAAACTTGAAACGTATAGCCACAATATATGCTGAGTTAGGTAATCTCGAACTGCAACCTTTAGATGCTATCGAATATCGGCTATCCAGTCTTCAGGAGCAGATAACAACAGAGAAAAATAAAGTAAAACATCTAGAAGCCGAGATACTTTCATTCAAGGAAATCCTGTCTTACGCCAGACAGTATGATGAAACTAAAAAGTATAATACCAACTACTGCAAATCCAAGGATCCCGACCGATACTTCCGCAGGCGTTCTAGCGAGTTAAATCTGTTCTGGATTGC
This sequence comes from Lachnospiraceae bacterium, assembly GCA_017542245.1. Lineage (GTDB taxonomy): Bacteria > Bacillota > Clostridia > Lachnospirales > Lachnospiraceae > RUG11977. Next base: position 33,215 of record JAFXXN010000146.1, read on the forward strand.
ATCGGAACAACTTAAAAATATGGGAATTGATACCAACACTCTTAGGCTCAAAGACATTGAGGAACATTATCATAAACTTCTTTCCGATAAGGATTCCATCACCGCCTCTTATAAGTCAAAAAGAGAAAATGCTGGAAACTAAAACAGATGGCTGATAGCTTCACAATCTACTTAAACGAACCTGTTCTAAATCAAGTTCCAAAGGCTAAGAGGCAAGAACAATTTCTCTAAAAGTTACAGAACCAGACTTCAACATCAAGTCTGGTTCTATAAATTAAATAATAGATTGGCAAACCCTCAAAAAGTTTGATTATTCTAAATTTCTCTAGTTGTAAATAAATCACATTTTTGATTTATGCTTAATCTTTTTATTTGGACTAACAAGCTGGTAAAAACCAATCTGAGAATAAAATATATTAAAAATGTGACTCAATATCATTTTTTTGATCGTTTACAATCCCCTATATACTTTAATCCCTCTTTCGACCAAGGATCCATGCCTAAGCCTATCAACATTTCTTTTTCTTTAGATGAAAGCACTGGATGATAATATTTTCTAAATTCACATAATTTCATCTCTTTCGGGACCAATAGTTTCTTTAATTCATTATAAGCATTCTTATTCTTTTTTAAATTTTTAGACCTTAGCTTTTTTATCTCTTTCGTTTTTTCAGAAGGCAGCTTGATTATTTCCATAATTAATCCTTTGCATTGACAATAGAATTCATAATACTATTAATCCAAAGATAGTTTTCACTCGTATTATTACGAGCAAAACAGAAACATAAATGTTTTTCAAGCGCATCATAAGAATAACCAATAGTATCCGAAATATATTTTAAACATTCTTTCGAATTTTTGTTATCGTCGTGAACGGGAAGGACATCTAGTTTCAAAGTAGATTTTATCTCGTTTTCATCATATATTATTTCTTCAGGGATTGACATTGGTAAATAAAAAACATGATTTTTGTAAAATTTCAAAAAACGTCTAGCCAATGTTTTTTTCAGTTCTTCATCATATCTACCCGCTTTTCTATTAGCATTAATGCCCCATCGTAAATTCTCAGTTCCCGCTACTTTAATAATCATATCCTTCAAACTATTATCATCACACAATTTCTCCCAATCTAAATCGTCTGGTTTCTGATCTCCATCTAAAATAAAATATCTATTTTTTACGCCCGTCTTAGAATACGGAAAAATTATATCTGTTTTTATATACGACGCACCACCGGGATAAAATTCTATCTCAACTAAATCCTCAATTTTTTCCTTTCTTGCAACATACTCCAAAATCATTTTCGCCATTTTGTCTTCGACGATAATATGTTTCTTATTTGTCAAATCTGCTTCAAGTTCAACAAACGCCTTTTGATATTGTACGTGTTCGTCTATAACAATTTTTCCATTGGGTATTTTTCTCAAACATTTAATGGCATCTGATGGCATATTTTCAACAATACAAGGAGAATGAGTTGACACTATTACTTGTAATCGTTTTCTCTTTATTACATCTAATATATATCTAATAAGTCTTTTTTGTGCTCCGGGATGTAAAGATACTTCTGGTTCATCCAATAGCAAAATACTATTATCTGAAATATTCTGAACATTATTAACTATATTAGCGATAACATATTCACCGCTTCCAGCATTATACTCGGTGTATTTAACCCCTTCATCAAATATTATAGTAGTTCCCCATGTACCACTAAAATATTTGTGTTCAATAAACTCAATCGATTTAATATTTCCTTGTATAATAAAGTTCACAGCTTTAATTGCATCATCATTAAAATAATAAGATTTTTTTCGAGCACTAAAATCGTTGGCGTTTTGGGAAATCTTTTTTGATTGTTTAATGACATATTCGACCTTTTGAATCTGTTTCGTATTTTTACCAATGTCATCATATAAAAAACTTTTTTCCGTTGCCCCTACCATAGACTTCGTTTTAAGATAAACTATGTTAATATTCGAAGGAATTATACCTTCTTTTCCCCATTCATTTTTTCGTATCCTTTTAAACGAAATATTACTATCATCAATTTCATAAGAAATATCAGCATTTTTGAAACCACCATCATCAATCTCTGTCTCAAAAAATTCGTTTTGCGGTATATTCCCTTTGCTTAACATTTTGATTGATTTCATTATTGTTGTTTTACCGCTTCCATTCTTTCCTACTAATATAGTAATCGGGAAGGAAAAATTCAGTTTGGTTCCAGGGATGAAATATCGTAAATTATGAACTTCCAATAAAGACAGCCTATTTCTAATAATTCCTTTACGATTCATATTTATCAGATCCGATATACTATCATCGATACTTTTTATAAAGAGTTTGTTATCATCCATATCATAATAATCTTTCTAACCGAATAGTTACTGTTTATCGCATTTTTTTAGCATTGAATCGCTTATGTAAAAATCAGTAATCCATCCAACAAAAGACGGATTACTGATAAAGATTTAACCTCTGAAATACTCAAGGATATAAAAAATCGCTACTCAAAAATCAGACTTCTTTTCTATCCTTAATTCATAGCCTAATTTATTTACAATCTTACAAAAATTTGAAAGTGTAGGACTATTCTTTTGACTTTCCATTCTAGATATCAATTCTTGTCTAGTTCCTATTAATTCAGCCAACTGTTTTTGTGATAGATTTTGCATCTTTCTTAACCTAATAACCTGGAAAATCAATTCATACTCATTCTCACTGTCATTCCAAAGTTTAAGAAACTCTGGATTAGAGGCTGCTCTTTTCATTAATTGTTTCTGTAAATCAAAAATATGAACCTCTTCCATATTATTAGCAGTATTAGATTTATCAATATTCTTAGCATTATTTTTCATAATTTTATCAGCCATATCAATCATATAAAATAGTTTAATAATCATAGTATTAAATCTATGAAGTAGATTCTACACAATAGGATACATATATGCAAATACTTTATCCTATCTCATTAGTTATATAATATCATTACAAACACATGTTTCAAGATATAATTACAAATGTAACATTTTAAAACATTTGTAAAGATTCAAGATACTCTTCGTATCTTTTTTCGAAGTTTTATTCTTCGTTTTTTTACAAGCATATAATATATAAATCACATCATCTTCGATGACAAAAAATAATCTATTGTCATCTTTAAAATACGTTTCAAAAATTTTCTCACGCCATTTTTTTATCAAAATGCCCGAGAAACAGCCTTCGGACAATTTTTTAATGACTCGAGATGCACTTATAAACTCCACATCAGTTAGACTATCATAATAGTCATATGCTTGATGTCGCAAAAAGATAATTTTATATTTCATTTTTATTCTCCTTGGAGCAGCCTCCAGCGAGAACAAAAATATGATATCATGCCTAGCTATAATTGTCAATATGATTTTTATATCATTTTATTATAATTATCATTTTTTTGCTATATATATCATTATTCATGCTTATATATTATTGTTGTCTAGTGTCTATAAAATAAACAAAATCACGATAGTATTTCACCAAAAAGCAAGAATAAATTTGCATCATTGCATGTTACCAAACTCTTTCATCCTCTTCCGTAGACGGTACCGTCGAATCCGCTCTGCATTAAGACTGAGTTCTTTAGCATTATATATGCACTTTCTATAAGGAAGATATGCCTGAACCGAAGCTCTGCTGATATTCAGACTCTTCTGTATCTCTGAAACAGTCTTTCCCGAATCATATAACTTATTAATCTTTCTACAGAGATCCGAATAATATACTCCACCTGTAATCAATAGTTTAATTACTTTTGCCACAGACATATCCAAATTTTTAGCTATCTGCCTATAAGAATCACCTTTAAAATATAATTCCTTTACAATATCAATGAGTTCCTTCATGATTTTTTCAGGATTGTATTCAGGTTTTAAACGTTTTCTTCCCATATACATGCTTTCAAATATTAGTAAATTAATTTCCATTTTTTGACATATCCATCAAAATTTCTTTTTTAAGATTTTTTAATAGTCCCATCAGCATTAAAGAACTTTATATAAAACTCACTATCTGACATAGCAAATTCACCATTCATATATGCCTCCCTATCTTCATCATTATCAAAGAATGACATTTCCATGCTTGCGTTGGTATTAATTCCTTCTCTTTTACCGAATTCTACCAATTTATCATCACACTCCCCTTTATGAACAGATACCGCATGCAACAAAATTCCACGTGGCTTCTGAAGCTTAACCAAAAGCCCATCATATTCTATTGGTTTTCCGCAAACAGCACATTTATACACTTTAGGTTTCTTTCCTGCTGTAACAAAAGCGGGTTGATTGCCAATAGGCGGTTTTGGATATTGTGGAATTTCAAAAATAGCTCTCAAAAGTTCAGTAAAACCATCTTTCTTTGTTAAATCTACATACATACGTGATTTTAGATAAGCTGGTAAATAGTCGGCACCATTTGAGTCACGTTCCATAACAACTGGTATAAATTTATTCTGACTAACATGACCATATATTTCTGGTGTAATTATCATCGTTTCATCGCCTACTCCACCATTACGTGCATCAGCCTTTTCTTTATATTTTTTATCACATAGTATTAAAACCTTACTAACTGTTGGATCATTTATAATTTTTTCCATAAAAGTATACTTATCTTCTCCTGGAAACAAGTCCCATACATCAAATAGTGTTTCAACCCCATTAGCGCGTAATGAATTTGCTATATCAACCACATATTGTTTATAAGATTCTGAAGTCCAAGAGTAAGAAATAAAAACTTTTGGTGTATTAAAGTTTTGCATTATATAATTCCTCCATATAATCAAGCATCATTTATATGACTTAAGGCAGTTTAGCCACATCTTCTATCTTTATCCAATTTAATATTGAACTAGCACATCTCGACCATGTTCCCGAGTAGTGGCAATCACTATCCGGTGTACATAAAGAAATTTTTTTAATCAATTCTGGTATAGTTTCAACTCCAAATATTGGCATTATTTTTTCGCAGAAATGCTTAGATGTAAGTTTTTTCCACATCGAATCATATTGATCAGCATATACATACAAAGTTGGAAACCATGCCCTATACTCTGTTAACTCGTCCAAGCCTAGTCCATTATAAACCTGGTATAAAAATAAGTCAGCTATAGCTATCGCTTTAGCCGAATAAACTGGCATATATTCCCGTCCTGTAACAATATAGTGACCTGTAAGCGTATATTTTCTGCCTAAATCACCCTTTATATTCCTTTTTATGCGTTCTTCAATCATTTTAGAATGAAACCTAAGCCTCTCATAGCTAAAAGGACGTATATCTTCTCCCAATGGTGATATTCTAAGGAAATAAGTATGTCTTAACAGTCCGTTGATATCACTATAAAGCTCATAATGAAGCAAATATGCTGTAGTGCATATAAACAGTTCCCAAATATGAAGTCGAAAAAGATCAAATTCATCATAATTGCATGAGTTTAAACCCGGTCTAAATGTTTCTATATCAAATAAGGTGTTATATAACCGCTCAAATTCGTCCGCCATAGAGGCTCCAAAGTTTTTAATAGCGGAAAATGTTTTCAGATGATCAAGGAAAGCATTTCTGTATTCCTTCAAATCCTCGAAAGACTTAAGAAATTTCTCTTCATTGCAGTCTTCATCATAAAAACGCTTTATTGATTCTACATAGATATCTAAAAAATCATGTAATGAAACATCCTTTGTTTTTCCAATGTCAACTAATGATAGTTTCTTTACCACGCTCTTAACAGAATATAGAGAATCTGGAAGTGCTTCAGTTAACCACTTTGGTCGACTACCTATTTCAGGTTTCCTGTGTGTAGGCTCTTCGTAAATTGTCCTAATGAGTTCTTCATATTCTTCTTCAAAATTATCACCAGATAAATCACGATAATAACGTGATTTCAAATATGTTGGCAAATATCCCACCCCATTTTCATCACGCTCCATAACAACAGGTATAAATTTCTTCTGATCTGCTTTTCCATAAATCTCGGGGGAAATAATGGCTGTCTCCTTTCCAGTACCACCCTCGCGCCGGTTTGCTTTCTCAGTATACACTTTATTTGAAACAATTAATACTTTATCTATAGAATCATCCGTTACACACTGTTCCATATATTTATCTACATCTTGACCTTCATGAAGATCCCAGATATCCAATTTTACATCAATCCCATCATGAACAAGTCTTTCTGCCAAGGATACTATTGATTCTTGATACTCCTTCGATGTCCATGAATACGAAATAAAAACTATAGGTATCCTATCCAGCATTATAAAACCACCTCGCTTACTTTAGTCTAAATCTGTTACGATAAAACAATACCATTAAACGGTTACATTGTCAAGTGTTATTTGTCATATTATGATATATTTATCATACATTCTATTCAATGCATTAAAATGTTATATTCGTTTCAATCCAGACATAATATGATATTTTTATTCGTTAACTTCCTAAAATACAAAGAAGTTAACGAATACATCACATAAAATCAGTACTTCACTCTTCCTTCGTAAATGGTAAATAACTCGTCAACTTATATAAGTTGGAAATCTGTGAGATAATAGTGAAAAGTGTGTCCACACTTTTTACTACTAAATCTCAAGGAGGTTCCAACGATGAATACTAAATTAGCAACCAAGCAAATCCGCA
>JAFXXN010000147.1 GCA_017542245.1 Lachnospiraceae bacterium
ATGTGATATATCGAGATGGTATATCACGAATGACAATGGATATACATTATTCGTTGATTACATCGAACTTCAGGAGTTAGATGAATCTGAAGCGAACGATGATTATGACGGAATAATAGATATTATCGATTATTTCGTGGCGGGAAGATGATTTTAAGAAAATAAAACATTGAGCAACAGTAAAAAATTACTGTTGCTTTTTTTATTATGGATATTCTGAAAATGAAAGGTGAGAAAACCAATGGCAAGTGTTGAAGAAAAAGTCGAGGAGTTTTATAAGAGCAAACTTGATGAATTGAGTATCAGACATTATGCAAAGACCGAAAAAATTAACGATTCTATTGACGATGCATTGAAGAACGCTGATTCAAAATCAGGTAATAAAGGTAACAATTATCCTGACATTCGGCTTCTGCTTGAAAACAAGCATCGCAGAAACATTCCTGTTATGATTGAAGCTAAAGGTTCCAAAGGAAAGTTAGAAAAGCTCAAAGACGGTGAAATAGAACTTGTATCGAGTGGTAGTAATCCCAATAGTGCTGTAATGAATTATGCAGTCAACGGTGCTTTGCATTATGGAAATGCTATTCTCAATGAAAGTACATATAAAGAAGTTATTATTATCGGTATTAATGGTTCTGCTCTCGATGAAAACGGTGATCTCACCGATGCTGAAATCAAGGCATACTATGTATCAGAAAAGAACAATCGAGTACCAAAGGAAATCAAAGATTTCGATTTAGTACAGATGACTGATAAAAATATTGATGACTTTTATGCTTTGCTTGATACTCTTAATCTTACAGATGCCGAACTTGAAAAGTTGAAACGTAACAAGGAAGAAATATTAGAGAAGAATATCAAGGATATTCATCAAAGGATTTATGATGATAATGATATGAAAAATCTCTTATCTACAAACGATAAGTTATACTTTTTCTGCGGTTTGATTATGGCAGGGCTTTCAACGGAAGGTGTCAAGCCGTTGAATGTTGATGATTTACCTTCCAACAATGACGAAGAAGACAATGACGGTCAGACTATTCTTAAAAGAACAAGATCTTTCCTCAATAAGAAGCATTGCTCAAAATCGAAGGTTGATATGATAGTTGGATATCTGAAGCCGGTTTTTGAAAAGCCTAATCTCTGGAAGCCGAAGAATGGTGAGAGCATTATCAAATCTGTTTATAAGCAGATTAAATCAGAAATCCTGCCTTTACTTGAAAGCAATCTTCATTTGGATTTTACCGGTAAGATACTGAATTCACTTAATGACTGGGTTACTATAGAAAATGATAAGCTTAACGATGTCGTTCTTACTCCGAGATTTGTAACAAACCTTATGGCTCGTATTACAAGAACGGATAAAGATTCATTTGTATGGGATACATGCATGGGTTCTTCGGGATTCCTTGTATCTTCCATGGATCTGATGATTACAGATGCAAAATCAACTATCAAAGATGCAGATGAACTTGATACTAAAATTAAACATATCAAAGAACAGCAGCTGCTTGGTATTGAGATCTTAGGCAATATTTATATCCTTGCAGTTCTCAATATGATATTGATGGGTGATGGTTCTTCACAGATCATTTGCGGTGATTCTCATAATGAGATCAAAAAGCATAATTTCCCTGCAAATGTATTTCTCCTTAATCCTCCGTATTCTGCTCCGGGTAAAGGACTTGTTTTTGTTGATGAAGCTCTGTCAAGAATGGAAAAAGGGTATGGTGCAGTTCTGATTCAAGAGAATGCCGGAAGCGGTCAGGGTGATGTTTATTCAAAGCGACTTCTTCAAAAGAATACACTTGTTGCAAGTATTCATATGCCTGCTGATTTGTTTAGCGGTAAGTCATCCGTTCAGACTGCTATTTATCTTTTTCAGGTAAATCGTCCTCATGAAGAAGATGATGTTGTCACATTTATTGATTTCGGTGAAGACGGATATTCAAGACAGAATCGCAAGAAGTCAACACAGGAAGTTAATCTTCGTAATACTGATCATGCTTTAGAACGTTATGATGAAGTAGCTGCTCTTTGCCTTGGCAAGAAGCCGAAGACGAATTATTACACTGAAGCAAACGAAAAGGTTATCAAGGATACGATCAGTCTTGAAGGCAATGACTGGACTTTCAATCAGCATAAGATAATTGATACAACACCGACTGAGGAGGATTTCAAGAAAACAGTTGCTGATTATCTTGCGTGGAAGGTGGCAACTATCCTGAAAGGTCAGGTGAGTGCTGATGAATAAGGGTTTTGTTTATTCTGATTTATTTCAGTTGTTACCCCAATCCGAAAAGGTGTCTAAATTGGACTTCGTTGAAGGTGGAAGAACACCTGCATATTCGTCTGATACATCTAATAACGGGTGCCTTGGTTTTGTTAATAAAGAACCTTTATTTAAGGTTTCTGATGATAGACCTGTGTATTTAATTTTTGGAGACCATACTAAAACAATGAACATTGTTCATAATGATTTTTGTGTTATGGATAATGTCAAGGTTCTTATTCCAAAAGTATCAATGACAGATGAAATCTTGTTATATGTAACTACGGTTTGGAAAAAGGCAATTCCCCATCTTGGCTACGCAAGACACTGGTCAAAGGCGCAGAGAGTGTTAATTCAACTTCCAGTCATCGAAAACTCAAATCCTAACCATGAATACACAATTGATGAAGTTGATTGGCAGTATATGCATGAGTATATCAAAGACCTTGAGCGCGAACGTATTAAAGATCTTGAGAATGATCGCATCACAGAGGTAGATGCTTATTTACAGGCAACAGGGGTTAATGATTACGAATTGACAGAAGAAGATAAGAATATTCTTTCTTGCCAACATGATAAGAGCATACATGGAGTGAGATTCGGAAAATTCAAGGCTACGGATTTGTTTGATATAAAAAAAGGCAAGCGGCTTACAAAAGCAGATATGATTGATGGAAATATCAATTTTGTTGGCTCATCCGCATCAAACAATGGCGTTACTGCAAAAATTGGGAACACCGGATATATACATCCTGCCTGTACATTCACTGTGAGTTATAATGGTTCTGTCGGCGAAGTATTTCTACAAGATGAACCGTTTTGGGCTTCGGATGATGTAAATGTATGGTATCCAAAGTTTCCTTATAATCAGCGATTTGTTGAATACATAATGACTGTTGTCCGTCAGTTAAAGTTGAAATACAGTTATACTGCAAAATGGACATTAGACAAGATGCAGGCAGAAACATTAGAACTTCCTATCACATCAGACGGAGAACCTGATTTCGACTATATGGAACGTTATATCCGTGCTATCGAAAAGCTTGTTATCGCTGATGTGGTAAAATATAAGGATAGAGTGATTGAAACCACAAAGAAAGTGATAGAGGGATAAAGTCCAGCCTGAAAAATAAATTCTGTCTAAATAGTTGACATACTCCGTGGAGTATGGTATAATATAGATAGAGGAAAAACAGTTCATCAATAATTTTAATGAACAGATAACAAAGGAGTTGAGCCAATGATGAAACGCGACTTTTTAAATCCTAACTGGGATCTTGTAGCAGCCAAGGAATATGCTGAACAATTCATTAATGGATATCTTGCTGATATTACCTTGTACGCTGTAAAAAACAAAATCACTATAGATAATGAACCCCCTGAATTGGTTGATTATGAAGATAAACTTATGGATATTTTGCGTAAGGTAAGACGTGCAAATAATAAAGATGAAATAAATGATTTTCTTAATCGTGTTCTCCAGTTAAAAGGAGCAGAGTAAATGAACATGGATGACAAATATTTTGTTTCGGCTGAAGAGTTTGAGATTATATATCAAAGAATCAAACGCATGGTTGTGAAAGAACATTTAGCTACTCCTGTTTCGATTGGCGAAAAACCATTAGCAGTTGTTTTAGGTGGTCAACCCGGAGCTGGTAAAAGTAATGTATATACTCATTACGAGGATATGTTGCCAAATAGTGTGGTCGGTATAGATTGTGATGCGTTTCGAGAACATCATCCTTATTACGTTCAGATTTATGAAGACTGCAAAAAGAATGGCGGTAATCCAAGTGCGATAACCAATGCTTTTGTTTATGCTATTTCTGACAGACTGGTCGCAGAACTTAGTGAAGAACGATATAACATGGTAATCGAAAGCACTTTAAGATCACCTGACGTTGCAAAGAACTTTGTTGAGAAGGTCTGGGATGACAGCATAGATTTCAGACTGAAAGAAAAAGGCTATGAGGTGCATCTTGCTGTGGTGGGTACTCATAAAGATATTTCACGGCAGGGAACAAAAGACAGATATGCACATCAGTTAAGAGATTATGAATCCGGAATATCAAAAAAGCCGCCAAGAGCAGTACCGGAAGACTTTCATGATATGGTCGTTGACAGTATCTGTGACAGCCTTCGTGATGTATATGAATCCGGTCTGATGGACGAAATAAAAATATTCGGAAGAAGTGGTGATTGCTTCTATTCCATGCGGAGTACACCGGATCTTGATCCTACTCCTGTTCTTTCAGACAAGATAAATCATCCGGTCGAACTTCTTAATGATCTTCAGAAGTTCAATCAGTTTATGCAGCTCCAAGGCTGTATGTACAATAAAGGCGTAAATGCAGCTCTGGAGTCTTTTGAAAAAGGACGTACATTCAAATTAACTACACATGACTGGCGTTTAAGTCAGGTTAAACCGGAAGAGTTAATAAGGGAGCTTGAACTGAAGGATGACAAACCACTTGATCGTGGACTTGCCATGAAGTTTGTTTCAGCACAGTCTATTACTGACTGTATTAAAGAACTTGGTATTCCGGAAGATAAAGCACGCTTTACAGCGGTAAGATCCGGTTATATAAGCGCAGTTACTCTTATGATTCATGCCAGACTTGAAGAAGGCAGCAGAGATAAGGTCGATTTGGTTATGGATAATAATTCGTTCTTTCAGTCGCTGAGTACAAAGCAGAAATTATGTTTCCTTGAACATTGCAGAGCTGATGCTTCCAAGGCTCTTGAAGCTACCGGAAGAACAATTGATACTCTGACAAACAGCAATCCGCATATATGATATGAGAAATTGAGCAGCAGTAGAATATACTGTTGCTTTTTTATTTTGGAAGAGGTGATAAAAACAATATGATTTATAGCTATAGTGTCGAAGTATATCATGTGCGTATATGCGATGCCGATAAACATAAGCTTGAATGTATGACCGAAGGTGAAATAAGAGAATATATTTATGAGCATGGTGCAAGTTTTCGTGAGAGATATTCCTTTTATTTCTCTTTGGACGAAGCAAGGAACGCATTTGAAAAAGAATGCGAGAAAGCGAGAGTTTTTCTCGTAAAAGATAAAATATATACGTTAATCGTTGATTACATTGAACTTCAAGA
>JAFXXN010000148.1 GCA_017542245.1 Lachnospiraceae bacterium
AGATTTCCGCTTTCATCCTCAACATAAAATCGATAGTACCATTTCTTTCCTTTTTTTCTGACAGATCCTTTTGCCATTTCTTTCTTCTCCTTTCTGGCTGGCAATCGGAACTGAAGGATATTCTATTTGCGTGTAGATATATCAAAACTCCGTCTGCCTGCCTAACCTATAGGAGGTAACTTAGTAGATTGTTTACGCGGTCTTTCGCACGCTCCGGATCTTTTGAATACAGTCTCAGTATATCACTTATGTCATTTAATGTGTTGATTGTATGTGTGATTTCTCTGAGAAATATCATATTATTATATTCTTCTTCAGATTCGAATCCTACCATCGATGCGAACTTTGAATTATCCTTAGAAGTTTCATTCACGGCATTTGTAAATGAATCATTAAATAATTCGTACTCTTTCAAAAAGAGAAGTAGTATCTTTTCTGAAAAATCATTTTCATCGGAGCTAACGTTTAAGGGATAGCTTCCCAAAATTTTTTTCATTGAATCTTCAATCTTGATAAATGTACCGTCTGTTTTATCGGATGACAGTTCATCGGTTTCGCCTCTTAACCATTCAGGTGTGACATGAAGTGCGGCTGCGAGTCCCTCGATAACGAGTTTTTTTGAATTATCTATCGTTCCGCTTTCATATCTCTGGATGGTTGATTTGTTGACATCCATTCTCTCGGCCACATAATCCATCGTGAGTCCAAGTTCTTTTCTTCGGGATTTTGCTCTTTCCCCAATAGTCTTACGCAGTTTTTTATCTACCATTGTTAAGACCTCCTCTACCGGTGTATGCCATTTTTTGAAATGACTGATTTAAATTTTATGATTTCTTAAATGTTGATTTTGAAAAAATATTTTTGAATCTGAAAAGATAATAACATAACATTTAATAAATTGCAATATGCAATTATAACAAAATGCGAAATGCTTGACAAAGAAAAATTCAAAATGTATAATAGCAACAAATTACAGTTGCAGTATGCAACAGAAAGAAAGGAGGCGAACAGTATGCAGGAAATCAAATATGCGATGTCGATAGAAGAAGCATCTGATTACACAGGGATAGGAAGAAATACAATCCGAAAACTTATCGAATGGGAAAAGCTTCCGGTACTCCGAATCGGAAGAAAGATTGTAATTAGAAGAGATGCACTTGAAAGGTTTATCGCAATTAATGAAGGCTGTAATCTACGGATCAGAAATGAGACGAAAGCAGTGACCAACTAAAAAGGAGTGACTAAGCAGCCACTCCAATTGGTAACCAGACCGAAGTCCTGATATACCTACACGCAAGATAAGTTTATCACAGACTCCGGTGGTTATCAATTGAAACATAAAATCAAAAACACACAGGAGGAAATATATATGGCGTCAAAAAGAACTTTAGAAGAAAGAATAAATGAAAAAAATGAAATGATGGAAAAGGCACTTGAGAAGGCAAGACAATACGAAGCTCAGGTTAAGCAGCTTGAAAAACAGCAAAAGGAGGCTGACAGAAAAGCCAGAACCAAGAGGCTTATCCAGATCGGTGCAATAGTGGAAAAAGAACTGGGAAGAGATTTCGTAGATGATGATTTCAGAAGACTCAGTTATTTCCTAAAGATGCAGGAAAGAAATGGAAAGTATTTCAGTAAGGCAATGGAGAAAGACTTACCGCCTGAAAAGGAGGCAGATGATAAATCAGAGGGAAGCCCGGATGAGTGATTCCTCTTCCCGACAAGGGCGCACTTATATATGGGCGGAGCCCATATCGTATAAGTTTCTCCCTGCGGTCGAACCGGTCAGACTCTAAAGAGTCTGCCGGGCGCGTTCCGTCGGCGGGCCTTATGCAGGCAGCACTCCTACGCGGAGGGCGGTCTTGTGCAGACGGCACCAAAGGGGCTCTGCCCTTTTGGATAACCCGCAAGGGGCTTTGCCCCCTTGACTCCCACCCGCAGTACATTACCAAAACTGAATCTGCACAGATCAAACTTACACTAAGTTTGCAGATTTGGTTTTGTATATATACTGCTATGCTCAATGGACGCTGTCCATGCCGCAGGTGGCTTCCTGCCAGGTTTCACCTGGAGGGAGTTAAGGTTTGCCACCTTAACAAACCGCCTCAACCACACAAGGCATTTCTTCCTTAACGGAAGCAAAATCTTTACGGTTGGCGTATCCATTTAACAAATTAAGTAATAAAAAGAGGTGATGTTAAATGTCTATATATCACTGTTCCATAAAAATCATTGGTCGTAACGGTGGACGCTCTGCCGTTTCCGCTGCAGCTTATCGCTCAGGCGAAAAGCTTACAAGCGAAGAAACGGGCATCATTCATGATTACACTCGCAAAGGCGGAGTGATCATGAATGAGATTATCCTTCCGGATAATGCGCCCGACCGTTTACTGGATCGCGAAGTTTTATGGAACGAAGTACAGCAAGTAGAAAAAAGAGCTGATGCACAGTTTGCAAGAGAGGTTGAAGTTGCTTTTCCAAATGAATTATCCAGGGAAGAACAGATTGAATGTATCAGAGAATTCATAAAAGAAAACTTCACTTCCAAGGGAATGATTGCAGACTGGGCACTTCATGATAAAGGCGATGGAAATCCACATGCTCATATAATGCTAACAGTACGAGAAATAAATGAGGAAGAAGGATGGCAGTCAAAACAGACTTCCGTTTTTGCAAATGGCAGAGATAAAAATGGAAAAGCTATATATGATCCATCAAAGCCTTCCTATGATCCAAAAGATAAAGAACACACTTCCCAGTATAGAATTCCGGCACTGGATGAAAATGGTAATCAGAAAACCCGTGTTAGGAAAGGTAAAGGAACGGAATATCTCTGGGAACGAATCTCTATTCCTGCAAATGACTGGAATGAACACAGCAAATGCGAGCAGTGGAGGAAATCATGGGCTGAACATTGTAACAGATATCTTCCACCTGAACTACATATTGATCACAGGTCTTATGAAAGACAGGGGCTGGAGATTGAACCAACCATCCATGAAGGTGTGACAGCAAGACAGATGGAAAAAGAGGGGAAGACATCCGAACGATGTGAAATAAATAGAGATATCAAAAAGAGAAATCTCTTAAGAGAAGAAATTGTAAAAGGCTTTAAGGAATTATCTGAACTTATTACAAAGAAAGTGAGACGAATATATGAAAGAATTACAAAAATATTTGAAAATAGAAAATCTGGAAGAACTGATATCGGTTCTGGAAATTCAGGACGAGCTTACGGCTCTTATGGAAAAGCTGGAGAAGGAGAACGAGGATCTGAATATAACGAACCAGACTCTGCAGAGCCGAATATCCAAATTGGAGAATATCATAACAGAACAGAAACTAACTCTTCAGGAGAAAGAGGAAGAGATAGACGAGCTGGAAAAATTGAACGAGAACTTGAACAAAGAGAATCAGAAACTCTTTTCACAGACGAAAGAATCGAACAGACAGATAGAGATATTGCAGAAACAGATATCCGAATTGCAGAACTTAAAAGAATAAAAACTGAAAAGGAGCAGGAATTACATGACAGAATCAGAGCCATTATGGAACGTAGAGGAACTGGTGTCACAGTTGGAGCTGATGCAGAAGGAGAACGACAACCTTCTGGAAGAGAACAACAAGCTGAAGACACAGAACAGGACGCTTTCCTCAGAAAAATCAGAGCTGCAATCTGCAGTGCGAGAGCTAACGAGGGAATTGCAGATAAAGAGCGAGAAACTCGTGAGGCAGAGCAAGTCAGACTTGATAGAGAAAGAGAACGAGAAGCTGAAAGAGAGAGACAGGCAGAGAGAGAACGAGCTGAGCGAGATAAGGCGAAAAAGCGAAGAAGAGATCACAGCCGTTAAGGAGGACTATGAAGAAAAAAATAATGATCTTATTAGGCAGAAGGAAAAATATAAATCTTCCAAAGCAGAACTTGATATAAAGATAAAGGAGCAGGATGATATTATTGTCAGAGGTGCCACCATCATGTTTAATAAGTATAAATCAGCATTGGAAAAGGAACATAGAGGAAGAATCAAAAAGTCCGATGCAAAATACAGAGCAATGATAGCTGCTATTCAGTCTGAACTTTGGAGTACAGTCTTATATGCAGTAATAATAACATTATTTATGGCTGCTAAGTCAGAATGCTTTACCAAGAACTTGATAAACTTTTTTACAGGAATTGCTAAGGTAATAAAATCACTTGCAACTAGCGCATTCTCAGCAGGAGTGTGGTGTGCCGGAGTTACAGACGGGATTGAGGTATATGCTTTGCAACAGATACTATACTACCTGATTATAGTAGTCATTATAGCCTTGATATGCGGTGTCCCTGGGCTGATAATCTACTTTACTGGAAGAAAATACATCGAATGGTACAAAGAAGAAATAGCAGATCATATATCCATGTGGGTTGCAGTAATCGTGCTTGCTATAACAATCTTCTTTGCAGAAGAAATCTCATCTATCATATCTATCAATCTTATCTGGCTGAACATCATAGTTCACCTAATATACAGTGCCGGACGAGCATATGTAAGAAGTTGTAAGAGGAACAGGGGGTATTATTAAAAAATCAGAAGATGATGAGATATCACATATTTATTGACTCAATAAGGGATATGTAAATCGTGAGTTTTCATTGAGAGACGGTGGGTTTTTTGGTATAATCATTCTGAAGAGCTATATGATTTATTCCGTTTATCATCTATATCTATAGTGATACAGATGGTTATACCTAATATAATATAAAATTAGGAGCGACGATGACAGAACAGGAAATACTTAATCAAATAGAGGAACTAAATAGAAAACTTGAAGAGGTTCGAAAGAATAAAGCATCAGTATATTCAGATGTAGAAATAGATTCAGCTGAAAAGGAAAGACTACATCAGGAAGATTTACAACGTCTTAGAGGACTTAGGCTGATAGATGATGATTTTATGAATGCATGTTTTGATGGCTATATTGAAGGTGCTGAGCTTCTTCTCAGAATCATTCTTGATAAGCCAGATATACGTGTTAAGAGTGTGACAACACAAAGACAGATGAAGAACTTACTTGGTAGAGATATCTGTTTAGATATTGATGCAGATGATGATTCTGGTAAGAAATATAACATTGAGGTTCAACGTTCGGATAAAG
>JAFXXN010000149.1 GCA_017542245.1 Lachnospiraceae bacterium
AGACAGACAGACAGACAGACAGACGAGGACGAACTGACAGGGTATCCATCGATTGATAAACCTTGGTTGAAATATTATTCTAGAGCAGCTATAGAATCGGAACTCCCAAAGTGTAAGATATATGACAAACTTCTTGAGTGCAATAGAGATTATCAAGATGCTTATGTATTAGAATATTTTGGAAATAAGATTACATATGGCAGCTTATTCGAGAGAATCGAAGAGACGGCACTGGCATTTCAAAATGCTGGGATTAAAAAAGGAGATATAGTTGTTATTGCTTGCGTGACTATACCGGAGACCATATATGCAATTTATGCGTTGAACAGGCTTGGTGCAGTTCCTAATATGGTAGATCCCAGGACAAGTGTTGAAGGAATACGGAATTATATAGAGGAAGTTTCTTCACCTATGGTTCTGACTATAGATTTAGCTTATCCCAAAATCTTAAGAGCAGTTCAGAATACGACGGTAAAACGGATAGTGACAATGTCGGCTTTTGATTCAATGCCTAGTTTATTGAAGAGTTTATTGAAAATAAAAACGCTGTTTGGCAAGCATCCAAAGTATGATGGATTTCCAACAGTAAAATGGACTAAATTTGTAAGAAAAGTTAACACAGGCAATATCGGAGACGTACCATATGAACCAGACAGATGTTGTATGATAGTCCATACCGGTGGTACCACCGGCAATCCTAAAGGAGTAATGCTTACGGATGACAATGTAAACGCTGCTTTTCATCAAGCAATTAACAGCCCGATTCTTATGAAAAGGGGAGACGTTTTCTTGAATGTTATGCCTCCTTTTATAGCTTATGGTATGGTTTTGGGTATTCATACAGCGCTGTGTTACGGATGGAAATCGGTTATCATACCAAAGTTTAATCCGAAAGAGTTTGATAAACTTTTAATGAAACATAAGCCTAATGGACTGATAGGTGTGCCTTCTTATTTGGAAAACCTTATGAACAGTAAAAAGATAAAGGGCAAAGATTTATCTTTTATAAAAGTTTTACTTGCAGGCGGAGATAAAACACCACCTGAATTTGAAGAGATAGTTAATAATTTTTTAAGTGAACATAACGCCAAGATCCATCTTACAAAGGGTTACAGTATGACGGAGGCTAGTGCTACAGCTACTATTTCTTTTGAGAATACAATCAAGTATGGAAGTAACGGAGTTCCGTTACATAATACTGTTATAGCTGCATTTGAACAGGATACCGACAATGAATTACCTTATGGTAAAATGGGAGAAATATGCTTAAATACTCCGACCATGATGAAAGGATACTATAATAACGAGAGTGCAACAAATGATATAATCCGGATGCATCGTGATGGGAAAAAATGGATACATACAGGGGATCTTGGTTATGTAGATAAAGATGGGATTATTTATATTGAAGGTAGATTAAAAAGGATGATAATCCGATATGATGGATTTAAGATATTTCTTCCTTTTGTCGAGAAGGTTGTTATGTCTAATTCAGCAGTAGAATCATGCTGTGCTGTCGGGAAGCGAGATAAAGAGCATGGCCAGGGAGAACTTCCTATAGTATTTTGTGTACGAAAGAAAGATATGGGAACAGATTTAGATAAGCTTGTTTCAGAACTGAAGCAAGCATGTCAGGAACAACTGCCGGAATATTCACAGCCGGTAGGATTTACGTTTTTGCCGGAGCTACCCCTTACACCAATTGGGAAGATAGATTACAGAGCATTAGAAGAAAAATGGGGAAATTTATAAAAAAACTTGACAAATAAATGGAGATAAAAATAATGCCTAGGAGAAAATGATAATGGTAAGAAAAACGGAAGCTATTGAAAAACGAAATCGAGAGAAACGTTACCAGCAGTTTGATAGTGGAAAAACGAATATTAAACATTTGTTGGGTCATAGGTTAGCAAACAGAATCATGGTAAAATTGATTACCATACAAAGAATAATAAATAAGGAAAAGTTAATTATTATAGGAGACAAAAGAAATAAAACTGATCGTCCGATTATTTTTTCTCCAACACATATTGGTGGGATGGATGTTGAAGCCATTTTTGAAAGTGTAGGAACCCATACATGGCTAATGCTTGGTGACCCAAGAGAGATGTATATAAATATTTCTGGTATGATGTTGAACATTAATGGAATTATTTGGTTTGATACATCGTATAAAAAAGATAGACACATCGCAAAAAAACGTTCAATAGAATTATTAAAACATGGAGAGAATTTAATAATCTTTTCTGAAGGCGCTTATAACATTAGTCCTAATCGACTAGTAATGTATCCATATGCAGGAACAGCTGAGATTGCTATTACGACAGGTGCAGATATTATACCAATTGGTTTGGTGAGACGAGGAAGAAACTATTATGTAAATATTGGTGAAAATATACGTGTTGATAGCTATAAACCAGAACAAAAATATGAATTAACAGAATTTCTGAGAGACAGGCTGGCTTCTTTGTGCTGGGAAATATTGGAATTGTTACCTGTTACAGAGAGAAAGTCTATAAATAGGAATCATTATAAAAATGTTTTTTTGAAAGAAATGTTTACTCAAAAAGATTATAGCTATACTATTGATGATGTAAAGAAAACCTTGTATTGTCCAAAAGGAATTACAGGTATCGAATTTAAGAAAGGGAAAAAAATATTTGATTTATAATATTACATTAAATGAAAAATCTTGTTGATATTGAAAATCTTTCGAAAGAAAAAAGACTTTTATATTTTAATCGATTAAGAGAAAAATGTAGAAATAGAAGAATTTCGTCATCTCCTTCTTTTGTGGTGAAAATGTTGGGGGGAGTTGCCAAGATTATTAGAAAATATGAATTGGAGATAATTAATACAGAAAATATACCTGATGGAGAAGTAATTTACCTGTGTAATCATTCTAATGCACATGATTATTTTACTGTTCTCGAAGTTTTTTGCAGACTAAATAAAAAGGTTACTCCTATTGGCGGTTTGGAGGGATTAAGTTGGTTTTCAAGACTATTTCTCAAGTTGACAGATGTGGTACTGTTTAAGCGGGATAGCCGCGGATCAATAGATAAAGGAATCAAAATTTTCTGTGGTAAGATTTTAAATGGGAAGAATGGACTTATATTTGGTGAAGGAACTTGGAACATCCATCCTAATAAGGTAATGCAGAATCTCCATGCCGGTGTGACAGAAATTTCATTAATTACAGAGAAACCCGTTGTTCCTGTTATTTTTGAATATATCGAGACAAATCAAATCTGCAAAAAAGAATCTAATATTTATAAAAAGTGTATCGTTTCTTTTGGAAAACCTTTATGGATGACTGCTGAGAAAAGCATTTTTAAGCAAACGGATATACTTCAGGAAATAATGGTTTCAATGAGGAAAGAAATATGGAAACTAGAAGGTGTTGACAAGAAGAAACTATCTAAAGAGAAGATAAGAATTTATCTAAATCACACTTATTTAAAGAAATTTAAAGCGCTAGGTTTTAAGTATGATTCAGAAAAAGAATTTGACTTTCTACTAAAGAAGGGAAAGAAAATAGAAAACGAATATTGTTTGGATGCAGACAATAACTTTGTACCCGGAATTACCGATGAATCCTAAGAAAACTTATATTGTGAGTTTATGGAAATTCTGATATTTCTAAGGCACCTTTAGAAACAGAAAACCCTAAGAATAGGAAAATAATAGCTTGACAAGAAAGTTGGAAAGAGAAATGATATTACAGACAGATGAATTGACGGGATTTCCGTCAATAGATAAACCATGGTTGAAATATTATCATGCGAACGCAGAGAAAGAGGCAAATAATATTCCGAAGGGTAAGACAGTATGGGATATAATTGAAGAAAGTCTTTATAAACATATGGACATACCGGCTATCGAGTACTTTGGGCGTTCGATTTCGCGAAAAGAGTTCGTTGACAACGTCTACTTATGGGCAAGGGTATTCAAAAAGCTTGGAGTCGTGGAAAACGAAATTGTGGCTTATTATGGTCCGTTCATGCCTGATATATGCTATATGACTTTGGCGTTAAATATGATAGGTGCATGTCCGTATTTTTTGAAACTTGCTATTAGTCCGGAAGCACTGGCTGAAGAAACAAAGGAATGTAGAGTTGCCATAGTCTTTGATCAGATGTGGGAGAATGTAAAGGAAGAATTCACAAAAGATCGGTTCGAAAAAGTTATTGTGGCAAGAATTACGGATGCGATGCCGGCGCCTAAAAAACAGATTGTTTCAGTACTGTCGAATATCAAGAAAAAACCTGAAATTCCTAAGGGAAAGAAATATATGCCCTTAGCTATGGCAAAAAAACTTGGGAAAGAGAATATCAAAGAAGCAAAAGCTGAATTTATACCAGACAGAAATGCATTTATTACTTCATCAAGTGGAACCACTGTTGGTGGAATAGTTAAGGGCGTTATTGCGACTAATGAATCCGTAATAACACAATTATATATGGCAGTAGCATCCGGTTGTCAGTACTTTCCCGGTGAGAGGTGTTTAAATCACTTCCCTCCTACAGCCGCCACATCATTAAACATATTATTTCTGTTACCTTTATATCGTGGTATGACCGTTGTTATTGATCCACGTGTGACTGAAGAAGATTTCTATAATCAGATCACAAAACTTCATGTGAATGTAGCTTGTTCTACCGGAAGCGCCTGGGAAGCACTCTTTAACCGAATCGAAAAAGAAAGATTAAAAGGGAAAAAATTTGATTTTTCGTATGTGAGAGCATGGGTAGTCGGAGGAGAAGGGACTGATACAAAAAAGTTTAAAAAATGGCAAAAAGCAATGAGCGAGATGGGATCTGACAGGGGTCTGGCAAGTGCATATGGATCTTCTGAAGTTTTCGCATCGGCTTGTTCAGAAGAGACAAATGTAAGATATGATCAAAGCAAATCAATAATGAGTGTAGGCGTTCCGTTTGCAGGAATTACTGTGGGCATATTTGATGAGTTAGGGAATGAATTATCCTATGATAGGCGGGGAGAGCTAAGAATAAAAAGTCAATCTGCAATGAAAGGATACTATAATAAACAGGAATTGACAAATCATACAAAGGTAGATGGCTGGATTTGTACCGGTGATTTGGCAGAGATAGATAAAAAAGGGTTTGTATATATATGGGGACGATTAAAAGATACTATAAAGATATCGGATGGCAAAATGATTTATCTGTTTGATATTGCTAATAAGATAAAAGAAAAAGATTTTGTAGATGATGCTATTGTCCTTGAAAAGCAGATAGACAAAAAAAGTGTAAATCTTGTGGTTCATTTAGTATGGGATAAAAATGTAAAGGGAGCAGACAAGTTAAATTATCTAAAGGAAATAACTGAATGTGTACGTCAATTTGAGCCGGAAGTAAACCTATGGGCATTTGCTATCCATGATGTGATGTTGCCTTATTCTCCGACCACTCTTAAGAAAGATAAAAACAGAATGGCTAACCAGACTGATGGTTATATTCAGGTAATTAATGGAGAGGTACGAGAAATAAGATTAGATTAAGAGAATAGAAAATAAATATTTTGAAAATGGCTTGACAAGAAAGTTGAAAAAAGAAATGATTTTACAGACAGACAGACAGACAAGGCGAACTGACGGGATATCCGTCGATAGATAAACCTTGGGAAAAATACTACCCTGATGGGGCACGTGAATTTAGTTTTCCTAAAATGAAAACATATGATTTAATCTATATGTTGAATAAGGATAGGAAAGATTGCGTGGCCCTTGAATACGAGGGAAATGAGATTACTTATGGAGAGATGTTTGAAAAAATTGATGAACGGACTGCTTATTTTATAAAAAAGGGAGTGCGTGAAAATGATGTTGTAACCGTGTCAATGCTAATGTCTCCGGAATTTGTTTACGATTGGTATGCGTTGGGAAGATTAAATGCCATAAGTAATCTGATCGATCCGCGTACAAGTCCGGATGGAATCAAGCACTATCTTGAAGAAGCAGAATCAAAGGTGATTCTTAATACTGATCTTTTTACGTCTAAAATAAAAAAAGCCATTGCTGATGAAGAGTATAATATAGTTAATCATTCATTACTAAAATCTGCAAAAAAAATGCCCTTTACATTTGGAATGATTTGTAAAGGCATAGGAGCCTATAGTAGATTTTCTACCAGAAAAGATACTAGATTTGAAAAGGAAGGACATATAGAAATTGATTCGAAATGCTTCGATAGAATCCCGGAGTATACGGAGCAACAACCTCTTACTATAGTACATACCGGCGGAACCACAGGTTTTCCTAAAGGGGTAGTTCTTTCGCATGATAATTATAATGCTATGGCTTTTGAATATATGAAGTCTGAAATTGGGTTTGCACCAAATGATAGGTTTTTATTGATTATGCCCCCGTGGATAAGCTATGGTTCCGGAATGCTTCATATGAGCATGGTTACGGGAATGAAAGCAACGATTATTTCAAAACTTGACTCAAAGAAGATCGCTGATTATATACTGGAGTATCGTCCGCAATGGTTTGCAGGTGTACCGGCTCACTTTAAGAGAGTAGCTTCAAGCGAGAAGATTTCGCAAAAAGGCGTTTCATTTCTGAAAGCCGGAGCCGTTGGTGGAGATGCTATGTCAGAAGAACTATTTCAAACTGTAAATACATGCTTTCTTAAAAATGGTGCCAAACAAGGAGTTTATCCAGGGTATGCATTAACGGAAGTTACATCTGCATTTGCGGTGAGACAGTTAGGAGAATATAAGCCCGGAAGTGTTGGCATTCCTTTACCGGGCGGAACGGTAGGTGTGTTTAAATTTATCTATAGTTCCTCTTGATTTTTAGACTTACACTTTGATATAGGCACATTGAAAACCGCATAAATATCATATATTCCAGTACTTTTTCCTTGCTTTTGTAGGTAGAATCCTATATAATGTAAGTAGAATATATTAGA
>JAFXXN010000150.1 GCA_017542245.1 Lachnospiraceae bacterium
ATAACCATTATCCCTTACTGCACCTTCGGTATACTCATCTATACGGTCAGGGAGTAAATACCTTATATCCAGATCCGGATTATCCATTTTATTTGAATCTAATGTAATAATGATTGTCTGCATATTCTGTCCTCCTCGTATGCTAATCTCCCTGACAAAGTCCTTCCGCTACCTTCTCCATCCCCATCTTCTTGACAAGATCACCGTATGACTTATCATACTGCAACTTACTGATGGCTCCGGTCTTTAAGAATGAATCCAGCGTCTTCTTCTGCTCCAGGAACAGTATTTTCTTCTTTTCAAACTCCTTTTCAGATATCTCTGGTTCTTCGCACTTCTTGAACTCATCAATATGCATAAACGAACATCCGGCATTATCCGCTGTCTTCCGGTCCTTATCCTCATCACCGACAAACAGGATATCCTTAACATCTATGCCGAATTGCTCAGCTATATATTCCAGCCCTGCTTTATTAGGCTTTCTGTATCCACAGGTCTGCGATGATACATACAGATCAAACAGCTTTATGATATCCGGAATCGAATCGCGGAACAGACTGTCAGGCATTCCATTCGGCAGATCCGTAAGGCAGGCAACCTTTATACCATGCTTCTTACAAATAGCTATCAGTTTCTTGGAATAGTCAAACACTTTAGCCTTCAGCCTTATTCCTGAGAAGAAAACTTCAATGGCATCCCTGATATCCGGCACATTGCTCCATCCAGCCATAGCCTCGTCAAACAGGACTACCGGCATTATCTCATACTCCCTGTATTTATTGCGCGGATTGTACGACTTTAATATTTCTGCGGATTTATCAATTTCGGCATCCGGCAATCCTAATCCAAAATGCTCGTTTATCTTCTTAAACCCCTGGTAATAGTAATCACTCCAGTTCAGCGGCATTCCCTCATACTCCATCAGCGTACCGCCCAGGTCAAATACTATCACCTTATAGTTTTCCAACTCCATTAACAGCCCCCTCTTTGTGTTATTCCATTCACAGATTCATTATACCAAATCAAAATTTTGTTTTCAAACCCAAAATGGCCTTTTCACAAAAAAAAGAACTGACACGAATGCCAGTTCCTCATATATTTCACATCTTCTTCAGATACTTCAAAGGTACTTCCTTTGTCAGCCATACACCGTTTACTGACCTGTAGAAAACATAGCCGTCCCGGAGCATCTTTCCACTTTCAACCTCATAAATAACAGGCTTGCCGTGTCTCTTGCCTACATTCTCTGCAGTGTCAGTATCTCCTGACAGATGAACATACAGCCTGCTCTTCGGTATAAGCCCCATCCGGTCTATGGCTTCCGTAAACTTCTCACCAGTGCCATGATACAGAATCTCAGGTGGATCAGTTTCCGGCAGCTCGACGTCAACCGGGATGGAATGCCCCTGGTTTGCCCTGATAAGTGTCTTATCCTCATTAAAGGAATACCTCTGCTTAGAATCCTCTGCTACTATCTGTTCAAGTATCTCCATAGTA
Source organism: Lachnospiraceae bacterium (assembly GCA_017542245.1). Classification (GTDB taxonomy): domain Bacteria; phylum Bacillota; class Clostridia; order Lachnospirales; family Lachnospiraceae; genus RUG11977. Next base: position 1,498 of record JAFXXN010000150.1, read on the forward strand.
AGCGGATGCGTCTTGCTGACCCCTTCAATAAGAGCATCCACATCTGCCCATCCATGCTCGTCTAAAGTTATGCCTATCACCTGCGGCTTATGCCTCAGGATAAGGCTTATATATTTACTTGTTTCTGTGTAATCCATGATTTATTCCCCGTTCTAATTGAAGCTATGGTACAGTGCCCGGTAATACTGCTCATAATCCTGAAATTCTGATAAGCAGGAGACGGCGGCATGTCCTGCTTCCTCCAAAATAATGCAAGCGGACTTGCACAATTTCTCATTTTCTTCTTCAATATTCAAAATACCATTACCTGATGAAATGAATATACCTCTCAGTACATCTTCTTAATTTGAAAATAATTCTTTTTCAAATCCACCTTTTTCAAAATCTATTTGCCATAGTTCATCTATATTCTTAAACTTGTCCGGAATCCAGAAAACCGATGTCTTATTATAAAAATATGCTGTTTCTCCATTTCCATCATTATTTGTTTCCGCTACCAGCTTATGCCACACTATTATTTTATATGTCAAAGCACTATATACCCTGGAACCTCCATCAGTAGCCGTTCCAGCAGGCAATGGCAGAAAAAGCACAAACAAAACAATAATCGTAGCTACAATAATAATTATTTTCTTCCTTTTATCCATGCTCCTGATTTACCCCATATAATAAATACCCCTATTGTTTTTTCCAATAAAATAAGTTTGTCCACCCTCGGAAAAGCCACAGTGCTTATATAAGTTTACTACTGAAAGATAATCAATGCTTACGTACAGTCGGATACCTGCTTCTCTTACCTTAATGAAATATTCCAGTTGTCCCCATCTACTATGTATTGAAATTCCGTAAGTTCAGGAGTATTCATAACTTTAAGCAATTCGGCTAGGTCATTCACCGTATCAACCTCTGAGAGCCTGCCATACTCAATCCACTCCATCTCGCCTTCATCTGATGAGATAACCTCGCCTTTGAAAGACTCCGTTTTGAAAAGAAGCACAATATACCTTCCACCCTCAATGGGAAACTGCTTAATTCCGACCAGTTGAGGATTTAAAATCTCAAGCCCGGTTTCCTCTTTCATCTCCCGAATGACCGCATCAACAAACGATTTCCCTGGTTCCACATGGCCACCCGGTAATGTATATTCCTTCCAATCCTCTTTTACACGGTTCTGGAGCAGAATCCTATTACCATCCTGAATCAGGCATAACACTGTAAATTCAGCTTTTTCAGTTCTGTTCTTATCTGACATAACTATCTTCTCCCAATCTCTCAATCAGCTTCTTTCCGCTCTTACATTTATATTACTATAACACATTCAATATAAAAATGCTATATTTTCATGCTATACAGATAAAAACAAAGGCTCTCTACAAAAGAAAGCCTTTGGATCCTGGTTACTGATTTTCTTCAATATCAGGGCTATATATAATGTTACCAGAGCCTTATAAGCGTACATCAGGACCGGGATCACCTGCACTGCCATATCGTGACGAACAGTGTGTCTTATATCGACGGTATAAAGCTTCATCAGACAAAGAAGGACCTTCAGGCACAGAAGGATTTCACCAACAGTCTGTGCAGGGAACGTGGGCTGTCGGTCACAGAGAAGGGATTTCACTTTGACGGGACACGGATTAGTTTTGGGCATTTAAGTGCATGGAGCAAGGATAAATACTTCATCAAAAATTCTGTTTATAAAACAATATTAATCATTCCGCCTATTTCCGGAGCTTTGTTTTTCTTATTATGTCTATCCTCTCTGTCATCATCTACATGTTTAGGAATAAACTTTTTTAATACCTTTTCTAGTTCCGCAAAGATATCTTTTTCGGGTTTGTAAGAAGATTTTTCTGTGGCTTTATCTTCAACTTTATCTACAGCTTTATCTACCTCTACCATTGTCCGGGCAAGTTCTTCACTATCCCCATCGAATAGTTCAATAGGTGCAATATTACCTTCATTATTGACTTCTGTCTCCTCAATTAATTCCTTATTATCATCCACAGCCTCAGAGATTTCTTCAAGAAGTCTTTCATTTTCTTCTACAGTCTCTCTGGTTTCCTCAATCTGCTCATCAGCCTCTGTAGGCAGGCTGGAATACGCTCCCGACTCAATAAACTCCAACTCGACCTTTTCGATATTCTTTAATTTTGCAAGAACTTTCTTTGCAGTGGCAACTATAGCTCCCTTGGATCCTGTTCCCTTAGCCGCAGACATCTCTGCCAGATACCCATTGACCGTATTTGTCTTTAATCTTTGCACCTCATCCTTTGTTTTGCAGTTTTTAAGCTTTTCCTCATATGCCTTCTGCTCCAATTTAGCCTGTTTATAACTATTGAACAGCCCCGGATTTTTAGCAGCAAGATACTGTTCTTCTTCCGGGGTGAGGTCTTCCCCGTTCGTAACCTTATTTGCAATACCGTTGATCTTACTGTTTTCCTTATTCTGTTTCATTTCTTCGCGGAATCGTTCGATCATGGACTGTTCCGGCGTTCTGTTCACATTTGAATTCTTTTCCTGTTTGGAAAGTATATTTCCGGATTTCTTCTTGGCTTCAAATTTCTTAGAAAGAAAATCCTGTCTAACTGCATTGCTGATTGTCCCTGTTATCATAGGCTCTCCTTATCATCTATCGCATTTCTGTAATAAACATAGTATCCCATATAGTATTTCGGTCAGATTACTGTTTTTCTGAACCATATATCCGTACCGGCTTCAGCTCTTTTATAAGCACAAAGGACAGCTCCGTCCACCCCAAAGCTTACCTTTGATTCCGGACACTGTCCCCTGTACTTTGACTACAAAAGTCGATTCGGCGGTTAGAATAGCCCGTTAAAGAATAACCCCGAATTATAGGTTCCATAATACGAACCATTCCTACCGTAGAAGTTTTGGTTGCCTGAATTTTTCAATTCCTGCTGTCCGGCAATGGATTCTATCCTCTGGGCTGATGAAGCTACCGACTTACCGAAATAACCGGTGTTTCCGAAAATATTCTTTATTGTATCCATATCCGCCTTTTTAAAGGTTTCCTCGTCTACGGACATCTTTCCGTCAACATCAATCGAAATTCCAGCTTTTGACAAACTCTTGCCCATGATCCCGGTTAACCTTGTCATACTGTTTACAGCATTATCTATGGCTGAGTTCCCAAGCTTATCTGCAACTGCTACAGTTTCATTGTAATTTGTTACAAATTCACTTACAGCCTTGTAAGCGGCATCCGAGTCATATTCCTCTTTATCAGCAAACAGGTTGTTCTTACCGGTATCTGTAAGTTTCTTTATAGAATCAGCCAGTTCGCCGCTTTCCCGTTTCACACCGCTCAGTTCGGAATCAACATCATACTTGTATTTAGAATTCTTCAGGACAGAAGAAGCATAATTTGAAGTATTGTTGTTCTTACCATACAAAGCCTTCAAGGCCTTTGAATAAGCTCCGCTCTTAACACTTGACAACTGGGAAAGACCGCTGTAAAGAGTATTGGAATAGCTGTTTGAACTGTATCCACTGTACCCGAACAGGCTCCCATAGTTTGTGGTATTGAATCTTATCACCTGACACACCTCCCTTCCATAATGATGTATTGAAATTAATCAGACGTTTTTTCAACAGAAACCTCTGAAACGCCTGTAATTTCCGTTCCTGACTCACAGGTGCTTATATCAACTGCCACCCTGTGTATAGTACTGAACTGATAGACTCCATATCTACCTTCTGAGAATTACTCTAATCCATTTCATAAAGTGTGTTATTCTTCTATAAGCGAAAACCCATCCTTTATAAGCATTTCTGCAGACTCCTTGCTTATAACTGACTGAAACCCATCATCCATTCTAAGAACATATGATCCATCCTTCAAGTGTACTACATAGGCATTTTTCGGAGTAACTTCAGTAGATTCTTCATCCATCTCCGGAGCCGGATACTCCGACTGTATTATAAAAGAATATGATATTATTAGCAGTCCGGCAGCCAGTATAAATGCTGCAAATCTGCCAATATATCGCCTACTTGTTCTTTCAATTCTTTGGGATAAACGTTCAAACCTTTCCTTTAGTTCTTTCCCGCCGATGCTATAGTCCTCTATTACACCTATATCAGAGCCATTTACATTATCATTCCCATTTTTGTATATCTTGAGCAGGATTTCAAGGTATTCGGCAAGCTCCTGTTTTTGCATTTCGGAAGTAACTGTTCCGTCACAACGAAGTTCAAAGTATTGTTCCAGATTTCTCCTGAATAGGTATACAGCAGGATTCCACCAGTATACAACACACAGAATATTAGATAAAAACTGTATGATAAGGTCTCCATTTTTTATATGTGTCAGTTCATGGTGCAAGATCAATTTCTTCTCCCTATCAGAATAATTTTCCTCAGGTATGAGTATGGTATAGTTTCCGATGCCAACAGTCATTGGCACTTTTGTCTTATCGGTCATGATAATTCTTACTTTTTTAATGCCATATTCTTCGATCAGACTGCTTGAAATATCTTTGCCGCTTTCCTTAATCGCTCTGATCTTAGTACCAAAATTATGATATCTGACAATAAGCCTTACTATCTGTATTCCCGTCCCTAAAAGCCATACTATTATCAACATTTTCCCTATTGAAACACCGAATACCCGATAGCGTACAGCATCATATAACGGATTGTAAATTGTTTCATTTGGTATGATCATAACCCAGGGTAATTCTATAGGTATCAGCATCCTGACAGCACAGAAAACATACAAAATCACCATACCGGTTACACTGCAAACTTCCGTAAGACTCTTTTTCTTCCTTAATAACGAAAACAAAAGAATCAGTATACTGCCCCACAGTACACTCATCATAACAGAAAAAAAGGTTATCTTCATGTTATTCTTACTGCCTCAGTTTTGCTATGATTTCTTCAAGATCATGTATCAGTTTTTCGTTTTCCAAAGAACTTGCCTTACTGCCATGATCAGATCCGGTCATAGCAACCGCAATCTCTCCCAATGAGCTCCTGGTAAATCCCTTCTCCATAAGTATAAGGGCAGCATACTCTTCTTTAGATATTTCTGCCTCAAGTTGTCTCGCATATGTCTTACCGACAAGTTCAACTCCGCTAACCTTTATATATGAGCATTTGATCAATGCCTGTACGGCTTTGAAAATAGAAGCTTTGCTAAGACCTTCTTCTACCATTAGTTCCTCCAGCTCGGTTATCGTCATGGCTGCCTCGTTCTCCCAAAGATGCTCCATAACCTTTTCTTCACGGTTGCTCATTATATGCTTTATTTTCATTCACACCTCATGTTTGATATCGTTTTTGTCTATTGAATGGATTTATTTTCCACTCGTCTAAATTATATATCGACTGGTCTATCAAAAAAATTAACCTTTACCATAAATTTATGGGAGAAACTTTGGGTACAATTGTCTATCATATGGTATCTACGTAATACCAAATATCCGATGGGGCGACGAACGAACTTACACCACATCAATTTTTCGTGACAAAGTTGCATTCTTAGGTGTTGATAAACACAGTATTGTTTCTATTGGAACCTATGGACAAATCAAGTCTGCTGAGTCAAAAAAATATTTCAAGGAAGGACTGGCGATAATGCTAGATGAGCTTGAGCCAAACGTTGTTTTAGTATATGGTTCAATGCCATCCAAAATATTTGATGATTTCAAAACTAAAACCAGTTTCATTCAATATTCGGATTGGACAACACGAATAAAACAGCACAAACACACTCTTTACAGCTAAAAACATACACTACCCCCGTATAACTCTATACAAAATATTATTATACGGGGGTTATTACTATTTTTCATTCTTTTTTCATATATAACTCATTTTCTTGCCATCGCTGCATATTTAGGAGACACCGAACAGACAGTAACACATTATTATATTTCAACACGAAAAAGAATCCGTATCGGGAATAAAACCATTAACATCATCCCTCTCCCGAACGAAGCGCCCAAAAGAGGATTGCGTGAGATAAAATCAACACCTATCGACGTAACTAAAGAACCTTGGTATAACGACCAATATGAAGTCATTGATGACGAAGACGATTAATAAGATACTTTGAGATCCAGAAGCAAATTACTCTATAAATCAGATAATAATACAATTTGTAATACAAAACTTAATAAACACATCAAAACGCTTATAAACACTGGCTTTTCAAGAATAAGGTTTTAGGACTCTGACTCCGTCATCTGTAGGTTCGAATCCTGCTATCCCTGTTATAAAAAGGCTTCAGTTTTGACTGAAGCCTTTTATTTTCATCTCTCTATTTTGCTGACCCAGTTTTTAAGGTCTTCTGCATTTTGCAATACTTCCGCATTTATTATCTTAGCACCTGTGACATAAGGCATAAGCTTATCTGCAGTCTTTCCTATGCCGCTTCCGCCGGATGTTGCAAACAGGTATAGTTTCTTTCCGGACCACTCGTAATCCTTACAGAAAGTATTGATAACATTGGGTGCACCATAATACCATATCGGGAATCCGAGGCATATAACATCATATGATCCGAAGTTCTCAATCTTTCCGCTCACCGGGACATCTTTTTTCCCGATCTTTTCCTTGTTGCACCTTGAAAAAGGATTCTTCCAGTTGATATCTGACTTTGTATATTCCTCGACCGGCTTGATCTCGAAAATATCGCCTCCCGTCAGCTTTGCTATCCCTTCAGCCGCCTTACGTGTCCTGCCTGTTTCAGCCGAAAAATAAGCCACTAATATTTTATCTCCCATTTCTATATCCTCCATTTTAACATTTATACACATGCCTGTTGTCTGACCGCAAGTATGCGCTCAACTTCAGCTCTTTTCTCAAAAAGAACACATCCTCCCTCATGGTCGTCATTAAGATAATCCCCTTCTCTGAGTACCATAAATAACTTGGATTTAAGAGCCTCTCTTACAGATGTTTTCCTGACATTGATGTCCGAGTACGGTGAAAACGGACACGGTTCGGCTCCGCCATGGGAATTGATATGGAAAAATCCTCTGCCGGCAGCTATACATCCGCCCGAACTCTTTTCATCACCCGGGAATGAAACAAATACCAGATCATCATATTTTACACGGTTCCCGGATATGCTGTTTCTTAAAAATTCTCTTTCTTTATCTCCTGGTGCGAGCTCCTTACTCTCATCGGTTACGGGTACAAACTCAACATACAGTACAAGCTTACAGCCTTTATCTCTTAATGACTCAATAAAGGCATCGGATGTAACCTCTGCGATATTTTCCGTGGTCACGGTCACAGAAGCTCCGAATATGATCCCTCTTTTCTTCATGGCATCCATAGCTTCGGTAAGCTTATCATACACACCTTTGCCTCGTCTCGTATCAGTAGTATCTCTGTCTCCCTCTATACTTAGGACAGGTACCAGATTTCTGTTTTTATCAAACAGGTCAAGATACGCATCCCCTATAAATGTACCGTTGGTAAATACCGGAAACAAAATATTCTTTATCCTTCCGGCAGCCTCGATAACATCCTTTCGTAAAAGAGGTTCTCCGCCTGCCAAAAGTATAAAACTGACACCTAACGAATCCGCTTCTTCAAAAACCGCTCTCCATTCATCAGAACTCATCTGCTCTACAGGTTCACTGTCGACCGTAGCATTATTGCATCTCGAATAACAGCCTGCACAGTGCAGATTACAGCTTGAAGTGATACTTGCGATCAAAAACGGTGGAATATGCTCACCGTTTTTTCCAGCTTCTGCTCTTTTAGCGGAAGCTTTTTTCGATGCCGATGCAAACTTTAGCATAAAGGCACTTTCTCTAGGATTTTTAAGTGTGGAACGCAGCGCATCGGCAACTATACGTTCAACGCCTTTAGTCATGTATTCCTGAATATCAAATTTCTCACTCATATGTAATCCTTCACTATATGGTCACTCACCTAAAAACTTATAGAGTATCCTGTATAACTCTTTTGCTTCATCCGCACTTAATGACGTCCCGTTCTTAGCCATCTCTAACGGGATATCCTTACACTTTTCCTTTAACTCCTCTCCCTTATCGGTAAGTTTAATACTGGTCACACGCTCATCATTTTCAGGATGAGTCCTGAAGATCAAGCCTTCTTTTTCCAGTTTCTTTAACAAGGGACTAAGTGTTCCCGCATCTAAGAAAAGAGTACTGCCCAGTTCTCCGACTGTCGCTTCCTTTTTTTCCCAAAGTACCATAAATACAAGATACTGTGTATAGGTAAGCCCAAGTGGCTTAAGGTAAGGTGTATATGCATTTACTATCTTTCTTGAACATGCATATAAAGGAAAGCATATCTGGTTTTTCAGTTTTAACTGCTCATATGTATCACTCATACAGATCACCCGCCGTATATAATAAAGTCTGTTTTATCATAAAAGTTTTTCAACAAATTCCGCGATCTTATCCATTTTTGCAGTCGGTTCAAAGCGCGCAACCACATTGCCTTCCCTGTCGATGACGAACTTGGTAAAATTCCACTTGATCTCGGGATTGTTCTTATAATCCTTGTCAATCTTTGAAAGCAGGGCACTCATAGCCAATGCCTTAGGTCCTCTTCCGAAGCCTTCAAAGCCCTTCTGTGACTTAAGGAACTTAAACAGAGGGATAGCTGTCTCTCCGTTAACATCGGCCTTCTTCATCTGAGGAAACTGAGTATGATACTTTAAAGTACAGAACTCATGGATCTCATCATCCGTGCCGGGTGTCTGTCCTGCAAACTGGTTGCAGGGAACATCGATCACTTCGAATCCCTTGTCATGGAATCTTTCGTACATAGCCTCAATATCCTTATAATGAGGTGTAAAACCGCAGCCTGTGGCTGTATTAACTACTAAAACTACTTTACCTTCATAATCCTTCATGGAAACCTCTGAACCATTAGCTGCCGTTACACTTAAATCATAAAAACTCATAGTATTTACCTCCTGAATTATATTTTATCGTCTTTTGTTGTATCCAATTATATATGATACAATATAATTTGTCAAGTACTTTTTTTGTTTTTTTTAATGTGACAAAATCTATTCGGTTATCAGATTCCTGACTTCAACCTTCTTTATATTACCCGATACCATGTAAGCAAACACAAAATAACTCAGCGCCACGGCGACGATCGGCAGAAACACGGTGATAAACCTAAAGTCGATCACGAAATTAGCTATTCCCATACTTCTAAGAAGCAAAGACAGTAACTATTCTGAAAACGAGAGACTTAAAACTACCCCCGATCACGATGCCCGCATTCGTGGATTATCACCGTGGCCGCAAAGACCATGGGCACTGCAAGGATGAGCGCAAGTATATGCCACAGCTCCATTACTATTCCTCCGTTATTTCTCTTCTTCAAACGTTCCGGTATGTTTAGCAGAAAGAAACTGCTACTGCACATCTCTCTCCATCCCTGTGCAGTTTTTTGCTTCTTCATTATTCTAAGCCAAAATATCTATTGTCCCACCTGTCTCTTTTGTCTTATTAAGTTTGCTTACTATAGCCTGCATCTGTTCCATAACAGCATCGTCACCGTTTATAGCTTCTTTTTCCTTTAATCTTGCATCCAATACCAGATTTTCTGCTCTGTCGTTATTATCAGATATAGAATCTATTGCTCCTTCTTTCTCTATATTTTCATTAACTATATCTACCAAAACATTTTCTTCACCAGCTTCTGAAGGCTCCTCTGCTTCACTCAACATAACAGCATTCTCTGCATCTTTCTCCATCTTTCTGATCTGCTGGAGTTCTGCCTCTGTAGGCATCTTCTCATATTCCACAGATTCAGTGAACTCATCAAAGATTTTTGCCGTGGCAGTTGTGTCCCCCTGTATCTGACGGGCTATTCTCAACTTTTCAGCGTCAGATATATATGGATCATTTTCAACATTCTTTATCTTGCTTAAATTTGACTGCATCTTTATAGTCTTAAGCCTTTGAGCCTCATCCTTAGTCTTACAGTTTTTAAGTTTCTCTTCAAACGCTTCCTGCTCAGCCTGATCAGCCTTATAATCCAGATATGCTTTCATATCCTGTGCTTTAAGTTTATCCTCTTCAGCCGAGCTAAGTTTCTGACCACTCTGTATCTTACTGTAAATGGCACTGTATTCATTGCCCTTCTTCGTTTCTTCAAGCTGCTCCCTGAATCTTTGAAGCTCTCGCTCTTGCGGTGTCAGTTCTTTCTTCTCTTTTTTATTTATATTACCGGTAGATTTTTTCTGCTCCCATTTATTCTGCATAACCATCATCCTGCCGGCTTCATATAAAGTTCCGGTTATCATATTAGCCTCCTTGCTATGCGACATTTCTCCAATATCTATATCGTCATACTATCATAAAAAAATAACCCTGTTGCAGATCCCTCTTTCGATGAATTCACTCTACAACAGGAGTCAAATTAAAATATTAACAATTTCTCCGGATGTCCATTCATCTCATCCGTTAAGTAGTCCCACAAAGATTCTCTTGATTCCAGATACATTTCCGTTTCAGAATCTAATAACCATTCATGCAGTTATGTTATAGCTCAGTGTATAATTATCCGATAATTCCGTATAAAGTATAACTTACCACTATCTCGTTTGCATTCTTAAAGTCAAATGTTTCCGTCTTATCTTCTGTCGCATAGCAGTCAAAGTATATGTACCTGTCCGTATCATTCAGTGATACAGTCCCATTATCAACGACCGTCACAGTTACACCATCACACATAACGCTGATATCTTTGATCTCAGTATTAGAAATATCCATAACAGTTTTATCATCACCAAGCTGCCCAAGCAGTTTTATAGCCATATATGAAAGTCCGTCAAAAACTGCCGGTAATTCCCTGTCATCAGAACGTTTAATAGTCACGGTATATTTTCCATCACAGTATACCTCTTCAAGCTCAGTATAATAATCCTGCGCCTCCCCGTTCTGCTCATATATTAGGTCAACCAAGGCATATGCAGGAATACTACTAGGATCGGATAAAACAGTATCATCTGTTTTATCATCCTGCCTGTTGTCTATAATAGGCTGATCTCCATCTTCTGATACGGATTGGGTATCATTATCTTCTATCTCATACTCATACTCATCTAATGTCTCCGGCTCTGCAGTATTAATTTTCGATTTAATCAATACCACTAAAAGCCAAACAATCAGAACCCCGACTATCACATACCATACTATAGACAATATTCGCTTACTTTTCTCCGGCAGACTGCTGAATAATTTCTTTACAGGTGCACTGATCTTTTCAAATATCCATTTAAATGCCAACGGTCCTAAGACACCGGCCAGCACATACAGTACTTTGATATTACTGCTGATTTCCCAGAAATACCATTCTGTTTGTTTAAAACTTTCGACATCAAAATATGGCAGCTCAACTATGTGCAGGCTAATTGTCATCAGCAGGCAGTTAAGGATATTGAAAAACAGGATGTGGAAACCCATTATCCAGAATGTATTGCAGGACATGAAATTAACGAATCTGCTCTCACCGACCTGTTTTCCGATCAGATCCACAAAGGTCAGCCAAAAAGTGATGCCGACAAACGCAGAAATAAGCGGAGTAACTATGTACGGGCTTATAAATCTCGACAAATCGTCTAAGCTGTCAGAAGCAACATCATATGCATTCGTCATATAAGAGGTACGGATCACATTAACTACCAGCATTCCGAACATGAGTCCTATCTTTGCCCCACCCGGAATTGCCTCATGCTTACCCTCTATATGATTCTTATATATTCTGCCAAGCTCAAGGAAAGGTAAGAAGAACAATACCTTAAGCGGTAACAGGAAAGGATGTAATGCCTCAGGATCGATATTCTTTGCAAGATATACCACCAGCATATTTAAGCCGCAGAATATCACAAACATCACGATACTGTTCCAGAATTTACCCAGAAACTTTTTAAGTATGGCATACACCATAAGGGCTGCAAACAAAGTAATAACAAACCACATGGGTGTTAACAGCGGAAAAGGTGCACCTTCCGTAACCACCCTGTCGAGCACAAACTCTAAATATCCGGCAGGGATAGCCGGCATATCACTTCCCAGTTTATACAGATTGATCAACTGCTGTAGACAAAAAACTGCTAATGATATCCCCACATAAGGAACCAATAGTGTTTTCACCTTTTTCTTAAAGTATGCCCAAAGATTTGTAGAAGAATCTACCTTGTTGAAATATCCGGATATAAATACAAACATGGGCATAAAAAAAGAATTATATGGAATTATATCACCAAAAAAATTAAGGGCAGTAAATGTGTGAGAATCGACAACCATAAAAATGCCAATGGCAGATAATAACATAAATTTCTTATTGGATTTAGTACGCTGTTCACTCATAATGCTAAAACACCTTTCTTATATCTTTAACCAGCTTCTTTGATAAAATCAATGTCACCGAGAAAACGCCTTCTGCGTTTTCTCGGTAACAAAACGATGCTCCGCATCTTCTATTTTGTTATATTATAGCACACAAATACAGATGTGTCATTAAATAATTTAAGTTGAATATATACTATTGTTTAATCCCTTCCCTCCGCTTTTTATTGCGGAATAATGATTCCTCCGAAATAATCAGGATTTCCATTGCTATCGCTTAAAATAAAAGCTCTGGTTGTGAGCATCACATATGCTCCGTTTGCCAAGCGGGCTCGGTAGTAGATCGGAGTAACCTGTGCATTTCCACATATAGCCACATCAACCGCTTTTCTGTATACTTTTATATCCTCCGGGTGTATATATTCCTGCCATATTCTATCAGCACGGTACATATATTCTGATTCAAGATTAAAATCAGTAACAAGTGAAAGCGACCATCGTGAAAAATCATACTTCAGGTCATTGAGAAAAACATATCCTTCACCTGCAATAGTATATAATGCACCAAACATTCCATCCAACAAACGTCTTCTTTCATCGGGTATAGTAGCTTCAATCCTCTCCAAATTTGCAAATCCGTCTATCAGATGCGCAGATTTCATTTCTTTCTTTTTTACATACATCTGTTTATCTGCTCGTTCATAAACATCATCGACCTTTTTATCCTTCTCAGGATCATATACAGCCATCCCGCATGCCACAACAGGACCCGATCGTGAACGTTTATTGGCTAAAGATTCATCGATAAGTGTACAGAACAAGTTTTCACGTTGTTCATAGTCCATACCGGTTAACAGCGCAACAAATTCATCTCCGCCCACTCTGAATACCGGGCTGTGCTTGAAAGCACTGCATACCATACGGCTCGCTCTCTGAATTGCTTCATCACCAAAGCTGTGTCCTCGTGTATCATTTATAAGCTTAAGATTATTCACATCACACATGACAATAGCAAACGGTTCATTATTGGTTTTGTTTTTTAGATTGTCATTTATTGATGCAACATACTCCATGAATGCGTTTTTATTTCGTACTCCCGTCAGTTCATCAAGTCTTGCCATACGTTTAGCTGACTGAAGGTCTCTTTCTTGTTCTTTCTTAGCATGAAATTCTTCTTCAACATTTTCAAAGCAGCAAATAATGTGATTTTTATCTTCGCACATTACATATACAAGTCTCACATGTTCGACACTCCCATTAACAATCATCCGATAGGTCATTGAAAAAGTCTTATTATTAGAAAGATTTGTCAACATTTCTTTTTTGTCATGAATATGCATTACAAATTCAAGATCATCGGGACATATCCATTTAGAAAGATAACTTCGAAAATCGTAAAAGTAATCTCTGCCGCTTTCCGGTATCCCATGCTTGTCCATAGATTCAGCATGCACGTATTCATAATAACTGCCTGTATCAACATCTACATAATATACACAATCGAAATGTTTTGCCAGGGTAATTCCTATCTGACTAAGCGCTTCCCGGTTATCTTTCATATCTTCCCTCCCTTTATAAATGACCCATTTTCCAATACATCAAAAGAATATAGGCTTGCGAGCCCCGTCAATACCTTCAATCCAAGACTAAAAATCCATACTTTACCGATAACCCTACATTATCTATATCGTCACTGTATCACAAAAATATAACCCTGTCAAAGATTATTCTTTTGACAAAAATTATATTAAAATACGGGTATTACAATCAATCTTCTCCAAGTTTCATCATTTTTTACTTTATTGATTTATCATAAAATTCAAAAAATTACAAAAATGTCACTTAGTTGTAAGATTGGTTCCATAAAATGTCATGCAAACAGATGTTAAAAAGAAAAATCAAGTTCTATAATAATCATATAAAAATCAATCAACCGAAAGGAAAGTACTATATATGAATATCTGGGTAGAAAGTTTAATAAACGGATTTAAGTTATACCTCAAGATGTTTCCCATCATGATCATAATTACAGCTATCTTCATATTTATTATAAAAAGTAAAATCAGATTATTGTACTTCATTGGTACACAGGCACTTGTGCTTTACCTTATTTGCCTGATAGAGATAGTTATTTTTCCACTTCCTTCTTCAGACAAGATAGCAACATTACATAGCTACGAAGGACAGTTTATCCCCTTTAACTTTATTCTCGACATTGCAAAAGACAAGTCCTTAGAAAGTATCCTTCAGGTAATATTGAACGTACTGATGACAGTACCCTTTGGTTTCTTCTTCAAATTCTTCATGAATATAAAAAGAAGAAACATCATTGTAATGACATTTCTTCTCTCACTCACAATAGAACTTGCACAGCTTACCGGTCTATTCTTCATCTATCCGGGTTCGTACAGGCTCTTTGATGTAGACGATCTGATGATGAATACCCTTGGTGGCTTTCTTGGTACTGTGTTGGCAAATAACATAAATAGTCTTGTTCCCGATATTTTAAAAACCAAATACATTGTCTTGATTCAGTAACAATCATAAAATTGCCCTATACTTCACAACAAAAATATATTGTTTTTAATGCTCTCTTGTGATATTATTTATATAAATAATGCTATAGAATCTCACCAGAAGGAGAGCATATATGGGCAAGAAAAAAAATAAGAAAAAGCATCAGAAATCTGCGACTAATCCTGTCATTATCACCAAGGCTGAAAATATAAAGGAAGATGCTACTCTATCAAATGACGACACAAAAGCAGATCTCAATGCAGAGAGCAAAGCTGAACCTGCTGCGTCAGATAATACGATTGCAAAGAAAAGCAAGAAAAAAGACCGTTTTGCCTTCACTAAAGATATAAAGTATCGTGGACCTCTTTCATACAGGCATCTAAAGATTTTAGGCTGGGTATGTATTGTTCTTTCACAGATAGTAGTCATTGAATCCCTTAAGCAAAGATATATAAATACAGAACCCAACTTTCTCACAACCAGTTCGTTTATCAGTTATATAACAAATTTGGCACTTCCTCTCCTGCTCATATCAGTTTTCGCCTTTCTGTTGCAAAAACGTACTAATTATAGGAATACCATCATCGTAAACGGGTTGCTGGCACTTGGCATTATAGTACTATTTATGTTTATATATAATCGTTACATATTAGGTATATATAGGTCACTGTTCCATACTGACAACTCAAGTGAAGTTGCATCCTTAAATGATATAATCTTTAGCGATGAAGGATCAAAAGGCTTTTTCGCTTTCAACATTTTCGTTGATATTTTCATCTGCTCGCTTATCATGTTCTTCATTGACTATAATCCGAAACGTTTTTTTACAGGCAAGAAAATAATATTTTTCAGGATATTAGTTGCTCTGCCCCTCGCTTATGAGGTCGCTTGTGTATTAATCAAGATAATAGCCATAAACCATTTAGTTTCAATCCCTTTATGGGTTTCGCCGTTTCTTACCACTAAGCCTCCTGTCAGCATTTTGATGTTTCTTTCTATCGTCCGCTATATAAAGATACAGGAAAAAAAATATTTAGCTACCGGAAGAACTTTAGAAGAGTATCACGAATACCAGAAAACCAATATCCATTCCTTAAGGTTTTCAAAGCACCTCATATTAATCATAATTGTTTACTCCCTTTTGGATCTTTTACTAATGGTCATACTCATGGCATCTCATATTGTCCTTATAGACGGTATTACTGTTTTGGAAGCAAATGAGAATATCCTCCCTATAGTAACTAATGCATTGTCCAAAGTTACAGCCTGGGGAATGGGCGAAACAGCACCTATGATTCTTCTTGTTCCGATTATTCTTCTGTTTTCATATACGAGAAAACATGAAGAGCCCCTTATAGATACTGTAATCCCGATAATTGCTGTGATTGCTATTGTGGTCATTTATATTGATGGAATATTCCAGATTTTTCAAGGTGCCATAGCGAATGCAGTTGCTCAAATGGAAAATAACTCTGCCGAATTGGGTGAAGTTATTAATGCACTTGGGCAAATAAAGATTATCAATTAATAAAGGATTATAAATATGGATAATCAAAGGAAAAAAATCAGCAAAACCTTTTTGAGAGTTCTGGAGACACTCATAGATATAGTAGCGCTGGCATTTTCACTTCAGCTGCTGGTCAATACATATTTAACATATGATAATATATTTTATACTATTTTTATTTTAGCTTTGTGCTCCTATGTCCTTAGTGCAGTAAATACCGGTTCTGCAAATAAACTGCCATTCATCAGGAACATAGTAATTGCCGGTATTTATTTCATTACAATACTGGTTATGATAATTCTCAAAGAATCAGGATATGCAGTAACCGCCATATTTATAATATATTTTGTATCGGCTATATTCACACGTATAATTTCTATTATCAGGAAACGTAAAATATGGAATATCCTTCTAAATATATTACTGATAATATTATGGTTGGGATTGATCGTGTTAGCAGCCTCACCGTACTGGAACGATGCTATATCCGCTATGATCCTTGGCATCTGCATTCCCATCCAAATGCTGATACGTGTCACAATTTTGTCATTCTCCCGTATCAGATATGATATACTTAGCAAAGTCATAAAAAAATCCATGGCATGGGAAATACTGAGCGGTTTAATGATACTTATTGTTTCCTTTTCTTTCGCACTCACTGCGATTGAAGAAAGCATCGAAACATACCCCGATGCACTGTGGTACTGCTTTGCTATTGTAACAACCATAGGATTCGGAGATATAACTGCTGTTTCCACCTTAGGCAGAATACTCTCTGTTATCCTCGGATTATACGGAATCATTGTAGTATCACTGATCACATCCATCATAGTCAATTTCTACACCGAAATTAATAAAGACGAATCAAAGGACAATAAATCCGATGGGACCTAAATCAGATTTTCCTGTTTCGGTGCTTGGCTTGCATAACCCAAAACTCAGGAATATATAATCTGTATCAGATGATAGGATGTTCACCAACGAAAAATACAGTCTCCCGGAGGCAAACCAATGTCAGATGTTTTTATAAGTCACAGTTCAAAAGACAAAGAAATCTCAGATATGGTAGTAAAGTATCTTGAAGACAGAGGTTTAAGCTGTTGGACAGCCCCCAGAGATATTGTACCCGGCTCAGAATGGGCTGCTGCAATAAATACAGCTATCACCGCTTCAAAGGTCTTTTTGATAATATATACTGCCAACAGTGCAGAATCCGGTCAGGTATCACGTGAAGTAAGCCTGGCAGAGAACAAGCCCGGAGTATTTGTTATACCTTACAAAACCGATGACACTCCCCTTAAAGGATCATTCGAATATTATCTTACCGGCTCTCATATTATATTAGCCAATTATAAAAAGAAAGATTATAAATTTGAAGAGCTTTATAATATCATTGCCGAAAAGGTTAACAAAAATATTAATAATATTACTAACAATACATATATAGACAGTATTAATATTGAAATTACTCCTGAAAAAAATGAGGTTTCCTATAAAACTAAGAAACCTCTCTTTATATGCCTGTCAATTGCTACTGTTGTAATAGTCGCTGCAGTTCTTATTATCATCTGCTCCGGTAAAAATGGTATTAACACCGATTCCACATTGAAAAATTCTGAAACATCATATGATACCATTCCAAGTTCCAAGGAACCTATAGCTGAGACTCCACCCCCTACCGTGACTTCCACTTTAATTCCGACTTCTGCGGAAAACTCGCCGGAAACACCTGCAAATCTTCCCGAATCCACAGGAACTGAGTCAATAACAATATTTGATGAAAGCGACGCTAAAACACAGTTAATGATGTATATCAGTAAATATGGAAATCATTTTGAAAATGAAAATGGCGAATACTATTCCATAAAACACTCGTATGGAGCAGTTACAATAGATAATGGCAGCGAAACCCAAAGAACTATAGAAAACTCCATGATCTACCTGAACTCAAGATATAACACTTCTGACAACTCAGATTGGCCTCTTGAATTAGGTGTATACAATAAAGACCTTCATCTGCATGTATGGTTGAAATACAATATTAAGACCAACAGTTATGAATTAAGTGCTTATGAAGACGAAAGTACCGGGAAAAATAAAGGAACATTAAGCATCCGCTTTAAGAACGGTTTTACCGCCAAATTATCTGAAAATGATATATATGATTATAGCAAATCGGTCTGGTTCAGCAGAGCGGAGTTCATCCGCAATGTTGAAAACCTCTTGACCGTGTTATGCAAAGGGATTGAAAGCGATCTGTACGACATGGATGAACCTGTAACGTTAGATGCACTTGAACTTAGGTGACAGTAGGGACGGTTCTATCTGTCACCTCTTTGATGTGACAGATAGAACCGTTCCTATTGTCAGCCTATCACATTGCCCAGTTTTGCGATATCATCTGCTGTTTAGTCATTCTGCTATAAATGCTGTCTGTCTGTGAAAGCTCTGACGGTCTGCCCTCTTCCGCTACCACGCCGTCCTTAAGTACCACAATGTGATCTGCATTTGCTATAGTCCTCATACGATGTGCTATGATCAGCACTGTCTTATTCTTTATAAGCTTTGACAGAGCCTCCTGAATCGCAGTCTCGTTTTCTGCATCAAGAGAAGCTGTTGCCTCATCAAGCAATATGATAGGTGCGTCTTTTAGGAAAGCTCTCGCTATAGATATTCTCTGTCTCTCACCACCGGACAACTCACTTCCGTTTTCACCAATGGGAGTATTATATTTATCAGGAAGAAGATTTACAAACTCATCACAGTTCGCCATCCTTGCTGCTGCCATAACCTCTTCGTCTGTAGCACCCTTTTTACCGATACGGATATTTTCCATTACAGTGTTGTTAAACAAAGTAACATCCTGAAATACGATGGAATAGTTCATAAGAAGTGTCTCAGGATCGATGGATGAAACATCAACTCCGCCCAATCTTATCTTTCCTTCGGTTACATCCCAGAATCTGGCTGCAAGTCTTGATATGGTAGTCTTTCCACCGCCGGAAGGCCCTATAAGAGCCGTAACCTCACCTTGCTTTGCTGTAAAGCTCACATTCTTTAATACATCGGTGTCATCAGAATACTTAAATCCTACATGATCAAACTCAATATCATACCCCTTATTTGCCATATTTGTACTACCTGTTTGAACATCATGTGACAAAACTTCATCCAGTCTCTCGCACTGTATACCACAGGCTATTATGGCAGCAAAGTTCTGCAAAGTTATCTGCATAGGGTCATAAAGACGGGCTACAAGCATAAGGAACATAAAGAAAGTCAGGATATCGATAGAGCCGCTTGCAAATAATGCCCCACCTACAAGTGCCGTGGTACCGATACCGATTTTCAGTATAATTGCAGCAGAATTGACATATACGGCCATCTTAAGCTCAGTATACAGAGCTTCCTTTTCAACCGTTCTGATCTTACCCTCAAGTTTATCCATGTACCTGTCTTCGGCACTGTTAGCTCTTAAGTCCCTAATAGATTCCAGACACTCCTGAATACCGTCAGCCATATCAAGTTTTATGGCTGAGTTTTTTCGTACCGCTCTTTTTTCTGCTCCCGAGCATGTGATAATGATAATGAATGCTACCGGTATAACCCAGAAACTGGCAAGCACCATCCTCCAGTCAAAGAAGAAAAATAAACTGATACCTACCAGACTTGTAGAAATAACCGCACCTATAAGTTCAGGTATCCAGTGACTTGAAGCAGTCTCTATCTGCGCACAGTCACCCATGATATTTGTAGTTAAGTCTGTCAGATTTTTCTTCCCAAAGAATGACAATGGCAGCTTACGTAAGGTTTCAGCGAGTGATGTTCTTCTTCTGCCACTTTCACGATATGTAGAAAGGAATGTTGCGTTGTACTGTATAAAATTCGTTACAGCTATTAGTAATATCACTCCTACACTTGCCACTGCATATATCCATATCCTGTCGGATGTCAGATTATCCTCCAGCAGATCTTTGATCAGCATATATAAAATACCGGATGACATCATCAGTACAATGTTAGTACATGTAACACTGATACATGCCTTTATCATATCATTTGCGCCCTCTTCAGAAAGAGCGTATTTATGTTTTAACCAATTTTTCATTATTAATCCTTTCTAAATTTCAATCACAGGGACGGTTCTCTGATTGATTTTCTGCAATATTCAATAAAAACGCACCTATGTTTTTCTTCAGACTGCTACCTTCCAGTCGATAGACTTAGAGTACTCGTCAAATAATCTTCTGTACAGACCGTTATTTGCCATCAGTTCTTCATGTTTTCCACTCTCTACAAGCTTACCGTCATCAAGCACGAATATCTTATCGGCATTTACTACAGTACTGAGTCTATGTGCTATCATGATCAATGTTTTATCTTTGGAAAGCTCCTCAAATGCAGCCTGTACCTTAGCCTCGTTATCAGGATCGGCAAATACTGTAGCCTCGTCCAATATCAGTATCGGAGAATCCTTAAGCACTGCTCTTGCTATAGTAATCCTCTGCTGCTCACCGCCTGACAGGTAAGTACCTTTCTCTCCTATTACGGTATCTATACCATTAGGCAATTTATTTATAATATCCATGCACTGTGCCTTTTCTAATGCTTTCATAACTTCTTCCCTTGATGCATTAGGTTTTGACATTTTTACATTTTCAAATATCGAATCTTTGATCAAACGGCTGTCCTGGAATACAAAGGATACCATATCCATCAGTTTTTTCTGAGGCAAATCCTTAATGTTTACACCGCCTACTTTAATCTCTCCCGAGGTTACATCAAAGAATCTGACTATAAGCTCTGCAAGTGTTGTTTTTCCTGAACCCGAGGGCCCTACAAACGCTACATGCTCACCCTGTTTGATATTCAATGACACATTACTTAAAGCATCTCTTGTTGCATCTTTATATCTGTATGTCACCCTATCAAGTTCTATACTATTATCCTTAACATTTTCAGCTTTTCCTGACTCCTCAAGAGGTTCCATCTGCATTATTCCTTCCACACGTTTCATCGCATCAATCAAAGTCATTTCAGCCTCACCGGAATATGCAATCTTCGTAAGTGTGACAGTTACAAGAGGTGTCACGATTATGTAATACATAATATCCAGTATATCCGAATTAAGCACTCCATCTCTTGTAAACAGATATGCGGCAATAACGATAAAGATAAATACCGCATTAATGCATGTCATAAATCCCATCATAGGGAATCTCAAATGCATGGTATAGTCCGTAGTCCATTTTCCATAGCTGTCGATGGCAGCCTTAAATCTCTTGAATGAAAAAATAGTCTGACCGAAGGTTTTTACTACAGGAATACCTCTAACATATTCATTAGCTTCACTACTCATGGTTTCCAGAGAGTTCTGGTACTCCTTCATCTTCTCTTGCATATCCTTACCCATCATTGACATCATGCAGACGAATCCAAGTACTGCAGGTATCATACAGATAAGGCCTATCTTCCAGTTAAAAGCAAGTATCAGTACTATAAGCCCTACAGGGGTTATAGCCGCCACTACTTTATCCGGCAGGTTATGCGCTATATAGGTTTCAGTTGCGGCGGTAGAATCATTTACTATACGTCTGATCTTACCGGTACCGTCTTCATCAAATACTCCCAGAGGAAGTGTAATGATCTTTCTCATCAGGGCACTCCTCATATTTGCCTGGATACGGAATGCAGCGATATGCGTACAAAGCAAAGCTGTAATATAAACCAATAGTGCACCTACGGTAAGCAAAACTGCCTGCCATGCATAAAAACTGATATCATCCGTATCCTCTCCGTTTACGGCGATACGGATAATCTTCCATAAGTCATAAAAAGGTATGATAGTCATGATAGCACTAATAGCAGCTATACATCTGCCGAGCGTGATCAGCTTCTTATGACCTCCCGCGTACTGCCCGATCAACTTCATGTGATCGAAATTTCCTGTCTTTCCCACTTTGGGTTCCTCCTTATAAATTATAGTTAGTTATCGCTAACTCTAAAGTGATAACTAAGGGATTAAAAAAGAGCCTTACGGCCCCTTATTTAATCCCCATAAGATTTAACCATCCCGGCATGAAGAAATCCTGGATAGTTTTTAAATAATTATCTATTTTCTCATCATCATAATCGTGTATGATGGGTTCGAGACAAGCTGTAATATATGCCGAAAGCAGCATATGAAGTTCCTCCGCACTTATATTTTTAACTTTATAACCCTGGCCTCTTAAGTAGTCAAGAGCATTCATAAAATCAATTTGGTTTTCATCCACAAAGTCGTGAATAAAATTCTCATACTTTGTACCTGCAGAACAGTTTAGTAAGAGCCTGAACTCTTCTTTCTGGGGAAGAATGACATCCTTGAAAAGATCAACAACAGTTTCACCAAACAGATCTTTACCCTTGGTACCATCCTCTACGAGTCCGTATTTTCTGTTCTTATGTCTCTCCACCCACTTTTTTATACTGTCTATTAGTGGATCAACCATAGCTGAAAACATAGCCTCCTTGTCATCAAAATGCCGATAGAGACCAGCAGAAGTCATACCTGCCTTAGCACCGATGCTCCTGATAGAGGCACCTTCAAATCCTTTTTCTAAAAACTCTTCTTTTATAGCCTGCCTTACCTTAGCATGGCTTAATGATTTATCTCTTGGCATGCTCTTTACCTTAAAATTAAAGTTATCATTGATAGCTATCATAGATTACAATAAAAAAGTGCTTTTGTCAAGCACTTTTTTAAAGAATTTATTATCTATAGTTCCTCTTGATTTTTAGACTTACACTTTGATATAGGCACATTGAAAACCGCATAAATATCATATATTCCAGTACTTTTTCCTTGCTTTTGTAGGTAGAATCCTATATAATGTAAGTAGAATATATTAGAC
>JAFXXN010000151.1 GCA_017542245.1 Lachnospiraceae bacterium
AAAAGGAAAACAATATCCAGTGCAATACCCATTCCTGTTACAAATCCCTGCATAAAATCCAAATGTGCCTGATTAGCTGCAAGTGCTGCGATTGAAGGTCTTCTTACAATAGTTACAAGTGCTGATGATAAAAGCACTGCAGCAAGTGCTGCAAGGTTTCTACGCTTTAATTCTTCTCTCATTTTCTCAATCTTCTTATCCATAATTAATCCTCATCCTCCATACTGCTAAAATCGAATACTTCCTCAATTGTTAAGTTAAAATGATGTGCTATCTTGTACGCCAGACCAAGTGACGCTGTATACTTCCCAACTTCTATCGAAGTGATCGTCTGTCTGGTGGTTCCAACGATGTCTGCAAGTTCCGCTTGCGATAGCTTGTTGGCCTTCCGCAATTCCTTTATTCTGTTTTCCATGTTTAACCCCTTAGTTTCTTTAAGTCGACTTTTGTTTGCTTAGTTTGCTTTACATTTTCTGTCAAGTTCACTTTGCATATTTAGAATAGTATACTTTGCATTTTATGTCAAGCATACTTTGCAAATATTTTTAAATCATTTTTCTCATCGACTGTCACACCAGTGCAAATCCCAGTATCCATGCGCCACAACTAAAAAATAAGTGCAGCTCCGAAGAGTTGCACTTAAAGATTCATTTACATTATTTCTTTAATTTCACAATCATATCTTATTCAAGAGGCTGAAGATAGATAGTATAAGAATGATTCTCTTTAGACTCATAGGCATCTTTAACTTCATGTCTGAGTGCCCATTCCGGTATCTTATCTTTATCTAGCTTGCCATGATAAAAGCATCCCCACACATCATATCTTTTATCATACTGGCAAATATCTACATCCATATCAGCATACAGCCGAATAAGATCACTAAGGGTCCTACGAAAAGCCATATTACTTGTCCTTACCTTCAATCCAATAATTTACCAAATGCAAAATGGTATTTATTGTAATGCTATCGAATCTTTAAATTCCGGTTTAATGTATCATAGCAAATGACGCTTCCAATTAAGAAGTGCCATTCAAAGTACAATTATTCAGCCCCGTTTTTCATATAATTGAACACATTTATTGATTCCAGTGGGCGTCCTTCAAAGTCGAAGAATGCCTGATTATCCCATGAGCATCCACCATAATATACAGCTGCATCCTCAGGATCATAATCAGAAGCATAGCTGCTTGCCCAGCCACTTCCGTACTGTTCCCATATTGCTGAATTGTCAGCACTGGCGGGTCCCACAGGAATCCATGCTCCTTCCCAATAGAACATTCCTATACCACCAACATTATTTACATACTGGCATATATCATGAAGAATGGTTGCCTGTCCTTCAGGTGATGCCGGATATCCATCAACAAGATCTTTTTCTGTGAGACTGTTCCCTGAACCATCACCATCTTCAGTAGTATAGCAATATGAAGTTTCAGCAAGAAAAGCTTTTTTGCCATATCTTTCCTGGATAAGTTCGAGAACACGGCTCATATTATCCATACCACCATCCCAGAAAGGATAATAGCTCATTCCAATCATATCGAAATCAAGCTCCGCATTAACAAGCTTCTCCACAAGGGTAAGAACATCTGCCTTAGCTGTGATTCTTGTGTAATGAACAACGATGTCAATGTCTTTACCATAATCTTCCGAAACCTCGCGGATAGCTTTGCTTCCGGATTTAAGAAGCTCTATTACATTTTCCAGCCTGGTTTCTCCGGACATACCATAGTTGATCTCATTTCCAATCTGAATCATGCCAACATCAACACCTGCGTCAAAGAGCTTTGTTAAGCTATCTTTTGTGAAGTCATAAAGCGCTGATGATTTTTCCTCCACGCTCATTCCCTCCCAGGCCTTTGGCGCATGCTGTCTTTTAGGATCAGCCCAGAAATCAGAATAATGGAAATCAATCATAACTCTCATCCCATATTCAGTAGCTCTTTTACCAAGTTCTATAGCTGTAGGAAGATCATTGTTACCGCCACCATATCCATTGCCGTTTTCATCATACGGATCATTCCATACACGCAGGCGAATATAGTTAATTCCAGAATCAGCAAATGTTTTGAGCGGATCCTGCTCATTACCATCAAAATCATAATATTTAACACCACTCTTTTCTTCTACAAGAAGTGATGAAGCATCCATTCCAAATATAAAATCATCCGGCAGCCCATCAATCGCGGTTTTCCAGGTCTCCACCTCTGGCTCCTTTACTTCATTTTCACTAGCTACCTCGCTAGAATTATCGCCAGCTTCAACACTTTCCATGGCAACAGGTGTTTCCTGAACGCTTGCCTCTGCATCTGCATTAGCGCTCTCCACATTACTATTGCATCCATTTAAAACTCCCAGCATCAAACCTGCAGTCATAATCAACGAGCAAACTCTCTTCCCTTTCATCATTGCCTCCACCGTTATTAATAAAAATAGCCTAATATGCATTCTATCAACTATCTATGATAAAAAACATGAACAAAGGTGTATAATATATGCACATTCTTACCAATTGGAGCACCTATGTATATAAACTACGGAAACTATCAGGAAGATATTCAGGAAGGCTATATAAACAAAAGCGTACCTTTATGGATCAATAGCTGTGGAACATATAAGCTAATTACCAAAAAAGAGATGCCTACATTCAGACCAAAGGGGAGGCTGGATTACCAGCTCATATATATACATTCTGGATGCGGTCATTTTATATTTGAAGGCTCCAATAATGTGACTGTCTCTGCAGGAAACATAGTAATATACCGTCCTGCCGAGACACAGAACTATATTTACTACGGAAACGATACGCCAACCGTGTATTGGATTCATTTCTCCGGTGCCGAAATAGATAATCTGCTCAGAAGGCATGGTCTAGAACCAGACGGCAGAGTTCTGTCCGTAGGTGTAAGCGGAGAATACGTCCAACTTTTTAATAAGATCATTCTTGAATTGCAATTAAAAAGGGACTTCTATGCCACACAAACAGCTATCCTTTTCATGCAAATCTTAATCCTTATGGGAAGAATAAATAGAAATGGCGAACACAGTATACTTGCAACAGATCGTCTCGAGATTGAACATGCTACAGATTATTTTCACGAGCATTACCATGATCAGATCTGTATAGAAACATACTTAAAAAAAAATAACATCGGTAAAAATGCCTTTTTCCATAAGTTCAAGGCATTAACCGGTGTTACTCCTCTGCAATACGTTCTAGATATAAGGCTGTCCACCGCCAAAAGATTATTGGAAAATACTGACTATTCCATATCAGATATAGCTACAATTGTCGGATATGACAACGCTCTTTATTTTAGCAGACTATTTCATAAACACGTCGGAATTTCCCCTCGAGAATACCGCTCAGTACATTGAATCCTTAGTCGTCGATTATCCTGGAAGATATTATTTATAATACTTCTTTACAAGTTTATGATGACAAATGGCCATGATAAATATAGGAGTAACAACACCCACTATCAAAGGAATTACCGGATGCAGACTATTCCTGGTAAAGGCCGAGCATACCCATGAGCATATTATGCATCCTCCGTAGATTACCCACATCATTCCATGTTTCTTATTCCAAGCATTTACATCTGATAATCGTTCTTTTTCAGGGGGCTTTTCTCCTGTATAAAATCCAACAGGATCTTTGCTCTTCAATTGGCTGATCCCTATTCCAAACATAATCAGTGCAACAAAACCAAAAACTACTCCGGAAATTATTATTCCTGCCATAATGTTCATCCCCTTTATTCAATAATCCTGGAATATAATTATTTCAGCAAACTTGAAGTTATCTAAAGCTTTGATAGATTCATTTCATAAATACCAATCGTCTTATTCAGTCGTTCGTATCATTCTGACTTCCACAATCGGAGAACCCAGTTTTATTACTTCTTCTCGTCCATCAATACAAAAGCCACATTTTTCATAAAACTTGATTGCACGCTTATTATCCTTAAGTACCCAAACTGCCACCGTTTGGTAATCGAGTTCACCCAAACCGGCTTGCATAAGCGCCTTGCCAACACCGGTACCACAGTATTCTTCCAATACATAAATTGCAAAAATCTCGCCAGTCTCAGTTAGTTCTTCATCATGGTATTTTCCATAACCCACAAATCCAACTACCTGATTGCCATCTTTTGCAACTATAAGATTATCAGGCCACTTGAAAGCAATTTCTTCACACTTTGCTAAAGTCATTGAATCCAGATAGCTTTGATCCACTATTCCTTTATATGCATCCTGCCATGACTTCCAATGAACATAAGCTTTCCCTTTAATCTCTTCATCAGATTCCATTTTCTTTATCTCAATGCCCATATTCAATCTCCGATGTGCCTTAGTCTATTATGCTGTA
>JAFXXN010000152.1 GCA_017542245.1 Lachnospiraceae bacterium
GTCTAATATATTCTACTTACATTATATAGGATTCTACCTACAAAAGCAAGGAAAAAGTACTGGAATATATGATATTTATGCGGTTTTCAATGTGCCTATATCAAAGTGTAAGTCTAAAAATCAAGAGGAACTATAGATAAGTAATACCATGAATAAGTCTGATGAAGTACCCATCGTCAGCATCAAAACAAAAAAACTAATAAAAAGGATGCAAAATACTATAGAAAAAATTATCCTTCCCTTGAATCTGGACTTTACTTCCTCATCATACTCATCCTCGTACTCAGCGAGATCTTTTTCTTCTCTTCTTTGGATATTCTCCAAATCTTTCATATCTATAACCCTGCCACAGAAGGGACATTTATTTACACCCTTCTTGAGCAACTCTGAACAATTAGGGCATCTGTAGAACATGTTTTATACCTCCTCGGAACATAAATCAATGAATCCTTATGCGAAATACCCATTTCTAATTACAGATTGATACGGAATTTTTTCATTTTCCTTCGATATAAATGTTTTGATTTTCTGAAGCATTTCCAAAATAGTCACTGTTAGAATTGTTATTAAAGCAGTTATCGTAATTTTCATTACTATAGTTTGCGTTATAACCGTTTCCGGAATAATTACAATTGTAATTATTTCCATTGCTGTAACCATTACCATATGAACCACTGTAAGAATAGCCGTCGTATGATCTTCCTGTATTTGTGCTTCTGTATCCGGTGTACCGATAATTACTGTTGCCGGTTCTGTATGCATTACGGTTATATTGACTATAACTCTGCTGTCCAAAATCCTGCGGCATAATGATTCCGGCTATAAAATAAAGCAAAATTCCGGAACCGAAACAGCATACGGCAAGTGCCCAAATAATACGAACTATTGTTGAATCAATATGCAGATATTCTGCGATTCCGCCGCAAACTCCCATAATCTTTCTGTCTCTTGTACTTCTCATTAATCTTCTTCCCATAATCGTTTCCTCCTTAAAGGTTCTGTTTTTTGAAGTATTTTCTATAATATATACTCAAAATAACAGATTTTAAAGAGTAACCGTGGCGAAATAGAATACCTGTTTTTCTTTTTCACAGCAAAATATCTAAAGAAACCGATGAGAAGCTATAAAATCTTTAAAAAAGACTGTCCTTAATAAAGGCCATCGCCTCCCGCAGATAATTATTCGGTCGGTAGAACGGATTGGATCCTGCTCTTATTGGGCTGACATTTTCCAGTCCATGTTTTTTGCAAAGATATATCCCACGATATAAATGGAAATCATTTGTAATAAGGCCTATTGAAACACCTGTTGGCAAAAGGTCTTTGCTGAAACGGATATTTTCATCGGTCGTGGTTGATTTATCCTCCATTATTATCCTGTCTTCTTCTATCCCTTTATCCACCAGATATTCTTTCATGACCGACGCTTCCGAAGAAAGCTCGTTACTGCCTTTTCCGCCTGACACTATGCATATCGTCTTCTTATTCTCTTTAAGATATTCTTCCGCTGACTCCAATCGGTATCTTAATACCTTACTCGGTCCATCTGCTCTTACCTGCCCCCCAAGCACGATAATATAATCAAGGCCCTGCTTAGGATCATTATCAGAATATGAAATAATAATTACAAGAATCACTGTTATAAGTATCAGTAATCCCCCTGCTGCTACAGCCATCCCGATATTCAGCCATGCTGGAAGCTTTTTAAACAGATCAATCTTTACCGCAACCCCCATAAGTGCCAACCCAAATCCCATCATCCACCATACAAGATAAAAATGAGAACCCGAATGACCTCTGAATATCATAAATCCGTACCATATGGATAAAGCAGCCAATATATAGAAAATTATCCTTAATATCATTTTAACCTCTTTCAATAAAATCCCCCAAAAAAAGTCAAATTCACCTTGAAAACAATTTCAACGTTTTCTTATAACATAACGATGCTCAAGCATCTTCTATTTTGTTATATAATAATCTCCATTAGTAATTATAACATTTAATATATTTTGTGCAATAATAAAACACCCTTACAGGGTGTTAAATTATCAGTCTAAAAACGGAAGCCATTCCTTAACCGTATTATACTTATCTGTCATTTCTTCGGCCGTATCAACAATATTTGCAAGTTTAGGTACGAAAATCACAAGCAATATTGTATATACTATAGTAGTTATTATCGAAACCACCAGTGCAATCTTACACACCAGAACATTCGTCGGCATTTGAATTTTCTTTAATCCCAATATGGCTAACAATAACCCTAGCGGTGGGAAGAAGATCGCCATGATCATGGCACTGACTACAATGCCGCTGCTTTCAGCCTTAACCGTCTGAACCTGTACGGGCATAACCTGACTCGGAGCATTTACACATAAAACCGGAGCTCCACAGTACCTGCAAATGGCAGAATTACTTTCAATTCTGTTCCCGCATTCGCTGCAGAATATAAAAGGATCATCTTCCAATTGAATTCCGCAATTAGGACATATTTTCTGTCCCGGGCTTATCGGATTCCCGCATTCACTACAATAAATCATAGACATATTACATCCTTAAAAATTCCAGAATAATTCTAATTTTCAATAGAAAACTTCTCCATGACTCCATAATGCTTCTTAAATTTATAAGTAGCTTTCATATCACCTTCCACTATAAATGTTATATCACTATAGAAAGTAGAATCATCGCTTTTCTGAAGACGTATGGTATGAACTCCGTATTCAAGGGATAATGTAGGCAGAGTCTTTGTATCACCGTTAGCAAGAGTGCACATCGTTTTTCCATCTATAAGAATATCTGTATTAAATTTTGTTCCCGGAGCAACATTTTTTACGCTTTCAAATGTCAATACAACAGAATATTTTGTAACGACAGGTGCTTCCGGCTCTTTTGTCGGTTCCGGCTTAGTCTCAACTACCGGATCCTCCTTTACACTGGTCTGCGGCTGTTTTTGTTCAAAAATTTCATTTTCATCTGTCTTTTCGGTTTCATTATAACTAAAAAGCTGATTTGCTGGATTATCATAACCTGAGCTGCCACCCTGATTGTCAGAATCTTTATTAAGAAGAACAAAAACAAGCACTCCGCATCCGGTTAAAAGCACTGCAATAATACCGATAAGTAAAGGCATAACTTTTGAGCCATGCGGTTTTGCATAATTTTGTCCATTCTGAGGATACTGGTTCTGAATGGGCTGCTGGTACATCTGCGGCTGTTGATACATATTTTGCTGATTCATCGGTTGCTGCTGAAATGCCAAATTAGGAGAACCGCAATGAGGACAATTTACCGCCTTGTCACTTATCTGGTTACCGCATTTTGAGCAAAAGATCATCGCCATAATATTTTTCTCCTATACTTTTTTGCTATTCAAAATTCTACTCCTTTATCAATACCATGTCAAGGTAAATCTTTCGTGATAAATATATATCCTTGTCTTCCAATTTCTAATTACAATAACTTATAACTATATTTCTGCTATATAACAAAATTAAAGATATCTCCACACCTCTTAGCACAGCATCATTTTATTACCGAGGAAATGCCGGAGGTGTTTTCGAGATGACATTGACCAAAATCGACATAAAATATTTGATTTTCTGTGATTATATTGTATAATAAACTATTGTAACCTATAATTATCATTTCCCGTAATACATATACTACCCTGTAACTGTCACAACTTTGACTTTAGATTGTATGTAAAATGTTAAGCGGGATATTTTATTAATAAGGAATCCAAAAATGAAGAAAAAAATTTTAATACCCGTAATTGCTGGCATCGCACTCATTATAGGAATAATTGTATTTATAGTAATAAAATCTTCTGCAAGCTCATTTTATAACATCCAGATAATGAACACATTAGGCAGCGTATCTGTAGACAGGGACGGAAACTCTCTTGAAGCCTATGAAGGCATGAAAATGCGCGATAAAGATTATATAAAGCTGGCTGCTGACGGCTTTTCACGTTTTAACTGCGACAGAGAAACATATTCATATTTTGAACACGATACTGAAGCTTCCTTTAACGCAGATTCTGACAAAAAGCTAGTTATTAACCTTATTAAGGGGGAAATGGTTGTTGAACTTCAGAAAAAGCTTAACTCTGATGAAGCATTAACAATAAAAACATCTAATACTACCATGTCTATCCGTGGAACCGTTATTGCCATAAAATCCACAAAAACCGAAGACGGCGGAACAAGAACCGTTAACTACTGTCTTGAAGGACAGGCTGACGTAGAAACATCTGATGGCAAAAAAGAAACTCTTGACGCCGGAGAAGGCTGGCTCACAGTCACGGATAATTCAGGTAACATCACTGAAAGCACCTCAGCAGGAGCTGAAAGTTTTGAATTTTCAAATATCGATATAAACTCCCTTAAAGGCGCCGACGATTCTCCTATGATCTTAAATTATTCCGGACTCTCCATAAACAGCACAAACTTTCCGGATAACGCCTTTAGGCAATACATACTTGAAAATATAGATACAGACAAAAACAATATTCTTTCCGATGCTGAAGCTTCTGCAGAAAAGATTACTGTTGAAAACTTAGGGATAAAAGACCTTACCGGTATAGAGTTTTTTAAAGATCTTACTTACCTTGTCTGCCAAAAAAATAATTTGTCTTCATTAGACTTAAGTCAAAATACACAATTAAAATCTTTATACTGTAAAGAAAATAACATCACTGATTTAAACATAGGTACCTGTTCGGAACTTATATACTTATCCTGTTCCAAAAACCAGTTGGCAGAATTAGACATTAGTAAAAATTCTAAACTTCAGGAATTAATATGCACAGAAAATCAATTAAATAAAATAGATACCCGAAATATATCTAATCTTCAATCTTTAGATTGTGGCGAAAATAAAATCACCGAACTGGATCTTAGTAATAATACATCACTTACTTTCCTATCCTGTTACAGTAATGAGCTTACAAAACTTGATATAAGTAAAAATACTGCATTAACAGGTCTGTTTTGTCACCAGAATCTCTTAACAGGGATTGATGTAAGCAAACTCTTGGCTCTGCAGTCTTTATTCATCGGAGATAATAAACTTACAACTATAGATATCCAAAATAATACCGAACTTACACAGCTATCTGTTTATAGTAATCAATTAACTTCTGTCGATGTAAGTCATAACACAAAATTATCAGAATTAATTTGTGATTCAAATGAGCTTACATCTTTGGATGTAAGTAATAATCCGGAATTAACAAATCTTTCCTGTGCATTTAACAAAATCAGCAATCTTGATATAAGCCATAATCCTAAACTTGCCAGACTTATGTGTATGTACAATGAGTTATTAAGCATTGACGCAAAGAATAACCCCGATCTTCAGGATATAGACTACGATAAAGGTAAAACAACAATCATCCGTTGATATTAAACAATATTATTACCAAATACCTGCTCCTGCAGTTTCTTACCTGTAGGAGTAGTTGCTAATCCACCGCCCGCAGTTTCTTTCAATGCACAGGGCAGGGCATCTCCAACCTCCCGCATAGCATCAAGGCACTCATCAGCAGGAATCTTTGGAGCTACTCCTGCAAGTGCCATATCAGTGCTTGAAAAAGCTATAATGAGTCCTGAAGCATTCCTTTTTATACAAGGGATTTCCACAAGTCCGGCAACCGGATCGCATACAAGGCCAAGCTGACTTGAAATTGCTATAGCGCAAGCAGCCGCACATTGCTTAGGTGTTCCTCCCATTAGTTCAGTAAGCGCTGCAGCCGCCATCGCAGATGCGCTTCCGCATTCAGCCTGACAACCTCCGGTAGCTCCGGCAATACTTGCCCTGTTAGCTATTACAATACCGAACGCCCCGGCAGTAAACATGGACATTACAACATCCTTCTCATCAAATCCTCTGTCATCACACATTGATATCAGACAGCCTGGCAGTATTCCGCAGCTTCCTGCCGTAGGGGCAGCCACAATTCTTCCCATAGCTGCGTTACAACCTGCGACTGCCAAAGCTCTTGCCATCGCTTTCGAAATAAATCTGCCACACAGCGGGTCTGAATTTAAGGCATAATCGTTCATCAGGTAGCCTTCTCCACCGGTAAGCCCGGACATAGACTTTAAATCTTTTTTTAGGCCTTCCTCAACTGAACCACGCATTACCATATAGTCAACTTCCATTTTCTCATAAACTTCCAGTTCAGTTTTTTCCATGCTTTCGGCATGATCTTTAAGAACAAGCGTGCTTATTTTTTCATGAGCGGCTTCTGCTGCTTTTACCAATTCAGATATTGAATCATATTTAAACATAGCATTACTCCTATAGCTTTCGTATAAAAAGTGCATTTGTTACATTTTCAAGTTCCCTAAGTTCTCCTATTAGATCTGAAGGGGGCATATTATCAATCTCAATTATCATGATTGCATCCCCACCCTTTTTTTGTCGGGAAAGCCTGAAATTTGCGATATTCAATTCTTCATGTTTAAAATGCATTAGATTCGTAACATTTGAAATAACTCCGGGTCTATCCTTGTGTATTACAAGCAAAGTGTTATTCTCACCCGTAAAACTTACTTTCATACCATTTATCATATCTACAATGATATTGCCACCGCCTACACTTGCACCCTGGACAACCCCTTCTTCATTTCCTGTGTAAAATTTTATGCTCGCTGTATTTGGATGAGCGTCTCTTATGTTTTCACACCTGAAACTGTAATCGATATTCCTTTCTTTAGCGATTGTCAGAGCATCTCTGATTTCCGGCGAATAACTGTGAAAGCCCATAATCCCCGCAAGAAGAGCTCTGTCTGTTCCATGTCCTTTATAGGTCTGTGCAAAAGACCCTGAAAGTGTAATTTCTACCTTATCCGGATTCTTTCCATCAAGAACTTTATTTACAACTCTTCCGATACGTACAGCTCCCGCCGTATGCGAACTTGAAGGTCCTATCATTACCGGACCAATAATATCAAATATATTCATATTCCACCTATTCCCTCAAATTAATCTTAAAAGCCGGGTCACTTAACTATATAACATTAATATTTTAACATAAATTCATACTTTCTTCAACTTTTAATATATGTGAAAAAATATCATTTTTTACATTTTGTCATTTGACTTTTTCACAGAAAAGGAGTAAAATTATATAAAATTTTAGAAAGGAGTGCGTCAAAAAAGACGTAAACAAGATGAAAAAATTTTTTGGTAAAATTCTTGCACTGGCACTGGTATTGTCATTAGCTATATCAGTTGTCAACATTGTTCCCGCTTCTGCAGAGGAATTCTCAGATCCGGTTCCTACAAGTTTGGACTATGAGCCGATTTACTGGCATAAAGTAACGTCAGATAAATCAAAAACCTTTACAGGTGCTGCCGGAAATTCACTCATTGTAAACTGTTATGCTACCAGAATAGTTTTAACAGGCTTCCAGAAAAGTCTTGCTAAGATCAACAAAACCTTAAAGAAAGCTTGTAACGCCTTCCTTAACGACTCTCAATGCGAAGACATCTTTGTATATGCACAGGAAGCCGTTAATGAAGGTTTAGTAGATAAAGATATCTACCATAATTTTGTTGAAATGGATGTAACATACTGCGGAAGCAAATATATAAGCATATATGGCGAGAATCAGTGGTATGCAGGTGGCGTTGGCAATCATATCGGAACCGGATTTGTTTTCGATCTTGAAACCGGTAAACAGAAAAACATCACTACTGTTTCAGGCCTTTCTCTTAAAAAAATCAAGAGCCTGTTTATAAAGGCTGTAAAAGAAAGTGAAGAGTTTAAGGATTATTACGATGATTTCAAAGAAGGTATTGAAGCTTATATCAATGCTCTTACTGCAAAGGATATTGATTTCATCATCGATGAAGTCGGTCAGATTTCTGTTCTCATCCCTCCTTATACCGAAGGTTTCTTTGGTGGTTGGACCAGAGAGTTCCCGTTAGACGGAGTTATGGTTAAATAAACTATAGTTCCTCTTGATTTTTAGACTTACACTTTGATATAGGCACATTGAAAACCGCATAAATATCATATATTCCAGTACTTTTTCCTTGCTTTTGTAGGTAGAATCCTATATAATGTAAGTAGAATATATTAGA
>JAFXXN010000153.1 GCA_017542245.1 Lachnospiraceae bacterium
ATCCATAGATAATTCACTTGTGAAGGGAAGCGGTGAGTATGGAGAAACACTTACAAGAAAATCTGTAAATGTTTCCGTATAGAATGAATTAATAATACGACTTTTTGAGAAGAATCGGGAAACCGGTTCTTTTCTTTTACCCAAAATCAGGAAGAAATCCATATCAGCGAGCTGGATCTGCTGACGATTGGAACCGTGCTGGATATGTACACGGAACTTCAGAGGGATGATGAGCCTCATGATCAGTTGGCTTCTCAGGATGACTTTGATCGGTTCTAAATAGTGCCACCGTCTGTTTATGAATAAGGTTAAAAAAATGATGTTAGTGACCGATATAGTAAACAGAAGAATAATGAAGCTAGGGTTAGGAATCGTTATTTGAACTCCTGTTTCATGAATCTCCATAAAGAGTCATAAAACTCTATGAAACCGCATATATACTGGGTTCGTGGTAATTTGTTCTCGTATGTAACTTGTTATAAATTATTATAATTTATAGAAAAATGGTACTCCCGTGGTACTCGGTATGGTACTTGATATTCGGTAGACCCAGAAAAAATATCAACATTATTTCATTTGTAACAAGCTATAATTGAGACCCAGGTTAGCTAATAATAATCGAAAAAGATTATGTATAATTGCCTATGCATTCCTGCTTCATGTAGGTGATGTGTAGGCTTTTTTAGGGGGAATATTGAAATGATATACATTGATGCAAGAGACCCGCTATCACTTAAACAAGGAGTGATAGACTTTCTGGATCTAACAGAGAAAGAATTAGAGCAAGTTTTTGAAACGATGGATTCCGTTGAGGGGAATCTTTATGATTGGGTTAAATCCTTTTTAGAAGATTATGGTATAGATTTACCATTGGATTCTATCCAAATGTTTCACCTTACAAGACGTCTAAATGGAGCAGATCTAACATCCAACAATAATTTGGAACAGCTTTTGCTGGGGGAGACTCCGCTATCTGATTTTTTTAAAAGGTATGATGTTACTTTTAAAAAGTGTGATGGACATATGGAAATGTATTATAAAAGATCTTTACAACCGTTGGATGACGAGTTTTATTCGGGACCGGGTAATATGGCGTACATCAAGTCAAGGCTGGGTTATTTTGATGCTCAAGACTATTGCGTAAATGGATTTGCTTTTAGATCTCATTTAGAAATGCAGCATTATTATCGGTCTCTTTCATGGTGTCCTGAATTAGTGGACAACATAGGAAGATTTCTTGAGATAAAGAATATGGTGACAGATTATTCTAATAACAGCATATATTATTGCATTGAATATTTGATTCCTCTCTCAGAAGTTATTTTTGATATGGCCAAGCCACCGGAGACTGAACTGGAAAAAACTCTTATATTTCTGGCAAATGCAATTGTTAGGTTATATAAGGAATGGAAGCACAGCAGTTTTGTTTGTGACGAAAACTTAATACTTCGACTTGAAGATGACGCTGAAATTAAGAAAGAATGGTTTGTTAATGCCGAAGAATTACAACAGTAAGACAGAATAGAAATGGGGGACTTAACATGGCAAATACTACAGAACGAATAGGTGTATCATATTGTTCTTTAATAGCATCAAAGACTGAGTGGATGTTTAGAGAACAACCTATTGATGATATAGGTATTGATGCACACATGGAACGAACTGATAAAGATGGCAAAGTTCAGCAACTTTTAGCGCTACAAATAAAAAGTGGTGAAAGTTACTTTAAAGAAAACAAAGGAGATTATGTCGTTTTTCGTGATATAGATGATAGACAGTATAATTATTGGACGACGAATACATTACCTTGTATTGTTGTGCTCTACAATCCTAATGATGACATGTGTATTTGGCAAAAACTTACTGCAGAGACTATACAAAAAACGCGTGGAGGAGCTGGAAAAGGATACTATGTTAATGTTCCGATAAATCAAGTGTTTTTGGATGATATATCGAACGAACTCTTGCTTACGTTTACAAATTTACCAGAGCATATGACTAATTATAATTTTTTGCTTTCACAAAAGAAATTCATGCAGATAATTAAAGACGGAGGTATAGTAAAACTGCATTCGGAGGAATGGGTTAATAAGTGCAGTGGTAAAGGAAAAACGGAACTGATTGTAGATGATGGTAATACCGTAATGACGTATTCATATCCATATTGGTTTCCATATACTTTATATACAGATGTTTTCCCAAGATTATTTCCGTGGGCTGATTTTTCTGCTGATGAAGACTATTATGAAGAAACCGACGAGGCCTTGTGGCGAGAGCTTAATTGTCATTATGACAAAGAAGATGATGAATGGATTGAGGTTGGCGAACCATTTGAAGTTTTTCGCGAGTCTCTCAATCCTATGAGATACATAGATCATGCAGGAGAAGTGGCTGAGTATATGCTTGTTTTAAGCTTAAATGAATTGGGAGAGTCATTCTTGAAAATTGATAAGTATGTATCACAGCCCTGTCCTTATTCGCGTACTAGACCAAATGCAGGAGGAGACCAGCTATGAAAAAAATATCACTGAATAGTTTTGAAGAAAAGCCAAAGTCAACGGGAGAAGAATATCAGTTAGATCCTACAGAAGAATACATAATTAATTTTGAAGAAGAGATCCCATTTCAGTCTGCAATAATGAGTTCTTTTCAAATTATGGGACCGCCACCGGCACTAAAGAATTATCATGCGTGGTTGTATAAAAACAATTTTAGCTATGAAATGCCCAACCCAACAAATGAAGTTGTTGCTCCATTCTATGGAGTAGCTCCTCTTTGGAAAACGGAGTATTCCCAAGGCATTGTTGTTAAGGCAGAAGATGACGATGATTATTACATAGTGATGGAATGCAGTAGTAAAAATAAAGGATATAAACATACCAAGGTCATTCTTACGATGGGTGGGTGTATGTAAATTTTAAGGGAATGGGAACTGGTCTTTTTTTATAGCTGGAAAAGAGGTGAGTGGGATACGATTGATGAAGCAGGGAGCAAAGGGCTCTGAGGCTGGATGGGGAAGACTTAAGAGCGATGCTGGTTTCATTGCGTTGGATTATGCGAAGAGAGTTTAATATGGTTTGAGGGTATGCCCGTGGTTATCTGACCGGAATGGTTGGATGGCTGCGGGCTTTTTCTTTTTGTCCATTCATTACATAAAAGTGACCTTCTGTTACATGCTGTTTATTATAGTCTTCGAAAGGCCGATAATAGAAATGAGTGACTATGTTTATGGAGATGATGACATGATTGTTGGAATCTGTGATGATGAAAAAAATGTTAGAGAGCTGATTGCCGCTTATATAGGAAAAGTAGATGATTCTACCGAGATTTTGTTCTTTAAAAACGGTTCTGAGGTGCTGAAATACGCCGAACAGGGTAAAAGAATAGATATTCTGTATCTCGACATTGATTTAAAGGAATCGCCGGATGGTATGGAAGTGGCTGCTAAGCTGAAAGAAAGGCAGATAAAAGAGGGAAATGCCGCTTCAGCTCTTCCTTTGATCATATTTATTACCGGTTTGCCGGAGAGGATGCCGGATGCATTTGGAGTAAGAGCATTTCAGTTTATGGTTAAACCGATTGATGAGAAGCAGTTCGGACTGGTGTTTGATCAGGCGAAAAAGGCTGTTTTCTGCGTGACTAAAGGAAGTAAAGCGAAAAGCCTTTTTGTAAGCTTTGGCGGATTAAAGAGAACTGTACTGATTCCGGACATCCGGTTTATCGAGAGTAATGGTCGCAAGCTCATTATTCATTTGAAGGATGAAGTTGTGGAAACCTATGGAACGACCGCTGATATCATGAAGGAACTTGATAAGTCCTTTTGCCAGGTGCATAGGAGCTTTATTGTAAACATGAATCATATTTCGGATTACACAAGAAGCAGTATTCAAACTACAGACGGAGAGTCTGTCCCAATGTCAAAATACAAATATAAGGATTTTGTGTCAGATTACGCAGCTTTTCTGGAGAGTGAGCTATGTTGAGTAACATTACAGATATGAGCATATATCAAATAATTGCAGAACTGATTGAAATTCCCTGTAGGATAGTATTTCTTTTTGTCCTATGGAATAGGTTTGTCCCGCTTTTTTTCGGAGAAAGCAAGACGGAAAAGAAGAAAGTACTTGTTCTGGCTATGGTAGTAATTGTGACAGAAGTTCTACGGTGGTGTGTATTCACAGATGGATTTCCGATTTGGATGCTCACACTGTGTGGGATACCGCTATTATATGCTTATTTATACAAAAGAGAGAAAATGCCGGAAACAATATTTTCACTGATACTGTTCGTAAATCTAAGATATCTGTCTTTTTTTGCCGTTAATTCCATAATGAATGCAGTTTCAAAAAGAATGATGTCCGGTATTGAAATGACAGAGGATGTTGAATCATTTGTTTCGTATAGGGTAGATATTCTTTCTCTTCTGTCTGAGGGAATCTATATTGTGATACTGTTGATTGAAATCCTGCCTATTATATGGTTTGTGAAAAGACCAGAAAAAATGAGGTGGATGGAGCTTTGTTATCTATCTGTGATGAACATTGCGGGGATTATCCTAACACGGATTATGATGGGGATAGCTGTTTTGGATACCGCTGATGGATCCATTATTCTGTTGGATGAAAAGCCTCAACTTCTATGGCTTTTGCCGTTGGTAGCGATTCTTCTATACTTTGGCGAATTGTCGGCAATTCTCATATGGCAAAGATATTGTGAATTTAGGCGACGGAGTGAATTGCATTTAGCCAGGAGCTTGGAGGAAGAGGCTATACGAAGGCGATTGGATGATACGGAACATTATTATGAACAGGTGAGAAAAGTAAGACATGAAATGGCTAACCATATGACTAATATCAGGGGACTTGCAGAGCAGGGCCTTAATGAGGAATTATGTAGATATATCACTGATATTGATGATACAATCCGTTCTGTGGAAATGCGGTATAATACCGGAGATCCGGTCACAGATGTTGTCATGAATGATAGATATAGGAAGGCTGAGGAAAGGGGAATCACTTTTTCTTCAAACTTTGTATATAAAGGTTCATGGGGAATTCCCGTGTATGATTTATCCATTGTGTTGTCGAATATCTTGGATAATGCCTTGAAGGCGGCAGAAGCTGCTTCGGCAGAGTTAAAATACATAAATATAAAAATGGCTGACAAGAAAAATGTTATTCTTCTTGTTTGTGAGAACGGATTTGATCCATCAGAGAAAGTATTGAAGGGCGCAGATGATATATGGCATGGGATAGGATTGAAAAATGTTGAGGATATCGCAGAACGATACAGTGGAACCGTCAATGTCAAGAAGTCGGATTCTGTTTATAGAATATCGATTCTGCTTAAAAAATGTCCTTCTGTTACATGAAAGTGACCTTCTGTTACAAGTGGGTTATATTCCAACTTTTAGAATCCGAAATAGCAATTGAGAGATAAGGAAAAGTCTCTATCTGTAGTAGAAAGCGAGGTTAATCATTATGAGAATAGGAATGGATGGATTAAATAGTATTCCTGAACAGGAGCGATATGCAAGACTGCATGAAGCACAGGATGTAAAAAAGGCGGAGCAGGTAGGAAAACCTGACGATATGAAAGAGGCAGGTGCAAATGCTATGCCTGCGGATGAGTATATTCCTTCGGATCCGGTGAAGGGAATATACAGACCGGGAAAAGATGCGGATGGAAATCCGAAGATTGATTATATTGATCCTAAAAAGGATGTGTCGCCGGAGTCGAAAGCAGATGATAAGGTTTTAAGTGATCCAAAGAAGAGCGAATCTACGACAACCGATACAGATAAGGTGGATCGAGAAATAGAAAAGCTTAAAGAGAAGAAAGCACGCTTGGAACAGGAAATTCGTACCGCTGAAGATGATCAGAAGAAGAGACTGGAACAGGAGCTTCGTCAGGTCGAAGCTGAGCTGTCCCAGAAGGATAATGATAATTACAGACGTCAGAATGCAGTGGTTTCGTAATTCTATTATAGACATGTGGAATTGGCTAAGGACGGCGAAGGGATTCAAGGATGATTAGATAAACAGATTCTTTGGATTCCTTTTTTTGTGAATATATTTAGGAGGTGTCAGTATGGATATCGGAAGTATTGGAAATGTGGCAAGCGCATATCAGTATGCGAATCAGATCAAGAATAAACAGGTTTCTTCATCTGGGTTTGCCAATTCTTTGAAAGTGGCTACTTCTTCAGATGATAAGGTGGATGCATACAAAAACAGCCTACAGACAAAATTTGGATGTCCTATTACCGTAGCAAACATTGGGAAAGATCAGAATAGCATGGATAGGTTTGCTGCCGGAACAGTAGGTTCAGGAAATGTTGCAATAGCACCAAATATTCTGGAGAAGATGGCGAATGATCCGGAAAAAGCTACTTATTACGAGAAAAAGATTCAGGAACACTTTGATTCTTTGCCTGCAACAAGTGCTTTTCTGGGCGCACACAATCTTAGGATGACTACCAGTGGCGTGACTATTAACGAGGATGGGACGGTAACATATTATTGCAGTGCAGAAGAGACGCCGGAGTATAAGGCCAAGGTTGCCGCAGATCATAAAGCGAAGAGGGAGAAAGAAGCAAAGGAAAGACAAGAGAGTATTGAGCGAAGTCAGGAGGCTGCGGATGAACAACGGCGTATTCAGGAAGAGAACTATCGGCAGAGAAGCATAGAATCTATACTCCATGAGCAGATGCTTAATAACAATAATTTTGTCTTTGGGGATACGATTGAAAGTATGTTGGCAAGGTATGAGACAGGAATATCAGCACCTGTTTTGATAGATATGTAAAAAAGGATACCGCTTGGACCTTTCCAGGGAGCGGTGCGGCTCTGACTGACAGAGGGGCTGCGG
This sequence comes from Lachnospiraceae bacterium, assembly GCA_017542245.1. Classification (GTDB taxonomy): domain Bacteria; phylum Bacillota; class Clostridia; order Lachnospirales; family Lachnospiraceae; genus RUG11977. Next base: position 6,871 of record JAFXXN010000153.1, read on the forward strand.
GAAGTGATCTTAATACTTATATGATTGGAGGATTACATATGAGAGTTAATGGAAATTCAAATCTGATAAACCTATTTCCAAATCAGAGATTAAAATCTAAACAAGCAACGAAAAAGACGATATCATCGGGAATAAGAGATAGTTATGTTCACGGTACCGATTATACATCTGGTGTCTATTCTGCGAATAGTGGGTCGAAGCGTAATAAGATCACTTCTTCTGTTTTGGACAAGATTAATTTCAATTATCTGGATATTATGAAGCGAAAGTGCGATAAGCAATTCAGCTTTGTTATAGGTGGAAAAGAGTATCTTAAAAGCGAGTTGCCTGCAGTAAGTGCCGATAGGTGTGAAGAGATTAAAGCCGTCAATAATACTGTTGATTTTTCCAATGGCCGGTATTACAAGTATACTGAAAAGGATGGACGGGTTCATACATTTACATGCACGAA
>JAFXXN010000154.1 GCA_017542245.1 Lachnospiraceae bacterium
CAGTAGCGCTGATCTCATCTGCCAGTACCCGCTCAATGATCTTTACCTTTTCGGCAGGATCAATCTTATTTTTTCTGGACATAGAAATACCCCCAAGTAGGTTTTATATTTCAATGTCCTACTTGGGGGTAGCATATCAAATTCTTCGGAGTTTTTTTATTTTAACGGAATTCGATCACGGCTTTTCAGAGGAAGATATAAAATACCCAACGGGTTTTATGGTATAATCAGTGAATAAACTTGGAAATAAAAATACAATTGTTTGCCAAGAGGCAAAAAAATAAGGCTTGGACCATAAATGATATAGCAATAAGATTTATACCGGAGTTCAACGGAAATGGGTGGCAAGAATGATTCAGGATATTTATCCAAGTAAATTAAATAATAATTATATGGATTACAAAATGACAGCGGAGGATTATGTTCTTTGGTTCAATGCGGAAGGAAAGGCATATGTCAGGATTGGAGATGAACAGATTGGATTTGTAATGGGATCAGATGTGAAGGAAGCTTCTGCTGTCTATTTGTTTTCGGTTGATGAGAAAAAGTTTTTTCTGGCACTTGGTGAAGTGAGTTTTTTAAATCCGGAGTATGGATATTATTCTGTTAGAGAGCTTCGGGACAGATGTTCCGGTAAAGAACTGTTTGCAGTTTTTTCTGCTTATCATCTGTGGAGATGGTATGCAGATAATCAATATTGCGGAAGATGTGCCTGCAGACTGGAGCTTGGCAAAACAGAGCGTTCGCTTATATGTCCATCGTGTGGAAATGTAGTTTATCCGAGAATTAATCCTGCAGTCATTGTCGGAGTTACAAAAGGAGAAAAACTCCTGATCACAAGATACCGTAAGGGATATGCACATAATGCACTGGTTGCCGGCTTCACAGAGTTTGGGGAAACGCTTGAGGAAACCGTTGCCCGGGAGGTAATGGAAGAGACCGGCGTAAAGGTAAAAAACATCAGATATTATAAGTCACAGCCGTGGGGAATGGCACAGGATATTCTGGTTGGGTTCTTTTGCGAGGCTGACGGAGATGGGAATATCCATATGGATGAAAGAGAGTTAAAATACGCCGAATGGGTGAGCCGGGAAGATATCGTATTACAGCCTAATAATCTGAGTCTGACAAATGAAATGATAAAGGTGTTCAAGGAAGGTAAAGTTTTTTAAGGAATGGATATAAGATATATCAACCCGGCCGACAACAAAAGATTGATAAGTAGAATATATGAAGAAAGCTGGAAGTATGCTTATTCAGATATTATTCCACAGACTTATTTAGATTCGATTTCCGAGGGACAATGGGCTAATAAACTTGATAACCCGGAATGGTTTACCCTGGTATGCATCGAAGACGGTAAATATGTAGGGACCAGTAGCTTTTGTAAATCGCGATTTGAATTGTATCCCGATGCCGGGGAAATAATCTCTATATATTTTCTGCCCGAATATATTGGGAAAGGCTACGGGAAAAAGTTATTGAAAACCGCACTGAGTGAATTACAGAAAAAAGGATTCAGTGAAGTGTTTTTATGGGTTCTTGAAGAAAACAACGGAGCCAGGCATTTTTATGAAAGTATTGGATTTATGAATTCCGGAGATTATCGTGATGATTGTATTGGAGGAAAAGATTTGAAGGAAATCAGATATGTTTATCGATATGAGTCCCAATAGTCTTATAGTAAGTTAAATCGGAAGTTATTTTTGTAGAGCATTTTTAGAGGATGCATAAAATCATGCATATTTATAAGAACCTACTACGAAACAATATGTAGTGGCGCAGACCTTCGGAAGAATTAACAACAGTAGATTTTTATCTTGCGATAAAATGTGCCAACGGAAGATTGGAAAAAACTGGAGGGAAAATGGCGAAAAAATATCATAAAGTGTTGATGCTTTGCCTCGTGACTATTGTTTTTTGTGGTTTTTTTACTACAGCATGTATTTCACAGTCATCCAGAAAACCTACGGACCAGGAACTGGTTGCAGAAGTAGAAAAAAGGACATTGGGAGAACGGATTCAGTATAACGGAAATGGTGAATTTATATCATTAGACCGTAATCTTTCTTTTACAGCGGAGTTTAAAGGAGGAGAAGATTCGGTTTTTCATGAGTATTCTTATCAGTTGACATCGCTTCCGGGAAAAGATGATTATGCCGGTGCAGTTATGAGGTATTGGGATCCGGAGATTGAAAAAATAATCCAAAAACACGGCTTTAACGAATACAAAATAGGGAATGCAACACCGGTAAATGAGAGAGGACGTTACTTTGCAATCTTCATAGATGAAGATGTTTATTCCGAGGCATTGAGTGAAGTGAATTCTTTTATTGCGGATCTAAAAGAAATCAGCGCAAAGGAGGATAAATTCCACACAACACCATATAAAATGGATTTTACAATCAAAATTTATACAGCCATTCCGGGCGAGGATAAATGTATATACCCGCGTGATTACTCAAAAAAAATAGACCACACAATGTCCGATTCGGATTGCAAGGTAGAAAATTGGAATCCCAATAAGATGGAAAAGACATCTCATGAGTGGGATATAAGCAATGAAGTATGGGATTATGATGTTTATATTCGAATAAGATAATAAAGCGGATAAAATTAGTTCAACAGGAATTCAATGGTATGAATAATAATACTTACTGCCAGACAAGATATTGTAGTGTGGTGCATTGGAGGGAATATCCGGGTAAAATTTTATCTTGCGATATAACGTGCTAACAGTATTTAGAAAAATCGCAATTGTTTTAAATAGATTAACTTTCAGGATATAGCGCTATGAATAATATAAAACTTATTCCTTTAACATATACGATGATGAAGCGTGAAGATTTGCAACATTGCGCTTTACTTGCGGCGGAAGCCTTTGCAGATTACGAGTATTTCAGCTTATATATTTCGAATGAGCGACGAAGACAACGTTTTTTGAACGCGCTGATTCATTGCGAATTTAAGGCAAATTGGGAGCGGAACGGGTGTGTTTTCTTCATTGCAAAAGAAAATGAAAAAACAGTTGCCGTAGCACAACTTTGTTCACCTGAATTTGTTAGACCCTCAGATGGTGATTACTTAAAGGCCGGTTGGATGAAAGTATGGCTTGGAGGGGGATTTAAGAAGGTGAATGCATGGAGTGCTATGGAGGAACTTGCTTCGGCTCCCTGCCATGATTTCGAGGGAAAGCATTGGTATTTAAGTCTTTTCACGGTAAAAAAAGAGGATGAAGGAAAGGGTATCGGAAGCGCTTTTTTAAAGGAATGCCTGATTCCGTTTGTTAAAAGAGCCAACGGGGAAGTTTTGACACTTTTTACAAATTCTGTAGCAAATTGCAAATTTTATGAAAAGAACGGATTTTCCCTTTTCGACGAAAAAAAGTTTGAATATAACGGGAAATCCATCGGGAACTGGAGTTACATGATGATGTTATGATGGAACCTAAACTATTCAGATAAACATAAGTGATATCCCATGCGTTCCGTTAAGATTATTTGTAAAAGGAAATGCGTCTATATATTCGGGAATTATTACATTCCGGTTGTTGTACTAAAATGGACGGCTGTATTGAGAATGGAAAGAAAGTGTATAGAGTATTACTATGGATTGAACCTGATTGCGCATCTGTCCATCAAGTAAGTTAAACCAAAAGATATTTTTGTAGAGTATTTTTAGAGGATGCATAAAATCATGAATAATTATAAAACCCACTACGAAACAAGATGTAGCGGTACAGAACTTCGGAAGAAATAACAAAGGTAGAATTTTATCTTGCGATATAATGCAATCAGGCTATTTAGAAAAATCGGGATTTGAAAGGGAGATAAATGATTGGATTGATAGTAGCTCGTTCAAAAAATAATGTAATTGGAAAAGGTGGAGAAATTCCTTGGAGAATTAAAGGAGAGCAAAAACAATTTAAAGAGCTCACAACGGGAAATGTTGTTGTAATGGGTCGACGTTCATATGAGGAAATTGGACATCCGCTTTCGAACCGAGAAACAATTGTTGTTTCAAAAACCAAACAGTTTGAAGGGAGTAGCGTTCGAACTGCAAGTTCTGTTAAAGAGGCAATAGATATGGCAAAAGAAAAAAACATATTTATAGCGGGAGGTTATGGATTATATAAAGAGGCTATTCCTTTAGTGGATGTTATGTATATTACTGAAGTTGACATAGAGATTGAGAATGGTGATACCTTTTTCCCAGAATTTAATGAAGTTGATTTTGAAAAGAAGATTGGTGAAACCCTGGGTGACGAGATTCAATATACTAGAACTATGTATTATAGGAAAAGCAGATAAGGATTGTAAAAAAATCATTTGCATATAAAGGTCTTAAAGAGTTCTATAAAACTGGAACCCCAAAAGGCATACAAGGATGATTTATTAAATGATTCAGAGCTCGGCAAATTCCTGTTTGTCGGGATGAACGTTGGAGCATAAAATCCGAAGTTATGATATGTGTGCTTGACACAAATACTCCTATATGGTAGCATAAAACTACGATATAGGAGTATTTAATTATGAAGACAAATGGTGGATTTCTTGTTACAAAAATAAAACAGCTGGGTGATCGTATATTTGAAAGGATACTGGCAGAAAAAAACATTGATGCATTTAACGGAGCTCAGGGAA
>JAFXXN010000155.1 GCA_017542245.1 Lachnospiraceae bacterium
ACCTTCTTTCAAATACTTGTATGATATTATCTCCTGTGGAATAAGCTTATTATTATCGAATATGTCCGTTAGGAAGTTCCGTTCATCATCGGAGAACTCATTGATAAGATCATCAAAACGCATGCCCCGTTTCTTGGAAGACGGACTATCCTCCAGTTCTGTATCCCTTGCTCTTTCTATCATTTTTCTATATCCGGGCACAAACAAAGATATATCAAGCCTGTCGTTGGCATCTTTTGTTCTTCTGAATATGTCAAAGCCTTCTCTGTCAATATCTCCCCAGTACAGGAACTTCACATCAGGATCACCCATGAATTTAACATACTCTTCAAGAGCTCCCGTTCTGTCAGAAACCTTATTTCCTTCGCCATAAACAACTCCGTCAATTGCTACTCCAAACAGACTTCTTACACCATCCTCAAACATACGCCTTCGGATGTTGAACCATATATCCTTGTTCTCGCAGATAAGAAGTGCCATGTGATCTTTCCTGACTGGAATATAATCATGAAAACAATATTCTGGCGTGTCATAGAATCCCAGTTCTGACTCAGTAATCTGCAGCTTCCGCAAAAGCGTTTTCACTATACTGTCATCAAGAGTTTTTTCATGTCCAAATATCTCAAAGGAACGCTCTTTTCTGGATATAAAAGTCACATCTTTATCACCAAACAAATATGCACTAAGGCATTCAATAACAGCCCTATTCTTTTGAAATTCCAAAGGATTTGCAGATAAATACCCACTCCTTAGCAGTAGTGGATGCAACTTTCTTATTTCGTCTATGGTTTCATTATCAGCTTCCTCTTTTACCAAGATCCTGTATTTCTTGTATAGTGGATAGCTAATATTGCCGTTTTTGCCGGAATTCTTAACCGGTTCAATATACCCCAGTTCGCATACTTCCTGTATCCTTGTATATAAATTCCTAACATCTGATGAAACCGTATTAGTGACAGAAGACAGTTCTTCAAGTGTTATAGTCCTTTTCCCAAATCTCTGAAGTTTTGCCTTGATATCCATGCTTTACCGACCTTTACTCACCTTGTCATTACAAAAATGCTCCAATAGTAATATGCTATCACGTTTGTTGCATAAGTGTCGTGTTTTTATAATCATTCTGTATAGTTGCAGCTTTATGATGCTATTATATCGCCCAATTTTGCTCCGATTCCTTCAAGCATGGTTCCGACGGCTACTGTTGCAAAACTGATCAGGAATCCTGCAAAAGACATGCCAACTGATATTGCGACGCACCCCCACATGTGCTTACATGCATACAAGACTATGATTGCCAACATGACAAGATAGAACAATCCCAAAATCACACACCCGATCTTAGATAAAACATCTACCCACGTTCTTATAAAGCCAACTGCAATAAAGACCGGAAGCAATAATATTTTTACAAAAAGCTTCAACACGAACATTTTATCCCTCCATTTGTTTAACTGCATATTCTGCCATATCATGGCTTACTTCAGCTGCAAAATACCCACTCATAGTCGTAGGCGCATTAAACAGTGCTGCTAAAAGATATTTTTTAATATTCCTGATCTTAGTCGTATTATCTTTCATGCAACCAAGGACATACTCCATATGCATGTGATTCAGCTTCAGGAATTTTTGCCTTACAAGTTTTGTCGGGTATTCATTGCTTGCAATAACAATTGTTTTATTTCTGCACAGAACTGTTTCCAAAACAAGATCGTAGATTCCATCGATATCCTCACTATCCATGGGATATCTTTGCTTCATAAGATCCAATGATAAATTTTCTCTGATAAGTTCTGCATACGCATCATACTCGTCATCTTCATCGTTTTCCATCGATTCGATAGGACTTATAACTAACTCAGTATTATTAATATCATTATAATTACCCCGTGGAATCTGCGTTTCTAGACCATCATTTTTTGTTGGTTCAGAACCGTATTTCCCGTTGGTCTGACAATGATTGTCCTTATTAAAATTCCTGACCTTCTTCCCTGAACCGTGATTTTCATCGGTCTGCCCTCTATCTTTTTCCACAAAATTCTTCACATAGATAATATCCGGATTACCCTGGCCCTGCTTTTTTCTCTCGATAAGTCCATGCCTCTCTAAATCCCCAAAGAGCATTCTCGTCTTGGTTTCTCCACAATTCAATAATTCCATGGCTTCATTCTGGCTAAAATAGATAAATGCTCTCTGTTTCTTATCAAACCATTCATTTTTCCGGGACAGAGACATCCTATCCAGCAGTAATCCATATAGCATCTTAGCTTCTGTTTTCATTTTAGAAAAGCGATCATTTGTCACAAGAAACTTTGGTATTCTGTAAAAGCAGACCATATCAGTCTCATGATTATAAAAATAATCAAATATGATCTTTTCGCTCATTTCTTCTTCTCCCTTCAATAGCTCTCTATAGACTCAAGTGGTGCAATTTATGCACTAGTTCATCACAGAAAGTCTTTGTCTTTTTGCAAAGTTCTTAACATAAATACGGTTTGCTCGTCCCTTTTGCGATCTGTCTATGACAATTAGGCCAATGCCTTCTAACTCAGATACACAGTTGATAATCTTATGCCGGGAGCACCCAATGTCATCTGCCATATCTGTCAGAGTATATTCCAGATAGGCCCTGTTCATTTCGTCAAACCAGCCGTTATTACTAACATCCCCCATCTTTTCAAGCAGTATGCCATACAGCATCTTGGCACTATCAGAAAGATGTGAAAAATCCTTATCATATATAAGGGCTTTCGGCACACATATATGATCAAATTGTTCTGCCTGCTCTCTATAAAAGTATTCCATCATTCTGCATTCTCCTTGCTATCACGTTCTCGTTTCCACTGCTCCAAAAGACCGTTTATCACTTTTGCTATCATGGCATTTGTATATTCCGGCGGAAAATATCTGCTTAGTTCCTTATCATTGAGAATAACTCGCGTTTTCTTCTTTTCATGGACTGCTTTAGATGAAGCAATAATCTCAAAAAGCTGATCTTTTGTCAGCGTGCTGTCATCACGGTAATTTCGCAGTTCCATTACCTGTTCCATAGTTACCATGCCTTTTTCAAACATATAATCGGCAATCCATTCCTGGTATGTTTTACTGAGGTAAGATAATTCAACGGCCATGCCTATAGAAATGAGTCCCTCATCTACTTGCTCCAATAGCCTTGGAATCAAAAAAGTCAGCCTAATGTACCTATGCACCTGCGCACGCTTAAGCCCTACTGTTTCCCCAACAGCTTCTGCTGAGTGTATCTTTGTCTCTTCAGGAGACAAAGACAAATCTGTTCGGCTCCCTCTATGATTCATGGCATCCATTTTCATTTTTAAAGAATATGCTCGCTCACTTGGAAGGATCTCCTCTCGCTGCATATTCGAATCAACCATTGCCACAACTGCATCATCGTTAGTCATCTCTTTTACTATTGCCGGTATTTTCTGTAACCCTGCTCTTTTAGCTGCATGTAGTCTTCTATGTCCTGATATCATTTCATATGTTCCTTCGTCATCAGGCCTCACAAGTACTGGGTTTATAACACCATTTTCCAGGATACTCTCAACTAAATCATCCATCTTATCATCATCCAAAACCTTAAATGGATGGTTCTCAAATGGGTAAATGGCCCTAACATCAATATCTACAGTTCCTTCCGTATTTGGAGCTCCTAAGAGTTCATCAATACTCGCAAGTTTTATCTTTTTCCCAACTCTATTAGCCATTATTCATAACCTCCTTAATCAGTTCTCCATAAGCATGTGCTGCCTTACCTTTCGGGTCATAAACATATAAACTGCTCCCCTCAGCACTTATTTCAGCAGCTCTAACAGAGAGCGGAATCTCGACCGGAAACACATTGACACTTGCGGAGTACGCATCATGAATCTGTGATGATATATCTTTTGCATAATTAGTTCTGTTGTCCACCATCGTTATAAGAATTCCTTCTATATTAAGTGATGGATTTAGTTGCTTCTTAACCCTACCGATTGTCTTTATTAGCTGCTGCAATCCTTTTACAGGAAGATATGCCGC
>JAFXXN010000156.1 GCA_017542245.1 Lachnospiraceae bacterium
ATTCAGTTTCAAGAGCCTTCCCACGGAGCTACCGGACAGACCATATTCTTCTCCGATTGCTTCTCTGGTCTTTATCCTCTGAGCACCAGGCATTGAAGCTTCCTTCTCAAATCTGAATTTCAATACGGCTGCTTTTTCCGATGTGGTCAAATCATCAAACGGTCTCTGCATCAAATTGGATTCTTTCATTGCTTTTCCCATAGTCTCACGCCTCCTTCGTCACGTTGTACTCAGCGCTTCTTTCAGCCACAAACTGAGCATGAAGTCTCTCTTTTTCCATCTGAAAACGCTTATTCAGGCTTGCCATTTCTCTTTCCATGAATTCACGTTCAGCCTTCATCAGAGCCGCCTTATCAGCATCCGGTGTGATAATGATCTTTCCATCCTCGCAACTGATGGAGAGGTAATCTCCGATCTCAAATCCCAGCTCAGCCAGCCACTGTCCCTTCAACATGATGGTCGGAGTCGTCTTGTACTTATAACCGCTCATGCCATACACCTTAACGCTTCTTTTATTCTTCTTTGTCATAATCGTTGTCTCCTTTTCTATCGAACTTTGGTTTTCTGTATTTTTACATAGTCTTATGTATCAATCTGTGTTATACTCTTTACAGAAATCTATACGAAAACACTCCCGGAGGAATTGTCATGAGTGCTGCTAAACCAGGCTCCTATAAAGGCTTAACTGAAGCTCGTAAGAGAGCGAATAAAAAATATAATGATCGATTTGTCGAGATAAAGGTTCGTGTCACCCCTGAGAAGCGATCCATCATTAAGGAACACGCTGAGAGCATGGGTGAAAGCGCAACCGCCTTCATTAACAGAGCAATCGATGAAGCCATGGCCAGAGATCAGAAAACCGATCCCGAAAAGTAAAAAAATCCGGTGACGCATGGATACATTTCCACACATCACCGGATGATTCTTCTACTCATGAACAATCGTTGGTTGTGTAATTGTCTACAATATAGCTTTTCTGAACACGGCTCCCACTTAAAATCTGATCTGAAAATATTGCTTTTAAATGGTCTAAACGTGGTCTAAATCCTTTTCTGAACGTCCCTCAAAGTACCGAAATCACTCGGTTTTTAAAGATTTCTACGAATACTGCCCCAGCAGACGAATAACACTCGTATCATAGAAACCTCCTATATTACCGATTCCACACCTTTTTCCCTCTTTCAGATGGTCTAAATGTGGTCTAAATCAGAAGCACAAACCCTCGCAAACGCAGTATTTATAAGGGATTGATGATAAATTGTCGCCTATTGCCGTGACATACGAATAATACTCTTATCATACCCTCTAACCCCCTATATTTTCTTAGTGACATTGACTCTACATTTGTTTAAATGCACCGCAGTAATAACATGTTCCTCTCTCATTAGGATTAGACTTACCACATTTCACACAAAACCATTCAACAGGCTCTGCAGGTAAATTTGCGAGATCGCCTTTTCCCTGAGGATTGCCTGCAAGAATGCTTTCTTTTTTCTTATCAAATTCCTCTTGTGTTATAACCCCTTTATCAAAAAGTTCTTTGTATTTAATAAGAATCTCAATATTATTTAACTCTTCACGTTGTTCATTTGCACTTTTTTCAGCTGCTTCTTTCTCCAACTTCTGAGCCTCCATTATCCTGCTCGACTCATCACGTCTCATTCCGCATGTACAGCCGGAAGAATAACCCGGAACAATTCGTCCACATTTAGCGCAGATCCAGTCATTTCCCATTCTTCTTCTACTGGCAGTAGCCGTTGGATTTTCCGCAATGCTCGAGAGTCTGCTTAGTGCTTCAGACTGTCGTATATATGAAGCCATCTTTGCCGGTGAATCACTTCTGCATGCAACTACAATTATTCCGATTACCCCTAGGAATCCCCATGCAAAACCGCCGTAATAGCCTTTACTTTCATTTATATGCTGACAGATTGCTCCACATATGCACGCTGCTATTACATAAGATAAAATGTAGATAAATATTAATGTTCCAAATCCCATAAAATCCTCCCAATTAAACCCCAAAATAATATGCCATATAACATCACTAAAACACAGCTAACATTTGAAACAAAAAGATGTCTCATTACGAACAAAAAACCGTCTTGGTGATTGAAATATCCCAAGTCTTTCTTAAAACGACTTTTAACTAATAGTAACATACAATGCCTTAATATACAAGCTAATTCTTTATAAAAGAGCTTGATTTATTTGGGTAATTCTGATATTATAAAGTTTAAGATAAAAGGCATTTTGACTTTTGTCCATCGAATAAAAAAAATGTTTTTCTTACCAAAATCTCAATCGTTTAACAAGAAAGGAGTTTGCCATGAACATGATTTTTTACCGTTGTCCCGTATGCGGACAGATTGTTGCGATCGTTAAGAAAACCGGTGTTCCCATTATGTGCTGTGGGAAACCTATGCAGGAAATAGTTCCCGGTACCACAGATGCCTCCCTTGAGAAGCATGTTCCCGTTTATGAAGTTAACGATAACAAAGTGTTTGTTAAGATTGGAAGTGTTGCCCATCCCATGGCAGACGATCACTATATTGAATGGGTATCTTTAAAGACCAAGTTCGGAAATCAGCGTAAGGCCTTAAAGCCCGGTGACGCTCCTGAAGTTACATTCTGCATATGTGAAGGAGACGAAGTTGAAGCAGTTTATGCATACTGCAATCTCCATTCTCTTTGGAAAAGCTGATAAATGAGTAAAATAAACGAGAGCCGCGCCTATCTGGTATGCTGCCAGATCCGGTACAGGCTCTCTTTTTTTTGAAACATTTCAAGAAACATCAAGAGTATTCTTAATACCCGTAAATATTATATATCTCGTCCATATATACTCCCGGCTCTTTATAGACGATAAGAGGAGCCTCAATTGTCATTCGCGAGTTCCCACCTCTTACACATTCCAAAAGAACCATATTGGGCTCTTTGTCTATAAATGGATGAACCATCTTCATTCTCTTTGGTTCTAATTTATATTTTACCAAAGTCACTATCAGTTCTGCAAGCCTGAACGGACGGTGTACCAGATAAAACCTTCCGCCGGGTTTAAGAAGCGCAGCTGTTTCCCTTGCCACATCCTCAAAAGTACATTTCACTTCGTGCCTCGCTATAGCCTTCGCAGAATCGGGATTAATCAGGCCGTGCTGTCCTATCATATAAGGAGGGTTCGATGTCACCACATCAAAAACTGATTTTCCAAATATCTCAGAAGCTTTCACTATATCGCCTTCAACAATATCTATCTTTTCTTCCAGATGATTGTACTTTATACTGCGTGAAGCTATATCCACATTTTCAGGCTGTATTTCAAGCCCTATAAAATGTTCGCCTTCAGTTTTAGCAGAAAGAAGGATAGGTATTATTCCATTCCCTGTCCCCAGATCTATAGCCTTTTCTCCTTCTTTAACTTTCGCAAACCCTGAAAGCAGTACTGCATCCATACCGAAGCAGAACCGCGAAGGATCCTGTATTATCATTAGATTGTTTCTGTTTAGTTCATCAAGGCGCTCACCTTCATGAAGCAGTTCATCTTCCAACATATATATTCCTCTTCTCACATACTTCCAAATACTGTCAATGTTACCTCAAAAACGCCTTCTGCGTTTCCTCGGTAACAAAACGATGCTCCGCATCTTCTATTTTGTTATATTTCTCCACGTTCTTTGAGGAATTCAAAAAAACCATTAAGTCCATTTGTTATATCCCTGTAAGTAGCATCGAAATCATCAGTATACCAGGGATCTGCCACGTCATTCATAGAACCGACAAATTCCAGCATACGGTAGAATTTCCCTTTTGTGTCCCCGCCGCAGATACGTCCCATATTTCTGATATTTGCAGAGTCCATACCTATTATGTAATCAAACTCATCGTAATCCCTTCTGGTCATCTGCCGTGCTCTGTGCGGAACTAAAGGAATACCTTCCGCCCTCAGCTTTGAAACCGTTCCATAATGCGGCCTGTTTCCTATTTCCTCCGTACTTGTTGCTGCAGAGTCAATAAAAAACTGCCTCTCCAGACCTCTTTCCTTTACCATATATGTAAAAACACTCTCAGCCATTGTCGAACGGCAGATATTCCCGTGGCAGATAAAAAGTACTCTTATCATGTCATAAACTCCTTATAATATCCTTAAAGCCCTTCTGTAAATCCTGTCATTGCTTCCTGCCATTTGGCAAGCCAATAAAGCTGACCATCTATAAACCCTTCATCTA
>JAFXXN010000157.1 GCA_017542245.1 Lachnospiraceae bacterium
GCGGCGTTGCCTTGGAAGCCTGACCACCGGTGTTGGAGTACACCTCGGTATCGAGCACGAGGATGTTGACATCTTCGCCGGAAGCGATGACGTGGTCGAGTCCGCCGTAACCGATATCATAGGAAGCACCGTCACCGCCGACAATCCACTGGCTGCGTTTAACGATATGGTCTTTCTCAGCGAGGATAGCCTTGCAGGTGTCGCAACCGCATTTCTCCATAGCAGCCACCATCGGCTCGTAGAGGTCGTTGGTGATCTTAGCGTCATTGCGGTTGTCGAGCCACTTCTGGAACATCTCTTTGAGCTCAGCCGAGCAGTCAGCGCACTCCAGACCCTTCTGCATGAGTGCAGCGAGGCGCTCACGCAGTTTGCGGTGGGCAATCTGCATACCGAGACCGTACTCGCAGAAGTCCTCGAAGAGGGAGTTCATCATTTTTTCCTGTTTTATTTGTATATTTGAGAAAAAATCCGTATCTTTGCATCCGATTAACAACTATCATCCTCCTATTAATCAGCAATCGCCAAGCTATATGCAAGCAGAGCGCAAGCTTTCTATAGTAGGTGGTTAGTAGGTGATTACTATGTTATTTATACGTAATTCAGCCGCTCACAAGCCAACCACAGCGTAACAAAACAATGCTATCCGCCAACTTCGGCGGATCAAAAAACACCCAGCAATATGGCAAAAACAATCCTTGAACATCCTGTCCGTGAAATCCACGGTGCTTTAGAACGCAAAGGCATCATCAACCGAATGAAAAAATACCGTTCCGATGACGGTCGTATTATCCATGAAGGCGTGCAGGAATCCTATGCCGTCCGCAATCCGCGTGATTACAAGAAGAACCCTCCGCAGGGTGCAGAACTGGAGCACATCAACCTCTTCCGCCAAGCCTGTCTTATGACCAAAGAGATTCTCGATGCAGAGAAACCCGAGCCCACACCTACCGTCTCCGTCTTTCCGCCTCGTCCCAAGTATCTCACGAAAGAGGAAGCCCTCACCCTGCTTACCGACTACCGCAAGCGTTACAAAGCCCAACTCCCATCCACTCGCGGCACCCGTCCAGACCCGCAAGCCCCGATAGACAAGACCACCCACTCTCCGAAGCGTTATTTCCGCCTCGATAACTTCATCCGCTCCATGGTCTATCAATCCCTCAAAGCCCAACAAACTGCCCAATAACCTACAGATTAGTACCCAAATCCACTAAAAAAGCAAAAAAACACAAAAAATGCAACCTAAAAGTTGCACATGTCAAAAATTTATTGTATCTTTGCAGCGAAAAATAATAATACTATATGACATTCGACAAGATAATAGAAGATGGTCGCCTTTGGGCTGTTCATTATAACGATGAGGAACAGAATGAATTAGAGCGCGTGTTTACTCAGTGGAATGATGCTGAATGGTTATTAGAATTCTTCCAGAAAAATTTTGAAGACCTTGCATATTTTAAAGTAACTAATTTGGATGAAGCTGTTTATGATACAATGGAAGACAGCGATAAATTAGAATGTCTTATTCTTGATATATCGCCCGACGCTAATTTAGATGAGTTATTCCGTCATCTTGAAAATGGACGCACATCCGAAATGATGTTAGGAAAAGAAAAAGCACGTTTAGACAAACGTCCTCGCCATGATAGTTGGTTGCGTATATATGCTATTAAACTAAATCCGGGTATATATGTTATTACAGGAGGTGCTATCAAACTAACATTGGAAATGAAGGACAGAGAGCACACTCTCAAAGAACTTGGAAAACTGGAGAAAGTTAGACAATATCTTGTTGAGAATGATATAATTGACGATGATAGTTTTAACGATTTTATAAAGGAGGGCTAATTATGAAAACCGCAGAAGAACAAATTGCTTTTCTGGAAGCTCATTCTTCCCCGACACCTTCAAAGTGGCGGGAAGAAGCGGAATGGCGTAGAGCCAATAAGGCATGGCTTCCTTATTCTCGTAAGATTGCCATCAAGACTGCTATGGCAATGAAGCGTCAGGACCTTACGCGGTCAGACTTGGCAACGCGTATGGGTTGTTCACCGCAGTATGTATCCCGTCTGTTGAAGGGCGAGGAGAACCTCTCGTTGGAAACGATCTGCAAATTAGAGAATGCGCTTAATGTGCCTATTCTCCAATATGAGTTTGCATAAATAAGTGAGATAGTATTTCACTTATTGGATATCAATAACGAAAACAACAACCGCCTATGATAAAAAACGATTAAAAGGCGGAAAGAAAAAAAAGAACACACACTCATAAAGAAAGCGACCAGGGGGTATAACCTTCTAAACATTTTTGCACGGCTAATAACCGTTCTTCAATTGAATGTTTCTTATACATAACAAACCCCAAAAGTTTTGTGTTCAACTTTTGGGGTTCATTACATTGACACACTCTCTCTTTTTTGTTAGATAAAGAAGTCAGTCTATTTTTTTCAAGTAATCTTCTAAAACATCATCCATAGTTTTGTTATTTTCAATATCTATGAGATCATAAAAATATGAGCCTACAGAGTTCTTCTCGAAACTCAGAACATAGTATACTCTTTGATCTAACGTAAGTAATACTTTTTCTCCAATATTAAATTTGTTCATACAAGAATATTTAATAGCGCCTCCACTTTAATATTCGGCTATCGGCATACTCCTTTAATCCAACTACTCTTCTGAATAGTTATTTATAGCATCGTCAGTCGTTCTGACTAGATAGAAAATATTATTGAATACTATATCGGAAGCTTTGATCTTATCTTTTCCCATTTCTAAAATTTTGATACCATACGACATGTTTCTAGTATAAGTACTATTTCCATTGTTAGTCGTTTTTGAACCTTCTATATAAAGTTTCACAAATTCTTGTTCTGCCCATACGTCTTTCGTTACACTCCAAATACCATAAGTAAATCCACCGTCAAAATACGTACCCGTTCCATCGGATTTTAACTGTATACATATCATTCCCCTGAGATTGACATCTCCTTCGAACAGCCAAGTACCAACATAGTCTGTCATATTCATAGAAGGTGTTTTATCTTCTTCCCCTCCTTCGTTTCCATTACCATTATCAAAACATTCGCTCAAATGTTGTTCCATCGTTCCGTCATTAGTTCTTGTATAATAGGTCATTATATCACCTACACCTCCTTCATACCAACTAAGTGTCAGTTTATTCTTCTCCACCTTGTTCACAGTATAAGTATATCCATAAAATGCAGTAAAGTATCCCTCATGTTTCCCTGAAAATCCCAAACTAACGGTCTCTTTTCCCCCATATGTATTTTTCTTTATCCACCATTCATCCGCAAAAAAAGCGACCTTTGCTCCTTTTGGAACATTATATTCGGCAGCGTCTTCATCACTTAATTCCAATATAAAGATACAAGTCTTATCTGATCTCAGTTGTACGCATAGTAATTTTCCGTCTTTCTCCGTATCGTCTGTTGATACATTCCAAGTTCCTACATAATCTTCCATATTAGCACTTATAGACCCAGTCTCTGTGCTGCTACCTCCACTTTTTTCTTCATCACTTGGCACGTTCTTTTCTGTGCAACTGACAAAGCACATAACTGCCATAGCCATCATTGTATAAAAAATTTTTTTCATAGATTGTAACCCTAAATTTGTGCCGGGCGCAACTTTTAATTCTGCTTACTCACTTATGGCTTTTCTGCATACTCCGTTTATAATATTGATCAAGATATACAACAAAAAACGCGAATAACTGATTGTTATCCGTGATTTGAGGCTGTAGGAAATGCCTTAGTTATCAGATGGCAAACAGAAACTCGCGCCGTGTATATATCCGCCAACACACTATTAGAATTGTCCAATAGTGTGGGCGAGTTGTACACTCGTGAGCATCTACTTACTTGTTCTCTGAATAACTAATTTTGAAACTTCCTACATTCC
>JAFXXN010000158.1 GCA_017542245.1 Lachnospiraceae bacterium
AATTCTACATTATCTATTCCACTATAATCAATAGTATCTACATTATCAACAGATTTAGTAGAATATCCACTGGTAAAATCATGTATATCATTATAAGTAAAATAAAAAAATGAATTATTAAAATGGAAATTATTAAAATATGCTTGAGTATATGTTTTTATTTCAATTAATTTTTTGTTATTTGAAAAAATACTTTGTCCATTACTCGCATAAAAATCGTATTTAGCACCTACGAGTTGAAGAAAATTATCTTTTTTAACAAGAGCCATAAAAGGATAAGGATTATTCCAAGGTGACCAGACACTTTTTTTTCGATCTTTTCTATTTTGTAATTTAAAATCATAAATTTCTTTTATATCATTACCAAATTTATATTTAGTATCTAGACTAAGAGTTTTATCTTTAAGCCTTAATACATAACTTTCACCGTTCATAAGATAAAAAACAAGAAAAGGTTCCTCCCTATGATAAAAACATTTTAAATCAAACTTAGGATTTGTTATCCAAGTATTATTATACTCAGCTGTCTGTGAAATTGAATTTGTGGCAGGAAATTGATATGGATTTACACTACCTCTCGGACATACTATAGGATGTTTTGTTTCACAATCTACCCAGCCATAAAAACTTTCAACTGATTCAAAATTTACTTCACCATAGAAAATACCACAGTTATTAGTACAATCTGACCAAAATTGAGTATATGTATTTTTATGAGTGATATGTCCATTGCTATCCCTTTTTATTTCTTTTTCTAATTTATTAGTTGATTTATACCAAGATTTTCTTTCGTCAATTGTATATTTATAAGATTTTTCACCTGTCCCTGGTAATAAGTCGTTAACTGAAGTTGCAAAATTCCAATTTGGTAATACGGAAATATAACTTCTTAATAAGATAAGAAATAAAATTGACCAAAATAATCAAGTTATTAATGAAATTAAAAATGAAAAAAATATTAATAATGATTTAATTAATGAATTAAGAAATAAAGAATCAGATTTAATGCAAGCTCAACAAGAATTATGTAAAGCAAATGATACTATATGTAATCTTGAAAGTGAATTAAATGATTTAAATTGTGATCATAATAGGAATAAAGATGAAATTGCATGTTTGAATAATAATTTATTAAAAGAAACTTCTTTAAAAAATCAAGTAGAAAGTAATAATAAAAAACTGGCAGATATGATAAATGATCGTGAAAATAAAATAAATAAATTAACAAATGAAAATGATATATTAAAGGATGGAAACATTAATTTAAATAGTAATATTAATGACTTAAATAAACAAATTGAATTATATAAAAAGCATATTTTAGTCATAACTGAACAAAATGACACATTATCACAAGAATTAGAAGCTATTTTGAATAGAGATGCCCAACTTTTATACACTTGTCGTCTCCCCTCGTATGAGGGGAGCGGATTGAAATTATTGTTCATTAAAGTCTTGAGGTGATTTATGAAGTCTCCCCTCGTATGAGGGGAGCGGATTGAAATCCACATACCACGCTCTGGCATTTCTGCCTTAATCGTCTCCCCTCGTATGAGGGGAGCGGATTGAAATAGTCTGCCGGACATATGCGATCATTGTGCCGTGTCTCCCCTCGTATGAGGGGAGCGGATTGAAATAATCCTATTGAAAATTACTCAATGGAGGAGAAACGTCTCCCCTCGTATGAGGGGAGCGGATTGAAATAATTTCTACCGCATTTCTTACTGCCATAAGCAAACGTCTCCCCTCGTATGAGGGGAGCGGATTGAAATCAATGGTAAGGAGCTTAGTGTCTCCATAATCAGAGTCTCCCCTCGTATGAGGGGAGCGGATTGAAATCGTTTCCAAGTTATCTGTTCCCTTAAAGTATCGTCTCCCCTCGTATGAGGGGAGCGGATTGAAATTTTGATCTGATGCAATCCTTGTATTGATATAAAGTCTCCCCTCGTATGAGGGGAGTGGATTAAAAAATTCTTTGATAAGGAGACTAGGAAAGAAATCAAATGCATAGATAAAAAAATTCATGGAAAAAGGATACCAAAGAGTTTTGTTAAATTCGATAAAATGTGTTAATCTTTATAAAATTGATTTATTTCAAAAATTAGATTGGTTACCCAAAAGTGAATATATAAATATGTGTACATATAGCTGGATGCTTTATAGTTCATCTAACGTTCGAATAACCTTGACACCATCGATAACAGGCAGGGGATCTTCATTTGCATTTCTTACAATAAGTACCGGGATGATTCCGAGATTCATAGCCGGATCGATATCAGATTTTACAGAATCACCAATAAGCATAACCTCTTCCGGCCTCACACCTGCCATTTCAAATGCTTTTTCAAAAATCAGCCTATTAGGTTTGCAAGCATGGGCAATCTCTGCTGAAACGATTCCTGCGGGATGTAAATCTTTTATCTTCATTGATTCTTCCAAAAAACAGGTATCATCATTTGAAAGCACATATATGGGCAGCTTACTTCTCTCAAAGAAAGGCTTTACATCCTCGTATAAGGGAGCATAAATCCATACTTTTTGCCAAGTTTCATGTATATATTCGAAATTACCCTGCAATCCATATTTTTCACGGCAATATTCCAGTATTCTTGAAACCTTCTCATGATTCTTTATAAAGTTATCTCCAACGCTCTTTGCCTCATACTCCTTTATCTTTCCCCAAACAACCCCCAACACCTCTGTAGGGTTCTTAAAATTACTGTGAGTCAAAAAATACTTTAATAATTCTCTTGTATAAGGCTCATCCTCTTTTACCATAGTCCCGGTATAATCTAAAAATATCGCTTTAATCATGTGCTTATTTTCTCCTGATTTTTTTGTCATATTTAAAGCTCTTTCGATGCTTAAAATATATTTTAACATATTAATGTATAAAAGTTAATATGTTTTTGAAAAACCTTTACATAAGTTGACTGAATCATGAAAATCTGATAATATAACAAAATAGATGCGGAGCATCGTTTTGTTACCGAGGAAACGCAGAAGGCGTTTTCGAGGTGACTTTGACCTATAAATATATTTCATGAATAGTGAAAAATTTTAAGATTTTTTATATGGTTCCAAACCAGAAAGGAATATACTATGGAATATACTAAAGATTCAATACATGACATAGTACTTGCACAGAGAAAATTCTTCAGAACGGGGAAAACGCTTGACGTAGAATGGCGCATTAGACAATTGATACGATTAAAAGAGGCACTGCTTGCAAACAAGAAGCAATTACAGGATGCCCTTTATGAGGATCTGCGAAAAAGCCCACTGGAAGCATACCTTGTTGATATAGGTCCTGTTATAGTTGAAATAAATGAAATAATAAAAGGGTTAAAAAAGTGGGCGAAACCTGAAAAGCATTTCAGTGGTTTTATGTGTTTTCCAAGTACAGAGACCAAAGTTTATAAGATGGCCTATGGGGTGTCTTTAATAATTAGTCCGTTCAATTTCCCTGTTGTATTGACTTTAGGTGTGCTTGCAGCTTCTATCTGTGGCGGTAATACCGCAGTTATAAAAGCAAGTTCAAAGTCGGCTGCGACTACGGAAACACTTCATAAATTGATAGCTGATACTTTCCCTGAGAAGTATGCTATCGTCATAGGTGGAGGACATGACATAGCTGACATCTGTCTTGAGGAACGTTTTGACAAGATTTTTTATACCGGCTCACCGCAGGTAGCTAAGCATGTTATGGAAAAAGCTTCGCATAATCTTACGTCTGTGGCTTTAGAACTTGGAGGCGAAACAGGAAACTGGGCTATCATAAGGAAAGATGCAAATCTAAAGGATTCAGCCAGAAAAATAGCGTTTTTCAAGTTGTGTAATGCAGGTCAAATTTGTATCAATATAAATCAGATAGCTGTAGCTGAGGAAGTAGCTGATAAATTCCTGGAGGAGCTTAAGAAACAATTTACACGTATGATTGGTAAAGAGCCGGAGAACAATCCCGATTATCCTAAGCTTATCACTTCGAAAGTTTATGAGAAATGTGAAAAGCTTACAGCTGAATACTCTGACAGAGTGGTATTTGGGGGTAAGGGGAATTCGGAAACCCGATGTTTTTCTCCAACTATTATTTATCCTGTTGATCCTGGCGATGATATCGTTCAGCATGAGCTGTTTTGCCCGATACTTCCTATTGTTCCGTTTAAGGATGAAGAAGTGGACAGCATTCTTGAGATAATAGCTGACAGGGAGCACCCTTTGGCAATGTATCTCTTTACTTCGGATATGAAATGGGCTGATAAGGTGATGTCTACGCAGCAATATGGTGGGGGGTGCATAAATGAAGTTTGTCTGCATATGATGGTAAAGGGCGTACCGTTTAACGGAACCGGACATTCAGGCATGGGTGCCTATCACGGAGAGTGGGGATTTAGAGAGTTTACTCATCCTCAAACGGTACTTAAAGGTAAAACTCGCTTCAATCTTCCTTTAAGGGAACATCCATATTCGGGAATTCAGGGCAAAATAAAGATGAAATTGCTAAAAATGTTTGAAAAGTAGAAAACAGCGAAGTAGAAAATATATATTTTTATAGTAGTGATAATTAGGGGGAAAACATGGCAAAAGTAAACGATCCGATAATAATAAACGGCAAAACCATAAAAAACAGACTTACTATGGCACCTACGGTCAAATTTGACTTTGCAGGAGAAGACGGCCAGCTTACTTTAAGACATTTAGTACATTATTTGGAAAGGGCTGAAGGCGGTATCGGGCTCATCTGTGTTGAGGCGACAGCTGTAACACCTGAGGGCAGATTTGCCAAAAATCATTTAGGGCTCTGGGAAGATGCTCAGATAGAAGGCCATAAAAGAATAAATGAATCATGCCATATGAATGATGTCGTAGTGTTGATACAGCTCAATCATACGGGCATTACCGGCAATCCCATATTTGGCACACCGATGGGACCTTCCTCCGTACCGACCAGGGATGGAAAAATGTCAAGAGAAATGAGCGTGGACGAAATACATTCAATGCAGGAAAGCTTTATATCTGCTGCCATCAGAGCTAAAGAGGCGGGATATGATGGCATACAGCTGCATGGATGTCACGGGTATCTTATAAATCAGTTTATATCACCTAAAACGAATCTCAGAACCGATAAGTATGGGAAAAACAAAGCTCTATTCGGTAAAGAGATAATAGAGGGAATCAGAAAAGAATGCGGAAAGGACTTTATAATATCAGTTAGGACTCCCGGGGCAGAGCCCGATGTACAGCATGCAGTTGATGTGGCAAAGGAATATGTGGAGGCAGGCTGTGATTATCTTCAGATTTCACATGGTATAGACAGTTTTGGAGTAAGGTTGAAGACTGAAGATGAGCCATATAGTGATTTATGTGCGCTTGGCGTGAACTTCCATAAAGTATTTGGACAATGCAAAAAGCAGGGGACAGAGGAGCCGGTTCACATTCCAATCTCTTGTGTCGGAGGGCTTCTTACTCCGGAGCGAGTAAGATATATTATAGAGAATGATCTGGCAGATACGGTGGATTTGGCCCGTGGAATCCTTGCAGATCCACAGTTTTCGAATGCGATATTAAATGATTCTGCATATATTAAATGCTTCGAATGTCAGCGATGCCAGTACGGACCTGGTACAGCACACACATGTCCGGCAGAGATGAAACGTAAGAAATAATATGGGGATATGGGACGGTTCTGTGTAGTTAAACTCTTGATGTGAAAGGAATATATAAAAAACATGGAGATAGAGAAGGTAAGTGTTTTAATTGTGGATGACGATGATGTGATAGCCCAGTCTACCGCAGAATTTTTCAATATGTTTGAGGTGAGCACCGCTTATGTGACGAGCTATGATGAGGCAGTTAGCTTTCTGGATACACATTTAGTCTCATTGCTCCTTCTGGACATCAACCTTGGGGATAAATCCGGATTTGACCTTTGCAGAAAGGTGAGAGAGAACTATGATATGCCAATTCTCTTTATCAGTGCAAGGACAAGTGACGACGATATTCTGATAGCTCTGAATATAGGTGGAGATGATTATATCAAGAAGCCTTTTACCTTGAATATTCTTTTGGCGAAAGTTAAAGCGATACTGGCAAGATATGAAAAAGCCAAAGAAGCAGCTATACTTTCAAACAATATCACAGAGAAAACCGGTAATGTAGGAATACCTGATAACAGAATCGGTTCTGATACTGTAATAAAACTTACCCCGTATATAAGCCTGGATACTGCTTCTCATAAACTTAAGGCCGGGAGCGGGCAGATAAGCTTAAAGGCGATGGAATATAAACTTCTTAAATATCTCATAGATAATTGCGGAAGAGTTGTAACCAAGGATG
Source organism: Lachnospiraceae bacterium (assembly GCA_017542245.1). Classification (GTDB taxonomy): domain Bacteria; phylum Bacillota; class Clostridia; order Lachnospirales; family Lachnospiraceae; genus RUG11977. Next base: position 6,337 of record JAFXXN010000158.1, read on the forward strand.
AATTACTAAGAGATGTCTGGGATGATGAGTTTATCGGTGAAGGTACTCTTGCAGTCCATATAAGGCACTTAAGAGAAAAAATAGAAAAAGATCCGAAGCAGCCGGAACTGATAAAAACCATATGGGGCGTGGGATATATGGTGGAAGCTTATGAAGAATTACTATAAAATTGTCATTGTAATCGCTATCCTATATTTCCTAGCTGTATTAGTTCTTGGATTTTATGTCAGCAGGGAAGACAGCTCTGATTCTGTGAGAGGCAGAGATATCACTATATTGAATGATATTTCAATGAATGCCGGGGAATATTGGAATAATCTTGAAAAACTTAAAGAAAAAGATTATAACGCTGACTATGTTATATTGAATACAGAAAATGCTGTATTGTTTTCATCGATAAATAACCAAAAGAGTGATGAAGTATATTCTGTTCAATCGGCTATAAAAAAAGGATATCCCTATGCGTATGTCATTATAAACAATACTGTAAGAGGCAGCGTAATCCTATTGGAAGACGGCTTGGGAAGGCTTCATAGCTTAAGAAACGGTATGATACTGGGTATTGCAGTGTTTGGAGTTATTCTTGTTTTTATCGCCTGTATATATGGTAAATATATTGAAAAGAATATTGTAAATCCTTTTGATAATATGAAAGACTTTGCCGGGCGTATTGCAGAGGGAAAGCTTGATGAAGTCCTGGTAATGGAAAAGAACAATATGTTTGGTACATTTACCGAGAGTTTTGATATCATGAGGGAGGAACTGAATGCTTCAAGGAAGAGGGAAGTAGAGCTCCAAAGACGGGAAAGAGAACTTGTGGCATCATTAAGTCATGATTTAAAGACTCCGATAACCGGGATTAAGGTAACGACTGAACTGTTAAAAGCAAAAGTTTCTGCCGGGAAAACAGATGGGATGGATGAAAAACTCGATAATATATATAAGAAAGCAGAGCAGATAGATGTTCTGGTTAGCGATCTGTTCTCATCCACATTGGAAGACCTCGGTGAATTTAAAGTAAGCTGTTCTGATGAAAAGGCGTCTGTACTCGGAGATATAGTGGCGAAATATGATGACAAATCTAAAGTTGCAGCCACTGAAATTCCGAATGTTCTTATACGTATTGATACAAAACGTATGAGCCAGGTTATAGGCAACATTATATCAAACTCATATAAATACGCAGGAACAAAGATTGATGTTTCCTATAGGATAGAGGAGGAATTCCTTGAGATGACTATAAGGGATTATGGACCGGGGGTGCCTGAAGAAGAATTAAGCCTTATAGCAAATAAATTCTACCGTGGAAAGCAATGGGCAAACAGTAAAGAGGAAGGAAGCGGATTAGGACTGTATATAGCTAAGATGCTTATGGAAAAGATGGACGGAGAACTTCTTCCGGAGAGTAAAGGGGACGGATTAAGCATCACGCTTCTTATTCCGTTAAGTTAGTATATAACAAAATTGAATTTTTAATTTATTACAGAAAATGATTGAAAGGGAAATGTATGGGTACAAAGAAATTTATTTCTGATATTCATTTAAACGATTATACAGAGCAATACGAGCATAAACAGGCTATGGCTTCGAATGCTGTTTTTATGGGTGGAAGGAACAAGGTTAGCCTTAATGGAGAATGGCGCTATGCTGTAGATCAATATGACACCTGTCTCAGACAGAAATGGTTTAACGAAATATATAGGGATAATAAAGGATTTTCTTTACCTGTAGATTATTCTTTTGATGAATGGCCTGTCATGGAACTTCCCTGCTCATGGAATACCAAGCAAAAGGAGTATCTTCTCTATGAGGGCAGTATGGTATTTACAAGAACATTTGAATACATCTCACATGAAGATGAAAAAGTCATTTTACGTATCGGTGCAATAAATTATATAGGAAGAATATTCTTAAACGGGGAGTATGTAGGTATGCACCGCGGCGGATCCACTCCCGCATTTTATGATGTAACCGCTATTATCAAGGAGCAAAATCGGATTATCATAGCTGCTGATGCTACCAGAAGACCGGAGCAGGTTCCGACTGAAAATACCGACTGGTTTAATTACGGTGGTGTTTACAGAGATATAGAACTGATAACTGTACCAAAGGTATATATTAAAGATTTTTTTGTAGCATTGGTTCCTGACGGAAGTTTTAGACATATCAGAATAAAAGCTGAACTTTCGGAACCGGTAACAGCCAAAGGACAGCTGGACATTCCCGGACTTAGTGTTTTAGCTGAAATTCTGTTTGATAACGGTTTGGCAGAAATAGTAATAGAAGCTGAACCGGAACTCTGGTCGCCCGAGAATCCTAAGCTATATGATGTGAAATTATCATGTGAAAAAGACTGTGTCAGTGACAGGGTAGGTTTTAGAGAGATAAAAGTAAGTGGCAGGAATATACTTTTTAACGGAAAAAATATATTCTTAAAAGGAATAAGCTGTCATGAGGAAAGTGTGGAGAACGGTAAAGCACTTACTGACGAAGAACGCAAAGATAATATCTTGTTAGCGAAAGAACTTGGATGTAATTATATGAGGCTTGCACATTATCCTCACCATGAGAATATGGCAAAGCTGGCTGATGAGATGGGATTACTATTATGGGAGGAAATTCCTGTATACTGGGCTATACGATTTGACAGGGAAGCAACGTATCTTGACGCCGAAAATCAATTGAAGGAGCTGATCATACGCGACCGTAACCGTGCGAGTGTTATCATATGGTCGGTAGGAAACGAAAATGCTGATTCTGATGAAAGACTAAAGTTTATGAGCGGTCTTGCTGAGTGTGCACACGGCTTGGATGATACCCGTTTGGTTTCGGCTGCCTGTCTTGTGGATGGAGAAAAGAATATGATAAGGGACAGATTGGAGACATATCTGGATGTTATCGGACTAAATGAATATTGTGGCTGGTATTCACCGGATTTCAATTCCCTTCCCGAGCTTATGAATAACAGTAATCCCGACAAGCCGGTGATCATCACAGAGTTCGGAGCAGATGCGCTGCAAGGACATCATGGCTCAATAAATGATAAAGGAACAGAAGAATGCCAAGAACATGTTTATGAGATGCAGATATCGACATTAAAAGATATCGAATATATAAAGGGCATGACTCCCTGGATCATGTATGATTTCAGGTGCCCCAGACGTACTAGTTATATACAGAAATACTATAACCGTAAGGGGCTCCTGTCGGAAGACAAAAGTTACCGTAAGCCTGCATTTTATGTTCTGCAGAAATTCTATAGAAGTTTAGGAGACAGCTCGAATAAAGTTGAAGATAAATAAGACGTTTAGGATATTTGATGAGCGGACTGTATTTAAAAATATGATTTTGAGCAATTAAGAATTTGATAAGAATTTAATAATAGTTTGACAAAGAAGATTTTTATGAAACCATATATACTACAATCAAGATGATGTGGAACGGATGTAGTGTATGTGGTTTTTTATATATAGATTTATTACACGTAACATAATTATCCGGATCAAGAAGTATAATGTAAATAGTAAAGAAAAAAACGGAGGCAGATATGAAAAACAATCGAAGCATACTTAAGACTGAAAAACTTTGCAAGTCATTTTCGAACGGTGGCAGGCAGCAGCATGTAATAAAGAATCTGGACTTGGAGATCAGGGAAGGCGATTTTACCATCATCATGGGAGCATCGGGATCCGGTAAATCAACCCTGCTCTATGCATTATCCGGTATGGATAAGCCTTCTATGGGAAAAGTATTCTTTGTAGATAAAGAAATCCAGGATTTCTCAAACGACGAGCTGGCAGTTTTCAGACGTGGTAACTGCGGATTTGTATTCCAGAGCATCTACCTGCTAGAAAACCAGACAGTACTTGACAACGTACTCACTGGTGCACTGATAGTCCAAAAGAACAGTCCGGAACTTGTAAAAAAAGCAAAAGAGTTACTTAAAAAATCAGGCATAAAAGAAGAAATGTGGAATAAATATCCGAATCAGCTCTCAGGCGGTGAAGCGCAGCGTGTAGGAATTGTCAGAGCGGTCATAAATGATCCGAAGATCCTGTTTGCAGATGAACCCACAGGTCAGCTGAATTCAGCATCAGGCCAGGATGTTCTTGATATATTTACTGATGTTCACAAAAATGGACAGAGCATAGTAATGGTAACACATGATTTAAAGACTGCACTCCGTGGTACTCGGGTTCTGTACTTACGTGACGGCGGCGTGGTCGGAGACTTCGAGATGAAGCCATATGGCACAGATGATATAAAGGAGCGCCGTAGCAAGCTCACAGCCTTCCTGGAGGATATGGGTTGGTAGTAAAGGAGAAGTACTCATCCAGCCTTTCCCTTGAGGGGAAGGTGGCACGAAGTGCCGGATGAGGTGTTTGTTAAAAATATTTAGAGGATATATTATGAAAATACTTAGATTATCATTGTTCAACCTAAAAAAGAACAAAAAAGAAGCCATGGCGATAGCCTTCCTAACACTGGTTACTACTCTTATGTTGTGCATATTCATAGCCAACAATTCAAAGAGCAGCAATGTATTTGATGAAAGCTATGCGGCTTCCGGATCAGTCAGTGATTTAATTATCTTCGAGGAAGCGGGTTACAGGGATACATATTCGAAGATACTTGAAAATGAATATAATCCCCAAAATCTAAGGGAAATCAAAACGCTGTTTGTACCTTCGGCGGATGTAATAGAATACGACGGAAATGCCATTTCTTACAATATGTTATTCGTTACCGAAAAAACAGAACGAAAGTTGGAAAACTTTACGAAACGTGACTGTCTTAACGAAGAGGAGATAAGCAATATAGCTCATCCCATATGGCTTCCTCAGTGCTTCGAAATAAATAACGGATATAAATTAAAAGATAAATTTTCCGTACTGAAGGCAGGTAAAGAGTATCCTTTTGAGGTGGTCGGTTTCTATGAAACAGGCTTGGCTGCGAATGACGGATATGGTTATAAGGCTATCATATCGGATGAGGACTATGAGCTCTTTGTACAGATTTTTAACAGTATGATGGCGAGTGAATACAGAGGTCTGGCTTTTGATTATGAAAACGACTTCCCCTATAATGAATACCTTGAAAAATGTGAAGAAAAATCAGGAGAGAATGTTAAAAACAACAGCTATTTATTTAGCAAAAGCCGTGAAAAAAATTCAGAGACACAATTTGTCGATATATTCCTGTTGCTCATCGTGTTTATATCGATAGTTACCATGATAGCTGCAATGTTTATGATAAGGCATAAAATAAGCAACGACCTCGAAGACCAGATGCAACAGATAGGTGTACTCGAAGCACTGGGATACAAGTCGGGAGAGATATCACTCTCGTATCTGTTTGAATATATTATCTCAGGTGGAATAGGAGCGGTACTTGGAGTACTTACAGCCATAATCCTTACACCAGCGCAGAACGGTGTCATAAGATCAATGATGGGGCGTGATATCGAAGGCCGTCCGGAGATTTTGAAGCTTATAATTGTAGCCATAGTGGTAGTCATCATAGTTACTTTGTTTGCATTGATAAAAGCAAGATCTGTCAAGAAGTATCCCCCTGTCATAGCCTTCAGAAAGGGCATAAAGACACATAATTTCAAGAAAAATGTCCTGCCCCTCGAAAAGGCTAAAGGAAATATCAACTTTAGGTTAGCCATGAAGGGGCTGATGCAGGAGATGAAGGGGAGTATCGGGATTGCCATATGCATCATCACTACCGGCACAGCACTACTCTTTGGACTTATGACATTTGGATTTTTTAAGAACGGAACCGAAGGACTCATGTCCATGATGGGTATCGATGTTGAACCAGTAGTCGTAGTTCTGGCAAATGGGGTGGATCCTTATGAGACCGCTGCCAAGATGCAGGAAGACCCCGAAGTGGAAAAAGCAATCGTTTCATATGATTTTAAGAAACTTACGGTATCCGGATCGGATGATGCGGGTTCACTCGTAATATATGATAACTTTAAAGATGCGAAGCAGTTTTCCCCTTTCGAAGGTAGATTCCCGGAGCATGATAATGAAGTGGCGATAGCAGTAAAAAGGGCAGATTACGAGCAGCGTGCAATAGGCGATAGTCTGATTTTAGAACATAACGGAATCAAAAGATCCTATATCATCACCGGTACCGTCAGCTCTTTGTATAACGGTGGATCTGCTATATACATGACATCGGAAGCGTTCAGAAGAATCGATATAAATGCCCGCCCGAATGTAGTAAATGTATACTTAAAAGACGGCACAGATCCGGAAAAATATGAGAAGCAGCTCCTTGAAACATACGGGGGAAGTGCTAAAGACAAAGCAAATACAGGTGTTGCAGAAGGTAGTTCTGAAGAAAATATAAGTGCGACGACAGTAAATGGAACCTTAGAAGAGAAGATAAGCGCAAAAGCAGAAGAAAAAATAGCCACACTTCTGTCACAATACGGAGTAACATCCGTTGATTATGCGGTGAGGATTGGCGATAAGCTCATAACCGGAAATAGCAGGAATTTTATTATAAAAGAAGTAAGATCCTGGAGAGGTATGATAAAATCCCAGATGGAGCCCATAGCCGATGCAACAAGAGCCGGCACCCTTGGCGCAGCAGTACTTGTAATATTCATAGTATTTATGATTCTGATCATCATCTCAGCATCTAATGTCAAGAGGCAGAGAAAGAATCTCGGAATCATGAAGAGCCTGGGATATTCTTCCAAAGACTTAAGACGTCAGATGGCCCTCAAGGTCATGCCTGTCATGATAGTTTCAATGGTGATAGCATCCATAGTAGCCATATATGTAAATAAAGTATTCTGGTCGGTAATGTTTGCTACGATCGCTACAACGGATATAATACTTATCATCTGTGTGGATATAGCTATGATAGTGCTGGCATACATCATGACTTACATCGGCGCCGGTAAGATCAAGAAGATATCCGTAACTGAACTGATGACAGAATAAGCCTTCCCCTTCAATCAGAGGTTCAATCAGAGGGACGGTTCTCTGATTGAAAATCGAATTTAAAAAAGCTTTGAAAACAGGGCGTTCCGGAGCCTGAAGAATTAATCACAGAACCGTCCTTGTGATTGAAATTAAAATTGAAAAGAGCGTTGAAAATTGGGGAATCGGTGGATTGAAACAAGAAAGGATTTAAAAATGAAACGTAAATTTAATAAATGGCTACTTGCTCCGATAGCTATAATAGTTATTGCATTATCAATATGGATATTAGCCGGACATGGTATAACTGATAAATTGTTTGAAAAAACTCAGGCTAATGGAGCCGAGAAACTGAACGAAAATGATATATCAAGTAACTCGGATTCTTCTTTAATATCCGAAACATACGTTAACGGTTGGGATGATGCATCAGGCTCACCCGTATACTGTGTGGGTTCCGTAAGCAAAATCTACGCCACAGTAGCTGTAATGCAGTTAGTAGATGTCGGAAAAGTAGAACTTGACGGACCTGTTACCGACTATCTTCCGGATTTCAAGATGGCGGATGAAAGGTATAAAGATATCACAGTACGTATGCTGATGAACCACACTTCAGGTATAATGGGGACTACTCTCCAAGGTGATTTCTTGTTTTCAGATGCGGATACATACCGCCATGACAATCTCTTGGAACTTCTTTCGACACAGAGACTGAAGGCTAATCCGGGAAGTTATGCGGCATATTGTAATGACGGATTTGATCTTTTGGAACTCATAGTAGAAGAAGTTACCGGTATATCTTACACCGAATACATACAGGAAAATCTTGCAAAAAAGACAGGCGGTACAAATACCGGCACCGGTATGACTACTGCGAACGGAAATGGACTGGTTCAGGCATTTTCTCCTAACAATCTTCATTATGAAAATGAAACGGTAATGTGTCTTGGGGCAGGTGGTGTATATGCGACAGCAGAAGATGTGGCAAATTTCGGAACAGGTTTTTTTGCAGGAAATGAAGCCATCCTTTCAGAAAACTCAAAAAATGAAATGGCTATTCGTGTAAGTAATGATGAATACAGGGACGGCAGCGGTCTGGGATGGGATTATGTGAATATGCCCAGGTATGATGCGGCAGGTGTAAAATTCCTTGCTAAAGGCGGGGATGTAATGCTGAACCATGCATTTTTAGGAGTGGCACCTGAAGAAAATATTAGCATTGCAGTACTTTCTAATGGCGGTTCAAGTTCTTATAATGGGATGTTGGCTATGGACATCTTTGACATAATACTTGCCGACAGAGGTATAGAGGTAAAAGATACAGATCAGCCCGAAATAAAAGTAACAGACGAAATACCGGCTTCCTTTGATGAATATGCAGGAATGTATACCTCAGGTAATATGAGAGATGGGGGAGCTGTCGTAAATGTTATTTCCTTCCCTGATCATAAGTATATGCATGTAACCACGGTCACTCCTTTTTATGCAGATGAATCGGACTATATGCTGACAGAAGACGGAGTATTTGTAGAGCTTGCATATAAAATTGAAAACGGAAATTTGGGCGATGTGCGTATTGCAAAAAATCCTGTGAAAATAAAATTCGTCAAAAACGAAGACGGAAAGATATACTTTGCCATAGATTATCAGGATACAAAGGTCGGACTCGGACAGTTGGAACGTAAGGAATATGTCGGAGAAAAGATGGAAGCAAATCCGATAAGTGACGAAGTAAGGAACAGCTGGCAGGCAGTATCCGGAAAAGACTTTATGTTGTACGATGACCTTGAGGCATCAAGATGGTATGAAGCGCCAAAAGCCACTGTATACACAATGGATGTAGCAGACGGTTATCTGTATTTAAATATGAGCGGGTTCCCGAGACTTTTAAAAATAGTTGACAGCACGACTGCGATAGCATTCCAGTCCATTCCTTCCAGTGCAAACAGAGATCTGATAGATATAAAACTGGTAAGGGATGAGAATGGATTGAAACTTACAACAAGTACCGGACTCGATTGCATCTCGGTAGAAACTATCCCTGAACTCACCACAGACATAAATACAATTGAGTTAAAGACTATGGAAGCTTCATGGTACAGGATAGGAGCAGATATGGCAGAAGCTGAAATAGTGGCAGAAAGACCCGAAAACGGTGAGATATTTGTATATAATAAATATGGAGAAGAAGTTTATACAACTCATGTTGTAGATGCATCCCCCATGATACCCCTCCCAAAAGACGGATATATTGTATTCTTAGGCAAGACAGGAGACAGTATAAACATAAAATAAAAAACTGTAAAAAGTTTACAGAGGCTCCAGGGTTGTTGAGAATGGATGCAGTAGAAGTAGTTGAAGGTATATCTGAGAGTCATTCTGTCAATGCAGAATGACTCCCGGAATATCAGAAACTTCTTTTACTATATAAGTAGCTCCGGCTTCTTTTAATTCATCCTCATTCCCATAACCATACAATACTCCGATAGAGTCCATGCCAACTTCACGTGCGGCTCTTATATCATAAAACCGGTCGCCGATTACGAGGCATTGAGACAAAATATTTTTATCTGCTGTTTGATCAGAATCATTTATAAAATCGAGTGATTTTAAAGCTCTACGTATTAAAATGGCCTTATTGGGGTCGTGTTCATCAAGTGCAGGGCCTATTATACCGTCAAAGAAATCAAATATTTCATCATTTTTAGAGACAGTAACAGCCATAGCTTCAGGTTTAGATGTAGTAATCATCAAAGTACATCCTGAAGCTTTAAGCACTTTCAACATTTCTTTTATTCCGTTATAAAGAGGAGCCTGATATACGCCTTCTTTTACATAATATTCACGGTAAATCTTTATGGCTTCCTGACTGTCTTCTTCAGAAAGTCCGTAAAAATCGTGAAAAGAAACATATAAAGGCGGACCTATAAATTTTTTCAAAATCTCTTCACTGGGAATTTCTATACCAAAATGGTTTAAAGCTCTCACAGCTGCAGCCATTATACCAAACTCAGATTTCGTGAGGGTTCCGTCAAGATCAAAAAAAATATATTTATACATTTTGTTCTCCGTCAAATTTACAAAAAGTAAATGTTTCGTTCTCTAACACTATATATCCGCGTGGAGTTCCTTCTTTCGGCAGTGATACAGATCCCGGATTCATATAGGTATAATCCCCCATATCCTCATTTGCAGTAACATGAGTATGACCTGTGAGCAGAATATCGCCTTTCTTCATAGGAGGCAGATTCTCTTTGTTGTAGATATGTCCATGTGTGGCAAATACCATACGGCTGCCTACAGGGAGCAGTATATAATCAGCCATCACCGGGAACTTAAGTACCATTTGGTCCACTTCTGCTTCACAGTTTCCTCGCACAGCATATATCTCATCTTTATATGCATTTAAGAGATCAATAACCTCCTTAGGGGCATACTTTTCCGGCAGGTCATTTCTTGGCCCGTGGTAAAGTATATCTCCGAGCAGCAACAGCCTGTCAGCTTTTTCCCTTCTATATGCATCAAGCAGCAGTCTGCAGTATTTTGCGGAACCATGAATGTCAGATGCTATCAGTATTCTCATTTTCTTCACCTTAAAAGTTTATTTATAGATGAAAGTATATGCGTTGGGAATAGTTTTGTCAATAATTTCTATAATATCCATTGTAGAAAGGCGAGATATATGGTAAAATGAATTGAGAAGATTTACTAAAAAATTTAACAAAATTGGAGGAGCACAAAATGACTAATCAGGAACTGAAAAACATTTATTTTGGAGCATACTTTTTTGAAGAGACTTCGGATGGATACCTGCAGTCCTTTCAGTATTCAAAGGAACAGATGAAATACTTTGAAGGAGCATTTGATTTCTGGTATGATAGATGCATGGCGTCTACAGCAAAAACGCTGGAGTTTACTACTGAAGCTACAAGTATGTCTTTGGATTATAAGTTTATCTGGACAGGTTCGCTGGACTCGTTTGAAGTGTTCGTGGATGGGCTGGCTGTAGATATTAGGTATGTGAAGGACTTAGAAAAAGAGGGGACGCTTAAATGGACACTTCCCACAGGGAAAAAGGATGTCATAGTATACCTGCCTGCCGATGCAACAGTACTTATAAAGAATTTTGAGATAAATGCGCCTTATATAAAGGCAGAGAAGAAAGAAAAAGTTCTTTGGCTGGGAGACTCCATTACTCAGGGGTATGGACCGCTCAGGTCGGCAGAGACATATGTCAGCATAGCTAACAGACTGCTGGACTATGATATCATAAATCAGGGTATCGGCGGGTATATTTATGATAAAAAATCCCTAATGAAGATGGAGGGATACAAGCCTGACAAGATCATAGTAGCATTAGGGACAAACCAGTTTTGGAGTGAGACTATGACGGATGTAGAAGAGTACTATGAGACGCTGATGAGTATCTATGGGGATGATATACCGGTTCTTTGCATTTCCCCTATATGGAGGGGAGACCAGCCTGAACAAATGGAGAAATTTGTTGATTTTTGTGAAAAAGTAAAGGAAATAGCAGGCAGATACAAAAATGTGAAGGTAGTGGATGGTTTTAAACTGGTGCCGCATCTATCGGAGTATTATATCGACAACCTACACCCTAACTGCCTTGGGACAGAAAACTACGGTAGGAATCTGGTAGAAGAAATAAGAAAAATTGGATTTTAAATAATGTAGGAAAAACTAAAGGAGGATAAAAAGGATGGTAAAGCATGTAATAGTTTGGACTTTGAAGGATGAGTATTCGGCAGAGGAAAAGGCTGATATTAAGAAAGGCATAAAGGAAGGTCTTGAGGGTCTTAAAGGTAAGGTGCCCGGACTGTTAGAGATAAAGGTTTATACGGATGGCCTTGCAAGTTCTAACGGAGATCTAATGCTTGATTCTACACTTGTCGATGAGGCAGCACTCAAGGAATATGCAGTACATCCCGATCATGTGGCAGTGGCCGATAACAAGGTAAGGCCTTTCGTAAAACAGAGAAGCTGTTTTGATATGGTTATTGGCTGATTGGTAGTAAGAAACATAAATATATTTGATGGATACTTATATCAAAGGAGCATTGGTTTTGAGAATACTGATCATAAGTGATTCTCACGGAAAAACTGAGAATATAGACTTAATAAGGCAGAAAGAGGGTAAATTTGATCTTATTTTGCATTGTGGTGACGGTACAGAGGATTTTGATTATATCGGTGACCGGCTAGGCTGCAGGGTAAATGGAGTCAAGGGAAACTGCGACCTCCTTTCAAGAGAATTTTCTGTACAAAACCTTAATATTGAGGGTAAGCTGATACATATTGAGCATGGACACAGGCTGCCGTATTTCAGTGAAACAGCTATGCTTGATTTTGCAGAAAGTAACGGGTATGATATGATACTTTACGGGCATACCCATGTACAAAAGCTGTTAAACCGGAATGGTAAATGGGTGATAAACCCCGGCAGTATATCAAGACCAAGGGACGGATACCCTTCATATGTAGTGATGAAAACAGACGGTAAGGGGAAATTTGAATTTGAAGCGAAACGCTTGTAAATTTGAGATTATTGCCCGACAAGATTTAATTGAAATAACTGGTTAACGGTTCCTGCTTGGCATAAAACTAAGGAATGTATGGAGTGAAAGAGGGGGATTTATTATGGAGAAGAAACCTGAGGTATACTTGTTTGGACAGATACTTGGTACACACTCTTTTTTGTTAAAGGATGGATTTTTAGAACCTGATGAATACTCTGAGATTAAAGATCAGTATTTCCTGCCGGGAGGTGAGACCGGTACAGCAGCAACTGTATTGGATTCACTAGGTGTATCGGTGAGAATGGACGGTACGTGGTTAGGTACTGCAGTAGCACCTATGATCAAAGAGTTTTATAAGGAAAAAAATGTGGATTTTTCCGGAATGTATTTCTGGGAAGATGACCCGGGAGTCATGGATTATGTCGTGATAGCAGGACTCGTACGTTCACCCATGGGTAGATTTCAGACTTTGTTTAGCTCCGGAAAAAGATGGTGGAATATTCCTAAAGAAGAAGATATAGTTGGATGTAAGGCAGCAGCCATAGATCCTTTTTTTGGAGAAGAAACTATTTTAGCAGCAGATATTTGCAAGAAAAACGGGATTCCTTATGTTACTATCGACAGTCCTCATAATTCGGAACTGCATCGTAATGCAGCTGTTAATGTTGTATCCAAGGAGTGTACCTCACAACATTATGCAGGTATGAGACCTGAGGATATAATGAAACTTATGCAGGAAGAAACTGACGGCCTCACCATCATCACACAAGGCGGCGGGGAGATGCTTTATGCCAGGAAAGGCGAGAAAATACATAGGATGAATCCTTTTAAAATAGAGGTAAAGAGTACTCTTGGCGCAGGAGATACATTTAAGGCGGGGTGCACATATGGTATATTGCATGGAATGAGTGACAGTGAACTGGTAAGGTTTGCAAGCGCCTGCTCAGCTATAGCCATTTCCAGATTCCCGCTTCCGCTAAATCCACCGAGGTTAGAGGAAGTAGAGGCGTTGATAAGAAATAATTGAATAATTAAGAAATAATTAAGGAATAGAGAAGATACAGATTAAGACTTCCGTGTTCGTTTGTTGTATATTATGATCAACAAATGAGGCACGGAAGTTTTTTAATCAGAGGACCATTTGATTGAAAAAAGAATCAAGTATATACGGTCTTCATAAATGTGATGAAGGATCTTTATAAAAAAGGAGCAGAGATATGAACAAGGAAACAATTTTAACAGCAAAGGATTTATGTAAGACATTTTCAAACGAATCTGTACAACAGCATGTACTTAAGAATCTTAACTTAAATATCTATAAAGGAGATTTCACAGTAGTTATGGGAAACTCCGGATCAGGAAAGAGTACACTGCTTTATGCACTATCCGGAATGGACAGGCCGTCTCTCGGGACCATTACATATTATGTGGAAGAGTGCAAAGGGAATAAAAGGAATAAGGGTGATGAATCACAGAGTAAAAAAACAGATGGTATTGAGATTTCAAGGTACAGCAATGATAAGCTGGCACTGTTCAGGCGAAACCATGCAGGGTTCGTTTTCCAACAGAATTACTTAAATGATTCTCTCTCAGCACTGGATAATGTAATGATCAGTGGGCTCTTAAAGAACAAGGATCGTAGGGTTTTGGCAACTAAGGCAAAGGAATTGCTGAACAGAGTGGAAATAGGTGAGGGTGATTACAAAAAGTTTCCCACACAGCTCTCCGGCGGACAACAACAGAGAGTTGCAGTGGTAAGAGGTGTCATAAATGATCCTGAGGTACTTTTTGCTGATGAGCCTACTGGAGCACTTAACTCACAAAATACGATAAATGTACTTGATATCTTAAGTGACCTCAATGCAAAAGGACAAAGCATAGTAATGGTAACCCATACTGTAAAGGCAGCAGAACGGGGGAACCGAATTATATATCTTTCAGATGGTGTTATCTCAGATGAATGTGATTTGGGACCGTACATAGGTGACTACAAGGATGAGAAAAATCCCAACCAAAAGAAGGCGATTGAGAGACACAAGAAGTTAAAAGATTTCCTGCAGGAGATGGGTTGGTAATTACAAAGGAGCTTAGAAATGTATAAAATATTCTTCATAGCAAAAAACAATATAAAGCGTCAGAAGGGTGACATGATTACTTTCCTCATCCTCACATGCCTTTCTGCGATTCTGATCTTTGATTGTGTATCGGCACTTTTGGGACTGGAAAAAGTCCTTGATGATAAATTCAGTGAAGTTAACGGAGCAGATATATATATGTGGGTTAACGATAATGATAAAGCGGTTTCATCAGCTGACAAAGCATTTGCCGAAAGTACGCATATCATCAATTATGAGAAAAAAAAGGCAGCCAGATTAAAAGCTAAATACAGGAATATGAAGGATGAAAAATATGAATCTTTCAGTTTCATTTTTCAGGATTTTAAAAACAAAAACGAGATAATGAATATAAAAATGCCGGAAGGTGCATTAGCTGAAAACGATATTGTTATTCCGTTCAATCTCAAAAACTCTTTTGAAGTCGGGGATACTTTTGAACTTAGAATTGAGGATAAAACCTTCAGATTCAATGTAGCGGGATATTCTGAAGATCCAATCTACTGTTCAACTATGAACATTTCAATGCATAGCATGTATATATCGGATGCAAAAATGAAAGAATTGGCTGATGCCAATATCGGTTTTGAAAACGGCTTTGTATATAAAGGCATTACAAATCGAGAAGTACTTGAGCAGGAAAATCTGGATATTTCAGATATAGAAAAAGAGGTAGCGGACATATATAAGCTGGGGCTTGTTGATTGGAAAGAGAAAAATCAGGAAAAAGAAAATAATCCGGAGGCAGCAAGCTTATATAATGGCAAGTATATGTTGATAAACTGGGATACCATGAGAAGCGGTGATCAGATTGTCCCAAAGATTATTATGGCCGTGATACTACTGTTCGCACTTATGGTGCTTGCTATAGCACTGATAATCATTTCCTTCAGTATCAGAAACTTTATCAGGAGAAACATGAAAAACACCGGTATACTTGAAGCCGGAGGTTATACTGTAGGTCAGCTAAAGACCGCCATGGTATTCCAGATTACGATGGTAGCCAGCGTGGGTTCTGCTATAGGTCTTGCTATTGCTTTAGGAACATTTAATTACTTTGGAGATATATTGAGTTTTGTAATAGGACTTAGCTGGAATCAGCCTGTGAACTGGACCGTTGCTTTGACAACATTCTTCGGATTAAGCCTTCTTGTATGTTTTGTTACACTTATTATCAGCAGGCAGTACAACAGAATAACGGTACTTGATGCATTGAGAGGCGGCATCACTACACATAATTACAAGAAAAATCTGTTTTCATTTGAAAATACTCCCGCGCCTGTATCGTTAGTTCTTTCCTTAAAGGATACCTTAGGAGGCCTTGGAAAAAATATATTACTTAGTTTTATCATTTTTATGTTATCCATTTTTACGATCGTGGGTTTCGGTTTGAATGAGAATTTTGGAAGTAATCCCGAAGGTATGATCAAAATGATGGGGTTTGAAATAGGTGACATAATAGTTGCCGGTGATAACGGAATAGTAGAGGATATAAGGAGCCTTCCCGAGGTTAAAAGTGTATTTTGTTTATCAGGATTCGATATGAACCTAATATTTAACGGGGTTACTAAGCAGTATAATATATATGTACATGATGACCCCAAGCAGACCACCAACACCAATATTATTGAAGGCAGACTGCCCGAGAAAGATAATGAGATAATGGTGACCGCAGCTATAGCAGATGATCTTTCACTTAAACTTGGTGATGTTATAGAGGTTGAAAATGCGGGTAAAAAGGGTGATTATTTATTAGTTGGTATCAATCAGAGAATGGAGCAGTTCGGACGTACAGGTATAATGTCATTGGCTGCCGCAGAAAAAATCCTGCCATCGGAACCTCATTTTTCAATATATGTAACCGGAAATGACGGTGAAGATTTTGAAAGCCTAAAGACAAAAATAGAGGAGATAGCAAAAAATAAAGGACTTACACTTCAATATACAGATTCTAAAAAATCGATGGAAACAACAATTGTTACGCTGGTATCTACCATGAAGGCATTATGTGCAGTAATTTGTATAGTAACTTTGCTTGTTGTTGTATTCGTAGAATCGCTGGTAATACGTGCTAAGATTAGCAAAGAATGGCGCGGTATGGGAATTAGCAAAGCTTTAGGCCAGACTACCGGTGGCCTCATATCTCAGATAATGCTTTCTAATATGCCTGCCATCTTCGTCGGTGGGATTATCGGTGCAATTTTCTCAAGTTTTGTAGGTGAAATCGGAGTAGAAACTGTATTTTCGGGATTCGGCATCAAGAAAGTTAATTTTGATATCCCGTTCCTGTACATGCTGGCAACGGTAGCAGGCATAATGCTTGTGGCAGTCATTACTTCAGGTCTTGCAGGACTTAAGGTAAAAAAACTTAATCCAGTTGAGATGATAACAGAAGAATAAGAGCAATTTGGCGACAGGGGACGGTTCTCTGTCGCCAAATTTTAGTTATGACGACAGAGAACCGTCCCCTGTCGCCACCCTTCGCAGATTTTTTTAGTGACAAACTGACAGAAATGATGTAAAATCTAAACAGAGGATTAAATGATCAATCAACGTTTTACTCCGTGATTGAAAAAATTGCAAAAGGAAGTTGTTTGCAAAACAGATTAATGGAGCGTAGATTATGCATTACAATTGCTTAATAGTGGATGATGAAGTTGAACTGGCAAAGGTGACCGCTGAATATTTTGAAATGTTTGATATTAAGACGAAGTATGTAGAATCGGCCGTGTCTTGTTTTGATTTCTTAAAAGAGAACGAAACAGATATGATATTGCTGGACATCAACCTGAAGGACGGATCAGGGTTTGAAGTATGTAGAAAGATACGTGAGGACTATCAATTGCCGATACTCTTTATCAGCGCCAGGCAGAGTGATGATGATGTCCTGGTGGCACTCAGTATCGGTGGTGATGACTATGTCAAAAAGCCTTACAGTCTGTCAGTGCTTTTGGCAAAGGTTAAGGTTAATTTGAAGAGAGTGGATCAAATAAAGAAGCTTTCAGAAAATGGAAATACCATATCAGGAAATCCAATTAATGATATTGTTAGCAAAGGCTGTGATGAAACGTCAGAGAAAAATACTCCAACCTGTGAAAAAAGTATCATAGATTTAGATGCTTCTACTATGTCTGTAATTATGTTTGATAAACGTATTCCTTTGAAAGCTAAGGAGTTTGCACTTTTAAAGGCACTTTATGAGCACAAAAACACAATAGTAACAAAGGAACAGTTGTTTGATGAGGTATGGGGCGACAGCTTTTACGGCGACGGAACACTTAATGTCCACATAAGAAAGCTTAGGGAAAAGATGGAAAAGGATCCCAATAATCCTGAATATATAAAGACAGTTTGGGGAACAGGATATATTCTTGAAGTATAACAAAAATGAAGAAAATTAGAAAACTGCTAATTGTATATACGATTTTTATGATGGCAGCACTTGGTATAATGGTCATCCTGTGGAAAAATATGAAGACCATCATGGGTAGTGTTGCTTCTTATAATGCAGAAGAACTTGAGATATACAAGAAAATCTGGAATGATCTGAATGAAAAAATGGTTAATGGTCAGAATATGATGTTAAAGTATGTGATCATATTTTGGGTAGCCTTACTGATTTTGGGATATGTTCTGATTCTTGTTGTTTATTTGTTTGAACTTAAACCGGTTAGTGAGGTTGAGAAATTTGCTTCTGAGATTGCCAAGGGGAATTTAGAGGTTCCGCTTCCGATACATAAAAACAATATGTTCGGAAGTTTTACGGAAAGTTTTGATATGATGAGGGAGGAACTGAAGGCTTCAAGAATGAGAGAGTTGGAAGCCGAAAAAGCAAAAAAGGAGATGGTAGCTGAGTTAAGTCATGATTTAAAGACTCCTGTAGCTACGATCAGGGCAACCTGTGAAGTGTTGGAATTAAAGCTTAGGAAAGAAATTGAAATTAATAAAAAGATGTTGGACGACAGTTCCAATAATCAAGAGAGCCGTGAACAGATAGAGGGGAAAATAGCTGAATTACAAAATTATCTGGAAAAAATAGGGTATATATATAATAAGTCTGATATGATAAATGAACTTGTCGGAAGTGTTTTCCGTGCTACTTTGGATGATATGCAGGAAATAAGTATAGAGCCTAAGGAAAACGAGTCTGTAATTATAGAAAGTTATTTTAGAGGACTAAAGGAATACGGAAATATAATTTTAGATAATCATATACCCGAATGCCTGGTATATATGGATAAGCTCCGGATGGAACAGGTTATAGACAATATTGTTGGTAATTCATACAAGTACGCCGGCACGGATATTCATGTATCATTTGATGAGACAGATATGACATTACCCGGCAACGGGAATAAAACTTCATTTATTAAGATTACTATCCGTGATGCAGGTTCGGGAGTCAACGAGGATGACCTTCCTCTTCTTATAGAGAAATTTCATAGAGGAAGCAATGCCGGTGACAAACCGGGTTATGGCTTAGGCTTATACTTGGCAAACTGGTACATGGAGAAACAAGGTGGCGGCATGGAATATTATAACGACCACGGATTTGTAGTGGAACTGCTTGTGAAGAAGGTTTGAGGCGGATTCTGATCACAAGGTTCTCAAAACATAAGGACTGGATACATGCGCTCTTCGAAAATGATAATCTGAGATTTTGAGGTGTGGGCTATGGAATTAAAACATATAATATTATTAGTTTATCTCGTAATAATGAATATTGTCGGAATAGCAATTATGGGGATTGACAAGAGTAAGGCGAAGCATGGAGCGTGGCGTATAAAAGAAGCAACATTGTTCGGGGTAAGCTTTATAGGCGGAAGTCTTGGGACATTGCTTGGAATGTACATGTTTAGGCACAAAACGAAGCACATTTACTTTGTTATCGGAATGCCACTGATACTAATCCTGCATATTGGGCTGGGAGTATTTCTGTTCATGAAGGGGATTTTGTGATGACTTTTTAGAGCCCCCCCGAAGTGATATTGGGACGATTTTCTTACTTATGATTCTAATCGCAGGGACGGAGGAATAAAATGCATTTTGTGGATGCAAAAGGGCTGCTTTCCGGGAGTGGCGGTCATTTAGGCATGAATATTTATCGTGGATGTTCTCATGGCTGTATATACTGTGATAGCAGGAGCCTTTGTTATCAGTTTACCCATCAATTTGAGGATATAGAGGTAAAACAGAATGCACCGGAGCTGCTTGAAAAGGCGTTGAAGTCCAAAAGAAAGAAGGCAATGATAGGTACGGGAGCAATGTCTGATCCATATATGCATTGCGAGGAAAAACTGAGACTTACCGGAAAGTGCCTGGAGATTATAAAAAAATACGGATTCGGCGTGGCTATTCAGACAAAATCCGACAGGATACTTCGAGATATCGATCTCCTGGACGAAATCAATAAAGAAGCAAAATGTGTGGTACAGATGACGCTTACCACATACGATGATGCGCTTTGTAAGATATTAGAGCCAAATGTATGCAATACCAAGAGGCGTATTGAGGTTCTCGGAAAGATGCAGGAGAGGGGCATACCGACAATAGCGTGGCTGTCACCGATCCTTCCATATATTAATGACACGGAAGAAAACATCACCGCCATACTTAATGAGTGCGTGAGAGTAGGCGTGAAAGGAATCATCTGCTTTGGAATGGGGCTTACCCTGCGTGATGGAGACAGAGAGTACTATTATGCTGCTCTCGATAAACATTTCCCGGGGCTAAAGGAAATATATATCAAAGAGTTTGGAAATGCATACGAGATACCGAGCCCAAATACTAAAAATCTTTATAAGATTTTTTTTGATATATGCGGGAAAAACGGATTAATGTCGACACCTGATGAGTGTTTCGAATTTATGTACGAATTTCCTGAAAAGTATAAGCAGATGAGTTTGTTTGATTTGCAGTGAAGATTGTGACAGGGTGACAGTGGGGACGACAATGGCTGGTATGCAGGACTGCTTCATGATATAGGTAAGATTGGTATTCCGGAAAGCATTATAACTAAAGAAGGCAAGCTTTCACCGGAAGAATACGATACAATAAAACAGCATCCTGTACTTGGAGCACAGATTCTGGGAAATATAACAGCATTCCCTTATACTTTTTGAAAAAGTGTAAGAAAGTACTAACAGTTATGTAAGAAAATAGGAGTTATTTAAAATATTAGTTGACAATTTGATTATATATAGATATAATCGAGAATGAAAGTTATTTATGATGTGTAACGATTTAGATAAGAGTTTGGATATATTATCAGTTTGGGTTACGTATCGTAAAAAACAACCTTATATTTTTATAAGAAAAAGGTTCCAGAAAGGGAGGTAACAGTAATGATTATTATCATTAGAAGAATTATTAAAAAGAATATCAAAAGTATTACCTCCTGTGGCGGTGTATATTAATAGTTTTAAGTCATACACTATAGGTTTACTATGGCCTAAAGATGATCAAGAATTATTATACCCTGATACCGGAAGGTATCGGGGTATTTTTATATTTGGTGACAATGGGGACGGTTCTTTTTGTCACCTCATCGAAGTGACAAAGAGAACCGTCCCCATTGTCATACCCCGGGAGACTGAACACCGATCAAGCCTTCCTCTTGAGGGGATTATCTCAACCACGAAGTGGCTGAGATGCCTCACTGGCGAAGTGAAGGTGGCACGAAGTGCCGGATGAGGTGTTTTATATCAGGAAGGGGGAATGTATATGTTTCAGATAAAGAATGTAACATTAACACATAAAAAAGATTTAAGAACCATTTTAGATAATTTCTCACTTGTTTTAAATGACGGTGACAGAGCTGTTATGATAGGCGAAGAGGGAAATGGAAAATCCACACTTATGAAGTGGATATATGATCCGGAACTGGTAGAGGATTATATTGAGTATTCCGGAGAGAAAGTGATAAATGGTGAGAGGCTCGGCTATCTGCCTCAGGAGCTGTCGGAGCAGGAAAAGGGAAAAACTGTATGCGAGTATTTTATGGATGCTTCAGGTTTCCTTGATAAAACTCCTAAAGAGCTGTCAAAGCTAGCTAACGATTTTCATGTTGAACCGGAGTTTTACTACAGGGAGCAGACGATGCAGACTCTTTCGGGTGGAGAGAGAGTAAAGGCTCAGATGATGAGGATTCTAATAGATGATTCGACCATACTTATGCTTGATGAACCCTCGAATGACATCGACATTGAGACCCTAGAGCTTATGGAAAAGCTTATAAACTCATGGGATCACGCGGTACTCTTTATATCACATGACGAGACCCTGATAGAAAATACTGCTAATCGTGTGATACATTTTGAGCAGATACGCAGGAAAACCATGTGCAGACATACTGTGGCAAATATCCCATACAGGCAGTATGTGGAAGAAAGGCTGAATAACTTTAATAAGCAAGAACAGATGGCTATTACTGACCGAAAAGAAAAGGAGATACGTGAAGCAAAGTATCGACGCCTTTTGCAGAAGGTTGAGCATGCACAGGGAGCTGTCTCCAGACAGGACCCTTCCATTGGAAAAAATCTGAAGGACAAAATGCATACTGTAAAGGCTATGGGTAAGCGTTTTGAAAGATTGGATGAACAGATGACCGAGATGCCAGAGCAGGAGGAAGCTATATTCTTTAAGCTGGGAGATAAAGACAGCAGCATACCTTCGGGAAAGTGGGTACTGGAATACGAGAGCCCGGAGCTAAAGACAAGTGATGGCAGCAGGGTATTGGCTGAAAACATTGTACTTAAAATACGAGGTTCCGAGAAAATAGCAATAGTTGGAACTAATGGTTGTGGAAAGACCACGCTAATTTCAAAGATAGCCGAGGATTTATTTGCAAGGTCTGATTTAAAAGTTCAGTATATGCCTCAGAATTATGAAGTATTACTTGAATTGGATGAGACACCGGTGGACTTCCTGGAGAATTCACTGATAAAGGATAATTGTAATATTGTATCACAGTTTAATAACAGGGCAGAAAAGAGAAAAAAAGATTCTGAAAAGAAATCAGAAAGTGATTTTCGAGGAATACCCGGCGGAAAGGAATTTAGAACACAGATATGTACATATCTTGGTTCATTGAAGTATACTGCGGATGAGATGGAGCATCCTATACGTGAGCTTTCAGGCGGACAGAAAGCAAAGGTATTACTGCTTAAACTGAGTATGTCAGGAGCTAACGTGCTGATACTTGATGAACCGACCAGAAACTTTTCCCCGTTATCAGGTCCTGTAATCCGGAAAATGCTAAAGGAATTTCCGGGAGCTATTATCAGTGTATCTCATGACAGAAAGTATCTTTCGGAAGTCTGTGACAAGATATATCGACTGACAGAGAAGGGGCTACGAAATCAATCGGAGGGACGGTTCTCTGATTGAAATGTTCAACAGTAAAAACACTGATAAATAGGAGATTTTGGTTGATGTAAAAATCAATCACAGAACCGTCCCGGTGATTGAGTCGAGGGAGACTATGAAAAGATGAAATACAAAAACTATTTTGAAAATTTTAAGATCGGTTCAGAGAAAGAATTGATTAAGGCGATAGAAGATCTCGGATTTGTTCCGTTTTTTGAAAATGAGATTAAAGGTTTTTCTTTAGAGGAACACATTGCAGACAACTGCTGGTATTATGGTTCCGACCCATGGGAAGCGTGGGAATGGAAAGGACCGGTAATTAGAAAATCCAAATGTGCATACGGAAAGTTTATGTTTAACAAGGCTGTATATATAAGCAGAAAATGGTTTCCTGATTTTGCAAATTATCGTAGGGATGGGTATGATTTTGATGCGAGATATGATGACGGACTAGCTTCGCGCGATGATAAATACCTGTATGATTTAATAGAAAAAAATGCTCCGGTTCTTTCCAAACCTTTGAAATCTCTTGGAAACTACCGCAAAGGTGGCAGAAAAGGGTTTGACAGTTCTATTCTACGGCTTCAGAAACAAGGTTATATCGTGATCAGCGATTTTACGCATGCCAAGGATAAACAAGGTAATGAGTATGGCTGGGGCATAGCTGAGTATTCGATTCCTGAGAAATTATGGGAAGATGGATTTAGGAATGAAGTTTACAGACGTACCCCTGAAGAGTCGTTTGAAAGGCTTGTGGGTCATCTTAAACAAATTCTCCCCGGTATATCTGAAGAACTGATAAGAAAAATCATTAAATAGTTAAAGGAAGAACGAAATATGAACTATTTTATAGAAGGGATACAGGGTGCCGGAAAAAGCACACTTGTGGGAAAGCTGGCAGAGATGAAGCCGGACTGCAAAATATTTCGCGAGGGTGATTACAACCCTGTGGAGCTTGCATGGTGTGCTTATGTCGGAAAAGAAAAGTATCGGGAGATATTTGAAAAATATGCACCTATACAAAGCGAGATAGAAGAAAAAAGCCATGTTGAAGATGATCACATGGTGATCTGTTATACACAGATACTTACGGATATACCCGGGTTTCATAAGGATCTGGAACAGTATGAGATATACAATGCCCGAGTTGGACGCGAAGAGTTTGAGAAGATTATCCTCTCGAGATACGGTAATTGGGATGGTGAAGAACAGATTTTTGAATGCTCTTTGCTACAGAATATAGTTGAGAATCAGATGTTGTATTTTGATATGCAGGATGAGGAGATCATTGCATTTTATAAAAAAATAGCTGATGTTTTGGCACAGAAGCAATACCGTATCCTGTATCTTGATACGGAGGATGTGGCAGGCTCACTTGAGGTTATCCGTAAGGAAAGAGTGGATGAAAAAGGAAACGAGATATGGTATCAGATGATGTTGCAGTTCCTTGAAAGTTGCCCTTATGGTAAGAAACACGGATTTAAAGGTTTTGATGATCTGGTGGTTCATCTTGAGCACCGTAAAACACTTGAAAAGCGGATAATGAATGAAATCTTCGGTGAACATGCTGTAATACTTAAATCCAAGGACTATGATTTAGAATCGATTAGAGGGACGGTTCTCTGATTGAAATGTTTAATAGCAAAAATACTGATAAACAGGCGGGTTTGGTTGATGCAAAAATCAATCACAGAACCGTCCCGGTGAATGAAAGGAATAGAAATGAAGGAAATAAAGGATATTACTAAGGATCAGTGGGCTTCGCTCTTTAACGAGCTGCATCCGGGATATTTTGAGAGAGATTATGTAAAAAGAGTAGCTGATGATGAACCGGCTTCAGAGATGTTTTTGAGTTTGAATGGCTTTGATGAGTATATTTACGAAAAGTCATTTCCGGGGAATATCACATTTGGATATTATAACGGAGATTTTAAGGACCTTCTGACAGCAGTTGAAAAAGTTATGCCTCACTGGGTTCCGCTGTTTAGTGAAAAGTCGCGTGTATACTGTGGTTTTGTGGATGGAAAGATTGCAAGCTTCTGTATGATCGAGAATTTTGGAGAGCATACGGTGTCCGGAAATAAACTTAAAATCGGCGGCCCGGGTTGTGTAGGAACGGTACCGGAATATCGTGACCGGGGAATCGGACTTACTATGGTTAAGAACGTTACAAAGATTCTTAAAGATGAAGGGTATGCTCTCAGCTATATACATTATACATATGAGACCGGGTGGTATGCAAAACTTGGTTACAAAGTGGTATTAAGCTGGACCGGAAAAGGGATAATATAGTCTGACCGATCAGGAAAGGGAAAATGATGGATTTTGCGGCTTTTGTTAAGGATATTACTGATAATAAGTGGAATGTCTATGGAGTTGAAGTATATGAAAACGGAATTCTGACTCACAGCTTTGGAGATACTAAAGGGATATATGATCTTTATTCCGCTACAAAAACCATTACTTCTATAGCTTTCGGAATAGCATATGATGAGGGAAAGATTGACCTTGATGAGACTGTTTTGACATACCTTCCTGAAGATAAGGTTTCAAATATGTCTGAAGAACAAAATAATACTTTTAGAAAGATATCGCTCAGAAGACTTATGACTATGTCAATAGCCGATATACCATTTGTTGCGGAAGGAGACAGCTGGATTGATTTTGCATTGGCATGCCCTATAAGTAACCCTGAAGAAAAGGTATTTAATTATAGTAATATAAATACATATCTTGTCGGAGTATGTTTGACAAAGGCTATAGGCAGTGACCTTGGGGCTTTTATTGAGGAGCGGATATTTAAACCTTTGGACATAGTTAATTTTGAGTATGCAAGATGTCCTGAAGGATATTTTTACGGTGCGTCAAGAGCAAAACTTTCTGTCCATGACTTAAGCAAAATAGGATTACTTCTCTGTAATGGCGGCGAATACAAAGGTAAACGGATAGTTTCTGAGAAATATGTTGAGATGGCTACTTCAGTTCAGCAGATGAATAGGGAAGGGGGATACGGCTTTTTTATCTGGAAGTATAGGGATGGTTTCAGCATTAATGGAAAATGGGGACAGAAATGTTATATTTTGCCAAATGAAAGAATAATAGTAACATATTTATCTCATTTTGAAGATGGCTCGCATTCTCTTAAAGAAAGTATGGAAAAAAATATCTTAAATGTCCCTGAAATGATAATTCAGAGTTTTGTGGAAAATACTAAAAACATTTTAAGGGATAATCTTGCAGGTATATATCTGCATGGCTCGGCAGTTATGGGCTGTTACAATCCTGAAAAAAAGTGACTTGGACTTTTTAGTAGTTGTAAAAGAAAATGTAAAAGATGAGACCAAGAAAGCTTTTATGGAAATGGTCGTGGCTCTGAATGCACAGACCCCAGGTAAGGGTATAGAAATGAGCATAGTCAAAAGAGAAGTCTGTGATCCTTTTGTATATCCGACTCCTTTTGAATTACATTTTTCACAGATGCATATCAAATGGTACAGTGATAATCCGGATGATTACATCAGAAAAATGAATGGAACGGATAAGGATCTGGCTGCTCATTTTACAGTAATAAAAGCTCGTGGAAAGTGCTTGTTCGGATTAGCCATCAGTGAAGTGTTCGGTGAAGTTCATGAACAGTACTATATGGATTCTTTGTGGAGTGATATAGAGGAAGCTGCAGAGGAAATTACAGATAATACCATGTATCTGACTTTGAATTTGGCTAGAGTCATGGCGTGGATCAAGGAGAAAAAGATCCTTTCAAAGCAGGAAGGCGGAGAATGGGGACTAAATAATCTGCCTGATAAATATCATCCATTATTACAGGAGGCTCTTAAGGAATATAAGGGCATGGAACCGGATTATAATATGGAAATGGCTATTACTTATGCAAATGATATGCTGGCTAGAATTCAATCAGAGGGACGGTTCTCTGATTGAAAATCAAATTTTTGAAAGCGTTGAAAATAGGACGTTTTGACGATTGAAAAATCAATTAAAGAACCGTCCCGGTGATTGAAAAGGGAAAAACATGATAACAGAAGAAGATATAAAAAGAATTAATGAATTACATCATAAATCGAAAAATGAAGGACTTACTGAGGAAGAAAAACAAGAACAGCAGAAACTGCGGGCAGCATATATAGAAACTATGCGTAACCATATAAGGACACATTTGGATAATGTAGTAATACAAAGACCGGATGGCAGTAGGGAAAAACTGAAGAAAAAATAATATAGAGTAATGGAGAACTAGCGATGGGAATAAATGATAAAGCTTCGGTAAAATCACAATACAATACTTCAGAAAATTTGAGCACCAGAATATCAATACATGACAAATATTCAACCAACAAGCAGGGATTCGGAAATTGGATTACGTCGCATTATGAGATTGCAACCGGAATGAAAGTACTGGAACTGGGCTGTGGTACCGGCAGCATGTGGGTTGGAAAGGGTGAACTGATAAAAAAATGTTCTAAGCTTATATTATCCGATTTTTCTGAGGGTATGCTTGATAAAACAAAGGAAACCTTAAGAGAGTACGAAGGTATTGAATATCAGGTTATTGATATACAGGATATACCCTACGCAGATAATACATTTGATATCGTAATTGGTAATATGATGCTGTATCATGTGCCGGATTTATATAAGGGACTCAGTGAAGTAAGCCGAGTCCTTAAGAAAAACGGCAAGTTCTACTGTGCCACATATGGTGAGAACGGTATAATGGAATATGTATATGGCCTTTTTGCAGACCGTGGAGTTGAGGCTACTACAAAAAACACTTCGTTTACTTTACAAAACGGTGCGGAGAAGCTTTCAAAGGTATTTCTGAAGGTTATAAGATATAATTATATAGATTCTCTGGAAGTAACAAATCTGGACGATTTGGCAGATTATGTTTATTCTCTGACGGGAATGTCAGAATTAAAGGAGATACCTCGTGAAACTATGCTTAAAGTCTTTAAAGAGAATTCAGTAGATGGAATACTTCGCGTGCCCAAGGATTACGGAATGTTTGTGGCTGAGGTGTAGTATAGCTTGTTCTTATAAATGTATATTTATGAAAACTATAAAGAATTTTTAGCTTAACAAGGTGGCGTAATGGATATACAAGAGGATTTTATGTTTTATATGGTGACGAAATGAATACAAGACCTGATTTTGACAGTATAAAAAATTTTGAGGAATTCAGTAGATATTACTGGTATAGAGAAGAACTTATCAAAATCTGCAAAAAACTTGGTTTGAAAGCAGACGGAGGGAAGATAGAACAAAACAAAGTGATAGAAGCTTATTTTGCAGGTGAGAGAATATTGCCTGAAACTAAAACAAAAAAAGGAAAAAACACCTCAAAGAAAAAAGCAACAGTAACAGAATTGTACTTGGAAACCGGACTTATAGAGTGCGGTTTCACCTTTGGCCCGAGATTTCGTGATTTTTTCATAAAACAGACAGGAGATGCTTCTTTTAAGTTTAATGTGGACATGGTAGTCACGGCAAAAGCGGTAAAGGAAAGAGGAGACGAATCCTTTAAACTGGGCGATCTGTTGGATATCTATTACGGAAAAAAGACTTATGCGACTTATGATAAGTCAGCTCTACAGTGGAACAAATTTGTTCATGATTTTTGCGAGGATGATGCCACAAAAGTATTCCCGGAAAGACTTAAGGTAGCAGCTGCTTTGTGGAAGATAGTTCGTGAATCTGACAGAGAGAAAAAATACTCGCACGGATTGTTGGAAGATTTCTGGGAGGAAATAAAGAAATAAGAAATTGTTTCACACAAATTACCGGATGGATTCCGAAAGGAAATAGAGCAGTCAGAGATGGTGACATCAGAAAGAAAAGGACGAGAAAATGATACATGTAAAGAAAACTGACAGATCCTGCTTTGAAATATATGATTCAATAAGCATGAATGTCGATGTAAGAAGTGAATACAAGGTAAAAAGAATTGATAACGGCCTGGGCGGATTAACTTTCGAGGAGATTCCGGTCAAGCCTTATATCAAAGACTTAAGCGTTTATGAACGTGCAACTGAATATGAGAAAGAATTTGATATCACATACTGGAGCTTTTATATGGCTTTTGATGATGAAAAGCCGGTAGGAGCAGTTACTATCGCAGCAAGAACAGATAAGCTGTATATGCTTGCCGGACGTGATGACGCCTGTGTTTTGTGGGATATCCGTGTTGCAGATGGATATAAACATCAGGGTATCGGCCAGAAAATGCTTGATCTTGCGATAAAGGATGCTAAGGCGGACGGTTACAGGCAGATGATTATAGAATGTCAGAATAACAATGTCCCTGCATGTAACTTTTACAGAAAACAGGGGGCTTTACTTTCAAAGATTGATATGTATGCTTACTATCAGGAAGAAGCATGCAGGGATGAAGTACAGTTCGTGTGGTATCTGGACTTATAAATCAATCAGAGGGACGGTTCTTTGATTGAAATTTAAATTGCAAAAGGCATTGAAAATAGGACATTCAGGAACATGGAAAATCAATCGGAGAACCGTCCCTCTGATTGAAGGAGATGGAGAAAAGAAAAAGATGGAATACAGTACAAAAATATCTGAAAGAATGTGGAACCAGCCGGATAAGGGTGAACTTGAGGCTGAGAGAGAACAGACTTTCATAGACGATATAGTGCAGAAAGCACATATTGAAAAAGAATTATTGAGAAGTCTGGACGGAATTGAGACTGCGTTTGACGGTGGAGCGGGAAGTGGTAGATTTTCCATCCTTCTTGCAAAGCATGGAATTAAGGTTACACATTTTGATATCTCTCAGTCTATGATTGATAAGGCTAAAGAGATAGCTGAAAAAGAAGGTGTACTTGACAGGATAACTTTTGTGAGAGGCGCGTTA
Organism: Lachnospiraceae bacterium; assembly: GCA_017542245.1. Classification (GTDB taxonomy): domain Bacteria; phylum Bacillota; class Clostridia; order Lachnospirales; family Lachnospiraceae; genus RUG11977. The sequence goes on from JAFXXN010000158.1 coordinate 36,185, forward strand.
GAGGATTTGTCTGCGTATGCGGATAAGGCATTTGATCTTGTTATGTCATTTGACGCTCCTATATCCTATACCTATCCGAATCAGGAAAGAACCATAAAAGAACTTGTAAGAATATCGAAAAAGAGAATAATCCTCAGTGTATCAAGCAGGCTTGGAGCATTACCTTATCTGGCAAACCCGATACAAAAAAATCAGTTTATACTGGATGAGAAATGTGATAATTCCTGGGTGCAGTGGTGTATCGCAAGTAGAGAGCAGATGATTCAAAACTTTAGTTTCAAAAAAGAGAAATTGTTAGAAACATATGAGAGTGGATTACTCTGTGATGTTGAAGAAACCAAAAGGGCATATGATAATGGCAAATCACCGTGGAGCATTTCATATCACTTTATGCCGGATGAATTGGAAAGAATCCTAAAAGAATGTGGTGTAAAGAACATTGCTTTGGCAGGTCCCGGAGCATTTGCCAGAACAATACCAAACGAAATACTGGTAAAGATTATGAATGATCCGAAACAGAAAGAAGAATTTCTAGACTTCTGTCATATGTATGACAGCAACCCTTATGTTTGTGGAATGGGTAAGGATAACCTTTTTGCTAAAGGAGAAATTCTGTAAAAAGTTGATGCTATATCCGAAGCTATCGATGCATACAGCTTATTTTCTGAAGTTGCGAAAAAGTATTAGAACAGGCTAAGAATAAGTCAAAAATAATGATGATGCCAGAAATCAGGATTGATGGAGAGTACTGATGAAAGAAACAACAAAAAGGGTTTATTATATTGACAATTTAAGATGGATGACAGTCTCACTCCTGATATTGTATCATGCAGCTATGGCGTATAATACTTGGGGAGAGGCAAATTATATTTTTCTTGATGCTGTGAAGCCAATATCATCTGTAGTTGTTTTTATCAGCCCGTGGTTTATGCCTCTAATGTTTCTGCTTGCCGGGATATCCTCAAAATACTCTTTGAAAAAAAGGGGATATAAGGCCTTTATATTAGAAAGGTTCAAAAGACTTGGAATTCCTTTTGTTTTTGGTATAGTTATCATTAACCCGGTGTTAAGTTATATAGCTGATGTCACACATAATGGATATACAGGAAATTATTTTACTCACTATTATGTTTACTTTTCAAAATATACTGACCTTACCGGATATGACGGAGGATTTACTCTGGGGCATTTTTGGTTTATTGCTGTGCTTATAGGGATATCCCTTATCTCTTGTCTGATAATTTGGCTGGCAGATATGATTCCGGAAAGAATAAGAGAAAAGGGAAGATTATTGGCTGGAGTATTGTTATTTGTTGGTGCTGTAGCATCTTTTGAGATAACCGCTTTCGGAAAATCGCTGATAACATATCTGTGTCTCTATCTTTTAGGATATTATTTTAGCAACCCACAGATTGTCAAGAGCATATCTAGATATAAATGGCTGTTTACAGGATTTTTTGTACCAATAGCTTTAGCCAATGCTATTCTATATGTTTATGTCGGTGAATATCAAACGTTAAATACTGTTTGCATGTACGGATCTTTGGCATTTGGTGTATTGGCGCTGTTGAGTCTCGGACACGATTACCTCGATTTTACCGGGAGTTTTAATCAGTTCAACTCGAAGGTGTCGTATGTTCATTACATTATCCACTTTCCGGTCGTGGTACTTTGCCAGTATTGTTTTAGCGTGATCAATGTCGGGAATATTGCTAATTTCGTTCTGACGCTGGTGGTTTCTTATCCGATTACATACATCCTATGTTACGGGGTTGAAAAAACGAAGTATCTCAGAGTTGTGTTTGGATTAAAAATGTATAAATGATTAATTGTGTAAATACCTATATGTGACTAAGGAGAAATTGATGAAGAAATTCATATTATTATTGGTGGTTTCTATTCTTCTTGTAGTATTATCATGTTGCTCAAAAAATGAATCTTATGAAGTAGAAAACACAAGCAAAAATGATCCAGGTATAAAAAAAGAAATTGATGAGAATGGCATTGGTCTGTCAGGTACTACCAGTATTTTTGTTAGTGATTTATCAAAAGGCAACCGGATTAATATCACAGATATTGAAACGATAAATAAAATTATAAATGAACTTATGAATAATAAGTTTGAATATGAAAAACAAGATAATGATAGTGATGAAAATAGTAATACATATATAGCTGTTTTTTATTGTGGCGATACAGAAATTAATGATTGTATGTATTATAGTGATCATCATATACTAATAAATTCTAAAGATATGTTTTTTGAATCAAAATTACTCAGCTATGAGTTAATTGATAACAAAATAAAAGGTAAAGTCAGTGATGTTATCATACCGGATATTCCATCAAAGTTTAATTATGCAGGGTTTAATCTTATCAATTATCCTCGAGATGTTACGATCAACAGATACCCAATAGATACGGTAGGATTAATATATGAAGAAAATCCATCAGGCTTTACAGAAAACAAAAATTATGGGGTTTTAAAAATATATGTTACGGAGTATTTTATAAAGAGATATATAGATGAATGTCCTGTACATTCTGAAAATGAGTTTAAGTTTAAAGTAAACAATAATATTATTACTGTTTCTGAGAACAGCCTTAAGGTTGAGAACGAATTGTTTGGATTGATTTCAGAAAGAGAGATTATTTCTTTCTGTTATAATAATACATTTTTTATGGAAGCAACTGCACTTTCAGAGATTATTGGGATGTTTTCTATGTCTCATTATAGAGAAAAACCGAATGATAAATATATGAAGACGGAAAATTTAAATTTTGAATCTGATTATATGGGACTTCCATACACTGATTCGATGTATCGCTATGGATACGATTACTATACCCAAGGATTTGTACGTGAAAAACCTAAAGGGGAAATAATCGGAGTGAATTTAAGAGGAAATTATATTTATAAAGACAATGAAGGTAATTATTTTATTGATGCTAATGGATTGTATTATATGATTTTTATGGAACGTTCAAAAATCGAGCCAGATATTACTTTAGATTAGTTTCCGAGGAAACGCAGAAGGCGTTTTCGAGGTGACATAGACTATATAAAAAATGGAGTAACTTCATGATGGATAATGAATATAATATACGAGTAGTTAAGCTTGAAGATGCAGAAAGATTAGCTGAAATATACAGCTATTATGTAGAGGAAACAGCGGTTTCTTTCGAATATCAGGCGCCTTCAAAGAATGATTTTCAGGATAGGATAAGAAAGACTGTTGAAAAGTATCCTTATATTGTATGCACATATAATGACAGAGTGGTCGGATACGCATACGCTGAAGCCTATAGTACTCGAGAGGCATATAATTGGACAGTGACTTCATCGATTTATATTGACAAAGCTTTCCGCAGGAAAAGAATTGGATCTGCCCTGTATGTTGAATTGGAGAAAAAACTAAAAAAAATGGGGATAGTTAATATACTTGCGGGCGTAGCATATTCTGAGAATGAAGATGAGTACTTATCACATGACAGTATGAAGTTTCATTTGAAAGAAGGCTATACTCAGGTTGCTCATATGCCATCTATAGGAAAAAAGTTTGGAAGATGGTATGACCTTCTATGGTTACAGAAAAAGATTTAATGGTATAAAGGGTTAAAGTTATGAATACGACAAACAAATTTGACGGATATTCAAAAAAATATACTGTGGGACGACCGGGATATGCTAAGGAAATGATAGATTGTCTGTATAATGAATACGGAATGTCGGCAACGTCCGTTATCGCAGATATCGGATCGGGCACCGGTAAGTTTGCCAGACATCTGCTTGAAAGAAAAAGCGAAGTTTACTGTGTTGAACCCAATGATGATATGCGAATGGAGGCAGAAAACGAACTTTATATGTTTAGTAATTTTCATTCGATAAAAGGAGATGCTGAAAACACAACACTTGAAGATAACGCAGTTGATTTTATCACTACGGCCCAGGCATTTCATTGGTTTAATGTACAGAGATTTAAGCAGGAATGCGCTAGGATATTAAAGGATAACGGTAAGGCTGTATTGATATGGAATATGCGTGATGAGTCTGATCCGTTGAATCAGGAATTGTATCGTATCTTCATAGAGTATTGCCCCGATTTTAAGGGCTTTGGCGGAGGAATTGTGAAAGATGATCCAAGGATAAAACTCTTCTTTAACAGTCAGTATGATTACATATCGTTTGATAATCCGTTGTACTATGATAGAGAAAAATTTATAGCAAGAAGTCTTTCTGGTTCATATTCTTTAAAAGAAGGGGATAGAGGTTTTGATGATTATTTTAAGGAGATTGAAAGTATCTTCAATAAATATGTTCGTGACGGCATCATATCAATAGGCAATAGATCTGTGGCCTATATAGGTAAGATATAAAATCAGAAATGGGTCTAATGCTATTAGAGTAAGGCTTCCCCTTGAGGGGATTATCTCTACCACGAAGTGGTTGAGATGCCTCACTGGCGAAGTGAAGCTGTCAGCGAAGCTGACTGATGAGGTGACAATACTTAATGACATTTTTGATAGAATGATGATAAAAATGAGGATTTTAATATGAAAATATATGTAGATTTTGATGACTGCCTTTGTGAAACCGCCAGGGCATTTACGGGAATCGCTGATAGAATGTTTGGAAAGAAAGTCCCTTATGAAGAAGTGCGTTTCTTTAATCTTCAGGATTCTTTTAATCTTACGGATGATGAGTATAAACAGATCATGATAGAAGGGCATCTTCCGGAGGTTCTGCTTTCGTTTGAAGAAACTCCCGGTGTTTCAAGGGTGATCAATGAATGGGTTAACCGGGGATATGAGGTTGATATTATAACAGGCAGACCTTACAGTACATGCGAAGTATCCAGAAGATGGCTTGATGAACATGGATTAAGCAGGGTAGAGCTATTTTTCTTAAACAAATATGGAAGAGATCAATTTTATAAGAGAAATGATTATAATCTTGAACTGGAAGATTTTTATAGAATGAAGTTCGATTATGCCATAGAAGATTCGCCGGAGGCATTTAAGTTTTTTGATCATCTGCCTGAACTAAAGGTAATGATATTTGATCGTCCATGGAACCGGGAATGTGAGCTGCCTAACAGTAATTATTTTCGGTGCCCGGATTGGGATTTTATAAGAGAAAAAGTAAAATGATAATTAGAATCTAATCAGACTAGACAATTATAAAAAGGTGGAAAATGGAAAATACACTAGAGAAAATTATGAAAATGTTTTTCAATCAGCCTGCAAAGAATATAATTATTCTTGACACCCGGGATGACGATGATGATTTCAGGGAGGCAATCCGTATCGATTTAGAAAATGGCGAACGATATGTATTAAAACTTGCTGCTAATGATTTTACATTTCCTGACAGAATAAGGATGTGGGGAAGAACTGCCGATGAATATCGAAATCTGGGATACTATACTCCTCGAATAATTTCTGACAGATGGGGCGATTTTCCAAGAGTAGAATATAAAGAACGGAATTGTGTGGCTTATCTGGAAGAATTTGCGCCATATAAAAATGCAGGAGAGCACAGGGACGGAGCCAATGTAAACCTGGTTCCTGAGGAGGATTATTTACATGATGCATGGCGTATGACTGCAAAGGTTGCACAAAAACATTTTGATTTCACAGAGTATCTTTCTGCATGGTGCCTTTTTGATCTGTTCGATTCAACTTGTGAAGTTGACGAAGTTATGGAGAATGCTTTTTCCTGGAAGGAATATGCGGAGCGTCTTCCTGAGGAGTTCAAGGAGCAGGTGAATAGGATATGGAAGCTATGGGAAGAAAATAAAAACTTCCTCGAACCTGTATACAGAAATCTGCCTAAGTCGGTATTTCAGGCAGATTTGTGCTCAAGCAATCTTCTTTTAGATGATCAAAATAAACTTGTGGGAGTATTTGATTTTAATCTTGCCGGTAAGGAAGTGGTTTTAAACTATCTATTTAGGGAAACGTATGGGAATGATTTTGAAGATGAGATAGAACTGCTTCGGGAGATGCTTCAAGTGGTCGGAGAATACTATGAGTATTCGGAGCTTGAAAAAGACATGGTATTAATGTTATATAGGTATTTGAAGCCTTTATGGTATATTAAGCTGGAAAATCTGAAGAAATTGAAGGATGATTGGAAGGCAGTAAGAGAGTATCTGAATAAGACGGAAGAATACCTTACCATTGATATCGATTTTAAGTCCTATATGACAAAGGATAAGATATGTTAGAAATAGGAGATAAGTAGAAATTGAATATAGGAGATGTTTTAACACTTTGGAAATTGGATAATCCTCGGATTGGTGACAGGTATCATAAAGATTCAGAAAGATTGATCTATAAAATTGAAACGTCATCAGGGAATTTTTTGCTTAAAGGTTTTCCCGGTGAGAAGCTGGAAACTACAATACAGGGAAATGTAAATGCTCACCTGTTTCTCGGAAACGAGAATGAAATGGCACCGAAGCTCTATCAGACAAAAGACGGAAAATACTATATAAGGGAGCAGGATTATTGGTTTTATCTGATGGAGTTTATTGATGGCAGGCAAATGGAGGAAACTCCCGAGGATGCATTTAAGCTCGGTCAGGCGGCACGGAAGCTGCATTTGTTACAGGGCTATAAAAATATATCTCCGGAAACACAGAGTAAGGAGAGGTTTTATACCTGGTTCAGAGACCATGAGTTTGTGAAAGAATTTGATGAGATACTTGATGCAATCCCTGATTTTGAGAAAATGGATCAGTGTTTTGTGCATACGGACATCGGACCTCATAATGCGATGCTGCGTGTAAACGGTGAAGTTGTATTTATCGATCTGGATGATGCAGGTATAGGAAGCAGGTATCTGGATCTCGGATGGCCATTTATCATGCAGTTTGTTGATTTTAACCATGATACCGAAGAAATGAAATATCGCTTTGATCTGGCTTTGAGTTTTCTTAAGGGATATTACGGTAAGCAAACCATCTTAAAAGAAGAATATGACCTGGTTTTTCAAGGGGCAATACAAATGCACATTTCTTACATGCAGAGTTACGGACCATATGCGGTTGATTCTCTATGGAAGATATTACGATACGGAATAGAACAAAAAGATATTTTATGGAAAATGATTCACTGCTGAAGAACTAAAACTTAGGGATGGACTTAAGGAATTTCTTGGATTTTGACCTTATAAAGTAAATTTTTTGCTGATTTGGGGTGACGAATGGTATGGGTGATACAATTTGGTTTATAATAATCGGTGTAATATTTATATTATTAGGTGTTATGTTTATCTGGTTAGGTTTTAATATCTGGATAAAACAGAGGATTGATCTTATAATTAGGTATCATATGGATAAAGTAGATGAAAAGAATAAGCCGGCTTTCTGCAGAATTATTGGTATTGGCTTACTGGTTATAGGAACAGGCGTAATAGTGTCGGGAATATGTATAATGATTACCGGAGGACTTTTAAGCTTTATTCCAATGGCTTGCGGAATTGTATTGGGAATAATGATTATTTTTTCATCTATAATCCGTTATAACAAGAAAAATTAGTATAAAGATGAGTATTTTTTATGAATTTTGTGCTGCCAACCAAATGCGGTGGAATGGAGAATAAAATGGTTTATTATCAGGATGAAAAGTTAAGTATAAGAAGTATGGTGCCGGAGGATGCGAAAGTTTATTTTGATACTTACATGTCGTATGGTTGGCACCCGCAGATTGAAACATATGAGAATTATTATAAAGAACAGGAAAACGGTGAAAGAATGGTATTTGTTGCGGAATACGAAGGAAAAGTATGCGGTATATGCACGTTAGTGTTACATCCAAAGGAGGGCCCTTTTGCTGGGAAGGGATATCCTGAGATTGTAGACCTCGGAGTGTTCTTCCATATTCATAAACAGGGAATCGGAGGTAAACTCCTTGATGTGGCGGAGGCTGAGGCAGTTAAGATATCCGATACTGTATTTTTAGCTGTTGGATGTCATTCAGGATATGGAGCGGCCCAGAGAATTTATGTAAAACGCGGTTATATACCTGATGGCAGCGGAGTCTGGTATCAGGGAAAGCAGCTGGAGCAGTATGCGCCTTGTGTAAACGATGATGACCTGTTGTTATTTATGTCGAAGAAACTAAGCTAATTATGCATTGCTAATAAATGTGACAAAAAGAACCGTCCCCAGTGTCACAAATTTGGAGGTTAAAAATGAAAAAGTGGTATGATGAAGAATATGAATTTACAGTTGAGGTTACGGGTTTTCTTCACGGAGATCGTACGGAAAGATACTGTCGAAACGGGGAGGAAATAGGCGATAAATATACCTGTACCTATGGATGTCCGGTAAATAAGGACGGATACGGAATCTGTTCCAAAACCATGATGATGCTGTATCCGCTTATGGAAGCTATTCGAAGCGGCGGAGATCTTGAAAATTTGGGCGGAGACAGCAAATATACGAAAACGGTTGTTTGTCCGGATGGTTGCGTGATCTTTAAACTGACAGCAAAACCTTTGGGAAATGAGAATTTCCATAAGGGCGGTTTCTGGGAATATCCGGATGAAACGACAAAAAATTGATAGATAATTGGAGATAGGCATTAAAAGTATTTACAATGCGAATGCCAAGAGAAAAATGAAGAAGATATATAAGAAACTGATTGCAGTCGTTGGTGTGGTTGCGGGAATTGAAGCGGTTTTCAGGATGTATCCGGCATTCGGCGGAAAAGTAACAGATAAGGACAGAGCTAATTACAGGTTGAGATGTAAGTATTTGGAAGGTAAGAAATTTATATATCCGGATGAATGGAAAATGGATGGTCTGCCCGCAAATAATAAAGTATCATCAAATGGAACCAGACCCAAAATTAAACTTCCGGTTTATACACCCGATTTCAGCATGCCCGAAAAAGGAAAGCTTAAATTTACTTGGTTTGGGCATTCATCTATACTTTTGCAGGTGTCCGGTAAGAATATACTTATTGATCCGGTGTTTTTTAAACGCTTTTTCCCTATTCCTAAAATGGGTCCCAAGCGCTTTTCCGATAATCCGGTAAAACCGGAGGAATTGCCGCATATCGATATAGTACTTATTACACACGATCATCACGATCATTTGGAACCGCGGACTATAAAGAATCTTGATCATAATGTGGACAGATACATAGTTCCGATAGGTATTGAAAAGCACCTTATAAAATGGGGTATAGATGCAAGGAAGATAAAAAGTCTTTCCTGGTGGGAAAGTATATCAATTGATGATAGAACGAATGTCGACGATTACCTTGAATTTACCTGTACTCCTTCCAGACATTTCTCGGGAAGAAGGCTTACCGGACAGAATCAGACGGAGTACTGTTCGTGGGTTATAAAAACATCGGATTACAAGATATTTGACAGTGGTGACGGCAGTATTGGTAAGCATTTTGAAAAGATACATGATCGTTTTGGAGACTTTGACCTTGCGTTTATGGAATGTGGCCAGTACAGTGATAAGTGGCATTACAGTCATATGTATCCCGAAGAATCGGCAGAAATGACCGGTAAGGTCGGTGCTAAGGCGGTGGTACCTGTTCACTGGGGAGCATTTTGCATAGCCGATCATGCTTGGGATGATTCAATCAGAAGATTTACCAATAAAGCAGATGAAATGGGATTAAATGTTTTAACACCGCATATTTCTGAATCGGTTGATATCGGATGCATGGGCAAATACAAGGACGACTGGTGGATATAATATGATTAGTTTAAAACCGATAACAAGAGAAAATCTGGAAGAAGTACTTGAATTAAGGGTAAATGAAGACCAGAAAAAGTATGTAATCTCGAATGCAGAATCGCTTTCGAGAGCCTATGTGTACTCTGAGACAGCGTATCCATTTGCAGTATACGATGATGATACTATTGTGGGGTTTATTATGATGGGGTATTATGAAGTTAAGGCGTATTATACTCTTTGGGAATTCATGATAGACCGCAAATTTCAGAATAAGGGTTATGGCAGGCAAGCCTTGAAATTGGGATTGGATTTTATAAGAGACAGATTTGGACCAGTTGATATTTATACAGGAGTAACACCGGGAAACATCATAGCTAAAAAACTGTATGAATCAGTTGGATTTGAGGGTACAGGACTGGTTGAACTGGGCATGGAGGAAATGAAGTTGAAGTGCAACAAAAATCGATTAGAGGGACGGTTCTCTGATTGAAAATGAATGTGCAATTGTTATAGGTTTTATGAGGCTTTTTTGAAATAAAAAAACAATCACGGAACCGTCCCTGTGATCGAAAATCCAGGGTAAGAGAAAGGGAAAAACGATGATAGATTTTAATACAATAACGGCATGTGGGGAATGCTGCACAGGATGTAAGAAAAAGCTGGAGGCCATATGCCCGGGGTGCATAGAAGCAGACGGGCGTGTTCCGGAATGGGCAGAATCAGGTGTGTGCAAGATTCATGCCTGCTGTAAAGAGCATCATGCAAAATTTTGCGGTCTTTGTGAGGAGTTCCCATGTGAAAAGCTTCCGCAGATGATTTCATGGAATCCCAATATTGTGGAACACTTAAAGAATCTGGCGGCACAGTTTGAGGGAAGCTAATGATTTTCTTAAGAAGAAAATGTGACAAAAAGAACCGTCCCCATTGTCACCAAGGAGAACGAAGGATAACATGATACTGATATTTGATTTCTTTGAAACACTTTTAAATAATAAATCCATAGATTTTAATCGTGGATTAAAGCCATTATGGGAGAAGCATTATAGAGATAAATGTTCATTTGAAGAGATATGTAAATTTGGAGAGAAACTGTTCGTTCATCTTCAGAATATGCATAAAGATGGCAATGAGTTTCCTTTTGTAAAGGATGAACTGCCTTTATACGCAGAAAAATACGGTGGGGAAGTAGTCAGTATGACGACTGAAGAAGAAACGGATTTTCTAATGCTGTGCAATGATATGGAACTTATCCCCGGTGTAAAGGATATGCTGGATGAATTTGAAAATGATAGAATACCTATGTATGTTCTGTCAAACAGTGGTTTTACTGCAAAAGCTCTTTGGACTGTGCTTGACCGCTTTGGAATAGGGCAGTATTTCTCTAATGTATGGTCAAGTGCTGATTATGGAAAGATTAAGCCATGCCGAGAGGTTTTTGATATGGCTATAAATACTGCCTTATCAGAACATCCCGAGGAAAGAAAAGAGGATATCCTGTTTATCGGGGATATGTATGAGACCGATGTAACAGGTGCCCAAGCCGCCGGAATAAAATCAGTGTGGATCAACAGAAAGAAAGAGGAAGACGTTCTAAAATATGCAACATATCAGATTGCAGAAACAAGTAGCTTGTTAGACTTAGTAAAATCAATCAGAGGGACGGTTCTCTGATTGAAAATGAAGGTGTCATTGTTATTGGAAAAACAAGGGGTTTCATAAATGAAAAATCAATCGCAGAACCGTCCCTATGATTGAAAGGGAGAAAAAATGAAAACAAGAAGTGAAGCATTAACATACGGACTATCATTTCCTGATACTTACTCTGATATTCCTTTTCATGATCCGAACTGGCAATTGGTACGATACAAGGGTAACAAAAAGGCGTTTCTTTGGACGTACGAAAAGGATGGATATGTGAATCTGAATGTCAAGGTTGATCCGGAGAGAGCTTACCTTTGGCGGAGCATGTACAAGTCAGTCATCCCGGGATACCATCAGAATAAGGATCATTGGAACACGATCATTCTGGACGAAAGTATACCGGAGAATGATATAAAGACCATGATAGCTGAAAGTTATGAGCTGGTAAGCGACAGCCCCTCAAAGCGGATATATGAAGCTGTAAAGAAGATACCTTACGGACATGTGGCTACATACGGTCAGGTGGCAGAACTGGCAGGGGACAGGAAGATGGCCAGGGCTGTAGGTAATGCACTTCATAAAAATCCTGACCCGGATGGTATTCCCTGTTACAGAGTAGTTAATTCAAAAGGTGAGCTGGCCGGTGAGTTTGCTTTTGGAGGTGCGTGGGAACAAGGGAAACTTCTTGAAGCAGAAGGGGTTGAAGTTATAAATGGAAGGGTAGACCTTTCTAGATACCAGTGGAGTGTGGGTAAATAAAGAAAAGGAGAAGAAAAGTGGGAGAAATACAGTATTTTACATCGGAAAAAATAGCAGAAAACAGTTGGATGATTAAGAATAACTTCGGAGATTCTACACCTGCTATTTGTTATCTTATTGAAGGAGAGAATTATGCACTTTTGATCGATTCGATCATTGGTATCGGTAATCTTAAAAAGTTTTGCGAGACACTGACAAAGAAACCGATAAAGCTTGTCAATACGCATGCGCATTCAGATCATGTGGGAGGAAATTTCCATTTTGAAGAGTGTTATATGCATCATAGGGATATCGGCTTTTTTCAGACAGTAATGGGGATAAATAAAGAAAAAGTATTTGAGATTACAAAGAATATGGCACCGGAAGATTTTAGGGAAAAGATGGTGCTTGACGATAATTTTGCTGACTGGAAGCCGATGAAAACATACCCGGTATATGACGGCGATGAATTTGACCTCGGGGACAGGATAATAGAGGTTGTCGAGGTATTAGGACATACGGAAGGTTCTATAGTTCTGATCGATCATAAAACCAGGATATGTTATGCAGGTGACGCATGCAACAGTAATACATTGCTTGATCTGCCAACTTCATTACCGGTGGAGACATATTACGGATATCTTAAGCATCTTAAAGATCATCAGCCCGAGTTTGACATGATGTACTGCGGACATGAATTCTTTAAAGCGGGAGTACTCGATGAAGCTTTGGAGACTGTGGCAACGGTGCTTGACGGTACGGATGCCAAGTGTGAAAGAATCGGAATAATGGGAACACCTGTCTTATATGCTGCGGAGAAGATAAAGGACGGATACCCCAGAGTAGATGGCAAACGTTTCAATATGAGCTATCTTCCTGACAGGATAAAAGCGCTTGAAAGCACTAAACAGATTATTAAATGATGGCATCATTAATTAGGAGAAAAAGAGGTTGAGGAAAAATGATAACAGATGCATTTGATAATTTAACAGAAGAAATAATAAAAGTAGGTCGTAATGAGAATGCCAAAAAGGTTGATGCATGCATATTAACATTCTCAAATGAGATCCTGAAATATGTACTTGAACAGTATGACTGTACAAAGATAGGAGATCTTTATTCTTCGAACGGAACTAATCCCGTGTATGGCTTTTCATATAACGGGAAGGAATTTGCAGTATATATGTCTTATGTCGGTGCACCGGGATGCGTGGCAGATATTGAGGATACAATGACAGTTATTAAAACCGATAAGTATGTCGTATTCGGGGGAAGCGGATGCCTCAATAAGGATATAGCGAGAGGCAGAGTTATGGTTCCGACAGCAGCATATCGTGATGAGGGTACCTCATATCATTATGTTCCGGCATCGGATTACATCAAAGTAAAGAACAGTGATGTTGTGGCATCCTTTATGGAAGAGGCAGGACTTCCCTTTATTCAAGGAAAGACCTGGACTACGGATGCTGTGCATCGTGAGACAAGGGGTAATTTTGAAAAAAGGAAGGCCGAGGGCTGTATATCTGTAGAAATGGAGTGCGCAGCAGTACAGGCTATGTGTGACTACAGAGGACTTAATGCATATTTCTTCTTTACATGCGGAGATCTTCTGGATGCACCTAAATGGGATGCCAGAAAAGAAAAAAATCAGAAGAAACACACGCAGCATGATCCCGGTCATTTTGAGATAGCGCTGGAACTGGCATCATATATTGTAAGATAATGACTATATATCAAGAATTATAATAATTTAGGAGAGGTGACAAATTATGATCTTATTGGTAATTGATATGCAGAAAGGTATCGTAGATGAAGAACTATACGGCTATGATACTTTTATAGAGAGGACGGTCAGACTGATCGAAGCGGCCAGAAAAAACAATGTTGAGGTAGTATATGTTAGGCATGATGCAGGTCCCGGCAGTGGAATGTCTGTTGGAGACGATGATTTTGAAATCGCAGATCAGGTTCGCCCCGAACAGGGAGAAAAGGTTTTTGTAAAAACAATAAACAGCTGTTTTGGAAATAAAGACTTTAAGGAATATTTGAAACAGCAGGAAGACAAGCGCCTGATGATAATAGGTTTGCAGACAAATTATTGTATAGATGCCACAATTAAATCTGCTTTTGAAAGAGGCTTTGAGGTTATCATTCCGGAGGGAACAAACAGCACTTTCGACAATGATTATATGACTGGTGAAACTACCGTCAGGTATTATAACGAAGATGTCTGGGAAAATATTGTTGATTCTGTAACCATCGAGGAAGCCATAGATATGTTGTCGCGAAAATAACGAGGAAATTAAAATGATTAAGCCTAACAGATTAAACAAAGGTGATAAAATTGCCATAGTCAGCCTTTCTTGGGGCGGTCTTGGTGATGCTGAACTGATCCATAAATACCATATAGCCAAAGAAAGATTGGAAAAAGATTTTGGGTTGGAAGTTATAACTATGCCCAACGCGCTGAAGGGCAGTGCATATATCTATGAGAATCCGGAGGCAAGAGCAAAAGATCTGATGGACGCATTTAAGGATGAATCCATAAAGGGGATTTTTTGTTCGATAGGCGGGGATGATACGGTAAGATTATTACCGTACATAGATTATGACATCATCAAAAACAATCCCAAGATTTTTATGGGCTATTCGGATACTACGGTTAATCATTTTATGATGTACAAAGCAGGCTTGGTATCTTATTACGGACCTTCCGTTATGGCTGAATTCGGTGAATATGTAAAAATGGCCGATTATACAAAAGAGGCTGTTGAGAACATATTGTTTTCAGACTGCAAGGGATATGAAATAAAGTCAAGCCCGGTATACTCTAAGGACCATGTTCCGTGGTCGGAAGAAAGCATTAATACAGCAAGAAAAATGATACCAGAAGAGCATGGGTATGAACTGTTGCAGGGTCGGGGCTCAGTAACAGGAAAGATTTTGGGCGGCTGTCTGGATGTTTTCCCTATGATAGTCGGAACTGAGATATGGCCCGAAGTAAGTGAATGGAAAGACAAGATATTATTACTGGAAACCAGCGAAGAAAAACCGAGTCCGGATTTAGTGACATATTATCTGAGAAACCTGGGAGCTCAGGGGATTTTTGATGTAGTTAAAGGTATACTAGTCGGTAAACCGCAGGATGAAATGTATTATGAAGAGTATAAGGAAGTATTTAGAAAGGTGATGAAGGAATTTCACTGTGAAGATTTGCCTATACTCTATAATATCAATATCGGACATGCATTCCCCACAGGGATAATACCCTTAGGTCTGGATATGCAGATTGATTTTACAGAAAAACGGATAATTATTGTGGAATAGCAGGATAGAAGGCAGTGTACGGGATGAAATACGCAGCGTGTTACTTTTCAATCACAGAACCGTCCCTATGATTGATTATTAGGAGAAAAAGAAATGGAAAAAGGAAAGATTATATTTTTAAACGGTGTTACAAGTGCAGGAAAGACAACAATCGTTGGGGCGCTTCAGGAGAGAAGGGACGTATTCTTTTATGTAGTGGCAAACGATCTGTTTCAAGAGATGGTTGGAGAGCAGTATTTACAGGAAAACTATTGGAAGTACCTTTCGGAAGTGATCATCATGATGTACCACACAGCAAAGCTGTATTCAGATATGGGAAAAAACGTGTTGATCGACGGTATCCTGGTTGAGCGAGAGGAGATAAAGCCGCATTATCAGCAACTCATGGAGATCATGAAGGACAGTCCTTTGGAGATCGTGGAAGTGTATTGTCCGCTTGAAATATGCAGACAGAGGAACATAGATCGCGGTGACCGGTATGAAAGCCAGTCTGATGAGCAGGCAGAGCTCATGAGTAAGGACATTGTTTATAGTTTACGTGTGGATACCAGCATATCTTCAGCCGAGGAATGTGCGGAGCAGATCGTTCGCAAGTTTTGGGGTTAAGTATAAGATGGTAAAGAGGACTAAAAAGGAACACTTAGATGGAAGATTTAAATAAACTTGAGAGGTTTGAAACCGAACATCTGATACTCAGAAAGGCGAGACCGGATGATATGGAATATATCTTAAAAAATGTCTGGTCCGATGAGTCCATATCAAAATATATGTTATGGAAACCGACCTATACAAAAGAAGAAGCTGAAGACAGAATGAAGAGAACCATGAATTATCAAAAATCAGCTGCGGCTTATTTTGTATGTTTAAAAGAAACGGATGAGCCTATAGGTTTTTGTGGGATAAAAGAGGTTTCTCCCGGAGTTTATGAGGACAGCGGTATATGCATTGCTTCAAGATACCAGAGGCACGGATATGGGAAGGAAATGGTTAAAGCACTGCTAAATATAGCTTTTAACCTGTTCGGCGGAAAAGAGTTTATATACGGCTGTTGGAAAGAAAATAAACCTTCTGCCGCTCTTGCAAAGAGTCTTGGCTTTAAATACACGCACAGTCTGGAAGAAGTGCGTGAGTGGGATGGTATGAAATATACAGCAGATTATTTTTCAATCACAGAACCATCCCTATGATTGTTTAACGGTGAATAGGAAATGGAAAAAAACAATATAACACAAAGTGATATTTTTTATGAGGTAAAAAAACAATTATCATACGAATTTAATTGTACAGTTGAAGATTTTTCAAAAGATGAGAACACAATAACTACATCGATACTTCACGAAAAAAGACGAAAGTTTTCCGAAGAGAAGTTTTTTGTTCAGATGGCTACATTCGGAAGAGGCACAGTGATATCAGCAGACGAAGCGCTTCATCCTTGGCTTCAGGAATGGGTAAAAGAAAAGAATGGAATATGGCTATTTGAGCAGCATAATTTCTATGAGCTTGAAACGGAAATCCGAAAGTTCGGGTATAAAATGGCTCTTACCCACCATATGTTTTTGCCAAAAGATGAAATTATAAATGTTGATACAGATTTGGATATCAAATGGCTGGAACAGGAAGATATTATGGAATATTACGGACGGAAAGAGTTCCCTAACGCCATATGTGATTACTTCCGTCCTGACAGACCTGATGTGCTGGCCGTTGTAGCTCTTGACGGAAACAAGATCATGGGTATGGCCGGATGTTCGGCAGACACTCCGAAGCTATGGCAGATAGGTATTGACGTTGATCCTATGTATCGTGGAAGAGGTGTTGCGAGAACACTGGTAACACTTCTTAGAAATGAAACGTTTCGAAGAGGGACAATACCTTATTATGGGACTAGTTTATCAAACCTGGCATCATGGAAAACGGCATTATCTAGTGAATTTACGCCGGCATGGATAGAAGTCGAAAGCAGGGATAATATGTGAAAGGTATAGTTTGTAATGATTGTAAAGATACAGGATTCGAAAGAAAAAAAGGTTATAGCAAGAACAATACTTGAGAGTTTGAAAGAATGGTTTGAGGTTGAAGAGAGCAGGGAAGGTTATATCAGAGACTGTGCAGATTGGATATTCCTTGCTGCAAAGGATGACGATAAAGAAGTGGGATTCCTGTGTTTAAAGGAAACAGGGAATGCTACGGTTGAGCTTGCCGTAATGGGAGTTCTTAAGGATTATCACAGGAATGGAATCGGTCGTCAGCTCATTTGTAAGGCAAAGGAGGTCGCTAAGTCCTCGGGTTACGAATTTATGCAGGTTAAGACCGTAAAGATGGGTATGTATGAAGACTATGATAAGACAAACCATTTTTATATCAGCTGTGGGTTTAAGGAATTTGAGTTGTTCCCGCTATACTGGGATGAAGCTAACCCATGTCAGGTTTATGTGATGTCTTTGAAATGAAATGTAGCGAATGTCTGCATGTTTAAGTTGTAGCAAGGAAAAGAAGGAAACACTATAAAATGGGAAGTGAAAAATGGTTATGGGAAACTATATAAAGGCATATGGGGTTAAGAAACATAATCTTAAAAACATTGATATTTGTATACCTAAAGGTAGATTAACGGCGATTACCGGTGTTTCCGGAAGCGGAAAATCCAGTTTCGCATTTGATGTTTTGTATGAAGAAGGAAAGAGAAAATATTTATCCATAACCGAATCTCAGTTTTCGCTCACGACGAGTAATGATTTTGAACGCATCGAAGGTTTGTCTCCGACAATCGGAGTGGAACAACGGATAATCAGGCAAAGCAATCCATTAAGTACGGTCGGAACTAAAACAAGATTAATAAATGCTTTGGCTTCTTTGTTTTCAGTAAGCGGAGTTATCGATCCTGAATATGATGACGGAAAACCATTGTCCGTAGATATGTTTCAGAAGAATTCACCCAATGGTATGTGCCTGCATTGTTTGGGTACAGGTGAAAAAAAGGTATTTGATGAGAATAAAATATTTGAAGACAGTAAGGCTAGATTAAACGCATTATTATTCGGCTTTTTGGATCGAGGCAGATCACAGAAAAAATATAGGGCTTTTCTGGAACAAAATGGAATGTTTCCTTCGCAAACACTCGGTGAGTTAACAGATGAGCAATTGCAAAAATTAAAGTACGGTGACCGAAAAGATATTTTTCCGGGCATTATGCCTTTAATTATGAATGCATCAAAATATAATCTGATAAGTTTACGTCAAATCGAGATCATAACGGAAGAATATGGGAAAAAGATAATCTGTCCGAGGTGTCTCGGTGTCGGATTAAATCAGATTGCGTCACATACCCAATTGCAAGACCGGACATTTGCAGAAGCTAGCAATATCTCTCTGAGTGAGTTAGATAAATTTTTATTAAATGCCGAAGATGATAAGAACAGAAAGATTGTAAATGCGATCAGACTAAGAATAAAGTATTTGGTTATGTTAGGACTTGGTCATTTATCTATGTCAAGACCGATTCCGACTTTATCGGGTGGAGAATTGCAGAGACTTTGTATTAGTGCATTCATTATGTCTGATTTTGATTCATTGACATTTATATTTGATGAACCGTCAATAGGATTGCATGAGAGAGAGAAGGAAAAACTTATTGAAGTTTTGAAAAATATTGTGTCCGCGGGAAATACAGTTATTGTGGTAGAGCATGATAAAAGTATCATTTCGATTGCGGATTATATCGTTGAAATCGGACCGGGAGCCGGAACCGAGGGCGGCGAGTTGATTTTTCAGGGCGAATATAAAGAATTTTTAAATTGTGAAAATTCCGTTATAGCAAAATATTTGAAGGATAGAAACTATTTTATTGAAAATTATAAACGTCAAACGAAAAATGCCCCTGCATTACGTTGCGATGAGAGACTTCGTATATGTGGCGCAAAAATCCATAACTTAAAAAACGTGTCATTGTCGATTCCGTTATATAAAATGGTAGGCTTTGCGGGTGTTTCAGGCAGCGGAAAATCAAGTTTGATAGCACATACACTTGTTCCTAAATTAAAAATGCTTATTCGAAACCGTGTCATACAGAATGAGGATGAGGGTTTTTATGACTATCCAAGAGAACTTGATGATGTGGAGATTTTGGGAACTGAATATATAAATAAGTGTTATGTAATTAATCAACAACCGATCGGACGAGCGAAAACATCGAATATTGCTACATATACCGGTGTTTTTGATGTCATACGAAAACTGTTTGCCGAGACACAGGACGCAAAAGATTTTGGGTTTGATATGAGCTTTTTCAGTTTAAATGCTGAAGGAGGTTGTCCAACCTGCAAAGGGCAGGGATTCCTGGTTTATAATGTTGGGTTTGGCGATATTAATATGATCTGTGACAGGTGCCATGGAACCGGATATATAGAGGAAGTGCTTGATATTAAATACCATAATAAAAATATTGCCGAAGTGCTTGAGATGACCGTAAAGGAAGCATGTGGATTTTTTAAAGACGTTCCTAAAATATATCAAATTTTATGTTTACTTGATAAAGTAGGCATGGGATATATCAAATTGGGACAAAAGACCACCACTATATCCGGAGGAGAGGCCCAAAGAATTAAATTAGCAAAAGAATTGGGAAAAAGCAGGAATAAAGATAATATCTATATTTTGGATGAACCTACTGTCGGTTTATCACTAAAAGACTCTGAACATCTTATTTATTTGCTGAGAGAAATCTGTAACGCCGGTAATACGGTTATTGTTACGGAGCATGATATCGATGTTTTATCCTGCTGTGATTATCTTTTTGAGTTGGGACAGAAAGGCGGAGATGAAGGTGGTTATTTAATTGCGGAAGGAACTCCGAAATCAATAAAAGAGAATTCAAATTCTATCATTGGCGGCTATTTAAAGTAAAAATGGGGAACAGGTAAATATGTTTGAACTGTCAGAAGGCGGATTGTCGGAAAACGGATTAGATGAGAATGTTATTTATTCAATTGATGATTTTATACAAGCCCGCAAATATCGATTGATGCGAAGTGTTCTTATCATAAAAAATCAAAAAATAGTGTATGAATGGTACGGTGAAAAATGTAATAGAGAAACAAAGCATGCATTACATTCGATAGAAAAAAGTGTTGCATCGACGGCAATAGGAGTATGCCTTAAAAATAATCTGATTGAAAGCCTCAATATACCAATTACTCAGATTTTGCCGGAGTATTTTAATGATGAGGCAAATTTTTTTCATAAATTGATCACTTTAAAGACATTACTGACAATGACATCCGGATTTTATTGGAGAAACGGACCTCATTTGAATGACCCGATGCGTGAGCAGTTAAAACGTTCAAAAGATTGGTTGCAGGCAATTGCGGATTGCAATATTGTGGATACACCGAATACAGTCTTTAAATATAAGGTGACAGATATTTATTTGATGAATGCCTGTATTGAAAGATTAACCGGGAAAACGGTATACGACATATTAAATGAATATATGTTTCCATATGTTGGAATTGACTGTGACCCTTTTATTATGACGCCGACCAGTACTGTTTATCATGACTTAACACAGATAAAAGGTTGCATTGAGTTATCTGCAGTCGATCTTGCGAAGTTTGGCCTTCTTTATTTGAATAATGGAAAGTTAAACAATAGTCAGATTATTACGGCTGAATATATAGATGAGGCTACAACCGCACATATTGATAATTATGGGTATTATTGGTGGATTAATGAGGATGGCAGCGGATACAGGGGCTTAGGTCGTGGTGGTCAAGAACTGCATGTTTATCCCGAGTATGATATGGTTGTTGTGTTGCAAGCACAGGATTCACCGAGATCGAAATTCTATACTCCGATTATTACAGATATAATCTTAAAAGCTTTGAAATAATACGGGTATGTGATGATGCTAAAATAAATGGATATATTGCTGTAGAAGGGTACGCCAAAATATCTGAAGTCAGGGATGAATATGACTTTACGGGACCAATCAGGATGTATGAAAAGGCCGGATTTACCCGGATTATGGAGCAAAATGGACAAGTGATTATGAGAAAGGTTTTGTGAGCGGAAAATGATTACAATTAAAGAATCAACATATGATGACATCATAAATATACAGAGTCTTTGGGCAGATGAAGATGTCATGAAATACATCTGGCCGGGAGGATTGCACGAAACAGAGGAAGCTATACGAGAATGGTTAGATAGAATTATCTCTGCAAGACCAATGCAGAACTATTATTCAATCTTTGAAGATGGTAAATACTGCGGAGAAACTCAATATGGTATAGTCGAAGGAATGAACAGTGCTTCATTGGACATCAAGTTGTTTAAATTTGCGCGAGGACGAGGTATTGCTACGCAAGCGTTATCGTATTCTATTCGAGAAGCTTTCAAACACGGAGCCGAAAAAGTGTGGGTTGACCCGCATCCGTTGAATGCAAATGCAATTCATTTGTATCATAAACTAGGTTTTGTTCAGAAAGATATGCCGAAGGATGTTATAGCCTTAGGAGAAAATCCAACAGTTTATACATATATGGAACTCTGCAAAGAACAATGGGAAGAGAGATATGAGAATAGAAAGATTAAATGAAAATAATGTTGAAGCATATATTATATATTTGAAAAAGGCAATGTCCATAGAACCTGATATGATGACGGCTGAAAAAATAGACGAGGATGGTATCCGGAAAAGGATAATGGATAGTTTTTACCAAAAAACGACATCATTATTGGCCATTGATAATGATAAGGTTGTGGGCAGGATAGAATATCACTTTTACGGATGTATGCAAGACGGTTATCGCATGGCTTATGTTGATTGGGTATATGTTTTACCGGAGTATCGGCATAAGGGTATAGCACAGAGTCTTTTTAAAGCTTTGGAAAAAGATTGTATTGATAATGAAATAAATCAATATTATCTAATAAGATCTATAAATACTGAGGCAGATCGATTTTATCACAGTTTTGAAGCTGCGTCTTTGAGCGAGGCACCTATTCTGAGAAAGGAATTATAAATCGCTATTTTTAAATGAAATAAAGGGAGTAAAGGATTATGACTGATAATAAAAACTATATTCAATGGATAAGGAACAAAGTTGGACACGAAAAAATAATTTTAACATTTGCAGGTGGCTGTATCTTTAATGATAAAGGTGAAGTCTTGTTGCAAAGGAGAGGTGACACTAATAAATGGGGGTTCCCGGGTGGAGCTATAGAACTGGGTGAAACTCCTCAGATGGCGGCAATCAGGGAAGCAAAAGAGGAAACAGGACTTGATGTTGAAATTGTAAAAATAATCGGTGTTTATACAGATTTGGAAATAAAATATTCAAGTGGTGATGAGGCACAGAGTATAGTCATAGCATATGAGCTTAAACCTATAGGGGGAACTTTCTATTGTGATAATAATGAAA
The DNA here is from genome assembly GCA_017542245.1 of Lachnospiraceae bacterium. Taxonomy (GTDB): domain Bacteria; phylum Bacillota; class Clostridia; order Lachnospirales; family Lachnospiraceae; genus RUG11977. Next base: position 59,022 of record JAFXXN010000158.1, read on the forward strand.
CATTGGAATTGAAGTATTTCTCTAAGGATAACAAACCGGTATTATTTACTAAATCTCATGATGATCTTTGGAATGATATTTTCTAGAGGTAGGATATGAGTGTAGTTGGGGGAAATATGGATAAGGTTGAAATCAATAGTTATGAAGATTTGTTTAATGTTCTTGATGTGATGAATGAAATCGCTATAAAAGAAAACAAGAGAAACGATAGGTTTTTTTATTATACTGAAATATTGTCTTGCAAATAGAACAAAAATGACATATAATTGACCTATTAATAAAACAAGGAGCGATTATGAACAGAGAAAACTTAAAACAAGTAATCATTGATCAAAAAGAGATATATCTGAACAATCCTTTAGTGAAACGTGATTTTGAACCGGAAGAAAAAATCAATTATTGCTTTGTCGGGATAAGAAGAACCGGGAAATCATATATGATATTTCAGAAAGTTAAGAACCTTATAGAGTCAGGGGTACCTTTTGATGAAATATTGTATGTTAATTTTGAAGATGAGCGCCTTTTGGAAGTGACCACGGAGGATTTAAATCTCATTTTGGAGATCGGTATAGAGATTGCGGGAGAAGGGAGAAAACCATACTTATTTCTTGATGAGATTCAAAATGTTAACGGTTGGGAAAAATTTGTTAGACGTCTTGCGGATATGAAATATAAGGTGAATATTACCGGTAGTAACAGCAAGATGCTGAGTCATGAAATAGCTTCTACACTAGGTGGACGTTTCATGATTGTTCAGATATTCCCTTATTCCTTTAAGGAGTATCTTCATGCCCTTGGAAAAGAAAAAGACTATCTTCAGATACTCAGCACATCTGATAAGGCGAGTGTGAACAAAGCATATGAACAATATGTAAGATTTGGAGCATTCCCGGAACTTGTTGATCTTTCGAATAAACGCGAGTATTTAAGCAGTATTTATCAAACTATATATATAGGTGATATAATTGCGAGGAACAACGTATCAAATGATTTTGCGGTTAGATTAATTTTAAAAAAGATTGCTGAGTCTGTGATGAAACCTTTATCCTTTAGTAGATTGGCTAATATTTTGAAAAGTGCAGGTACAGGTATTGGTAAGCAGACAGTTATCAATTATGTGGGATATATGGTTGATGCCTACATTCTGTTCACTATTCGTAATTATGCCTCAAAACTTGTAGATAAGGAAACTTCACCTAAATACTACTTTATGGATACCGGACTGCTTGGGTTACTTGTTTTGAACCCGGATACAGCCCAACTTGAAAATCTTGTTGCAATAGAACTAGTCAGAAGATATGGTACAGATAATGTATATTACTTTGAAAGCAATATGGAGGTAGATTTTTATATTCCGGAGGATAATCTTGCAATACAGGTAAGCTATAGTATCGATGACATTGATACAAAAGAAAGAGAATTGAGTGCATTTGTTAAGCTAAGAAATTTTATGCCCGATGTGAAATGTCTCCTGATCACTAACAGTGAGGAGATGAGAAACGAGTATAATGGGATAAGTATAGAAGTTCTACCAGCTTGGAAGTGGTTATTAAGGAAGTAATAATACTGACAAATCGCCGTTTGTTGAGCTCTTTTGTCGGAAGAAAACATCGATAACTTATCTAAATGCAGGATATGAAGATAAAGGGATATTAATAAATTTCAGTTGTAGTATAGAAAAGAGGAAAACTATGAGAAAGAACTTTTTAGCGGTATTCAGTGGGTTCCCTGAGCATCATTTCTCGAAAGAGATTACGGAGCGGCTTCGTTCAGAACTAACTGAGAGAAAAAGCATTGTATTTATCACTGCATGTCCGCTTGATTTTGAGCAAAACGATGATGATTGTGACGGTATGTACGAGATGTTTGCGGAGCAGGGATTGCCGTTTGAGAAGCACTGCGTGATCGACAAACGTACAGAACCGGTAAAGGCTAAGGAACTGGTGGAAAATGCGGACTGCATTTTCCTTATGGGCGGAGGCGTCTGTGAGGAGCAGCTTGACTTGATCCGTGAGAAGGGTTGTTATGATGCCTTGATAAATTGTAATGCTGCAATCTTCGGTGTGAGTGCGGGGGCGATGAACATGGCGCGGAAGACGGTGGATTTCTTCGAGTCAATGGAAGCTTTTGAAGGGCTCGGTCTCACGAATATCACGGTGAGCTGCCATCATGATCCGGAAGATACGTGGCGATATGAACAGACGCTTAGAATGTCTGAGGACCGTACGGTGTATGCCATGGAGGATATGAGTGCATTCTTTATAAAGAAAGGGCGGATCAATGTTGTAGGAACAATATATCGTGTGCAGAATAGGGAACTTCATGTTCTCACCGAGAAAGATATCAATGAACTGGAGCAGGATGGAGATTATATATGGAACTAAAAAAATTATCCGAACATATATGGTATATGCCTTATGAGGAAGAACGTGATCGTCCTAACCTCGGATATGTAAAAGGCGATAAAATGAGTCTGGCGGTCGATGCGGGCCACTCGGAAGCACACATAAGAGAGTTTTACGATCTTCTCAGAAAGGAAGGCCTACCGCTCCCTTCACTTACGGTTATTACACACTGGCATTGGGATCATACATTCGCGATGCATGCCGTAAACGGTCTTTCACTGGCAAATAAAACGACAAACGGGCATCTTTTAGAATGCAAAAGAAAGATAGAGGAAAACGGTCCTAAAGAGTTCTTGAACATATATGACAGTATCCGAAAAGAATATGCAGGCGGCAAAGAAGTGATAGTCGTTTCTGCGGATATTGTTTTTGAGGGTGACCTGACTATCGATCTCGGTGGCTGCACTGTCAAGCTTATGCATACGCAAGCTCCCCACACAGATGATTCAACACTGGTTTATGTGTGCGAAGATAAGACACTCTTTGTCGGAGACTCTACTTGTGCGGAATTCCCTAACGGAGTCAAGGACAAGGATCGGGCAGGTGTACTGGCTGACAAGATCCGTTCGACCGGTGCCAAAACTTGTGTCGAGGGACATTGGCAGCCGGTAGAGACTACCGACACGCTGGCGGATCTTTTGGCTTGAAGAGATTATGATAGAAAGCAGAAAGAGAGAGCTTATGGATAAGTATATTGAAGGAAATAAGGCGGCTTGGGAAGAAGCCTTTGATAACAGGGACGCATCCTGGGGTGCAGATATAACAGAACGAATAAAAAATGAAGAATATTCGTTTTTTGAAAAAGAAATGGTTGATGTTTTGCGAAACATCAATACAGAAGGAAAGACAATCGGTCAATTCTGCTGTAATAACGGTAGAGAACTGCTTTCTTTGGTAAAAAGCGGAAAAGCAGCTAAAGGAATAGGCTTTGACATTGCTGAAAATCAGGTTGCTTTTGCGAATGCAAAAGCAAAAGAACTAAATTTGCCTTGTACATTTGAAGCTGTAAATGTCTATGATATTGATGAACGTTTCAAAGAGCAGTTTGATGTTGTGATCATTACTATAGGGGCATTATGCTGGTTTGAAGATCTGAATCGCTTTTTTGAGATTGTGGCAAAATGTATGAAGCCCGGGGCTGTGATCGTTCTTAACGAACAGCATCCATGCACGAATATGCTGGCCTCGGAAGGTGATGCGGAGTTTGATCCGGAACACAGGACGGAATGTCATTTCTCTTACTTTGAGCATGAATGGACCGGAAATGGCGGTATGTATTATATGACGCTGAAGAACTATCATTCAAAGACTTTTACTGATTTTACACATTCAATGTCAGAAATAATATCCGGAATGTGCAGTAATGGAATTGTAGTCACGGGACTTCAGGAGTTTAATCATGATATCAGCGGTGGTTTTTCTTCAATAGATCATGGCGGTTTTCCTCTATCTATGATCTTACAGGGGAAAAAGTTCTGATTTAATTTGTTATGATGAAATTGTATATTCAAAAAGATATATTGGAATATGAGAAGAATGGATATAATTTTGTCAACGAGGAATACGGTGCAGAAAACGATCCTTATGGCACCGAAATGTTGATATATAAGACAGATTAAATTGTGAGGTTTAAATGGATATTAAGGAATATAAAGAGTATAAAGAAGATGAAATCAAGCGTCTTTATACGGAGGTAGGCTGGTCTGCATATACGGAGAATATGCAGACATTGGAACAAGGCTATAAGAATTCGTTACTCGTATTAGCAGCATATGAAGATGAAGAACTACTTGGTATCATAAGGGTTGTTGGAGATGGTTTTACTATTGTTTTCGTTCAAGATATCCTTGTGTTTCCTGAAAAGCAACGTGAAGGTGTCGGAACAGCTCTGTTAAAAGCAGTTCTCGAAAAATATCCTGATGTTCGGCAAATTGAGCTGGTTACCGACAACACGCCTAAAACAGTGGCTTTCTATAAGTCGTTAGGCTTTTATGAGCTTTCAGAAATAGGGTGTTGTGGATTTATGAGATGTTGAAGTTTGTGAGGAGTAAAATGATTAGAATAGCAACGGCAGATGATGCCGATCAATTAGATCTTTTAAATAATGAATTTAATGGTAAAGGAAATACAAGTATAGACTATATCAGAGATTCGCTTTTGAACAATAACCAAGAAGTGGTTATTGTAGCGCAGGAAAAAGAAGCTTTGGCAGGATTTGTCTGTGTGCAACTAAAAAAATCATTTTGCTATGATGAGTATATGCCTGAAATCACGGAAGTCTATGTCAGACCGGAATATAGAAAACAGGGGATTGCAAGTGCGATGATTACTTACGCAGAAAAGTACTGTAAAGAACACTATGCCCTTCATAAATTTGAACTTCTGACCGGAAAAAATAATACTATCGCACAATCTGTATATAATAAACTTAATTATATAGATGATAATGAGATCCACTTATCGAAAAGGATTTAGGAGAATATCATTGCAAAAATTTAAACGATATTGACTTTAAAGGAGTTTCTGAAAATGCGAAAAAACAAAAAATTATTCGTTTTGATAAGTACGCTGGTAATTGTGCTGGATTGCACTATTGATATTTTACTTTTTAGGTTGTTTTGGAAAAAACAGGAGCGTGACATATGATCTAAGAGACGCTTGTATAAATCAAAGTAAGATTAGAAAATAAAATAATAAATGGAGCTGAGATTGGTGGAATATAAAATATTAGAAGAACAAGATTTAGAACTTATGCTGGATTTTATTGACGATGAAAATACTAAATATAGTATTGATGCCTTAAAAAAATATATAGATGAAAAGAATAATTTTGGATTTATTGCAAAAGCAAATAATAAAATTATAGGTTTTGCTTTTGGATATCTACAAAATAGACCTGATGGTAAAATAATGTTTTATTTATATGCTATTGATATAGAAAAGAAATATCAAGGACATGGATATGGAACCAATTTGATGAATTATATAAAAGAATATGTTAGTACATTAGGATGTTATAAAATGTATTTAAGTACAAATAAAAGTAATGTATCTGCTTGTAAGTGTTATGAGAAAATAGGTTGTAAATTAAACGCACATGATGATGTAATTTATGTTTGCAAATTTTAGAGAGAAAAATAATATGTGTAAACTAATAATACTTAGAGGTAATTCTGGCAGCGGGAAAACGACTATAGCCAATGAATTACAGAGAAAAATTGGAAGTAATATATATGCCTACTATTTTGATATTCCTTTTGAAGAGACTATAAAGCGTCATAAGACACGATCCCAGAGTAGTGAATTTGGCGAAGAGATAATGAGAGAATGGTGGGTAGATAAAGATTATTCTGAGGTCCTAAATGAAACTGCTATCACGGCTGATAAGGATAAAGGGAGTATAATTCAAGAAATATATAATGCAATATCAGAAAGATAACTTATAGCTTGTTGGGATGATGCGATAATAAGTTATATATGAAGTGGAAAACCATGAAATCAATATACAACAAAATCACAATGAGCATTATACTTATTTCCTTACTGATAACGCTGTAGAGTACCAAAATAGTGAACCTCAGGGCATGATCGACAAGGAATTATATATGGAACATGATGAAAACGTTATGAAGATGATCTGCGAATTTTTTGAGCAGAGCAGATAAGAAATTAGGTCATATGGAACAACGGATTATTGCAAAAGATGTGGACGGACATATATTATTATCTATAAAAAAGTTATGTATAGGGGAAAAAAATGGAAAAAATTAACAGTAGATTATATGTTTATACAAGAGTGACGGATGAATATTATCCTGCAGGATTAGCAAACAGCATACATTTTTCATTTACCTTGGACAGTAATGAAAAGCAGTGCTTGAATAGAAATTATGGCATCCTTTTCGCAAAGGCGGTTATTCTGGATGACAATACCTTATTGCCACTGGGTGTTAAGAATCCCCAAATTTTCGTTATGAATGACGGGTACATCGGTATCAGTGCCGAGAGAATACTTGAAAACGGTGAGGCATATAAACCAGAGGAAAACAAGGTACTTTTCTGGAAGACAAAGAATCTGATCGATTTCACAGAAGAAGAACTGTTAGAAAAAACGGCGTTATCAAAGTATAACACGTCTGAGAGCATCGACGTCGAGGATACCCTGATACTGGATGCACATAAATTTTACGGCCCTATAACACTTATTGAAACTGTTTCACCTTATGCTGCGCTTGTAAAGACCATAGACAGCGTTGATTATTTGGATGCAACCCTGGAATACAGTGACGGTTCTGAACGCAAGAAAAAGATTGTATGGGAAAAGGATGGCATAACGCTTTCTGACAAATTAACAGAAGTAAAAGGACATATACATCAGCAGTCATTTAAATTCCCTCTGTCAAAAGGATATGGAGACCCGGTTATTTTTCACTGGGAAAACAAATGGTATTTCATTTCAACTAACGACAATCTGAATGATATTGGTATTTATGTCAGGAAATCAGATGATATAGACGGATTGTTCAAAGAGGGTTATGAAGAGCATCTTATACTGGGTTTTGATGCAGAACGTGGTTTTGAGCAGACTTTTTGGGCTCCGGAGTTCCATGTGATCGGTGGGGAGTTATATATCCTGTTTGCGGTCAGCGGGCATCAGTGGGGGCCGCAGAGCCATATGATGAAGCTAAAGCCGGGAGAGCCTATCATAGAGGCTGACAGCTGGGAAGACCCTGTACGCGTCATAAAGAAAGATGGCACGCCTTTGGCAGTGGGAGCCATAACGCTTGATATGACATATTTCAAGGCCGACGAAAAGTCCTATGTCAGCTGGTCATACCGAGAGGGCATAGGTACCCCTAAGGATACAGGCTCTATGGTCTTTATCGCTACTATTGATGAAAATGAGCCATGGAGGCTTACGAGCGATCCGGTGCTTCTTACAAGACCCCTTTACGGATGGGAAAATGTTTTAGGAACCATCAATAACGAAGGCCCCTATGCGTTCATCAGGGAAGGAAAAGTATTCCTTACATATTCCGGCGGAGCAGCTAACGGGTTCACATATGTTCTCGGGTTATTAAGCGCTGATGCTGATAAGGATCTGCTCGATATAAGCAACTGGACAAAGAACAAGAATCCCGTGCTTGATTTTTATTCAGTAAAGGGAGAGTACGGGTGTGGTCATAATTCATTTTTTGTAAATGAAGACGGAGAGTTAATGATGGCATATCATGGTGAAACAGATATAAACAGCCCTCTGCGCTGTGACGGTATCCGCCGCGTGCATTTCCGCAAGGACAATACACCATATTTTAAAATGTCGCAGGATGAAGATTTAATCGATACTGATGTGATAATAAGATTAAGAAAATAGGAGCTTAACGGTTATTGATACAATATATTATGTAGTTGAGAGCATAGACGGAGATATTATAAGCAATCTTAACACGATCATTGACGTGATGGAGAAGACAAAACAGTTCATAGGCACAGAAGGGAAATAAGTATATAAAAAAGACGGAAGGTGAGTATGAGATGGGATATCTTATAAGCGAGACAACAAAAGAGGAACGGGAGCAGATAGTAAGGGAGGCTCTGGGGAACATTGACGGCCAGTGCGATGGCTGCATGTCCGGGCTGGCAGATATGTACCAGGATTATATAGACGGTAAGCGGGAGATCCGCGATATCAATATGTCGTTCAATGCAAGCTATGTGTCGGGAGCAGAAGGACCGACAAAGAGAGAGGACTGTGAAAGGAGCTGGTGATTTAAATGTATTATGTACCTGATGGAACAGATAAATGTGGATTTTATGAATGCAGCTGCTGCGGGAACCGTTTCCTCGATGTTAGGATAGCGCCGGCTCTGGTCTGTCCGTACTGCGGTGAAGAACCGGATATGGAGCTCGGGCCTGATGATGAGATGCCTAATACCATAGAGAGCGCAAAGCTGATTAAGATGTTGGAGGGAGAAGAAGTCGAAAAATATGATACGCTCCTGAGCCTTGCGATCACAGGAGGAGATTTTAACTGGATATAGAAGGGGACAAGAAGGGGTGACAAAATGATTAAACGGACAAAACTGTGATTTTCTCATTATTTCTGGTATTGTCGCTGATAATACCTCTTATTTTACAGGAAAATGTAGAAGTAAAAGCAGCATCAAAAAAGACAGTACGTGTGGCAACCGAGAAACAGAACAATTATAGCTAACGAGCTTAAGGAAAAGGGTATAGATTTCGAATAACTTTAAGTTTTATAAGCGATAGGAGGGAAAATGGGACGATTAAAAGAACTCAGAAATTATATTAACAGTGAGATTGGTAAGATAGATGATGTCGATGAGAGGACTGCTGCTACAGTACATCTTTACGGGGTATCCCTTGCAGCAGTTATTCTTGCCAAGAAACGTGGACTGAATGAAGAACTGGCTGCTATGGCGGCTATGCTCCATGATCTCTATGCATACAAAACTGCATCATATGATAATCATGCTCACAAGGGAGCTGAATTGGCTGGGAACGTATTGAAAGAGCTTGCTCTGACAAATAATGAGGAGACTGAGATTATATGCTCAGCAATTTATCATCACGATGATAAAAACACTGTGGATTCTCCTATGGAAGAACTATTGAAGGATGCCGATGTAATATCGCATACTATGAATGATCCTTCAAAACCGATAAAAGAAAAGGAACAAGATCGCTACAATAATATATGCAAAGAATTTGAATTCATATGATATAGTGGTAACTATCTGAAAAAATCTAAGTTTCTAAATCCAAGGAATAATTTTATTTTAGTTTAATGGATTATTGGAGAATAAATGAATACTAGAGTTTTTTTAAATATATTACATATTGCTGAACGTTTAAAGGATACACCTAGGCATTGTACTACAAGTAAAAGAAGAGTGGAAAGTGTAGCGGAACATAGTTGGAGAGTAGCACTTATGGCTTCACTTTTAAGAAACGAGTTACCTGATGTAGATATTGATAAGGTTGTAAATATGTGCCTTATTCACGATTTGGGAGAATGCTTTACAGGAGACATTCCAGCGTTTAATAAAACAGATCAGGATAGAAAAATCGAAGATGATTTACTTAATGAATGGGTTGAGAGCTTACCAAAGGAAGTATTGGATTATATGAAAGCGCTCTATACTGAAATGAACGATCAGGAAACGAAAGAATCTAAGCTTTATAAGGCTCTTGATAAGCTTGAGGCGTTGATTCAGCACAATGAATCTCCTATAGATACATGGTCTGAAAATGAGTATGAACTTAATAAAACATATGCTTTTGAAAATGTTGAGTTTTCTGAATGGCTTATGGAGCTGCGAAAAGATATACTGCGAGACACTATTGATAAAATTGAATCCGAAAAGCCGGATATTCAAAACTTTATGGCAGGGCTGGATGTGCTTCATACTACCAATATGGGAGCTGAAAGGATAAAGAAGAATTTAAATCTTGATTGTGATGATGTTGTGTTTTGGTGTCGACAAAAGATAATGGATAAGGATGCGGTTATTAGTCGACAAGGAAAAAACTGGTACATAAAGATTTATGGATACGAAATAACTGTAAATGCAAAAAGCTATACAATCATTACGGCTCATAAAATATAACTTTCAGTTTTATAGACGATGACAAATCGGAATTTGTCGTGATGATGCGATAGTAAGTTATATCGGAATAAAAAAGTTTCACATTAAATTCCTGTTAAATGTAATAATGTATTTTATTTTTCTTGGTATAGAAAATCATCAGTAAATACTACTAAGGAGATGGGAATAATATGGATAAAATACCATTTTGGGAAGAGACATATAGAAACAGTGAAATAAATACTTTTCCGGCAGAACCGAACGGAACGATTTTGGAATTTGAACATCTCCTGAGAAAAGACTCGGCAATTCTTGAAGCCGGATGCGGAGAAGGTCAGAATGTCAGATATCTTGCTAAAAACGGATACTCTGATATAGATGCTTTTGATCTGTCGGATGCTGGAATATCAAAGCTTAACAGGCTTTGTGAAAGAGAAGGATTACGGATTAATGCTTTTGTAGAGGATCTTACAAAGTATCATTTTACTAAATCATATGATTTAATTATGACATTCGCTACACTTTGCTTTGTCGAAAAGGATAAGTGGAGACACTTTATAGAAGATGCTAAAGAGCATACAAATCCGAATGGAATACATATTATCCATACTTTTACGAATACGGTTCCAGCTTCCCCTGACATCGCACCTTTCGCGGTTGGATTGGCAGATGAAGGTGAAATAATAGATTTATATTCAGACTGGGAAGTCTTACAATTTAAGACATATGTATTTGATGATGAGCATCCTAATGTTCCAAAACATCAGCATGCAGTTAATAAGCTGGTAGCGCGGAAAAAAGCATCAAGTTAATTTAAAATATATCTGAAAGGAGAAGGAAGAAAAGTGGGAAAATCGAAAGAAAAGTTTTATGGTCGAGGACGTAACAGGAGCGTAGCGATAATCGTTAGGGATGGTAAAATCCTTATGGAAAAAGTACATTTTTTTGAACGTGATTTCTGTACCCTTCCGGGAGGAGGTATAGAAGAAGGTGAGACTCCCGAAGAGGCGGTACTGCGTGAAGTAAAAGAAGAAACAGGACTTGATGGAAAGATAATAAGACCTTTGTCAGTACAGTATAAGGGCGGTGGAGGAAGCGATTATTCTTTTGAGGTGGAGATTCCTTCGGATGCTATTGCTATAACGGGTTATGATCCTGAATTTGAAGGTGAGGAAAGTCCACTAAAGGAAGTACTGTGGATGAGCCTTGATGAGATCAGCGAGAAGGACAGGGCATTTCTGTGGTCATACGGTCTGATGCAGGTTGACGGTTTCTTTAGTAAAATCTGCGAATGGGATAATGAGATTAGTTATCCGGGAAAATAAAAGATCTAGGAGAGATTAGCTGAACTTGAAAGACCCATGATTTCTGCTGAAGATTATATCCGAAACGTAAATAGAAACTAATATTGACAGGGAGGAGAATGCAAGGGGCTGTTTAACGCATGGGGGTATCCTGCTTAGGGAAAGATGATGAAATATACGAAGAAATTGCTTTTGTTATGGCTTCTATTAATCTTTATATTATCAGGATGTGGTAAGAAGTTTAATTCAGATGACTATATAGGAAAGACTTCTGCTGATATAATTGAAGAATATGGAGATTTTGACTATGTGCTGGGAGATACGGATCCCGAAGGTCTATATAAAAGCACCAAATGTGGGTATACATACAGAGAGAAGAAAGTTGGATTTCTGGGCACATCAGAAGAAGAATTCTTTTTCATACATTTTAATGAAAGAGGAATTGCTTATAAATGCGATTATGGCGTAAGACCAGGCGGCTGATAGAACATAAAATTACAATTCAAAGGTTTGATGGTGATTTGAGAAAACATGAAGCGAGAATTGCTTTCATGGGTTAGAGATATCTGGGAATAGAGTGGACATAAAAAATGGGCAAAGAAAAAAGATTCAAACACAAACTGAATATGCTGGAGCCGGGGATAAGGATGATTAAGTGTATTGGCATCCTGATCTTTATAGGCTTGTTGTTTTACGTCTTTCAGTTCAGAATTGTAGCTTTTTGTCTATGGGCGGCATCAGGGATTGTTTTTGCCATTCTATTGATCTTACTGGCTATAGAATCCCATCAGGACAAAGTTATGAATGAAATCGCTATAAAAGAAAACAAGAAAAACGGAGATAATTGATATAGGAGCGAACAATATGAATGATTGCATTTTTTGTAAGATTGCATCAGGTGAAATTCCCTGTATGAAAGTATATGAAGATAATTTTACGCTAGCGTTTATGGATATTGCAAAAGATGTGGACGGACACATATTGGTTGTCCCAAAGAAACATTTCAAAAATGTTTTGGATTGTGACGAAGAGACGCTATATGCTGTCATGAAGACGGTTAAAACATTATCGAATCATCTTACAGAACAATGCGGGTACGATGGTGTTAATTTGCTTAATGCCAGTGATGAGAGTGCCGGACAGTCTGTACCTCATTTACATATACATATCATTCCGAGAAAAAGGAATGACGGGATAAATGCATGGCCCAGATTTGAAGGGGCAAGTGAAGATATTCAAACTGTATTTGAGAAAGTTAAGATGTAGACAAGTTAGAGTTTATAGACGGTGGCGAAGTTTGTGGAGGAGAACAGAACATGAATTATGATATAGTCCCATTACCAAAAGACCGGTGGAAAGGCGTAGCTATACCATTGTCCACCAGAAGCGACAGTTATTATGACTTTGAAATAAGCCCCTTAAACAGTGAAGGATGTACTATCTCCATTATCAGAAAACCGACAGATAAAGAGATTGTCCATACTCCGGAGGAATATGATTATCCTGATAGACTTTATCAGGATTATTGGAAAGGGGCGGAAGCCTATGGTGTAGTGAGTGATGCCGGCGAAATGATGGCCTGCATTGAAGTGTGTCCTGAGGAATGGTCAAACAGACTCATGGTTACAGAACTATGGGTGAGTGAGGAATTGCGGGGAAAGGGCATCGGAAAGATGCTGATGGATAAAGCCAAGGAAGTCGCCGTCAGGCAGGGAAGGCGAGCAATCATTCTGGAAACACAATCCCACAATACAAATGCAATCGGATTCTATCTTCGTCAGGGTTTTGAAATGATCGGGTTTGATACTTGCTGCTATACAAACAATGATATTGGTCGCCGGGAGGTCAGGATTAACCTCGGATACTTCTTTCACAGAGAAGGGCGCAGAAGATAGTTCGTATAATCCCTCTTATCCGGAGCATGCGATAGTTAATTATATTTCAGTGTAGAAAATTAACAGGAAATAAATTCCAGGATAACTTTCTAATACAAATCGGAACTTGAGGATATGTTTGTATGGATTTAGCAACTCATTATGATTTATTGATAGACGAAAATAATGATCCTTTTCGTGACCCGCCTATATTGCAAGAATATATGTGCAAAT
>JAFXXN010000159.1 GCA_017542245.1 Lachnospiraceae bacterium
ATACAATTTACTGAAACGACAAGAGATAAAGCCAATTTGGTTAATTGCGATTATTTGTGTGTATTTGTTATTTCCTCAGGTAATGATGCTGAAAGATGGTGGATCAAGATTATTGTGGTCACCTATATATGAGGTCATTACTTTTAGAGAAATGGATCGTTATGATGATAATAACGTACTTGTTCCAGGGAGAAAGGGAACATATTGGTTTTTATTCCCCAACAATACAAAAGATTTCAGTGATATTAAAGATAAATGAAAACAGTTTATATGTGGTTAACTGTATAGTATATTTTGATTAATAAAGTAACGTTATACTTATGAAAAAAGAAAAAATAATTAACAATATTATCCCGGCAATTGTGTTTGTTGTTCTATTTCTCATTATTAGCGGGATGATTGGCATTCTTTCCAACAATAACCAAACAACAATACTGTTGCTTCTTTTGGTGTTTGATATTATGTTGTTAATTGCGGTTATACTGGAAAATAAACGAAATAAGAATCTGTCATTATTGTTTACTGTTTTGTTCTCGTTTTTTATTTTCTATATTGGGGAGTTCTTTGGTCTATACGTCGGAAGAACAGCCGATAAAACAGCAGATTTTTATTCGTATAAAGGTATGTTGGTTGGATTGATTTTAGTTAGTTATTATTTACTAACCCTTGTTATAACAAGTATGCTATTATCTAACAATCCTAGATAAATACTAGGCTTTTTGTGGAGACAAACTCATTTTGCACTTGCAAAATCCATCCACAAATATGTTCTGTATAATGAACCAAAATAAATTCTGATGGATAATGATTATGTTTATGTAAAAAAGAACCGGTATTATGATGATTAAAAGGAGAGAGCAATAGCAGCAGCTTAAAGCTCTTTTTTTAAGTTATAAACTCGCATAATCATAATTATGTAATATTTTGATGTTTAAATTTGCACAAAACGTTGATTTTACGCATATTAGTCCCGTTTTTCGCGTATTTTGCCACTATTTCTATGCGATTTTTATTGAAAATACATGGCTTTACCAGAAACGCCGTTTTTAAGCGTTTCCTGAGAGGTTTTCGTTTGTACGATATCTTGATCAAAAACTTTTAAAACTCTTCATACAGTCGCTCTGGTGAAGTCGTTTTTTTCATGATCTGTCTGAAATTGTGGTTTTACACGAAAAAAGCATCTTTACCGGCATGATCGGTGTAAGATGCTTCTAATAACGTTCATCGTTGACTGAATACAGACTTTTGTCACGATTTCTGGTGCTAGATGATAGCGAATTATCGCTGATCAGCTGATTTCTCAGCATCAGCGACTGCAGTAACAAGCAGGGGAAATGACGTAGGCCATTGCCCCTTTTAAACGCTTTATTTGGTGGAATCACTCCCCACCATTCAGTGCCATTATTCTTTGAGGCACCATCAGTTGGATGAACACCTTTTTCTTTCCGTTTTATTTTCTTATTTCTTCTAGCTCTTCCAGAAAAGGATCCTTTTCCTGATCCGCATCCATGATATCATAGAGCGAATAGCGGTTCTTTGCGGTAGCGTTACGATAACTGTAAACAGCCCCAACGACAGCGATGCCGATAAATAGAATTCCGAAGATTGGGAAGAATACCGGTGCTCCCATAGTGATTGCCATCCCCAACCAGAAGATGCCGATGATACCTGCCACCACACACATCACTGCTTCCAGTGCTGACGGTGCTCTGCCCGGCTTGACGGTTCTGGTACTGACATCCTTGACATAGACGGTCTGTGGACGCTCTTCATTCGTATATTCCATTGGAACATCTTCATCTGACAGCAGCCAGTCGATCGATACGTTCAGTGCTTTGGACAGAACAGGCAGCTTGCCGATCTCCGGGTTGGACTCACCTGTCTCCCATTTGGATACGGTCTGTCTGGATACACCCAGCACATCAGCCAGGTCGATCTGCGACATTCCCGTTTTCTTTCTGCTATATATGATCTTTTCATTTAACTTCATTACTTGTTACCTCCTAGCACCATCATAGTGGTTTTCGCATTGGCATCTCAACCAACAATGGCCTGGAAAAGTGTCAACCAGCGGTTGCACCTGCCTGTTTCCCATTTTTTATTACCCGAATAACTCGCTTTTCGATCAGAGAAAAAGCTGCACATCAGGACAGTCTTTCAGTTATCGTGTCTGTTCGTAAGGGCTTCCCTTAGTTTTTTTCAAGAAGCGCGATCGATTCCACGTGTGTCGTTGCAGGTTGGGGAAGAGTGACACACCCATTTTACCTGTTTTCAACTAAATTATAGCTTTTTTGACATAAGGAAGGTAGAGCATTTGCTCTACCCTTCTTTATGTTTTTTTATGTATCTTGAAATGCTTGTGGGAGCCATTCCCAATTCCTCAGCAATTTCTTTTCCGAGTCTTTTGAAAAAGTGCTATGACGTTGCTATATTAACCACTAATACTTTTCCATACCAGTCCAATAATGAATCTCACTTTAATTACTTATTCACCTTGTATAGTCTACCATCAGGGAACTGCCCTAATCTAACATAGTTTCCATCTTCAGAAATTGAAACACTATAATATCCGTGATTGCTTAAAGCGATTCCACTGCGAACAAAACCGTCATGTAACAACTGATTGTCTACAACGCTATACCGTAAGCCACTTTTATCATAATACCAATCATTCTCGACTCCCAATACAATACCTTTGGTTTTGCTATAGAGGGAATAAAAACAAAGGACTATGACTGCAACACCCAGAACCTTAGAACATAACTTTACTGTTTTTCTATGGTTTTCTTCCATCTTATTAGTCTTATTGATCGCAATCAATAAAAATACATTTAAGCAACTAAAAACTATTAGAATAATCCAGGGAAAGCAACCTGAGAAGACCCCAAGATAATAGTACATACTTGCATTACCGGCAGAAGTTTTTATTACACAAGCAATATAACCTGCGAATAATACGGTCACCATAAGCAATGTGAAAAAGAAGCAACATAGAGCTTTTCTGATAATTAAAGCTGAGGTACTCTTCATAACTGGCCTCCTTTTCATATCATATGTTTCGCTCAAGAAGCGCAATCAGCTCACAATGTGTTGTGTAGGGTTGAAGAAGAAATGATTTAACATAGTAAAGGGTTGAGGGACAGATCAAATGCTAAGCCCACTCCACTTCCATCCCACATACCCACTAATACTTTTCCATACCAGTCCACCATGAAATAAAGCGTATATTCATTCCAAAATGAATACATCTCCATCTTCCAGTAAAGCATTGTCTGTTTCACCTATATGTTTCTGAAAGATCAATACTGATCCATCAGTAATGAATCTCATTATCTCTTCTCCGGCATCGTTTCTCAGGATAAGAAAGTTGTCTTCCAGCGTCCATGTACCTACAACTTCTTGACCGGCATTAGGATAATTCAGCATATCATAAGTATTGTCATTTCTGATCGTTATGCATACCGGAGTATTTGGATCGGTGCGCCTGACAGCCATGTATTTTCCCTTCTCCATCACAATGTCTCTGTCAAACACTCTGCATGATTTGATATAAAAATCAGGGCCGATCATTGTTAAGTGATTATGCATCTTTACATAAGCCCTTATGATGCTCTTCTTTCCGTTTTCGAATGTGACATAGTACTGCATGTAATCGCCCAATTCAATTGAATGCTTCTTTTGTAGATAGGTTAATTTCTCTATTGTTCCATCATCAAATGAATAGTGAGCATTCATGTAGTCGAGCGCTTCCTGATTGCTGTTCAGCCACGGTCTTCTAAACATAAACAATGCCGATAAAACCATCATTATCAGTATTACAATCGTTATGATTTTCTTATTCACTTTATTAACCCTCCATTGTTGATTTAGTTTTCTATAGCCTGTTTTCTCATAAGAAATAAGGTGTCATTTTGTTCTTTTCAGTAGCGCAACACATTCCACATGTGTTATACAAGGTTGAGGGATAAATCAAACGCAAAGTCCACTGCTCCTTTGTTTTGCACACTCACTAATAGGGTCAATCCATGCCTTATCACTCATATCGATCAACATCATATTTCTCGCTTAGACGCCTACCTTTAAGTATATTTTTGTCATTTACTTGTTTCATCTCACTTAGCGTATCTGGGTCTTTCTCAACTATTTGCTTATAAGAGAAAAAATCGTCCTTTGTCACTACGCCCCAGTCATCATACGAAAAGTCTTTAGAAACATTTATACCATATTTATTGACACAATCATTCCATTCATTATCTTCGTTATTATGGTGAAAATTCGAACTGAAGGAATCTATATCCTCATTGCTGGGAATAGCTGCAATGCGCTTTGGATGATTATGGTAATTACATATAGAAGCACCTTGAGATTTCCATTTATTTATAAACTCTATTGCACTTATTCCGTTTTCATTCTTAACAAAGTACGACTCTGCATAAATACAGCCACTTTCACCACGCACAAGAATACTATCTTGTATCACCTGCTCTTTAATTGCCAATACTATAGCATACTCAACTGATTGGTTTCTTATTTCAGCTAAATATGTTGAGAGGTCAATTCCATTAAAGTTTTCAGAGCATCCTTTCATAGCCTCAACACCTTCAAATTCAAGAAGCAGGTCAGTTTTATCGTTGGCATACTCCTCAGGTGTAAGAATTTTCCAGTTATTGCGTGCTTTTTCAAGTTCATACTCGTATATTTCTCTTCGACTATCCTGAACATTTATTTGTTTCTTCATAATTGTTATCCTTTTCATATCATATGTTTCGCTCAAGAAGTGCAATCAGTTCACAATGTGTTGATGACGGTTGAGGGGTAGATGAGATCCGCCTCTCATTCATTTCACATACCCACTAATACTTTTCCATACCAGTCCAGTTTATTCTTTTAGCAATTCTAATATGATTTTTATGAATTCACTTGATTTTGGGAAATAATAAGTTCTGTTGTCTAAGGCAATTCTGCCTGATGAAATGCTGATTATTTTATATCCACTCACTTTATTGTACACACTGATCATTATCAGATCCTCAGTAATGTGATCGATTGTTCCGTCTGAAAACAAAGTGTTTGGCATTCTATAGTATTTATATTTCTTAAGCAGATCAACGATGCTTTCTTTGCAACTGTCCTTCACCTTGCCATAATCCTTTGTGTCGATAACAGGTTCTCCATTAACTATCTTGAATTCAGTGAGTGTGACTGACAATTCATTGCTTTGAGAAACAAGCTTATTCAAAGACAATGGGAAGAAATATACCAGTAAGACAGTTATTATGGCAGTCAATATGAACATGATTTTCCAACGTTTGAAACCGCTTTTCAGTTCTTCTATGTTATTTTCGGCGTATTGAACCGTCATTGCCAGTTCCTTATCTCGTTGCTCTGCTTCTAACATAACGTTCGGTTCTTGTTCTTGATTTACAACGGCATTCATTGTATCTCTGTTTTCCAACTCCCCGGATAAAAGTTCATATACTGTGATTCCAAGAATATTGCTGAGAGGAATCAACATTGAGATATCAGGTAAAGTGTATCCATTTTCCCAGTGAGAAATTGTCTTGGCTGTGACATTAAGCTTTTGAGCTAATACTTCCTGAGTCATATGCATTTCTTTGCGTTTCTGTGCAATTACCTTACCAATTACTTTAGTATCCATACGGGGTTCCTTTCATAGAAATGATAATGATTTAACCATTTTA
Organism: Lachnospiraceae bacterium; assembly: GCA_017542245.1. Classification (GTDB taxonomy): domain Bacteria; phylum Bacillota; class Clostridia; order Lachnospirales; family Lachnospiraceae; genus RUG11977. Next base: position 5,703 of record JAFXXN010000159.1, read on the forward strand.
TTAACATCCCAGAAATTGAGAGTTTACGCATTATTCAATTGATCTGCGTCTCAGAAATTGATATTTATCATTTATTTCTCCCGAGAAGCGCGATCGATTCCACGTGTGTTGTGTAGGGTTGAAGGACAAATCAAATCCGCCTTCCATTCATTTCGCATACCCACTAATACTTTCCCACACCAGTACAAGAATCTCTGTTTCCATGAATCACTTACTGTATCTCTTTATTTCCATTTTCCATAGTTCATCGATGCTTTTCCAGTTAAAAGGAAGTATATAAAACGCCCTCCTGTGGTAGATTCCATCTTCAACAAGATCATTGTTTATTTCGTTATCATCTACCATTACGTTCCAGATTACGATCCTGTATGTCAGAGCCATGATATCTCTGGTTCCACCATCCTTGTAGACGATTCTAAAAGGTGCCGGAACAAACAGCAGAACGATAAGCGCGGTAATGATTATTCTTTTCCAAAACTTCTTCATAGGACCTCTCAGTAGATTGTACCTGTTTTCTCTTTGATACCGTAGTCTTTTTTTTCTTATTCTCCACATGGCAACGCTATGCACTCAATATGTGTCATTGCAGGTTGAGCACAAGTCGTTTTAACCTAGATGCAGGTTGGACACAAGTAGAAACCGCATTTACAAATGTTTTCACTTAAATTATAGCTGTCTTTGCAAAAGAAAGGTAGAGCAAATACTATACCCTTCTTTAAGTGTTTTAATGTATCCGGAAACATTGGAAAAAGCTATTACAAGAGTTTCCCCATGAAGTGAACCCCAAAATTAGGACAAAACCTAATGGAGGGGTTTTCTTTATGAAATTGAGTTATGAAGACAAAGTGAGAATGTATCATAGTTGGAAACAGCACGAAAAATCAGCAAAACAGCTGGCGAAAGAATATGGGGTAGCTTATGCTATAATAGAATAGATTGATGGAGAACTTCTTTGGGCTGCTTAAGACAAAGATGTTCTACGATCAGGAACAATCATATAAAGATACTGATGAGCTTATCAAAGCCATTGATGAATATATAAACTACTACAATAACGAAAGGATCAAAAGCAGATTAAAAGGCTTAACTCCTATTGAGTATAGGAATCAAGCCTTATTCAATTACTAGAATTTAACTTGTCCAAATTATTGGGGTCAGTTCAGAGTTGTCCCTGTTTTTATTTTTCAGCTGTTACGCAGCCGGAAGTTATCGTAAAAGGAATTCTCATATATGTCCAGGACTCTGGAAATCAGTCTGCCCTGTTCCAGCAGCCGCTGCGGTGCTGTTGCATCGGCATCGACCAGCTGCCAGCCATAGGTTTTGTAAAGCCTGAAACTGCGGCTGTCCAGTTCCGGCAGGTCAAAGGCCTTTCTGACCGCCTCTATTCCCTCACTGCAGTCTGTCTTAAGTCTTTCCAGAGCTTTATCGGGATATCTGAATACTATCGTACCGTATTTATTTACACCCATTTCATAGTCAAAACTGATATCTTCCAGCTGTTCATATTTGAAATAACGTGTTCCTTCGGACAGTCTTCTCTCGTATTTAAGGTCTGGATCCATGATAATGCCCTTTCTGATAAGCGCAAATCTGACTGTCAGGATGAACATTATCAGTATTAATGCACTCATGACACCGACGATCAGACGGTGTTTTTTCTTTTCGTTCCGGTTAACCGTTATGAAGTCGCGGATGTTCTCTTCAAACCGTTCTTCCTTCTTTTCAGGGGTAACACGTTCACCGGCCAGCAGTTCGTTTACTGAAACATTCAGCCGGGCACATAATTCCATGAGAATACTGTAATCCGGCATACGGCGGCCGTTTTCCCAATTGCCCACAGCTCTGTCAGTGACATTAAGCCTGTCTGCCAGTTCCTGCTGGGTCATGTTCTGTTCCTTACGGAGTTCAGCTATGAACTTACCTGTTTTCTTCTGATCCATGGCACATGTCATCCTTTCGCCTTCATTATAGAACAACAAGTCTCAAAAGTATCCCTACAGTCCGTGGGGAAAGAAAAGCCATACCAGTTTTTTATAAAAAAGTAGAATACCATGAATGATATTCTACAAATGTGTTATTTTGTCAAATCGGTTTTATTCCTCCTGGCCGTGATACCATTGTTTATCTGTATCGCCCTTAATATAAGTTCTCACAATGGTCCCACAGTCAAGGCAGAGATCTGAATATACCTCGGTTGTGCCAACAACTTTTAATAATTTACCCGATACATATTGTAACCCGATATTACCTATCTCAGCTGTCTCGCCCCAAGCTATTCCTTTTTCTATTCGTTCGCTTCCACAAAATGGGCACTTCATATTATTAATTTGGCTCCTTCCTTTAAGTTTATCTCAGCTTTATGTATTTGTACTGTATAGAGGTAGAACAGAATACTCTTCATTTTATTGAGTTATTGAATTATTCTCCCGCTCAGAACATCCAGAGCATCAAGCGGGTTTCCATTAACATCAAAATAGATGTGATGTTTTTACTTCTTTGTACTTCGATAACAGATCATGATTATGGGATAAAGAATAGGGAGTTTTAATGAAAAAAAGCCATATTGAGTAATTGCTACTGAATATGGCTTTTCACTGTTTAATAATAGATTGTTAAGTTTGATGTTTTAATGATTATCATCTTCTATTGTGAAGGATAGTAATGGTAGGGATTACAGAATATAAACTATTTCCTGATCTTGCGAGTATTTGTTCAGAAATTGTTAGAGAGTATAAAAAATGAAGATAATAGCCAACGAATTACGAATGATGTAAGCTAATCTTTTTTATATTTGGGTACATTAAAGATGGACAAAAGCTCGAATTTTCATTGGTGATACACCATCACTAACAATCAAATTTTACTGTAATATTTGGGAACACCTTGGTGTCAAGGGAGAACAGCACTTTTGCCTGTAAATAAAGGCGTTTCGCAATCAGCTTGCTGAATGTCGTCACCGGATTGTCTACAAAAGTACGACAATCCCTTATCCTGCTTTTTTCAAAAGATCTTCGATAAGCTGACTATAATAAACTGCCCGGAGGAGATCCGGAAGAATTATGGGAGGTTTAGAAGAAATGAAATCAAAAGTTATTTACGATGCATCAGAAAACGTAACGAATGAAGGCAACGCTGTTAACCAGGAGTCAGGTTTATCTGAAAAAGATATAGTTAAGTTCAAAAGAAAGATGAACAGACTGCTTGAATATCTCGGCGGTCTGGTAGAGAAAGCCAACCATTCCGATGAGGCATACCAGATGATCCAGGAAGGTCTTATGGATGTTATGGAATGGTTCATCCCGATCAGATAATAAATGAAAGATACTACCAAACGAGTAACTGTATATCTTAACGAAGACAACTGTGATTACCTGGAAGAGAAAAAGGAAAAGAAGGGGACATCCTATAGTGACACGGTAAATGCTGCTCTGATTAATTACAGGAATAGCAAAGTACAGAAGAAAGCAGAAGAACTTATAAAACCTACCGAGGATAAATTGGCTCAGCTGCTGTATAATCAGGTATATATGATGAAGACTTTAGGAGCACTTTACCGTACTGGCAACTATGCCACCAATCTGATCAACAACGGTATCCTGATCAGAAGGATCAACGGTGATGATGTACTCAAACCGAACAAGAGCATCAAGGACCTAGCCAGAAAGAAGGCCTTACGCAATTATGTCAAGCTCGAATCTGAACATGTATTCCTGGAAGACTTCCTGGAAGAAGATCAGGAATATGATGATGAAGATAATGAAGAGAAAGAAGAGGCTGAAGATAAGAAAAACAATGATAATGGTTTTCATTTCTGGTAAAACGTCTACTTATTGGAGCATACTTTGTGCTCCACTATTAGTGACCCTAGAAATATAGCTGAAAAATGCCTTAACTGATATAATAATCGGGGCCGTGGGGTCAAATCGTGGGGTCATGTTTTTCAAAAAGTGCAAAAAGTGCTGATAAATAAAGGGAAAAATGAGCTTATGGGTATGCACCCCCTATGCTCCACCAATAGACATTATAGAGACCGAAAGGTCTTTTTTATTTCAATTTGATTGACATTTATCATTATGGCGACTAAAATAAAGTTGTAATTTAGAATAGTCGATAATTAAAAAAGGGGATTCCTATGACTTATATAGAACGAGCTATTACTCCTGTTTTAAAAGACAGAGTGTCAACGACTAAATGTCTGCTGGTTACTGGTGCAAGACAGGTTGGCAAATCTACCTTGATCAAACACGCTTTTCCTGAATACAACAGGGCTAATTTTGATGACAGGCTTACCCGAATGCAGGCTAAGGAAGAACCAAAACTATTCTTTCTTAATAATCCGACCCCTTTGTTCATAGATGAAGTTCAGAAGGAAAACAGTGTTCTCGAAGAAATCAAGCAAATCGTTGATGAATCAGATCAGCGTGGGCAGTTCATACTTTCAGGTTCACAGAAACTGGAATTAATGAAGGGGATGAGTGAATCGCTGGCTGGCAGAGTATCAATCACTGAATTAACTGGACTGTCACAGAGGGAAATCAACAGAGTTTCTTTTAACAGACACTTTGTTCCTTCGGTACCTTATATCAAAGAAAGAGAAAATGAATTAACCAAGTATCCTGATATTTGGGACAGCATTCACAAAGGCTCCTATCCTGAACTGTATGATGTTGACAGGGATTGGCAGGATTTTTATTCATCCTACGTGGCAACATATCTGGAAAGAGATATCAACGAACTGATATCTGCAGACAGTCTGGTGTTTACCAAGTTTATGACTGCTGTGGCTGCCAGAACCGGTGAAATGATCAATTATGCCAATATAGCCAGTGAAGTGGGGGTAAGTGAGCCTACAATAAAGAAATGGATCTCAGTTCTTGAAAGAACCGGTATTGTATATGTTCTGCAGCCATACAGCGCAAGCGTACTGACAAGAGCGATAAAGACACCGAAACTGTATTTCAGAGACACGGGATTAGCCTGCTATCTGACAAGATGGCTTACGGCAGAAGCACTGAAGAATTCAGCAGTGGCAGGCAATATGTTTGAAACATTTGTTGTATCAGAGATTCTGAAATCATACAGCAACGAAGGAAAAGATTACAGTTTCAGTATTTTCTATTATCGTGGAAAAGACAGAATGGCAAAAAGTGAAAATGAAATAGACCTTATCATAGAGGAAGATGGGGTTTTATATCCGATTGAGATTAAAATGACAGGAAACCCAAAAGCAACCATGGGTTCAACTAATCAGGTCCTTGATAAAATCCCTGAAAAAAAGAGGGGGCTTGGTGCAATAATATGCCTTATTGACAAGAAGACCTATCTCAGAGAAAACCTGGTTGCTTTGCCGATTGAATACATATAGAAATATCTCGATAAATCGGGATTTGACGAGGTGATGTATGGTTATCACATTGGAAAAAAGAACTGCTGATTCGGTGAGAACTTATTTTGAAAAGGCAGACAGACCAGAAATCAAGCAGGTATTACCTCAAAAGGCAAAAACTGTTGAAGAAGCATTGGAGGATTACGAACTAACATTGCTGCCTAATGCAGAAAGCTTTGGTCAAACGGTGTATGTCGATGGGAAATATGTAGGTGACGTTTGGTGCTATTGCATTGATATGGATGATGAACCAAATTGCATGCTTAGTTTCTGCATTTTTGAACTCGAATACTGGAATAAAGGTATAGCATCAGCAGCCGTAAAAATGTTTATTCAGAATATTTGCGCTCGGTACCATGTCAAAACCATTGGCGCCTTTACCTTTGCTCACAACCAAGCTTCCATTAGAGTATTGGAAAAGAATGGTTTTGTTGTTATGGAAGAATTTGAAGAAGATGGAGTTCTGTCAAAGTATCTTCAACTGAATTGCTGACAACTTCCCGTTTGTCGGGACATCGCTAAATCGGAATTTGGCGTTGTAGATTAACTTTTGATTTTTCTGCCAAAAGGAACCGGATACTTACCGGCGAAGCAGATTCTTTTCATGAGGAGGAAAGAGACTCCATGATTTATTTTGAAGACGATAAACTCACCATCCGCAATATGGAAACGGAGGACGTACAGGTTTTTACGGATGAACTAATAGCCCAGGGATGGCATCCGGATATTGCCGGATATATGTCAAGACTGAAGGATCAGACTGAAGGAAAATGCATTGCCCTGAGCGCAGTATACGAAGGTTGTCCTGCCGGGTATGTATATGTATATCTGCATGTGGAGGAAGGCCCCTTCAAAGGGAAGGGGTGGCCAATCATTGTCGATTTTAACGTGTTGAAGAAATATCAGAGAAGAGGCATCGGAAACAGACTGATGGACGCAGCGGAGCAAGTTGCAGGTCAGTACGCGGACACTGTCTGTCTTGGCGTCGGTGTATGTGACAGCTATGGCACTGCACAGCGAATGTATGTCAAACGTGGATATATTCCTGACGGGTCCGGCGTCTGGTATCAGGGCAGGCAATGTGTCCAATATGAAACGGTCTGCACAGTGGATGATGACCTGATCCTGTTTTTTTCCAAACAGTTGAGAGGTGACTGATAATGCCCAAAATCATCTTTATTTCCGGCGCGTGCGGCAGCGGAAAATCCACATTTGCGGATGCCTTGGCCAGGCATCTTGTCCGGCAAGATCACAAAACGGTTTATATAAATTTAGGCAGAAAACCCATTGATCTTCAGTCGATGGGATGAATGCCAATAAGCGATAGCTGGAAACATAAAGAAAGAATCATAAGCAAGAATAATACTAGAATATAAATCAAGTAGATGGTATAATATTCTGGGGTGAGGGGTAGTGTATCTGACTGTAAAACAACAGCCAAAGCTTAGCAAATATGAATATGATACTCTTCTGGAATTATGCAGATATGCCAAGAATCTGTTTAATGAAGGACTGTATAACTGCAGGCAGTATTACTTCAATGAAGGAGAATATCTTAATTATGCAAAGAATTACCATCTGCTAAAAGAATCTGAAAACTATAAGATGCTCAACAGTAATATGGCCCAGCAGATCTTAAAGGAAGTGGATGGATCTTTTCAGGCGTTTTTCGGTTTACATAAGCTGGCCAGAAAAGGAAGATACTCTTACAGAGATATAAGGTTACCTCAATACTTAAAGAAAGAGGGATATTACACATTAGTAATAGGATTTGTAAGATTAAGTAGAAATAAACTTCTTATCCCAATGAGCAATTCTTTCAGAAAGACACATAAGAAGATCGAGATAACGAAACCTCCTGTACTCCTTGATAAGAAGGTAAAGGAGATAAGAATAATACCCAAAAGCGATGGAAGGTTCTTTGAGATCCAGTATACCTATGAAGCAGGCAGTGATATCAGAGAAGAGTTAGACATTAACAAGGCAATATCCATCGATGTAGGGATCAATAATTTCGCAACATGTGTCACAAGTGAAGGGAGAAGCTTCATCTTAGATGGAAGAAGACTCAAGAGCATCAATCAGTGGTACAACAAGAACAATTCAAGGTTACAGTCAATTAAGGACAAGCAAAGGATATTTAACAAGACTAAGCAGCAGTCTTCTCTTGAGAGAAACAGAAACAATCGTATCAACGATTACATAAGTAAGTGTGCCAGAGATATCATCAATTACTGCTTAGATAATAATATCGGTAACATCGTTATCGGATATGATCCTACATTACAAAAAGAAAGTAATATCGGGAGAAGAAACAATCAGAACTTTGTGAACATACCTTTTGGAAGACTGAAAGACAAGCTTGGATATCTTTGCGATTACTATGGTATCAATCTGATCAAGCAGGAAGAATCGTATACCAGCAAAGCATCCTTCTTTGACAGAGATGATATACCTGTATACAACGATGAGGATACAAAGAAATATGTATTCTCCGGTTCAAGAGTAAAAAGAGGCCTGTATAAGACCTCGAATGGCATGTGTATCAATGCGGACATTAATGGAGCATTGAATATACTTAAGAAAAGTAGTGTTGTGAGTTTGACAACTCTATACAGTAGAGGGCAAGTGGACAGCCCGTTAAGAATAAGGATAGCCTGATCATGGTACACTAACTATTGTCAGGTGAACAAAGCTTAAATATCATACTTCTTAAGAAGCCCATAAGTCTTTAGCTTTTGGGAGGTTCACTTGATAGAATTAACTCATAGAAAAATGGGGATTTGTGAGGAACAGATATGAAAACAATATATCTGATCGGCGGTACAATGGGCGTCGGTAAAACGACGGTAAGTCAGCAGCTGAAAAAGGAGTTGCCGAACAGTGTTTTTCTTGACGGCGATTGGTGTTGGGATGCCG
>JAFXXN010000160.1 GCA_017542245.1 Lachnospiraceae bacterium
CATTCATTCCTATTTCATTTCGCAAATATCGTTCTACCAGTTTTACTTTTAATACTGGATCAAACTTACTTTTTCTGGACATAGAAATACCCCCAAGTAGTATTTTTGTATTTCAGTGTCCTACTTGAGGGTATCATATCAAAGGTGGAGGATATTTTCGTTTCAGTCGGGGTTAAAGCCCCGACTGAAAATGAGATGCGGAGCATTGGCTCATTATCTGTTTCCATACATTTTTTCATAATACTTTGTATACTCACCTGAGATAATGGTTTCCCACCAACTTCTGTTTTCAAGATACCATTTTATGGTTTTCTTTATGCCGTCTTCAAATTTTGTTTCGGGAAGCCATCCAAGTTCATTATGGATTTTGGTCGGATCGATAGCATAACGCATATCATGTCCTTTACGGTCAGTTACATATGTGATAAGGCTTTCGGGTTTTCCAAGTTCACGGCAGATGATTTTTACAATATCGATATTTTTCATTTCATTATGACCGCCGATATTATAAACTTCGCCGACTCTTCCTTTATGGATAACCAGATCGATAGCTCTGCAGTGATCTTCAACATAGAGCCAGTCACGTACATTTAAACCTTCTCCGTATACAGGAAGAGGCTTGTCATGAAGGGCGTTTACGATCATCAGAGGGATAAGCTTCTCCGGAAAATGATAAGGTCCGTAGTTATTTGAACAACGGCTGATGGAAACAGGAAGGCCGTAAGTTCTGTAGTATGCAAGAACCAAAAGGTCGGCACTTGCTTTTGAAGAACTGTAAGGGCTGCTGGTATGGATAGGAGTAGTTTCCGTAAAGAAAAGGTCGGGCCTGTCGATTGGCAGATCTCCGTAAACCTCATCTGTAGATACTTGATGATATCTGGTTATTCCGTACTTTCTGCAGGCATCCATCAGAACAGCTGTTCCTTCGATATTTGTCTTTAAGAATATTTCCGGATTATCAATGGAACGATCAACATGACTCTCTGCGGCGAAATTAACAACGATATCCGGCTTTTCCTCTTCAAAAAGTTTATAAACCGCTGGTCTGTCGGTTATGTCTTCTTTTACGAATCTGAAGTTCGGATTATCCATAACGGATTCAAGCGTGGACAGATTACCTGCATAAGTGAGGCAGTCCAGACATATAATGCGATAATCAGGGTATTTTTTTAACATATGGAAGATAAAATTACTTCCGATAAATCCGGCACCGCCGGTAACTATAACTGTCATAAGTTCCTCCTTATTGTTTTTGAAAAATGATCATTTGTCAGTGTAACCTCGAAAACGCCTCCAGCGTTTTGTTATATTACAATACAGATAATAATGTGTGCCCTAAGGGCACAGTCAAGTACTTTCTTTAAAATTTAAAAATGCAGCAATAAATGCACACTAAAGAGCAATATTATGCACATTTTGGCAACTGGTCAATTTTTTAATATATAACCATTTATTGAAATCTTTTCTTAAAAGTGATAAAATGATACATACTTTAATCAAAACTATAAACAAATTAAAAAATCCGGGAGGAACAAATATATGACCGGTGTTCCTAAGGCTGACAACTTCCGTATGCCGGGAGAATTTGAGCCTCATAGAGGATGCATAATGATATGGCCTGAGCGGCCGGGTTCGTGGCCATACGGCGCAAAGGCCGCAAGAAAGGCGTTTAAAGAAATCATTTCTGCTATAGCCGAGAGCGAAGATGTATTTGTGGCTGCAGGAGAAAAGAGCTTCTCTTCTGCACAGGAAGAGCTTAAAAATATAAAAAATGTAACGGTATTTCCTGCGGAGACGGATGATGCCTGGGCGAGAGATGTAGCCCCCACATTTATTAAGAATGATAAGGGGATAGTCCGGGCAATAAACTGGGAATTTAATGCATGGGGCGGTAAATATAACGGTCTCTATTCTTCATGGGAAAAGGATAATAAATTTGCCCGGTTGTTTGCAGAAAGGGAAGGATATGAGATTTATGATGCTTCTCCTTTTGTATTGGAAGGCGGTTCTATCCATTCTGACGGGGAAGGCACACTTTTGGTTACGGAAGAGTGTTTATTGAGTCCCGGAAGAAATCCTCATCTCTCAAAAGAAGAGATAGAAGAGATTTTAAAGGTTTATCTTGGGGTAGAAAAAATCATATGGCTTCCAAATGGGATTTATAATGATGAAACTGACGGTCATATAGATAACATCTGTGCATTTATAAGACCGAGTGAAGTTGTGCTTGCCTGGACAGATGACGAGACAGATCCCCAATATGCCCTTTCTAAAGCCGATTACGAAATACTTGTTAACGAAAAAGACGCTAAAGGCAGACCTATCAGGGTACACAAACTTCCAATACCCGAAAAAAAAGTATTTGTAAATGAAGAAGACCTTAAAGGTTATTCTTTTGAAGAAGGAGAAGATGAAAGGGAAGCAGGTGAAAGGCTTGCAGCTTCTTATGTAAACTTCTACTTCTCTAACGGAGCGGTTGTAATGCCGGCATTCGGTGGAGATAATGAAAAAAGCGATATGGAAGCGGCAAGGATATTGGCCGATTTATGTCCAGAAAGAAAAGTAATTCAGATAGCAGCAAGGGATATTCTTCTCGGAGGAGGAAATATTCATTGTATAACACAGCAGATTCCCTATGGGGAGAGAGAATGATAAGAGGAAAAATATGAGAACGATTACAGTAGCAGCAATTCAAATGCAGTGCAGTACAGTTGTCGGTGAAAATCTTGACAAGGCGGAGAAAATGATACGGGAGGCAAGAGAAAAAGGAGCAGAGGTTATACTGCTCCCCGAGCTTTTTGAGAGAGAATATTTCTGCCAGCAGAGACGTTATGATTTTTATGAGTACGCTCTCCCTACGGAAGAAAATCCGGCTGTTAAGATGGGCTGCAGGCTGGCAAAAGAATTAGAGGTTGTTCTTCCAATAAGTTTCTATGAGAAGGCCGGAAATGTTCTTTATAATTCTCTGGCATGGATAGACGCGGATGGGAGTATACTCGGAGTTTACAGAAAAACGCATATTCCCGATGATCATTTTTACCAGGAAAAATTCTATTTCACTCCCGGAAATACAGGATTTCAGGTTTATGATACCAGATACGGAAGACTTGGGGCAGGCATCTGCTGGGATCAATGGTTCCCGGAAACAGCAAGGGCTCTTTCTTTAAAAGGTGCAGAAATCATATTTTATCCTACTGCTATCGGTTCTGAACCTATTCTTGAAACCGACAGCATGCCTCACTGGAGAAGATGCATGCAGGGACATTCCGCAGCAAATATAATTCCGGTTGTTGCAGCTAACCGTATCGGAAGGGAAGATGTTGTCCCCTGCAAGGAAAATTCGGAGCAGTCTTCCGCACTTGTATTTTACGGGTCTTCTTTTATAACCGATGAGACAGGAGAAATTGTCTGCTCGGCATCCCGGGATAAAGAGGAAATACTTATCAGAACCTTTGAGCCGGATATTATCAAAGAAAACAGGCTCGCGTGGGGCATCTTTAGGGACAGAAGACCTGAGATGTATGGGGAAATTACAAAATAGGTGTTTTATCTGCAGATAAAGATTCCGGCTTCTTTTGTGACATAAAAACCGGTTCCCATTCTGGTTCTTACATAATCCTTAAATTCTTTATAATTGTCAACTATATACTGATTTTGGTTTCCATGACAGGAAACAATATAGTCGGTGAGGTCTTTTTCTTCTGTTACATAAAGACTGTCTTTATATTCGCACCAATCTACGGAAACAAACTCTTTTTCAAGCAGTTTGTTTCCGTTTGTTTTTCCGAAGATTTCATACAGGTTTTTAGCGGCCAGCACAATTCTGTCATCAAAACCTCTTGCAAGGTCATTTATTTCCTTCATGTGGTTTGGTCCGTAAGTGCTGCAGATAAATGTTCCTCCCGGCTTTAAGACACGCTTTATCTCTTTTAAAGTTCCTAATATATCTGAAGCATAGAAAAGCACATGATTTGCAATTACAATATCTACCGATGAATCAGGAAGTAAGATCTTTTCCATATCCATCAGCATAAAAGAAAACCTGCCGTCATCTTCTGCAAACCGGTTTTTTGTCTCCACAAGCACTCCTTTTGAGTTATCGGAAAGCATAATATTCATTTCTTTAGGTAATGCTCTCATATTTTCAATCCAAAAATCACCGTTTCCGCAGCCCAGCTCCAAAACTGTTTGTCCGGGCTTTACTCCACAGTGTTTAAAGATCCAGGGGAACCATTTTTCTTTGTTTTGTGAATAGAGACTATGAAGCCGTATCCTTACGGAAATATTGGAAGTGTCAACATATTGCCTCAGCAGGCTTTCTTTAAGACCGGTTTCTGTTACCTGTTTTAACAGTTCTGTCCAATCGGGCTCGCCGTTTTTGCGTACAACTTCCATAGTATCCTGCAGTATTTCTTTTACCAGATTCATCTGTTTTATTTTTTCTTCAAGAAGAATCATCTGCTGTTCAAGCGAGGATATAAGTGACCCCTTTTCCGGCTCTGTATTTTTAATCTCTTCCAGGGAAAACCCGAGATATTTTAAAAGTAATATTCTCTGGATCCGTTCAAAATCCTTTTCGGAATAAATCCTGCTGCCGTTTTCACTTATCGCGGAAGGCGTTAAGAATCCGTGTTCGGCATAATATCTTAAGGTTTTTTTTGTAACATGGGCCTTTTTTGCAAAAGCACCTGAAGTATAAGTTCCGTTATCTTTCATCAATATTTAGTTCCTCTCACCATGTTTAATTCAGTTTTAACCTTATTTGGCTGATGTGTCAAGTATTTATACGATAATATCTTTGGGCATTGACGGATTTAATTGATCATTAATAATTGTTCGATAATGTACGGAAAAAATAAACAAAAATAACAAAAAATGCAAAATTATTATGGATAATAAAAAAAATATAGTTGACAACAATGAAAATCCGTGATAGAATACATTTCGTTGTGAAAACAGCATGACCGAAGACAGCAGGTACTTATGGTGTAAGCTCCTTGCGACGCCTGCCGAGGGATTGATGTAATTCTTATGATATTTACAGCTTTCCTGATTTTGGTCGGGGAAGCTTTTTTAATAGCTTCCTTCTTAAGCAAAATGGTAAAGGAGGAAAACAAAATGGCAAAGGTTGAACTTAAGGCTCCCATTATCGAAGAGATAAAGGGCCATGTGTCAGAAGCAAAAGCTGCCGTTATTGTTAACTACTGCGGTATCACTGTTGAGCAGGATACTCAGCTCCGTAAGAAGCTCAGAGAAGCAGGTGTTGTTTACAAAGTATACAAGAACACCTTCTTAAAGAGAGCATTTGAAGGAACTGACTTTGCTCAGCTTGATCAGGTTCTCGACGGACCTACAGCAGTAGCTTTCAGCAGTGAGGACGCAACTGCTCCTGCCAGGATTCTTGCCGAGGTGATGAAGACCGTTCCCGCACTTACTTTTAAGGCAGGTGTTATTGACGGTACCTACTATGATGAGGCCGGATGCAAGGTTATTGCAACCATTCCCTCAAGAGAAGAACTCATCTCCAAGCTGCTCGGCAGCTTACAGGCTCCTATTTCGAACCTGGCTCGCGTTATCAAGCAGATTGCAGAAAAGAACGCAGAGGCATAATTAAGGAACCGAAAGAAATCTGTCTTAAGGTTGCTTAAGTACAGGTTTGGACACAAGTATTCATGAACAGAAGAATACAAACAGACAATAGAATAATGGAGGATTTTAAAAATGACTAATCAGGAATTTATCGATGCTATCAAAGGCATGACCGTTTTAGAGCTTAACGATTTAGTAAAGGCTTGTGAAGAAGAGTTTGGCGTTAGCGCAGCAGCAGGTGTTGCAGTAGTTGCAGCAGGTCCCGCAGCAGCAGCTGAAGAGAAGACAGAATTCAATGTAGAGCTTACTGAAGTAGGCGCAGATAAGATCAAGGTTATCAAGGTTGTTCGTGAAATGACAGGTCTTGGACTTAAGGAAGCTAAAGAAGCTGTTGAGTCAGCTCCCAAGGTACTTAAGGAAGGCGTTTCTAAGGAAGAGGCTGAAGCAGCTAAGAAGCAGCTTGAAGAAGTTGGTGCTAAGGTTACTCTTAAGTAATATAATCATTTTGCTTAAAAATCACAAAGCCCTTGAAAATAGGTCAAAAGCCTTGATTTTGGGGGCTTTTTTTATGCAGTTACAGGTGATCTGAAGGATTTTCTATTTGACATATAATAAAAAAAATGAGATAATAAATCCGGATAAAATTCAGACCGCCAGATAATAAGACGGGGAACGGAGAATATAATGGAAATCACTACAGAGCAAAACCTGCAAATGAAAAATGTACTTTCCTATCGTGGAAATCTTAACAAAGAAGGGCTTGAGGCCAAAAGAGATGAGATTAACGCTTTAATAAAAGAATTCGGAGCACATGCCATACATCCTGCTATTACCACATCTCATGGTATTGAGCAGACAGATAACGGTCCTATTATAGATATGGAGATACTGGTTCCTCTTGACAGAGATGTATCGACCGAAGTAATTCGTAAAAAGGCTCCCGGATATCGTTTTAAACCTGTTTTTCAGCTGGTAAACGCTGTAAGGATACATCATACAGGCGGAACCAATATTGAGGACAGCATAAAAGAATTATATAAATATATCAGTGTCAGAAACATGCATCCGATTACAACACTTTACAATATTACCATTAATGACCCTGAGGATCCTAAGGACCTGATTGTTGATCTTATGATGGGCATAGACCCCAACATATTATAACAAAACAGAAGATGCGGAGCATCGTTTTGTTACCGAGGAAACGCAGAAGGCGTTTTCGAGGTGACATCGATTTAATAATAATA
This sequence comes from Lachnospiraceae bacterium, assembly GCA_017542245.1. GTDB lineage: Bacteria > Bacillota > Clostridia > Lachnospirales > Lachnospiraceae > RUG11977. The sequence continues at coordinate 6,837 of JAFXXN010000160.1, forward strand.
ATTACGAAAGGAGGTAAGAACATATGACTATCAAAAAAGAATTGAATAAGAACATTATAATTAAATATATCGTGATTGAATGTGGAATTACCTCGGCTTTCCCTATAGACAGGAATCATTGATGTTGCTGTGCAATAAAATGAAAAAAGTGTATAGCATACCCCGGTGTTTTTACATCGGGGCATTTTTTGTGCGATAAACGAATGCCCACAATGGAAGCTTGCTTCCAGATTGTGGGCTGAGCGAACGGACACTGAGAGAGCTTGCTCTCGAAGTGTGCGATAAGCATCGAGTGGGATGGGCGAGGTTCATATAGGAGTTTATAGAAAAATGAAGAAGAAAAGATATTATTTACTAAAATATTGGTATTTATACCTTCCTGCGGTACTTGGGCTTTTGATAAGTGAAGTCTTGGACATGGTATCCCCCATGGTAACCAAAGGAATAGTTGATGATGTAATAATCGGAGGACAGACCGAATTACTTGTAAAGCTTCTGCTTTTACTTGTAGCAGTAGGAGTAGGAAGATCCGTTTTCGGTTATCTGAAGGAATACACGTTTGACAGAACCAGCTTCGGTATAGCGGGTGAAATAAGAAGAACACTGTTTCGTCATATACAGACCCTGTCAGTAGGGTATTTTGATGATACAAATACCGGTGAGATAATGGCCCGCTTAAAGGATGATGTGGATAAGATCCAGGCGGCATTCGGCTATATCGGAATGCTGGCGATCCAGATGGTGGTGCATACTATCATGATCCTTTACTGTATGGCAAGGATCAGCTGGAAACTGACACTTCTTCCCATGGTAGCTCTTCCGATATGCGGCCTGCTTGCAGTCATAATGGAAAGAAGGCTGGACAGCGTTTATGATGACATAAGCGAAGAAAATGCACAGATGAACACCGTTGCGGAGGAAAACTTAAGCGGTGTCCGTATTGTAAAGGCTTTTGCAAGGGAAAAATTTGAAATAAAAAAGTTCTTGGGACATAACCGAAAATATTATGAGCTTAATATGAAGCTCTCCAAAGTCTGGATAAAATATAATCCCATGTTCCAGCTGATAGGAAGAGCACTAACTATCTTCGCTCTTCTTTGGGGAGGAATACTTGTAATAGACGAAGAACTCACACTTGGAGAGCTTGCGGCTTTTGTTGAATATACCATGAACGCGGTCTGGCCCATGGAAATGCTCGGATGGCTCAGCAATGAGCTTGCTTCAGCATTTGCGTCAGAAAAGAAACTTCAAAAGATATTTAATGAAAAGGCAAAGGTAACCGATCCGACAGAGGATACAGCTCCGGATACTGTACGTGGCGATATAGCGTTTAAGAAGGTTTCTTTAAATCTTGATAATAAAGAAATATTAAAGGACATCAGCTTTACGCTTCCTGCCGGAAAAACTTTAGGTATAATGGGAGATACCGGTTCGGGAAAGACAACACTCATAAACATGCTTATGCGTTTTTATGATCCCGACAGCGGTGAGGTCCAGATAGACGGGATAGATATCAGAAAAATTCCTTTAGCTAAAGTCAGAGGAAATATATCAACAGTTATGCAGGATGTTTTCCTGTTTTCGGATACTATTGAAGAGAATGTAAAAATGGGAGAAAGATCAATATCCGAAGAGAGGATAGATACTGCTTTAAGATTATCCTGCGCAGACGAGTTTGTGAATAAGCTTGATGATAAGACGGATACCGTTATAGGTGAAAGAGGCGTCGGTCTTTCGGGCGGACAGAAACAAAGAATAAGTATGGCAAGGGCAATAGCGAAAAAACGTCCCATTCTGATTTTGGACGATTCGACTTCTGCACTTGACATGGAAACCGAGAAACAGGTTCAAAGAAATCTGAAGGAACTCGGACAGATAACTAAGATAATCATTGCGCATCGTATATCTTCAGTTGCGGGGGCGGATGAGATTATAGTACTGGATAAAGGAAAAATAATTGAAAGAGGAACTCACGAGGAGCTTCTTGCAAAGAAAGGATATTATTTCAAAACATATGAGCTCCAGATCGGTTCTGTTATGGAAGAGGTGGTATAATGGCGATGAATACTACGAAGCAGGATGAACAGGTGAGGGAAGTAAAAAAGAGTAAAACCTTGATGCGTCTGTTCAGATATCTGCTCGGATATAGAATGAAGATAGTGGCAGTCTTTCTCATAATGGGAGTGACTACCGGTATCGCTATAGTTAATCCGCTACTGATCGAATATATCATTAACAAGGAGATAGCGGATGGAAATGTAAAAGGAGTCATAATATTCTGCATACTGGGAGTATTGATGAACATAGTCATGGTACTTCTCATCAAGCTCAGAATGTATATCATGGCACTGGTTTCAAACGATGTGCTTGTAAAAATCAGGCAGGAACTGTATGAGCATATCCAGACTCTCGGATTTAACTTTTTTGACAGCCGTCCTACAGGAAAGATTCTTTCCCGTATAATGGGAGATGTTAATTCCTTAAAGGATGTGCTGATGAACAGCGTAACTACTCTTATTCCTGACGCTGTAACATTAATCGCAGTTGTTGTAATAATGCTGGTTAAGAATCCGAGACTTGGTGCAGCCTCTCTCTGGAGCCTCCCCATAATGATAGTCGGGATAATGGTTACGGAAAGAAAAGCACATAAATGCTGGCAGACCTTCAGAAAGAAGAACTCTAACTTAAATGCGTTTATTCATGAGGATGTGGCAGGAATCAGAGTTATTCAGAGTTTCAACGCCGAAAAGGAAACAGAAGAGACTTTTGATGAGCTTGTAGATGAGCATAGGACATCATTTAATAAAGCGGTGTTTTTCTCGGATCTTTTCTGGCCGATTGCAGACAGTTCCTGGACCGCAGGACTTATAGCAATGTATTTTGTAGGAGTAATGGTAGTAGGAGCTGGTGATGCACCGGTAGGTACACTGATCGCATTTGGGTCTTACATAGGTATGTTCTGGCAGCCTGTTATGAACCTGAGTAATTATTTTAATCAGATGATCACAAATGTTGCGGGTGCGGAGAGAATTTTTGAGATACTTGATACAAAGCCTGAGATAAGTGACAGGGATGACGCTATTGTTCCCGAGGATATAAAGGGAGAGGTAACTTTTGAAGATGTCAGTTTTGACTATGATGAAAAACTGCCTGTTGCATCAAATATTGAAGAAGATCCCGACGAAGGAGACGATATAGGCTGGAGTGCCTTAAGAGATCAAGGTAAACACAGCAGTCAAAAGTCTTCCGAAAAGCAGGAAAAAACGACAGAAGAAACAACCGGTACCATAATAACCGGAAACGGAATACAGATGTGCAAAGTACTTAATAATGTCAGCTTTAAGGTTAAGGCCGGAGAGACTATAGCTCTCGTAGGACCGACCGGTGCCGGTAAGAGTACCATAGTAAACCTCATTGCAAGGTTCTATGATGTATGTTCAGGAAGGATACTGATTGATGGGAATGATGTAAGAGACATAAGTTCAGAATTCTTGAGGAGCAGGCTTGGAGTTATGACACAGGACAATTTCCTTTTCACGGGAACAGTCAGGGAAAATATACGGTACGGAAGGCTTGATGCAACAGATGAGGAAATCGAGGCAGCAGCCAAAGCAGTCAATGCTCATGAATTCATTATGAAGATGGAAAAGGGATATGATACCGAATTAAAAGAGCGCGGTGCCGGATTGTCAGCCGGACAGCGGCAATTACTTGCTTTTGCAAGAACATTTGTATCAAATCCTTCAATACTGATCCTTGATGAAGCAACATCGAGCATAGATACCCATACCGAACAGCTTGTTCAACAGGGAATAGAGACTTTGCTTAAAGGAAGGACTTCTTTTGTTATCGCTCATCGTCTGTCAACCGTAAGAAATGCCGACAGGATATTTGTTGTGGATAAAGGCGGTATAGTTGAGTCAGGAACGCCCAAGGAACTAATGGCGCTTAAAGGAGAGTATTATGCTCTTCAGAAAGCTCAGATGGCAGTGTAAAATCAGCTTGCATTAGATAAGGATAAAAAGTATAATAGAACCTATAAATGATTCCTTTTATTATTGAAAGGAACAGGAGGGTTTACACGGAGAAACCTCTTTTCTCCGAAAGACAAAATATGAGATTTAATATAGACTTTGAAATACTCGGAGCATTGGTTACTTTAGCCATTGCATATAATTTTAAGAGGAATTATGTATCGAGGACCAGGAGTGAAAATACTTTTATAAGGATGGTATATTTTATTCTTGGTTCTCAGATACTTGACATGGTTTCAGCCTATACAATCTGTTTAGAAAAACCTGAACTAAACATATTAAATCATATTCTTACTTCAGGTTATTTTTTGTGTGCCTTCGCGACCTCAGTTGCTTTTGAAAGATATGTTGTAACATATATAGCTGAAGTCAGCAAGAACAGGGTTTATGATATACTCAGAAAAACAGTGATCATAGCCTATACTGTTTTCAGTTTACTGAATCCCATAACGGGACTTGCATTCTATTTTGACGATAATGGAATTTATTACCATGGAAGTCTGTATGTCTTAGGATATATAGCTCCTGCAATTTTTATGATAGCCTCATTGTTTTTTGTTGTGCAATATCGGAGATGTTTTGCAAAAAAACAGTGGGTATCGAGTGTCTTTTTCATCTTTGTTGTATTTATTGCAATGACTCTGCAGATAGCAGTATTAAAAGATCTGTATCTTACTTTCGGAATCATTCCGGTTGCTCTTTTGATGGTGATGTTTTCACTTGAAACTCCAGACTATAAAAAACTGATGAAAACTTTAGATGAGCTTGAAAAGGCCAAACAGGAGGCTCTTTCTGCCAATAAAGTTAAAAGCGATTTCTTGGCGAACATGTCTCATGAAATCCGTACTCCTATCAACTCCATACTGGGATTTAACGAAATGATACTTCGCGAAACCGAGGATGATGAGACTTTTGCATATGCTTCGAACATCAAAACAAGCGGACAGAATCTTCTTTCTATAGTAAATGATATCCTGGATCTTTCTAAGATTGAAGCCGGAAAGATGGAAATAGTTTCTGTGGAGTATGATATTGCCAATGCTATCACATCCCTTATAAAAATGATCATGCCCCGTGCCGAGGAAAAAGGACTTTCTCTGAAATATCAGATAGACAGTAACATTCCGAAAAAACTTTTTGGTGATGAGGTCAGAGTTTTCCAGGTGCTTACCAACCTTATGACAAATGCGGTAAAATATACCGAAAAGGGAGAAGTTAAGCTCGATATATATGTTAAAAGAGTCCATGGGGATAAGGTGGATTTATACTTTGCAGTTAAAGATACCGGTATCGGTATAAAGCCTGAAAATATTGAAAAACTGTTTTCAGAATTCAGCAGGATTGAAGAAAGTGCGCATAAGATAGAGGGTACCGGCCTGGGAATTCCGATAACCATGAAGTGTCTTAACCTTATGGGGAGTAAATTAGAAGTAGAAAGTATTTTCGGAAAAGGGTCATTATTCTATTTTGTTTTAGAGCAGAAGATTGTTGATAAGGAACCTATCGGAGAGTTTAAAACAGTTCAGCTTGATGAATATACGGATGTGGAAGTCTTTAGAGAGGATTTTGTCGCACCGGATGCTCATGTTCTGGTAGTAGATGATGTTGAAATGAACCTGAAAGTATTTAAGGGGTTGCTGAAATACTCTCGAATGCAGATTGATACCGCGGGCAGCGGAGCTATGGCTATAGAACTTCTAAAAAAGAACAGCTATGATATCGTATTCATGGATCATCAGATGCCTGAGATGGATGGAATAGAGACTCTGGGTAAGATAAAGGCGGATGAGGTGTTAGGAAACATCAAGGTACCTTTCATAGCCCTTACGGCCAATGCAATATCGGGAGCGCGGGATATGTATATGAAAAAAGGATTTTCCGATTATCTTACAAAACCCGTGGACGGAAGGAAGCTGTCGGAAATGCTTCGCAAATGGCTGCCTTCGGATATAATTAGGTTAGAAAAAACTGAAAAGAAAAAGCATGATAAAGAAGAAATAAAAGAACCGGACAACAGTGAGGTCACGGAATCTGGGAAGACATCGGATATTTCAGGGCTGACGGAGATCGGACTGGATGTTAAACGTGCGCTGGAGTATTGCATGCAGGACGAAAGCTTTTATGCGGAGATTATCCATGATTTTGTTTCAAGTACGGAAAACAACCGGGCAGAAATGTCGGGATATCTTGAGAAGAAAGACTTTAAGAATTTTGGAATCAAAGCCCACGCTTTAAAAGGACTGGCAAGGACTATAGGAGCGGATGAACTGTCTGAAAAAGCAAAAGCCCTGGAAATGGCGGCAAAAGCCGGAGACGGAGCATTTATTGAAGAAAATGGGCAGAACCTGCTAGAAGCATATGGTGAACTTTCCGAAAAACTGGACAAATGGTGTGCCATTTACGATAAGAGATAAACAAGTTTTGATATCTAAAGGAGATACAGCAGGATGAAAAAAAGGAATGGAAAATATGCTTTTGGTTTATCGTTTATGCTGGGGATAATAGCGGTTGCTATTTTAGCGCTGTGTTTAGTATTGATTTGTGAGGGGTTCGGATGGTTTTCTCTGTTTGGTAATGAAGAGAATTTTTCTGATGCCCTGGCAATAATAGGAATCAGTTTTTCGGTTACATTTATTACAACCTCTCTTTTAGGCGGCTTGTCTGATAAATCAGAAAAGATTTACTGGTTAAATTACCCTGAGCACTATCTGATAAACAGTTTTTTGAATTTTAATGTATTATCAAGTGTGGCATTTACATGTCTGGCTATACAAACCGTTATGGTATTTCTTAAATCGGTTGATCCTAGTATAAGAGAAGCGATATTTCTTTCGGCTTTTATTATTGATATAGTTTCTATTGTTATACTGACCTATAAGTTTACGGCTGTATTTTTTACAAGGAAAAGATTGTTGAAAAAAGCTGAATTAAGATTTAAGAAATTGATTGAAACTCCGGAAGAGGAAGAAGAATTATATCAGGCGGTAGTAGGGATATTTAATAATACAATAGAAGCTGCAGGCAGAGAAGGAAGTGATCTTGAGAGGATAAAGGAAAATATTTCTCTGCTGCTTAAATACGATCAAAAAACAATATGTTCATCCTGGCTGACAAGGCTTATCATCGAGATAGGACGTGCAAACCATTTGATACTTATTCAGTTTGTCACACTTACCAAAGATGAAAAATTCCTTTCATATTTTGAAAAAATGGATTTTAAAGAAAACCTTCCCGATGAAAGCAATGAGATTCTCAAATTTATATATTCATTACGTATAGATGAACTGAAAGGAGAGTTGGAGGAAGGAGATTTTGATCCCGATGATCCTGATGCATTGTATGAAAAAGCTAAAAAATGGGAAGTTATTGGTAATAAAGTAAGTATTATTCTGAAAAAAATACCATCAGATTCCAAAGCTAATTGCATATTCTGGTTAAATCAGCTTATTAAGCTTCCTTATGACTTGTTAAAAAAAGATTACTGCTATAATACGGTAACAATAGGCTGGGATGTAGTTCTTGTTCGCTTTGAAGACAGCATAAGGAATAAAGATGTAGATGCTTATCAGGCTTTATCTAAGCGGATCTTCGGATTTTTAAGTGAGCATCCTTCGTTCTATTATGACGATGACTTTGGCTTTATAAGATATTTTCGTGAACAATTAGGTGAAGAATTAAGTAAAAAAACTGCAGAGCTCATTAACAGTCTGTCAAAAGAGCAATTACCATATATGATCGATATGATAGAATCAAAAGAAGAAAAAGACAGATTTCTCGTGTGGATGACGGATCAGATGGCGGAAAAGAATATATCTGAGGAACTGTGGGAAGCATCAAAAACTGCAGGTTATAACTATACTGGGAAAAAATCATATTCAGGAATATTCTTAAAAGCGATTATTACCGAACTGTATAAAAAAGAAAAAGCAGTTTCAAAAGAATATGATACATATCGTAAAAATGGAGAGGAAATAAACTATTCGAGAAATATTCCTTTAAGGACATATATAAAATATGTTGAGAAAATGACAAAATTGTTGTCACAAGTTAAGAAATATGAGGGGAATAAAAGCGGCTCATCATTAACAGAATTCATAAGAGAAGTTGTGTCACGAGTGGTTGTGGGTGAGAAGAATACTTTCACTTATGATGAAGAAGAGTATACGGCTACTGGTGTTAAAGAAATAAAAGTTGAAAAAAATATAAATTGCTATACGGTTATCCTTGAGGCCCTTATGGAGGAGGAAGAAAATGTGGGACTGGAGGATTACAGAGATGCTTTGGCGATTTGGCAAATGGGAATATATAATTATTTCACTAACGAAAAGGAGAAAAACCAGAAAGAAGCTGAACTTCTGTTTTTCCTTGCAAAGCTAAACAAGGTTATACTTAAAGACGATTTGCCAGAGAAAGACAAAAGAGTTTTTGCAGAAATCATGGTAAGAATTCTTACCAATCCCTGTTTAATCTCTGCATACAACGGAAACTCAAAAGAGATTAAAAAAAGCTTGAACTATATAAAATCCGATCAGGCAGCATTGAAAGATGCAAATGATTTTCTGAAAGTACTTGATTATGAAGACGGTTCTTATTCAGATTTAGATGAAATGTATCAGTATAGTAATAACTGTGAGCAGATTGAAGATATGGATAATGCAGATTATTACAGACAGGCAGCGGAGGATTACGAAAAAGTACTGAAGATATTTAAAAAGCGCATTTCTTCAAAATAAAAAATTGAAACTATGTATTGAGAATGATTATGAAAAAAAAGAAGATTAATTTTCCGAAAAGTTATGATATTCTTTTTGCCCTAATAGGAGTGGCTTTCTGCGGCATAGGAGCGGGTTTTGCAAACTGTGCTTTACTTGGCATGGACTCGATAGGGATTTTTTATGATGGCATCAGGAATATACTCGGCTTATCTTCTGAGTCCCTGGGTATAGCAAGTTATATTGTAAATGGAACCATAATTGCATTCCTGTTTATAGTTTCACGGAAATATGTAAATTTTGGGACCTTTGTCCATTTTGTTGCATATGGTAGTTTTATCACTGTCGGAAATGCAATATTTAATCTGATAGGTAATGATGAATTATATGTAAGGATTATTTTCTGTGTAGTAGGATATCTGTTGCTTTATACCGGAGTAAGCCTCTTTGTTGCAATCGATATAGGGGTGGATGCCTTTACCGGACTGGTACTATTCCTGACAGATCTGACACATTTTAAATTGAAATACGTAAAGATGGTTTTCGACCTGATACTTATAGTGGTAGGATTTGTGCTGGGCGGAGTCTTAGGCGTGGCAACTGTTGTAACCATGGTGGCGGCCGGTCCGTTTATCGATGTTGTATCAAAGAAATTCCAGTCACTGTACTTTACAGTATTCTTAAAATTTTGGAGAAAAAATGAAAAAGGCAGAAAATAATCTGCCTTTTTCTTATGATTACTGTTTTATAAACTCAGTTCCGGAAATAATGAGATTTTTACCGTTTTTACTAAAACTGGCTCTCCAAACCTGATCTCCCAAAATAGGGATTGTGTAAGTGATAACTATTTGAGTATCGTTTAACTCAAATGTTCCGTCAACATTTAATCCGAAAGCTGACATGGTAACAGTATTGTCCTTAAAAGTAAATTTCTGCTTGGCAGCGTCGTTTGAGATGTATGTTCCGTCAATTCTATCTCCGCTACATGCCGAAAGTGATAAGATCATGACAAGAATCATTAGTATAGATAGTATTTTTTTATGGCTGTTTTTTAACATGATAGATTCCTTTCTGTACCCAAAAGCATAGCCATATTATAGTTTTTTGGGATTTATTTGTCAAACAGAAAAGTTTTCAAAGCATCATGTTGTAAAAATGTGTTATATTGTAAAGATACTTTTCTTCACTTGTAAAGGGGCGGGAAAACATATTATAATACAGGCATAGATAAATGTAACCCGTTGTTTTATTATCAAAAAGGAGAAGATATGGAAAATTTCAGTTTTTATGCACCTACCTATTTTCAGTTCGGAAAAGATGCTGAATATCAGGCAGGAGATCTTGTAAAAAAGTTTGGGGGAACAAAGGTTCTTATTCATTATGGTGGAGGCTCCGTTATAAGATCCGGACTGCTTGATCGTGTCAAGGATTCTTTAAAGAGTGCCGGTTTAGATTATGTCGAACTCGGTGGAGTTAAGCCCAATCCCAGAAGCGGACTGGTTTATGAAGGTATAGATCTGTGTAAAAAAGAAAATGTTGATTTTATTCTTGCTGTAGGAGGCGGAAGTACAATTGACTCTTCCAAGGCGATTGCCGCAGGTGTTGTTTATGACGGAGATTTCTGGGATTTCTACTGTGGAAAACCTATCGAGAAAGCTCTTCCTGTAGGAACCGTACTTACCATAGCCGCTGCAGGAAGTGAAGGAAGCCCTGATTCTGTTATCACTAAAGAAGAAGGAATGTTTAAGCGTGGTGCAAGCGGAAGTGCCATAAGACCAAAATTCAGTATTTTAAATCCCGCTCTTACCCAGACACTTCCCTCTTATCAGACTGCTGCCGGAATAACTGATATAATGGCTCATCTGTATGAAAGATACCTTACAAATTCTAAAGAAGTTGAAGCTACCGACAGAGTAATCGAGGCTCTGATGCTTACAATGATACATGAAGGTCCCAGAGTAATAGCAGATCCCGATAACTATGATGCCCGTGCAAATATCATGTGGGCGGGAATGCTTGCTCATAATAACTGCTGTGGAGTAGGCAGAAGCCAGGATTGGAACAGCCATAATATCGAACACGAACTCTCAGCTCTTTATGACTGTGCTCACGGAGCGGGACTTGCGATAACCATGCCCGCTGTCTTTACCTACTGTGTAGATCATGATGTAATGAGATTTGCTCAGGTAGCCGTACGTGTATGGGGATGTCAGATGGATTTTGCAAATCCCAAAGCAACTGCTCTTCAGGGAATAACAGCATTAAAGAATTTCCTGTCATCCATAGGAATGCCTGTAAGCTTAAAAGATATCAACGCTAAGGAAGAAGATATCCCGAAGCTTGTAGAAATTCTCTGCCGTGGCAACGGAAGAAACGGAAGTATTTCCGGATTTGTAACCCTTAATGAAGATGATTGTACAAATATCTATAAGATGATGTTTTGAAAAACATCCTATACGGAGAAGGAGGATAACAATGATATACTATGTAAAGGCTAACGCTTCACGTGATGGTAACGGTTCAAAAGATATGCCGTTCCGCCATATTAATGACGCTGCCAAAATTGCAGTTGCCGGTGACGAGATAATAGTTGCTTCCGGAATCTACCGGGAATATGTTGATCCTGTAAACGGCGGTACAGAGGAAAAAAGGATCATCTATCGTTCAGAGGAAAAGCTCGGAGCTGTGATTACGGGAGCAGAAATACTTAAGAACTGGGAGAAATATGAGGGAAATGTTTGGAAAGCAGAGGTTGATAACGGGGTTTTCGGAGCATATAATCCATATACCACTTTTGTATGCGGTGACTGGTATTTTGCACCTACTGTAAGACATACCGGAGCGGTATTCATAAATGATCTCATGATGTACGAGACTGTCTCTCTTGAGGAATGTATCGCAGGAGAACCTGATAAATGTGCATATAATCAGGAGGAATCCACATATAAATGGTTTACCGAGCAGAAAGATGGAAAAACGGTTCTTTATGCAAATTTCCAAGGAAAAGATCCTAATAAAGAAAAAGTAGAAATATCTGTTAGAAGAAATTGTTTTATGCCTTCGAAGCCCGGAAAGGGATATATCACTGTATCCGGATTTATTATCACAAAAGGCGCAACCACCTGGGCACCTCCCGCTGCATATCAGGACGGCTTGATCGGACCTCATTGGAGCAAGGGCTGGATAATCGAGGACTGTGAAGTATCTAACAGCCGTTGCTGTGGTATTTCACTCGGAAAATACAGGGATCCGGAAAATGATATGTACTTCTATACAAAGCATGTCAAAAGCCCTACTCAGATGGAACGTGACGCTGTATGTCGCGGTCAGTTCCACGGCTGGCTTAAGGAAAAAGTAGGAAGCCATATCATAAGACGCTGTCATGTTCATCATTGCGAACAGACAGGTATTGTGGGAAGAATGGGCGGAGTATTCTCCATAATAGAGGATTGCCATATTCATCATGTTTGTAACTCGCAGCAATTAGGCGGCGCAGAGACAGCAGGTATAAAACTTCATGCAGCAATAGATGTTACGATCAGAAGGAATCATATCCATAACTGTATTATGGGTGTATGGCTTGACTGGGAAGCTCAGGGTGCACGTATTACCCAGAACCTTATGCATGACAATTTCCGTCCCGAAGGAAGAGAGCCTGCAAGAGGAGCCATGTTCAGTAACGATATTTTTATTGAAGTCGGACACGGACCTACACTTATTGACAATAATATACTGCTTTCAAAGACGTCAGTTGTTATACCAAGCGAGGGCATTGCTTGTGTACACAACCTCATGTTAGGCTCGTTTGCACTTATTAATTCCGGAGTTGACTCCATAGTTAACGGACAGCGTGAGCCAAGATATACTCCTTACCACATCCGTCACAGGACAGAGGTGGCAGGTTTTATGACGATTCTCCATGGTGATGACAGGATATATAACAACATCTTTGTTCAGAATTATCCTATTCTTAACCCTGAGAAGACTGCCAAGGATTGTGACTATGAAGTAGTAGGTACAGCTCCCTTTGATATCTTCCCTTCATATGATGAGTGGATAGACCAGTTTATGATGGATAGTGAACCAGATATGGGTGCGCTTGCTAAAGCACATTTCGGACATCTTCCGGTATGGGTAAAAGGAAATGCATATTTTAACGGAGCTACCGTCAGCAAGCATGAGCAGGACGGATTTGAAAACTCAAATGACAAGGTTACCGTTGAACTTGTTGAGCAGGACGGAAAGTACAGTTTAAAGACAAATCTCTATTCTATGTTAAAAGACTTTAAGGATGGAATCATCACCAGTGATATTTTGGGACGTGCTTTTGAACCTGAACAGCGTTTTGAAAATCCTGACGGAACAGCGATCACATTTGACAAAGATTATTTTGGAAACCATCGTGGAACGGATACTATTCCCGGACCGTTCGTAAGTGATGAAGCCGCAACAGAGATATTATGGTAAATATAAATTAGATGATACTTCAACTATCCGAAAATTTCGGATAGTTCAGGATAGGCTTTTCCAAAGCGATTTTGACAGATTCCTTGAACTGGAGAATTCGGTAAAAGATAAAGAAGAATCGTAGAATATTTACGGCAGAAGAACCGACAAAGATTCCTCAAATGGATTCGGAGTCGGTTCTTTTATTATGTGCTAAAAGAAATTTATAGACAAAATATGCTTAAAAATATGTGTCTCGGTAATATGACAAATGTCACATCACTATCTTACATTTAACACTTACAATCTGAATTAGATATGTGTATTATAATGGTACAAAGTTTGAAAAGCAAAAGTTAAGAAAATGATCAGGAGGATTAAAAATGTCGGAAACAATAGTAGAAGTTAAAAACCTGGTAAAGAGATATAAAGAGATTATCGCTCTGGATAATTTCAATATGAAGATACAGAAGGGCGATATTTTCGGATTGCTTGGCCCTAACGGTTCAGGTAAGACTACCACTATCAACTGCATTCTTTCATTATTAAATTATAATAACGGAGAAATTGAAGTCTTCGGTGAAAAGATGAAAAGTTCAAAATATGACCTAAAGAAAAGAATAGGTGTGGTAATGCAGAACGTAGCTGTATTTGATGAACTTAATGTATATGAGAACATCGATTACTTCTGTGGGCTTTACATCGAAGATAAGGCGTTACGTAAGCAATATGTTGAAGAAGCCATAAAATTTGTAGGTCTTGAAAATTTTACAAAGTTCAAACCCAAGAAACTTTCGGGAGGTTTGCTCAGAAGACTGAATATAGCATGTGGAATAGCACACAAACCCGAGCTTATAATCATGGATGAACCTACCGTAGCGGTAGATCCTCAGAGCAGAAACAAGATACTTGAGGGTATTACGGAACTAAACCGTAACGGTGCTACTATTATATATACCAGCCATTACATGGAAGAAGTTGAACAGATATGTACACACATCCTGATAATGGACAAGGGCAAGAATGTGGCAGAAGGAACTGCGGATGAACTGAAACGCAGCATAAAGAATACCGAGAAGGTAATCGTGGATGTTAAGAAACTGGAAGATAAACATATCGATGCATTAGGAAAGCTTAATCATGTATACGATGTAAAATATATGGGTGACAGAGTAACCATTAAATGTGCCGGGGGCAGACACAATATCTCACATGTTATTGATTATTTTTCAGAGAATGGAATCGATTATGACAGGATATATTCCGAACTTCCGACATTAAATGATGTATTTTTGGAGATAACAGGTACTTCTCTAAGAGATCAGGAGGCATAAAAATGTTTTTTAACTTATTTAAGGTTCAGCTTAAAATAGGTTTCAGAAGTTTTTCAAATATCTTCTGGACACTTATGTTCCCCATAATACTAAGCACACTGTTTTATGTGGCATTTGGAAATATATACAATGAGTTTTCCGCAGATCCGATAAAGACAGCAGTTGTATTTGAAACGGATAATGAGACCGTTAAAGAAAATATCAAGGGATTCCTTGAAAGCCTGACTATGAATGATCATGCAATGTTAGAGATAACCTACACTGATTATGACAGTGCCAAGAAGCTTCTTGATGACGGAGAAAAGGTTAACGGAATAATCAGGGTACAGGATAACGGGCTTATGACACTTGACATAAGCAGCAACGGAGTTTTGTCAACGATTCAGGAAAGTGTAATTACGGCATATAATCAAAGCGCAAAGCTTGTTGAAAAAGTAGGACGTGAGCATCCGGAAAAGCTTCCCGAACTCTTAGCTTCATTATCGGAAAATACTTCTTATGTGGCAGGTAAAAATATGGCGGGTGATAACAAGGATCCGTATATCACATATTTTTATAATCTGCTTGCCATGACCGCACTGTTTGCTTCACTTAACAGTGTAAGGATAGGAAACAATACTCAGGCAAATATGTCTCCTTTAGGAGCGAGGGCAAATGCTTCTCCTGCAAGAAGAGCGATACTTCAGCTTTCAAGTTTCCTGGCATCATTTATAGTTCAGACTTTAATTGTTGAAGTCGGACTTCTGTATATGCTTTTTGTCCTGAAAATAAATTTCGGCGGAGATATCCCGATGATATTTTTAACAACAATATTCGCAACTCTGCTTGGGACATCACTCGGATTTTTTATCGGTAATATAGGAAGTTTTGGAATAGATAAAAAAGAGAGCATTCTTGTTTGGATATCTCTTCTGGCATGTGCTCTGTCAGGACTTATGTATGGAGATTTAAAAGTTATAATCACTGAGAAGGCACCGATCATCAACAAGATTAATCCGGCTGCGGTGATCAGCGATTCTTATTACTGCCTGAATATGTTTGGAACCGGCAGCAGCTTTTTTGAAAAAATTCTGTTTATGATAATTCTTTCTGCAGTATTTATTTCATTAGGAATGTTTTTAGGAAGGAGAAACAGCTATGACAGTATTTAAGACTTTCTTTAAAGTTTTAAAGAAGTATTCAGTATCAATCTTAATATATCTGGGAATAGGAGTCTCTCTTATATTTATTCTTTCTTCTATTAATTCAAAAGGGAATACGGCATATGAGGCTATAGGACACGGAATTGTTATAGTGGATAATGATAAATCTGAAGTTTCAAAAGGACTTGAGGAATATCTGGGAAGTATAAATGAGATAAAATCAGGTACTTTTACAAACGAACAGATAATCAATATGCTGTATTACACCAAAATCACCAATTATATTGTGATCCCTTCAGGGTTTGGAGAGGCATTCCTTTCCGGAAGCAAAGATCTTCCCAGAATAGAAAGCACGAAGGATGAAGCTTCGAGAATGGGCTATAGCATAGAAACCGAAGTGGAAAGTTATCTTAACCTTACTGCTAATTATATGAAGGGCGGTTATTCATTAGAAGAGGCACAGAAGCTTTCGGCAGAATCTCTTTCAGATGTAAGTGCGGTAAATATGGTGTCTGAAGTTAAGGTTGAAGACGACAAGATGTATACAGTATTCGCCATGCTTCCATATATAATAATGACGATGCTTCTTTCTGCGATCCTTCCTGTAATACTTAGATTCAGCTCGGAACTTATCAGGGTAAGAACAGAAATATCCTCTACATCTTCTTCGAAAAAACAGGTCTGGTTAGCTCTTGCATGTTTTATAGTAACCATAGGGATCGTAATATTTTTGATCGTGTTTGCTACACTTATTTCACAGGGTCAGAATGCTTTTACAGACAGATGGTGGCTGGCTGTGCTTAATGTAGTGATCATGAGCATGACAATTGTTATTCTGATAATAGCATTATCTAATTTTAAGATTAAACCTGAAGTAGCTCCCGGAGTTACCAATGTCATAGCTCTTTCGTTCTCCTTCCTCGGCGGGATATTTGTTCCGATGGAGGTGCTCGGAGGAACTGCAAAGACAATCGGCCAGTTTCTTCCCACTTACTGGTATTCGGAAGCTATGCAGAAGATTAAAACAGGCGGCAGCTTCGGTGATATTGCCGTATGTTTAGGAATCCAGCTCCTTTTCGGCATTATGATAATGATCATAGGAATGCTGTACGGAAGATATAACTTAAAGAAAGCAGAATAAATAGATTGTTTTCTGAGTAAAATTGAGGTAAAATGTGTCAGGAGGGATATACTCTTGACACATTTTTTAGTATTATGACATAGGGGAACAGGTGAGAATTTGAAGGAGTTTATTGATAAGATTTTTATAATGCTTTTGTCGATATTTATCCTTATCGGGATTTATAGCGATTTATTAAAAGTAGCTGTGATATTTGCCCTGATAACTACAGCCGCACTTATGTCATATATGCGGCTGCTTGGGAAGAAGGGGGTTATCACCAACAGAATACTTGAATATATTTTTGGGATACTTACGATTTTTTTTCCTGAAGCCGTGATTTTTGTTCCTATAGTTGCATATGAAGTTTTTATTGACCGCCAGATTCCGGCAGGTGTTATTATGGCAGCAGGATTTATAAGAACTTCAATGGAAATGGCTTTAGCTGAAAAAATAATATTTCTTGTTATTATAGGGCTGGCAGTTTTTATGGCATACAGGACACAGAAACTTGGGAAACTGCTTAATGAGAACAGGAAAGTCAGGGATGAAGGCGAGATAAAAAATGAGAAGCTGAACGAAAGAAACCGCAAGCTTATGGCTGAACAGGATAAAAGTATTTTTACCGCTCAGCTGGCTGAAAGAAACCGTATTGCCCGTGAAATACATGATAATGTAGGGCATATGCTTAGCCGGTCGCTCCTTCAGGTCGGAGCTATGATGGTTACGCATAAAGGTGAGCCGGTTGCAGATGAACTGAAAAGCCTGCGGGAGACACTTGATACGGCCATGAACAATATCAGGGAAAGCGTTCATGATATAAGGGATGAGGCAATAGATTTAGAGGCAGCCATAAAAGAGATGACACAGCCTTTGAACGATAAATTCCATCTTTCAGTGGAATTTGACGCAGACCTGGAAAATATAGATAAAGATGTGAAGTATGCTCTGATCAATATCGTGAAAGAAGCGGTTTCAAATATAATGAAGTACAGTAAAAATGAATATGTGACTATCCGTTTTGATGAGCATCCTTCTATGTATCAGCTGATAATACATGATTTCGGAACCACGAATAAAGACGGCGTTAATGATCAGCAGGTATCGGAGTCCAAAACCGATACAAAAACGTGGTGCATAAATAATAACGGAATGGGTTTGGAAAATATCCGTACACGTGCCGAACAATTGGGCGGACAGGCGAATTTCTCAAATGATAACGGTTTTAGGGTATTTGTAAGGATACCGAAAAAGCTGAACTGAAAGGAGTAGAATATGCGGATCTTAATAGTTGATGATGATAATCTGGTGGCTATGAGCCTAAAAACAATACTGTCATCTGATCCTGAAATAGAAGTGATCGGTACAGGAAGTTCCGGAGCAGAAGCTATCGAACTGTATGATAAAAAGATACCGGATGTACTTCTCATGGATATCAGAATGAATGGAATGACAGGTCTTGAGGCGGGAGCTGAGATATTAAAAAAACATAAAGACGCAAGAATACTGTATCTTACTACATTTAATGATGACGAGTATATAATAAAAGCGATTTCGATCGGTGCTAAAGGGTATATTATCAAGCAGGATTTTGAGAGTATTATCCCTGCGGTAAAAAGTGTTTTTAACGGACAAAGCGTATTTGGAAATGATATTACGGAAAAACTGCCGGATATGATAAACAAAAAGAAAGCTTTTGATTATGAAAAATATGGCATAACCGGACAGGAGAAAGAGATAATCGAAGAAGTTGCAAATGGGCTGTCAAATAAGGAAATCGCTGATAAACTATTTTTATCCGAAGGAACTGTCCGGAATTATCTAAGTAATATATTAAGAAAACTGGATTTGCGAGACAGGACAAATCTGGCAATCTTCTATTATCAAAATAAATCTTAATGGCAGTTATAATTTGTAGAAAAGTATCTTTACAATATAATACATTTTTTATGAAAATTTTTTTATATGCAAGATTGATTTAATATTCCGATTATAGTATACTGGTAAAACGAGTGTTGTTTTAGAAGATAATCAAAAAAATTTATAGCTATGTTATTTGAGGAGAAAAAAGATGTATTACACAAATATACTTGATCTGATTGGAAATACGCCGTTATTAAGCCTGGAACAGACTACAGGGCTTAATGTATTTGCTAAGGCAGAGTTTCTTAATCCCGGCGGAAGCATTAAGGATAGGATTGCTTTAAATATGATAGAGGATGCGGAGAAGAAAGGAAAACTGAAGAAGGGAATGACTATTATTGAACCGACTTCGGGAAATACAGGTATAGGACTGGCTCTTTGCGGAGTAAGAAAAGGCTATAAGGTTATAATAGTAATGCCTGAAAATATGAGTGAAGAGAGAAAAAAGATAATCAAGGCTTTGGGAGCGGAACTGGTTCTTACCGATCCTAAACTCAGCATAGGAGGTTCTGTTGATAAGGCTCTTGAAATAGCGGCATCTTCAGATGAATATTTTGTGCCTCAGCAGTTTACTAATCCTGCAAATCCTGAAATGCACTACAGGACTACGGCAGTTGAGCTTACCGAACAGTTGGGAAAGAAGATAGATGTTTATGTATCGGGAATAGGAAGCGGCGGAACTCTTCAGGGAGTGGCAAAATATCTTTTGGAAAAGAATCCTGAATGTAAAATAGTGGCAGTTGAACCTAAAAATGTTTCAGCTCTTCTCGGAGATGAACCCGGACTTCATCAGATACAGGGTATAGGAGATGGATTTATCCCGGAGATACTTGATACTAGTATTATAACCGATATAGTGGAAGTAACAGATGATGACGCAATAAATACTGCAAGGGAGCTGGCAAGAGTTCAGGGACTTCTTGTCGGTACATCTTCAGGAGCAAATGTCTGGGCTGCAAAGCTTATGGCAGAGAAGTACGGAAAGGATAAGATAATAGCTACGGTACTTCCTGACAGAGCCGAAAGATATTTCAGTACTGCGCTCATATAATAAAATAGAGAGATGCGGAGCATCATTTTATTACCGAGGAAACGCAGAAGGC
This sequence comes from Lachnospiraceae bacterium, assembly GCA_017542245.1. Lineage (GTDB taxonomy): Bacteria > Bacillota > Clostridia > Lachnospirales > Lachnospiraceae > RUG11977. Next base: position 26,651 of record JAFXXN010000160.1, read on the forward strand.
GTTTTCGAGGTGACATAGAAGAAAAAATCCTGCAATGATTCCGATCACTGCAGGATTAATTTTTTTATCTTAATATCAGGTGTATCAGTGTTTTCTTTAGAAGGTTACTGTTTCAGGTGCGCCCCCGAAAGAACTGAAGGTTGCGACGGCATTCTTAAAGTAAAATACTTCTGTATTTCCGTCATCAGCATCATACATGCCTTTTAATGAGGGATATGCTTCGAGCATGGCCACTCTTGCTTCGCGTCTGTCATCTTCGATAAGCTCGCCGGCAACCCTGAGCCATTCGCCCCCCTTAAAAGCACAGATCTCAGCCTTGGGATTGGCATGAAGCTGTTTTGAAACATCTTTTATCTTTCCGGTCTGGATATAAACCTTACCCTCAAAAACATTTACGGTTCCGAAAGGGCGTACCCTGGGCTGATCCTTATCAACGGTTGCAAGATAATAAGTTCCGGCTTCTTTTAAAAACTTTACTACACGTTCCATATAAATACCTTCCTTTCTGTTAATCATCTCGAAAACGCTCTCAGCGTTTCCTCGGTAATAAAACGATGCTTCGCATCGTTTTGCTACATTATACATTTTTTTCTTTCTTTATGTCAAGAAATTGTTGCTTATCCTATATATTCATACCCTTTGTCTTCAATCGCAGCTTTAACGGCAGCTTCATCGAAATCACCGTTCAGCTTAAGAACCGCTGTTCCTGCTTCATGACTGACAACGGCCTCTGTAATAAAGGGAAAAGCCTCAAGAGTTTTCTTAACATTTGCCTCACAGTGTGCACACATCATTCCGTTAATCTTTACTGTTTTTTCCATAGTAGTATTCCTTTCTTTGATTAGATTATTTTTGAAATCGGCCGGGAGTACGGCTGATTTTATTGCGTTCTTTAAAGGTTTGTCTTTGGTGGTACTGTGCAGCTTGAAAAGATTGAGTCTTAAGGCGTTCATGCATACGGTAAAGCTTGAAAGGCTCATAGCTGCGGCACCTATCATGGGATTCATTTTTAATGAGAAAAGTCCGGCAGCAAGCGGAATGCAGACAATATTATAGAAGAATGCCCAAAACAGATTCTCATGGATATTTCTTAATGTTGCCCTGCTTAGACGTATAGCTGCCGCGACATCTGTGATGGAGCTGTTCATAAGGACTATATCGGCACTGTCTATGGCGACATCGGTTCCGGCACCGATAGCAATCCCGATATCTGCGCGGGTGAGCGCGGGAGCGTCATTGATCCCGTCTCCGACCATGGCTGTTTTGCCTTTCTCCTGAAGCTGTTTTATAACGTTTTCTTTACCCTCGGGGAGTACTCCTGCCACCCATTCATCAACGCCCGCCTGGATGCCTATGGCTTCAGCAGTTTTTTCATTGTCTCCGGTAAGCATTACGACTCTTAACCCGAGATTTTTCAGTTGTTTGATACCATCGATTGATTCTTTACGCAAGGTATCTGCGACCGCTATGATACCAAGGATACATTTATCTTCCGAAAAGAAGAGAGGAGTTTTCCCTTGCTGTGAAAGGCTGTCAGCTTTTTCTGAAAGTTCTTTTGGAACAGTAAAAAGAGTTTCGATATAGTTTTTGCTTCCTCCACAGAGCTTTTTACCGTTAAGGTAACCTTCTAAACCGTTTCCGGGAAGAATTTTAAAATTATCCGTTTCCGTAAAGCTGAGGTTTAATTCCTGCGCTTTTAAAACGATAGCTTTTGCAAGAGGGTGTTCGCTTTTTCTTTCGAGTGAATAAGCTTTTTGCAGAAGCTGCTCGGAGGTGATATTTCCGTAGGGAAAAATGTCTGTTATCACAGGATTTCCGGTGGTGACGGTACCTGTCTTATCTAAAGCTATGATGCGGATTTTTCCTGTAGTTTCAAGTGCTTCACTTGTTTTAAAAAGTATTCCGTTTTTTGCACCCAGGCCGTTACCTACCATTATCGCAACGGGGGTAGCAAGTCCAAGTGCACAAGGGCAGGAAATAACGAGTACCGAAATTCCTCTTGCAAGGGCAAAACTGACAGTTTCTCCTGCAATCAGCCAGCCTATGATAACTATAAGGGCTATACCGATGACAGAAGGTACGAATATACCCGATACCTTATCTGCTATTCTTGCAATCGGAGCTTTTGTGGCAGCTGCATCAGAGACCATTTTTATTATACCGGCAAGAGTTGTATCCTTTCCTACCCGGGTAGCCTGACATGTAAGAAAACCGGATTGATTTGTTGTAGCCGCGCTTACTTTATCACCGGCAGCCTTGTCTATCGGTATGGATTCTCCGGTAAGAGCGGATTCATTTACTGCTCCTGAGCCTGAAATGACTATTCCGTCAACAGGAATGTTTTCTCCCGGGCGTACTACGAAGGTATCTCCTGGGGAAACTTCTTCGATGGGGACCTCGATTTCCTTGTCTTCCCGAAGAAGGATTGCTTTTTGGGGAGCCAGTTTCATAAGGCTTTTAAGTGCATTTGTGGTCTTGCCTTTAGACATGGCTTCAAGCATTTTCCCTATGGTTATCAGAGCCGGAATCATAGCTGCCGATTCAAAATATAGCTCATCATGGTACATATGCATAAGCTCATGTACTTCGGTACCTGAGGTTATATTCCCAAGCATCCGGTAAAATACAAACAGGCTCCATCCGAATGAAACTGAAGACCCGAGCGCAACTAAGGTATCCATATTCGGAGAACCGTGGATGACCGCGTTAAAACCATTTATGAAAAATTTTCGGTTGATCACCATGACGATAATGGCTAAAAGCAACTGCGTTAGAGTAAGTGCAGTGTAATTCCCATCAAAATACGAGGGCAAAGGAAATCCTAGCATGTGGACTCCCATAGTTATATACATGAGAAGCGCAAGGAAAAAGGCTGAAAGAATAAGCCGCTTTTTTAATACCGGGGTTTCGTGGTCTTTAAGAGCCTCTTCTTCGGAAGAAAGCCATGTCTTTTCGGACGGTCCGGTATGGTCCCCTTTAAGACTTGCTCCGTATCCGGCCGCCTTTACGGCAGATATTACAGCAGAAGGATCCGCAGTACCTTCAACACCCATGGAATTGGTGAGAAGACTTACGGAAACAGAGGATATCCCCGGGACGGAAGATACGGCCTTCTCAACTCTGGCCTGACAGGCTGCACAGCTCATGCCGGTGACAGTATATTGTTCCATAATCATTCCTTCTTTATCAGTCTCAAAACCTTCTCAAATAAGTCTGAATGGTTTTTGACTTTTGTTATTAGTATCATTTCATGAGTTTCTGAAGAACTTTAACAAAATCATCTATGGCTTCATTATTGCCGGCGCGTATATCATCCGAAACACAGCTCTTTATATGGCAGCCCAAAAGCTCTTTATTAAAACTGTTAAGAGCTGCGGTGACTGCCGAAACCTGTATAAGGATATCCGGACACCAAGCGTTGTTTTCAACCATGTTCTGGATTCCGCGGATTTGCCCTTCGGCAAGTTTTAGCCTTTTCAGCAGATTTTTCTTTTCTTCGGGAGTTCTTTCCTTTTTTCTTTCACTGCAATGAGGGCAAGTCTTTTTATCACTCATAATCAACCTCCAGCATATATTCATATTCAATATCATTAAGATAATGCAGCCTAACTTAATTGTATTGATTCATACTTGACTGATATCATAATATACCCCATGGGGGTATTTGTCAAGAAATTTTTTATAACTCACATTTTACATTTATGCTACAGGATGTAGTGCTTTTCGAAGACATACACATCATAAATCAGAAAAAGTTTAGGAAAATATGTTAAACAGAAAAATACGGAAAAAATATATAAAAAATACATTGTGTTTATAAAAACATGATAATATACTGGATATGTAACAAGTGTACGGAAGTCGATTTTGTTATATAAATAACAGGCCTATCGGGAGGAAAAAAGCTTGAAGAGAATAGATTTAAATCAGAAATGGAAAATGAAAATAGCCGGAGAGACAGAGTATATTGAGGCTAAAGTTCCGGGATCGGTATATAATGATCTGCTTAATGCCGGAAGAATGGAGGATCCTTATTTCCGTGATAATGAAGGAGCTTCATTGGAACTGATGAAAAATAATTTTGAATATCGCGGAACCTTTGATGCGGACAAGACCGAACTTGATTCAGCCGATGAGGTACTGCTTACATTTAACGGTATAGATACTCTGGCAGATATAACTCTTAATGGTACAAGCCTGGGCAGGGTTAACAATATGCATCGTATCTGGGAATATCCGGTAAGAAGTCTTCTTAAAGAGAAGGATAATGAGATAGTGATCAACTTCTCAAGTCCTGTGAATTTTATAGCTGAGGAATTTGCAGCCGATCCGGCTATACTTGGCACTGAAGATGCTATGAGGGGATTTCCGAAGATAAGAAAAGGCCATTATATGTTTGGATGGGACTGGGGTCCCAGGCTTCCCGACGCCGGTATCTGGAAGGATGTTGAACTTTTTAAGGTTAACGGAGCCAGACTGTCAAAGGTATATATAAGCCAGGACTGGAACGAATCTTTTACCGAAGTAAAGATAAGGCTTTCGATTGGAATTGAGACAGTAGGAGACGACGGGCTTTCGGAAGAAAGAGGGCTTGGAACCGCTAAGGATGAAAAATATGAGATTAAAATGACGGTGATCTCTCCTGACGGGAAGAAATTGGCCGACAGAGCGGACGGGATGCAGCCTTTTACTATAGAAAATCCTGAGCTTTGGTGGCCTAACGGATTGGGCTTACAGCCACTCTATACTGTTATTGCCGAACTGGTAAATAAGGCAGACGGCAGTATTGTTGATTCAAGTACCAAAAGAATAGGACTGCGGAAGCTTGATATTAGCAGGAAAAAGGATGAATATGGGGAAGAATTTGCACAAATGGTTAACGGTGTGAAATACTTTGCCATGGGTGCGGACTATATCCCGGAGGATAATATACTTTCAAGGACAGGAGCCGAAAGGACCAGAAAACTTCTTGAGGACTGTGTTGCAGCGAATTTTAACTCAATTCGAGTATGGGGCGGCGGACTGTATCCGAATGATTATTTCTTTGATATATGTGATGAACTCGGACTTGTCGTATGGCAGGATTTTATGTTTGCATGTGCAAATTACAGGCTGACGAGAGAGTTTGAGGATAATATCCTTGCCGAACTTAAATGTCAGATAAGAAGGCTTTCTCATCATGCAAGTCTTGGACTCTGGTGCGGAAATAACGAGATGGAGATGTTTGTCGGTCAGGGCACATGGGGAGCAAAGAATGAGATAAAGAGTGATTATGTAAAAATGTATGAATACCTGTTCCCGAGATTGCTGGAGAGCGAAGATCCCGACAGATTCTACTGGCCGGCGAGCCCTTCATCGGGAGGAGGATTTGATTATCCCAATGATCCTGACAGAGGAGATGTGCACTACTGGGATGTATGGCATGGAAATAAACCATTTACCGAGTATAGGAAGTTTTTCTTCAGATATCTTTCGGAATTCGGTTTCCAGTCATTCCCTTCTATAAAGACTGTAGAGACATTTACTCTTCCCGAGGACAGAAATGTTTTTTCATATGTTATGGAGAAACATCAGAGGAATGCTGCATCAAACGGTAAAATAATGAATTATATGGAACAGACCTTCCTGTATCCGAACAGTCTTGACACTCTTATATATGCTTCACAATTATTACAGGCAGAGGCTATAAGATACGGAGTCGAGCATTTCAGACGTAACCGGGGACGCTGTATGGGAACAGTATATTGGCAGCTTAATGACTGCTGGCCTGTAGCATCGTGGGCGTCGATAGATTATTACGGAAGATGGAAAGCACTGCATTATTATGCGAAAAGATTTTTTGCTCCGCTTCTTTTGTCATGTGAAGAAGAAGGACTGCTCAGTCAAAGCATGAATGTGAACGAGGAGCCGTTTGACGTAAAGAAATCGATAAAGCTAAATGTTGCCAATGAGTCTTTATCAGAAAGAAATACAACAGTTTCATGGCAGCTGAGGGATGCTAAAGGAAATGTTCTTAAGGAAGAAAGGAAGAACGTTATTGTACCTGCTCTTTCGGCAGTTTGGCTTGAAAAAGAGGATTTTGCGGATGCGAAACTCTATGAGAATTATATAAGCTACAGCCTGCAGGAAGACGGAAAGACAGTTTCTGAAGGGACAGTACTTTTCTGCCCGGCTAAGCATTTCAGATTTGTTGATCCGGAATTAAAGGTAAGAGCAGAGGGAGATGAAATAGTAGTTACCTCCAAGTATTTTGCAAAAAGTATTGAAATAAGGAATTCTGAAGATAATCTTATACTTTCCGACAACTTTTTTGACCTTAACGGAGGAGAAAGAAGAGTTAAGATACTTAAAGGAAAACCTGATGATATCAGCGTAAGAAGTGTGTGGGATATAAGATGATACGGTTTTAGAGACCGGTGTTTAAAGTTTTGGAGAATTTTAGGGTAAAAAAGCATGGATAAAAAATATATTATAGACACGCCGGAAAATAAGGCGTTTCTGGTAAGTAATTTAGAGGCATTATTGAAGTTTGGAAAAAATTTTCCTTCACCTGAAGGCGGAAGCTATTATCTTGGTGATGACGGAACCCCCTGGAAGGACAGGCCGAGGGAGACGTGGATAACCTGCCGTATGGCTCATGTCTACAGTATTGGCAAAATGCTGGGCTATGAGGGCTGTGACAAACTTGCGGAAGCAGCCGTAAAAGGACTGTTATGCGGGGAGCTGATTGACAGGGAACATGGCGGGTGGTATGCCGGAAGAACTGCAGACGGGGGAATACTTCCTTCAAAGCAGTGCTATGCCCATGCATTTGTAATTCTTGCAGCATCCAGTGCTTTCCTTGCAGGGATTGACGGAGCAGAGGCTTTACTGAAAGAGGCACTTTCGGTATATGACAGGTTTTTCTGGAACGAGGAGGAAGGTCTTTCCTGTGATACATGGAACACGGAATTTACGGTTCTTGATGATTATAGAGGTATTAATGCCAATATGCATACTGTAGAAGCATTCCTTGCAGCAGCAGATGCTCTAAAGGAGGAAAAATACCGTGTAAGAGCAGGGAGGATCATCAGCCGTGTGACAGAATGGGCAAAAGATAATGACTACCGTATCCCGGAGCACTTTACCGTAGACTGGAAGCCGGACCTTTTAAAAAATAAGGAAAAGCCGGACGATCCGTTTAAACCTTACGGAGCGACTCCCGGACATGGCATTGAATGGGCAAGACTGATCTCACAGTGGGCAGAGTCTGACGGAAGTATTTCTGAAACCGATAGGAAAAAATATATTGAAACTGCTTGCAGGTTATACAGGAGGGCTGTAAGCGATGCATGGAATGCCGACGGACAGAAGGGAATAGTCTATACCACGGATTGGGATGGGACACCTGTTGTACGTGACAGAATGCATTGGACACTTGCGGAGGCTATAAATACTTCGGCGGTTCTTTTCAGGATAACCGGGGATGAGAGCTATGCTTCTGATTACAGCAGCTTTATGGAATATCTGGATAATACGGTAATAGACCACACTTGTGGTTCGTGGTTCCATCAATTGGACGAGAATAATCAAGTAAAAGGAACCGTCTGGCCCGGGAAATCAGATCTCTATCATGCTTTCCAGGCGATGTTGATTCCTTACAGGGATTATCGACTGTCAATAGCATCGGGCATTTTTGTAAAATAAAAAAAGTGCTTGCAATTTACCTTCAACATGTGATACAATACCCATTGTTGAAAATGGCATGCGGATATGGCGGAATTGGCAGACGCGCATGGTTCAGGTCCATGTGAATGCAAGTTCATGCAGGTTCAAGTCCTGTTATCCGCATAAAAGAGCAGGGAACTGCTCTTTTTCTTTTTATTCGAAGAGAAAATGCTCATAATGGAAGCTTGTTACATTCGAAAAACTGAGGGCTTACAAACGGGCGGAGGTTAACTTTTTATGGGAATTAACCGATATATACATTGTAGTATATTCAAAAATGCGTTTAAACCATGTCAGAACTTTTTATGAAAGGAATATGATTATGAAAAGAAAATGGTCTGATATATTAATTATAGCAATATGCTTATTAGTGGTTGGCGGCTTTTTAATAAAGTCTGTAATAGGAACGGGAAGGGGAATAGTCCGTGCTGAGGCCGCTTTGCCAAATCCGACGCAGACTGTTGTAGCTACACCTACGCCTACACCTATGAAGCTTGACGCTTCATATACCGGTCCGGCGGTTATAGTCGGGGAGAAATTTGATAAAACTTACCTGCTCGTAACGATAACCTATTCTAACGGATTACAGGAAAACGTTACCGATTTTACAGTATCTACAGAAATTGTTCAGAGTACCGGAATGAATACCATAGTTGTTATATACGGGGAACTTACGGCCAAAGCGTATGTATATGGCAGAAAGCTGACAGGAATATCCGTAACTCCCATAAAGACGGACTACGGTGTGGGAAATATGCCGGATTCCAAGGATCTTACCGTTACCGGAACATATTCTGACGGAACTGTAGAGGTGATCAAAGGAGAATACGAGATATTCCCTGAAAAACTTGAAAAATCCGGAAAGAACGAAGTAACCGTAAGATATCAGAATATGGAAGCAAAATGCTATGTATACGCGAAGAACTGGACCAAAGTCGAAGCATTGAGTGTTACATATGATAAAAACAATATGGTTACCAATATGAAGATAGACAGGAACGATATTACGGTAATAGCTGTTTACAGTGACCTGTCTTCTGAACGTATAACCACATATCAGCTTGAGAAGGAAATTTACTATGATACCGGTAAACAGCCTTTAACAGTAGTCTACGGCGGAGTAAAAAAGACTATTCAGATAGAAGTTACTGAACGTTATATAGTTGGTCTTGAAGCCGAATATAAGGGCGGCAGCGTTGTTGTAGGCAAGAAGTTCCGCGATTCCGATCTGCACGTTTATCTGAAATATGTTGACGGAGAACTTGTTGAAACAAACGATTATACCATACATTCAAGGAAAATCAGATATGTCGGAAACAATCCGATAACCATATATTACGGGGATAAGTTTTCCGTCCTTGTGAATATTGAGGGAGTGGAGGAATCCCGGCCCGATTTTGATTATGTATCTGAACTTACAGCCGATAACGGGACGGATACAGTGATCATCAGGACCGCACTTCCAAAGTATCTGAATACTGACTGTATGGTGTCAGAGACGGTGAAGAAATCGTTAATGAAGAAGGCATTTAGGAAGCTTAATGTTAAGAAGGGGAAGTACATCGCCTTTACCTATGAGTTTACTAATCAGGACGATGAACTGGAACTTCCGCTTACTGCAAGGATCACCATCCCTGAGAGATATGATATGGATCATACTTTCCTATATTATACACCAAACAGGAAGACCGTTTTGGGCAGGGTCAACAAGACTGTGATCAGTGATACGGTATTTGAGTGTACTCTGTTTAAGACAGGAACATATATGCTTGTATATTCTGAAGAACTTGAGGATGAAGATGAAGAATAAGGAGCTATTATTCAAAAAATTTAATAATATTTATACTTTTTTAAGAAATTTTATTGACAAACATAACTCTTTATAGTAAACTATAACAGTGGAGTTGGTAATACTTCAAATATTTTATATTAGGAGGCTATCTAATGGCTAAAGGTTCAACAATGCTTAAGGTTGTTGGTATCATCATGATCGTATTTGGTGGTATCGGAATCATCATTTCTCTTCTTGCATTTGCAGGAACAGCTATTCTCAGTGCTGCAGGCGTAAAGATGGGAATCTATTACTTTGCATGTGTAGTAAGCTTGATTGCAGCGGTTGCAGAGCTTGTTACCGGTATTCTTGGTGTTTCTAATCATAATAAGCCTGAGAAAGCACAGCTTTTACTTATCTGCGGTATAGTAGTTATCGTTCTTGCTTTCCTTGGCGATATTATCCTTCCTATTATCGCAGGAACAAGCGCATCAATAGTTTCATTCCTTCTTGCTTGTGTACTTCCCGTTCTGTTCATCATCGGTGCTATGCAGAATAAGAACAGCTGATCAGTTTAGGAGGATTTTGAAATGAAAGGTGGAAATGGCGGATTAGCCGTTGCTCTTGGAGTAGTTGGTATTGTAATAAGTATTCTTGGAGGTATCTGCTTTGGTATCTTCGGTGCGCTTCTTGGTATTGCATCAAGTGTAGGCGGTATCATTCTTGGAATCAATACTCAGAAAGCTACAAACGGTGCACAGGGTAAAGGCGGACTTGTTTGCGGTATCATCGGTGCTGCATTTGGCGTTCTTTTCTTTATCGGATGTCTTGCTTGCGATGTGGGCGGATATGGTAAATTCGGCTGTGTAGGCGGATGTAATTCAGCTGTAAATGACGCAAAGAATAGTGATGCTGATTTCGAGAAGGCTTGGAATGAGTTAGAGAAGGCAGTTAAAGACGCAACGAAATAATGCCTAACAGAAACTGAGAGTTTGTTTAAACTTAGTTTGATTATTAAAAGGATTCCGATTTCGGAATCCTTTTTTCTAAAGTAATATTTTGGGCTGTTTGGTTTTTGGAGGAATTTTATGTTTCCGTCGATACATATCGGATCATTTGAATTACCGCTATATGGGATGATGTTCCTGATCGGTTTTTTTCTGGCTATCCTAATGATAAGGCGTCTTGCGCCTAAAGTCGGAGTAGGTAAGGATGATGCCTTGTTTGCTGCCATTTATGGCGCCATAGGGCTTTTGATCGGGGCAAAGATATTATATTTTATAACAAAGCTTCCAAGTATAATTAAATATTTTGATATATATGTTAAAATGTTTAAAGCAGAAGGATTCGGCGCCTTAAACTATTTTCTGATGGAAAATTTCGGCGGCATGGTATTTTACGGAGGTCTTATAGGCTTCTGTCTGGGTGTTCTTAGATATTGCGCACATTTTAAAGTACCCTTGTTTGATATAGCCGATCTGTATACACCGTTTCTTCCTTTTGCACATGCTTTCGGACGTATCGGCTGTTTCTGTGCAGGATGTTGTTACGGAGTAGAATATCATGGAATATTCAGCGTTCAATTCCCTTATAATGAGATCACTCCTGAGCTGAGTGAGGTGCCCAGGCTTCCTGTCCAGCTGATAGAAGCAGGCTTAAACTTTATATGTTTCGGAGTACTTCTTTATATTATGATGAAGAATGTCCGGCGCAAGGAAGAGGATAGAAAAATCAGGAAAGGTCAGCTTTTAGGGTTTTATCTGGCATATTATCTGATAATACGTACTATACTGGAGTTTTTCAGGGGAGACTCGGTGCGGGGAAGCGTGGGATTTTTATCAACTTCACAGATTATCAGTCTGCTGCTTATTCCGGTTGCAATTTATTTTATTTTGGCAAAAAAGAGAGACAGGATTTTTGCACAAAAAAAATTATAGAATTTCTGTTGAATTAAGATATGGAATAGGGTATAATTTTAATGTATTTTTAGGAATTGGTTGAGTACAACCGGGAGATGAAAGGAGATTATTATGTATTGTAACAATTGTGGGAAGGAGATACCCGATGGAAGTGTGATATGCCCATCATGTGGAATCAATATAGGAGGGGCTAATCTTGAAAATTCAGGAGTATTTAACGGTTCTGTTCCCGAAGCTCCTGAAGTTCCGCTTATGGAACCCGCGCCTCTTGATGCATCGGTTATACCCGGGAACGATAATCAGACTTATTATAATCAGGATTATAGTAATCAGGGTTATAACAATCAGGGTTATAACAGTCCTGATAACGGAGTTTATCAGGGAGATTCAGGATATCAGGGAACACAGGGGTATCAGGGAAATCCTTCAGGAAGTTATTATGATGGACTGGGAATGGCAACGCCTGAACAGCCCGGAGCAGGACAGCCCGGACAGCCGGGTGGACCTAAGATTCCCGGAGCGGGCGGAGCGCTTGCACTTGGTATCTGCAGTATATGTATAGGCTTTTTCTTTGGAATGATGTTTGGCGTTTTCGGAGCTTCAATAGGTGTGGCTCTCGGTGTTGTCGGACTTATTCTGTCAATCAATTTCAGAAAGCGTCACGGCGGAGGAGCAAGCGGCGGTCTTGTTACTTCCATAATAGGTATTTCATTATCTTTTGTAATGTTTATCGGATGCCTTGCATGTAATACTGCCAGCTACGGATATGGCTGCTACGGCTGTATAGGCGGAAGCTGTATGGTAGGAAGTGATGTTAACAAAACATATAATAAATATTTCAAATATTGAAATATAAAAAATTAAAAAAAATAGTTGACAATTTGTCTTAAGGGTGATATTATAATCAAGCGTGCTGAGGTTGCTGATAAAGCATATCGGCGCTGCAAGACAAAGATGCGGAGTTGCTGGAATTGGCAGACAGGCATGACTAAGGATCATGTATCGCACAGATGTGAGGGTTCAAGTCCCTTACTCCGCATTAGTTAAGTGCTTCAGGTGACTGGAGCACTTTTTTTATGTGCTTTATATTACGTTTTAAAATTCATAAGTACACTATCCTACGAGAATCTTGTATTATAGGTAAAAATGGTGTATAATATTTTACGAACAGGAAAAGAAAAATACGGAAAGCCTTGCGGAGGTATCCTATGGTAGAAAAATTGTATTATGAGGACCAGAATAACTGGGATAAGGATGATTATTTTTACCTTCATAGGGTTCTTCATCGAATCTTTTATTATAATAAGAAGTATTCCGATGAAATAAAGTCTATGGATGTTTCAAGAATGTCAGACAGGACTAGGGTATTGATAAACTGTATTGTACGTTATTATGGTTTTGATTATCTTTTTGATGAATATATCAATATTAAAGACATAGGTGAAGTTAGACCACTTGCGGAATCATTAGTATTGGATGATGATCCTTTGCCGGAAGATAATGTTTATAGGCAGATGAATATTGTGTATTAAGAGGTATAAATTTGAAAGGATTCTAAATCTAACTAAATAAATTGCGGTTGTCTTGGACTATCAAATATGATATATTAAACATAGTTGTTAATCTGGGAGGTTGAGATATGTTTCATCATAGAAAGAAATTTCATAAAGTTTTTGCCTTTTTGCTCGTTATTGTTTTTTCGTATATCTTGTCGGGTATGCAAATTAAAGCAAATGAATTAGATGGGGTTGGATATGATATAGATGAATCTTTAAGAGAACAATTAATGGAGAATGCAATTCCTATATATCCTAATCCTAAATCTAAAAGTTTGACTTTAGGATATGCTGCAGAAAAAATAAAAGAAGCTTTGGAATCTGATGAAAATGCCTATATTGATAGCGAAAGTCATCTTGAGACAGTTGAACAAATTTGGAATCCTGGTCATAAAGTTCAGTTTATTGGAGGAAACAAACGACAACGCAAAGCATTAAAATGGGCTTTTGATCACAGATTCGTTCGTGATGATATTAATGAAATAAGTCGCTTTGGTGTTGGTAAGAGTAGAACGATTTTTAATGCTGATCAAATTCTTACAAGAGATCAATTATTTGATTTGCTATCAAGAGTTATGGGATATGGATATGGTGGAAGAATTCCTTTCCTCAAATGGCTTAGAACTGGACAAGCAGATTTAGAGAATTGGTATGAATCTTGGATGACAAAAACTTATGATCATTCAAGTCTATTAAAGAGTGTTGGATATATTCCCCAAGGTGAAGATGATTTTTACTGTTTTCATTTAACGAATTGTCATGCTACGAGAGAAGACTTGGATTGTTGTTTAAAAAACATTAAAATACTTGCTGCATCTGATTATACCGCGAAAGTTATATATCGTAAAACGCCTTTAAAGGAATATACAGATGAAGATGCTCAGAATGATACTGAAGAGATGAAGAAGTTTCTCCTGACTCTTGGTTTAGAATACGAAAAGTATCGTGAGCCTTTTCCTGCTTTTGTTGCAAAATCCATTACAAGTGACAAGAGGCATATTAGTGTTTTTGATTTATTTTACTCAGGGTTTAAAACTAGCGTTGGTGTAAATTATGGTTATGGTCCGGAAAAAACCTACGAGACATTTTATGATCCGCTTAAGGTAGATATAGTTGAAACTTTTAAGGAAATAATTACAAAGAGAGGGTAAAATAATAATATAAATATTCCTGAATAAAAAGAGTTGAGAATTTCACATAATTCCCGAATATTCTCAACTCTATGTTTCGTCTAGTCATTTTTTATTTTTACATATAAAGCAGGTCGGACAGCATCAAAATCATACCTAATATATATTCCGCTACTAAGATTACTAACACAAAGGCCACTTAAATCTACACTCCCGTATTTATTTACACAAGATGAAAGATAAGAATAACGTCCGGGAGTCCTTAACCACCAATAGCATGCGGGTTCGCCTTCTAATGTGGCAGGAATATCTTGGTCACATTTTGTATTTTTATACCAAGCAAATGTACATCGGCGTTCCATATCAGGCTGTTCATAAACGTGACTATAGAAACTGCTCGGTTTTTTAAATCCATAGTCAGAATTAACCATATCTATATGTGATAGAAGAAATACCTTATCTTTTGTTTTATTTCCTGCAAGTGTTTCATAAAATTCATTATCGAAATTATCCAGTCTTTTTGTTATCAGCATCCCTTTTTCAGTCTTATTAAATGCACTTTTTATGAAATCATTATTTAACCATTTACGGAGAGAACATTCTTCCCATGTAACATCAGTATATTCTTTGTTATATGGCAAACAATCAAGGGCATATTTGCTTAACAGAAACAATTCATCATCAGTTTTATCTAACACAATCCACTCAATGGGTTCCTTTCCGTTAGTATAGTCCAAATCTTGCTCATATGAGCCAAACTTAACAATATCACCTTTATTTACATTCGAAAAATCATAATCATTTGCATAACCTTTAGTTTTAGATTCCTTAATAGTAAAAGTTTTTTCTTTACTCCATGTACCTAAGTCATGTCCAGTTTGATATGGACACACCTTTACAGTATACTTTCCTGGTTGAAAGTCATTATAGGTAATTGTTATGTTATTGTTAGAACTATCACAATATGTTATATCGCCGACTGTATCTCCGGCAACATGATTATCATCTGGTCCAATAAGGTAAAAACTTTCAAAAAATTGGTTTTTCATATTGACATAACCATTATTGTCTTTGTACTTAAAGTAATCACAGTAATCAGAGTTAGTCGGAATTCCGGTGATATATAATAAATAATCTCCTGCCGGTGAAATAGTAATTTTTACACCGGTACCTTTTTTAAACGTTTTAACTTTGATTTTCGGAGTAGTTGCTTGACGTGCCATTATCGTAACGTTACCGGAAAGATTAAAGGTCATCACGGAAAGAATGAGAATTGCAACTATTTTTTTTACATATGTCATAATGATTTATCTCCTTTTTATGCAAATGAATGCCATGATATTATACTATCATATCAAAAAATATTATTCAAGTTTAAATAAATTTATCAAGACTGACACTTTTGCACCCGTTGAAACCGGCAAATCTTTTCAGAGTACTCGTAAGTGCGGCATCCAGTTTTTTTGTTTGCTTGATATCGGGTTCCCACCAGAGTCCTTTTACATGTAATACTCCATTTTTTCGATCAGGAACCGCTTCAATACGGCCGAAAAATCTATCTCCAAAAAGAATTGGAAGAGTATAATATCCATACTTACGCTTTACCGCTGGAGTATATATTTCCCATGAATACTGAAAATCCCATAATGCCTTGATAAGGGACTTATCCCATAATAACGGATCGAGTGGAGCGATGAAAGACATACGTGGTTTCAGATCTGCACTTTCTTCGATTATCTGCTGCATAAGATCATCGTCTTCCGAGCGATAATAAAACATGGTTTTTATCCCCTCAACCATTACAGGTCTGATCTTGTCTGATTTTGTCAGTCTGTCGAGCACATTCTTTCTCTTCTCTGCATTTATATCGATACCCAGAAGTGAAGTGCTGTTCTTGTCCCAAAGTAATCCGACAGCTCCTGAAGCATCGTCTTTTTGAAGCCTTTAACACGTGACTGCAGTGTAAGTTCAGCATTTTTTCCGCATACATCGACCGGGTCATATTGGATACAACCCGCTTGTCGTATATATTGATATGCACCCGGCTTTCCTATAAAACGGTATGTGCCGATAAGTCCTTGTTTCGCCAGGATAAACTGTCCGGCCTGCTTTTTCGTAATCGTTTTGATCAGCATATGATAACCTCTTCTTTTTGTTATGTTATATTCTACCATATTTTCAGCCGGAACACCATTTTTTTCTAAAAAGAGCCTCTGTTTTTCTTAAATTAAAAAAGGACGGCTTACCGTCCCTTTCCAACATAGTTATTTAATATTAAATTCAAGTTCACCGTTTTCACACTCTCCGTCGGTTTCAACTATCACGTAAACGGTTCCTTCATGGAGTTTAAGGATTTCTGAAGTAATCTCTTCACCTTCCTTTATCGTAAAGAGTTCCTTTTTTGTTCCGTCATCATCATAGTATACGGTGATTTTCCCCTTCTTTAAATTCGCGGAATAATTCAGAACTTCTTTTGAAGAGTCCTTACAAACTAACGTATGAACTATAGTTCCGCTAAATTTCCAAAAACTCATAAGTGCATTATTTGGGGTATTTGAGTGAATAAAAGCCGAAGCACTCCAGCTCGAAGTATATTTTGAGCACCCTGTAAAACATCCCATGACTAATACTAATATAATACAGATAACTGTTACTCTGATTTTTTTCATAATCGTTTCCTTTTTCCTTTCTGCAATGGAATATCATTTTTAATGTATTAATAATACATCGGAAAACATTAAAAAACAGTGACCGCAGTCACATATATGTATGACCGCAGTCACAAAAGCACTTCTAAAGATATCTTAGATACTACATCAGAGTATTGCAAATAATTGTGTAATAAGTTATAATATAAGCATGTGGTAAACATTGGTCAGAGTCTATGTGCCAAAATGACAAGGTTAGACTGATGCTTGAAAAATGAATACGGAATGAGGATATGAGATGAAACGCAAGGGTATTACAGCTTTAATTATAGGCTCGCTGATTGTATGTATGTCAGCGGGATGCAGTAATAACGATAGTACAAATCTTAAGGATAAGGTGGTTACGGATAAGCCTGTTATTATTCCTGCCACAGAGACTGATAAAGACAGGGTTGTTTCCGGGGAGAATACTGAGAGCGAAAACGGGACGTCTGAGGCGGAAAGCAGTAATACCGTGGATACTGGAAATACTTCGGAAAGCGGACAGGCAACAGAAATTACTGATGAGCCTGCAGTTACGGAAGAACCTGAGCCTGAAGAAGTGGATGTAATACAAAAACTGGAGAACATCCGCAAGAAACTTATCGATAATGCAGATTACTATGATTCGTTAGACAACTCTTCAGACGGAACATGGTGCTTCCAACGTAAGAAGGATCATTCACCGTCGGGTACATATGAGTATTTTAAGATAACCGATTATAATGGTTTTTATCTGAATACAAATGTGACCGATGATGATAAGGTCATATATCTGACATTTGACTGCGGATACCCTTCTGATCTGACGGTAAAAATTCTTGATACTTTGGCAAAGCATAATGCAAAAGCAAGCTTTTTTGTAACGAAGATGTACCTTGAAGAGTGTGCCGATTATGCTATCCGTATGAAGAAGGAAGGGCATGCTGTTTGCAATCATACTGTTTCCCATCTGGATCTGACAAATAAATCGGTGGAGAAAATAGCTTCTGAGATAATAGATGTTGCGGAATACTATTACCAGGTTACCGGTTATGAATTCGAGCCTTATTTCAGAACGCCCACCGGAGCGTATACCAAGAGGCTTATGACCATAATAAAAGACGCCGGTTATAAGACTGTTTTCTGGAGTATCGCATACGGCGATTATGATGAAAACAACCAGCCTGCTCCCGGATACGTGACCGATCATTTCAGTACATATCACCATAACGGTGCAGTTGCTCTTATGCATAATGATTCCACATCAAATGCTAACGAACTGGATGCGGTTCTTACATTGCTTGAGGAAGCAGGATACAGATTCGGCTCTTTAAGTGAGATTCAGTAACATGCCGGAGTGCAATAAAAGAGAGTAAGATAGGAAGGTTTTTGATAATTTATATGATAATTGAAGAAATAAGAAAAGAACTGTTGGGATTTTCTGATGAGAAATATCGGGATTTTCAGGCAAAACTGATCCCTACGGTAGAAAAGGATACCATTATCGGGGTTAGGACACCCGAATTGAGAGCACTTGCTAAAAATCTGGTTAAACGAGACGATGTTGAGGTGTTTCTTTCCGAACTTCCACACAAATATTTTGAGGAAAACCAGTTACATGCATTCATAATTTCGGAAATGAAGGACTACGAGCAGTGTCTTTTAAAACTTGATACTTTTCTGCCCTATGTTGATAACTGGGCCACTTGTGACCAGATGTCGCCGAAGATATTTAAAAAGTACCGGGACGAGCTTCTTGTTTATATAAAGAAGTGGATAAAATCTGAAGATACATATTCCGTACGTTTTGCCGTAAAGATGCTTATGGAGCATTTCCTGGAAGAATCCTATAATATTTCTTACCCCGAAACTGTGGCAGCCATAAGATCAGAGGATTATTATGTTAACATGATGATCGCTTGGTATTTTGCAACAGCTCTTTCAAAACAGTATGAATCGGTGCTTTTGTTTATAGAAGAGAAAAGACTTCCGGCGTGGACTCATAACAAAGCTATTCAGAAATCTATAGAGAGCTATCGCATAAGCAAGGAACAGAAGGACTTCCTGAGAAGTTTAAAGGTGGAAAATGTACAGGGATGAATGGACGGAGGGATTTCAACGCAAAAATTGCAAAAAAGTATAGTTGGTGGTAAACTATACAATATTAAATATTCTTATGGAAAGGAAGAAGATTTTAGAATGAGAAGAAAGAAGAATGTTGTATTATTTTTTGTTATTGTGGCACTTTTTATAACTACAATACCCGTACAGATGATTAAAGCTGCTAACGGACTGGATGTTCCTACAATTACATTAAAAGCAATCAATAAGGGAACCGGTGTAAAGATAACCATTGGAAAGACAAAGGGTGCCAGCCGCTACAAAATTTATGTTACAAAAGTAAAAAATGTTTATAGTAAATATATGAACAACAAAGATGAATATCCGGCAGAATATGCCACTGTTTATGCTAACAACAATAAGACTGTTTATACCATAGAAGGATTACCCGAAGGAAAATATACTTTTAAAGTTAAAGCAGAAAAAATTATTGTATCAGAAGAAAAGACCGCCTTTGGATATGAAGAATATGTCGTTGCCGAAACTTTCAGCAAGAAAAAAAGCATAACTGTTAAAGCAGCTGAGGAGAAAAAAGAAAAAGATAAAAAGTATGATTTTAAAAATGTGAAGGTTGGAGATACTATAACCTTTGGAAGATATGAACAAGACGGCAATATGACGAATGGAAAAGAATCTTTAGAATGGACGGTATTATCGAAGGACAAAGACAAAATACTGGTATTATGTAAAAATTCCATAGATTATCTTTCTTATAACAATACAGAAAAGGAGGTAAGCTGGAAAAACTGTACATTAAGAAAATGGCTTAATAAAGTATTTTTCAAATCCGCATTTACAGAAGCAGAACAGAGTAAGATCAAGTCGGTTTCTCTTACAACAAAAATGGAAAACGTTCCCAAAAGTGAATGGAATACCAAAGATAAAGTCTTTTTACTTTCGAATGAAGATATAGTAAATACCGGGTATGGGTTTGAAACCGAAATTTCTTATGGCGATTACTGTAGTGACGATTTAAAAAACTCGGGGTGTTATTTTTCACAGTATGCCTCGGTTAATTTTATGCTTAATAATACGGATCCCGATCCGTATATTGAATCAAATTACTGGCTTTTAAGATCGGGAGATGCCTGGGGTTATGATCATGAAGCTTTGCATTGGACGCGGTATGATCTTAAGTCGTACAGTGCAGATAACATTGGAGGAATACGTCCGGCATTGTATATAAAGATAAAATAGAGGAAAGAAAAAGCCGGTTTATAATATATTTTTGTTACTATAAAAAGTGATTTGAATATTTTTCTTGACAAATCCTTTGGTTAGCGATATACTCACTCCATGATTTATTAGTGAGTAACGGAGATTAAAATGAAAGAGATATTTACGAATGCATCATTTTATTACTTTTATTACTACTTTACCTCTATACAGAAGTAAGGTTAGTTTGTGATGCATAAGTCGTGAATAGGGTTCATGGATTTAGAGCGGAGCAGGTTGACCTTGCTCCGCTTTTTTACTTGAAGTTACTATCTGCTGAGTATATGTGTGAAAACCTGGGAAAAATGGAACCCGGAGGTCTGATGGTGGGTAGTTCTTAGTAAAGAAAGTAGTTTAAGATGATAGTAGTATTAAGGAAGGATGCAAACAAGGCAAAACAGGATCAGCTGATCGAATGGCTTAAAGGTATGGGACTGGGTATTCATGTATCGGTCGGAGAATATCAGACGATCCTCGGTCTTATCGGAGATACCAGTAAGGTTGATATGGATCTTATCGGAAGTCTTGATATTGTAGATTCGGTTAAGAGAGTAACAGATACTTTCAAATGTGTAAACAGACAGTTCCATCCGGATGATACCGTTGTAAATGTAGGAGATGTAAAGATTGGCGGCGGGAATTTTGCTATGATAGCAGGTCCCTGCTCTGTTGAATCTGAGGAACAGATAGTATTTGTAGCAAAAGCTGTTAAGGAGGCCGGCGCCAATCTGCTGAGAGGCGGTGCATTTAAGCCCCGTACCTCACCCTATGATTTTCAGGGACTTAAAGGTGAAGGTATCGAACTTTTAAAGATTGCCCGCAAAGAGACCGGACTTCCTATAGTTACCGAGATAATGAGCGTTTCTGACCTTCCTTTGTTTGAAGACGTGGATGTATTACAGGTCGGAGCAAGAAATATGCAGAATTTTGACCTTCTAAAGGAACTTGGAAGGATTGGGAAACCCATTCTATTAAAGAGGGGATTGGCAAATACTTTAAAAGAACTGCTGATGAGCGCAGAATATATTATGGCAAGCGGTAATGAACAGGTAATCCTCTGTGAAAGAGGTATACGTACTTACAGCGATTATATGAGAAATACTCTTGACCTTTCTGCAGTTCCAATGCTTCATGAACTTTCTCATCTGCCGGTAATAGTAGATCCGAGTCATGCAACCGGTATAGCTAGAATGGTTCCGCCCATGGCACTTTCGGCAGCTGCATGCGGCGCAGACGGTCTTATTATCGAAGTCCAATGATCCGATACATGCTCTTTGTGACGGAGCTCAGTCTCTTCGTCCGGAAGAATATGCGGCACTTGTTAAGAAAGTAAATGCTGTAAGGGAAGCACTTAAGGCTTAAGAATTTATTGAAAAATCCTAAGAAATGCGGTTTAAGAAAAGGAGATTTAAAATGATAGCAGGAATAGTCGGACTCGGACTCATCGGAGGGTCATTTGCAAAAGCATATCATGCTGCAGGACATACGGTACTTGCCAAGGAACTTGACAAACAGGTACTGAGTTTTGCCAGACTCAGTGATGATGTGGATGGTGAACTAACCAAAGAGAACATAAAGGAATGTGATATTATCCTTATATGTGTTTATCCGCAGGCGGTAATCGATTTTCTTAATGAAATGGGACCGTTCATAGGCAAACATCCTGTTGTTATTGACTGCTGCGGAACAAAGAGAGTTCCGATGTTCGAAGGTGAGAAAATTGCTGAAAAGTACGGATTTCTCTATATAGGCGGGCATCCCATGGCAGGAACCCAATTCTCAGGATTTAAATATTCAAAGAAAGAAATGTTTAAAGGGGCACCTATGGTTATCGTGCCGCCTGAATATGATGATATTGTACTGCTTGAAAAGGTTAAGGAGCTTTTATCTCCTGCAGGATTTAGGAAAATAACGGTGACAACCGCCGAAAAACATGATGAGATGATAGCATTTACCTCTCAGCTTGCACACATAGTTTCCTCAGCTTATATAAAAAGTCCCACAGCACTTGCTCACAGAGGTTTTTCTGCAGGAAGTTACAGGGATATGACAAGAGTTGCATGGTTAAATCCCCAGATGTGGGCAGAATTGTTTTTGGATAACAGTGATTATCTGATAAAGGAGATAGGACTGCTTATAGATAATCTTACTGACTATAAAGAAGCTATAGAAAAAAGGGATCGTGAAGGTCTGATCAAGCTGCTTGATGAAGGCAGGAAGCGAAAAGAGGAGGTAGATGGCTGATGGAAAGGATTTCCGTTAACGCATCGGTCGATTATGAAGTTGTAATAGGCAAAGGCCTCATAAGTGAGGCCGGAGCTTATATTGCTGCCGCACTCGAAGGCGAAAGCTATGATCCGGAAAACCATGAGTTAAAAGACAATGCAGGGACAGGTACCAAGACAGCAGCAGGAAAAACCGCAGTCATAGTTTCCGATGATAATGTATTTCCTCTTTATGGTGAAATAATAAGAAAAAGTCTGATCGAAGAAGGATTTAAGACATTGGATTTTTATTTTCCGCATGGAGAGAAAAGTAAAAATCTTGCCGTATACGGGGAACTTCTGGAGTTTATGTGCGACAATCATGTGAGACGTTCGGATCTGATAGTTGCATTAGGAGGCGGTGTGGTTGGAGATCTTGCCGGATTTGCGGCCGCGACATATCAGCGCGGGATTGACTTTGTGCAGATACCTACGACATTGCTTGCGGCAGTAGATTCATCTGTGGGCGGAAAGACTGCGGTCGATCTTACGAACGGGAAAAATCAGGTTGGCGCCTTTTATCAGCCAAGGCTTGTTCTATGTGATACAGATACTTTAAAAACTCTTCCTGATGAGGAGTATGCCTGTGGATGTGGAGAGATTATTAAATATGCCATGCTGGAAAGCGAAGAATTTTTTGATGAAATTCTTGATAAACAGGTAAGAGAACAGTATGAACATGTGATCGCCACATGTGTAAAAATGAAAAAAGCATATGTTGAAAATGATGAATTCGACAGGGGCTTAAGGATGAAACTTAACCTTGGCCATACAATAGGCCATGCTGTAGAGGCATGCAGCGGTTACACCATACTTCACGGACAAGCTGTGGCCATGGGAATGGCAGCTGTGACAAGAGCGGCAAACGGAATGGGACTGTGCTCTAAGGAAACACTTGCAAGACTGTTGGAAATCCTCGATGTATATAAACTTCCTTCAGTAATAGGTTATGATGCAGAGGATCTTTTTGAGATTATAAAGGTTGATAAAAAGAATTCGGGAACAGTTACGAATCTTATAGTTCCGACAAGTATTGGAAATTGTAAGATAATGAAGATACCTACGGAAAAACTTATTGGCTGGATAGAAGAAGGATGTATATGAATAAAACTATAAACCCTGGCAGCAGATCCGGGATTATTCGGGTTCCGGCTTCAAAATCCTGGGCACACAGGATGATGATCACAGCGGCCTTATCGGAAAATAGAAGCAGAATATACTGTGATGGTATATCAAAAGACATTGCTGCTACAGCTGCATGTCTGAATGCTATGGGCGCAAAAATAGAGTTCCCCTCAGAAGAAAAGAATTCTGTGATTGAGATAGAACCTGTTAACAGAACTATTATAGCTGAAAAAGACCATCTTAATGAATTTCATGACCTTTACTGTGGTGAGAGTGGATCAACTTTGAGATTTCTGATACCTGTGGTAGGAGTTCTGGGTATCAGGGCTGTTTTTCATATGGAGGGAAGGCTTTCGGAAAGACCGCTGGGAACATTGGTCGATGAACTTTTAAAACATGGTATGTGTATCGAGCAGAAGGGAACTCTTCTGTATTGCAGCGGGAAACTCATGCCAGGAGAATTTTATCTTCCGGGGAATATTTCCTCTCAGTATATTTCAGGACTCTTAATGGCCCTGCCTTTAGCCTCGGGCAAAAGCAGCCTCACCGTAACCGGAAAAGTTGAGTCAGGGGATTATATTGAGATGACGGAGAGGGCGGTTAAAGACGCAGGAGCAATATTTGACAAAAATAAGTATACATATATTATAGAAGGCAATCAAAAATATAAGGTAAAAGACAATTTGTCGGTCGAAAAGGACTGGTCTTCGGCGGCATTTCCGCTGTGTATGGGTGCATTTTCCGAAGAAGGCGTAACAGTATACGGGCTTAATCCCGATTCGGGACAGGGTGACAAAGAAATAATCAACATATTGAAGGATTTCGGTGCAGAAGTAATTATAAAAGATATTGAGTCTGAAATAGGGAAAGAATGTGCGATAACGGTAAGAAAAGGAGAGCTAAAAGGCCAAATCATAGATGCATCCGGAATACCTGATCTTGTACCTGTCATAAGTGCAGTTGCTTCGGGAGCAGAAGGGGAGACCAGGATAATACATGCCGAAAGATTACGTTTTAAGGAATCGGACAGACTTATGACAACGTCTTCTATGTTAAGGAGCTTAGGCGCTGATATAGAGGAAACGGAAGATGGGCTGAAAATCCGGGGGAAAGAAAAGCTGATCGGCGGAACGGCGAATTCCTTTAATGATCACAGAATAGCTATGTCAGCAGCTGTTGCAGCCGGAATATGTACGGAAAAGGTAACCATACTCGATGCCGAATGTACGGATAAATCATTTCCGGGCTTTTGGGATATCTTTTAAGTGAAAGAATGCATGAAGATTTGAAAAGGAGAAGAAAAGTATGAGCAGCAGTTACGGGAAAAATATAAAAGTGACTATTTTCGGGCAGTCTCATTCAAAGGCAATAGGAATGACCTTAGAGGGTATACCGGGCGGAAAGAAGATCGATCTTGAAAAACTGTATGCTTTTCTTTCAAGACGCGCTCCGGGAAAGAATGCATTTTCAACACCGAGAAAGGAAGCGGATATTCCTGAATTCTTGAGCGGAATGGTAGGGGACATTACATGCGGGACTCCAATTACTGCCGCTATCATGAATACCAATACCAGATCACAGGATTATGATATATTAAAGGATATACCCCGTCCGGGACATGCGGATTATACGGGTTATATCAAATACGGAGAGAATAGGGATTATACGGGCGGCGGACATTTTTCGGGAAGGCTTACGGCTCCGCTTTGTATAGCGGGAGGCATTGCACTACAGCTGCTTGAAGAAAGTGGTATAAAAATATATGCACATATTGCTTCTATAGGAAGTATTAAAGATGATGCTGATTTTTTAAAAACTGTACAAGATAATACATCTTTTTCGATGGAAAGAAAAGATTTTCCTACTGTATCAGATGAAAGCGGCAGGAAAATGATGGAATTTATTGCTGAAAAGAAAGCCGAAGGCGATTCTGTAGGGGGAATCGTAGAGTGTGTTATACTCGGCGTTCCGGCCGGAATCGGAGACCCTATGTTTGACGGGGTTGAGAACCGTATCGCCCAGGCTGTATTCGGTATTCCTGCAGTAAAGGGAATTGAATTCGGCAACGGATTTGAGGCAGCATGGCTTACAGGCAGCGAAAACAACGATGCTTTCTGTGTTAAAGATGGGAAAATAGTAACTGAAACAAATAACTGCGGAGGAATACTGGGCGGCATATCTGACGGTATGCCGATAGTTTTTAGGGCAGCTTTTAAACCTACTCCATCCATAGCAAAAGAGCAGAAAAGCGTGCGCCTTGACACTATGGAGGAAACCACACTTGTGGTCCCGGGAAGACATGATCCATGCATTGTTCCGCGTGCCGTACCGGTTGTTGAAGCAGTGGCAGCTATTGCTCTTTATGATATGCTTAACGACTGAAACAGCCTGCTGAAGCCTTGAAATTACAAGGGATTTTCTTCTAGCAATAACTGTAAGCATTTTTTTGTGATTGAAGATAACAGGACAAAAAAAGATGTATTATATTGTTCAAAAAAGAAAAAAATAGCAATATTTGTATTTTTTGGTTGCATTTTTAAGCAAATAATGATAGAATCGCGATAATGATAAATTTGCGGTGCAGTACGGGGGGTCTGCGCTGAAATATAAGAAAGGGGTTTATCATGTCAAACGATTCTAATAGCCTCGGTAAGAATGGCTCATTCTGGCAAAACATGGTTAGGCACAAAGCGCATATTATTTTGGCGCTTCCGGCGTTTTTAATCATGTTTTTTATTCTTTATGTCCCTATGGTAGGTCTTCTGGTAGCATTTAAGAACTATACATACTCGGGCGGTATTTTCGGAAGTGAATGGGCAGGACTGGATAACTTCAAGTTTTTGCTGGCATCGAAGGACACCTTCGTAAACATGACTCTCAATACCCTCATTTACTATTTCATATTTACAGCTTTGGGAACTTTCTTAAACATTGTTCTTGCCATTGCTATAGATCAGTGTGTATTTAAGAAGTCAGCTAAAGCTATGCAAACCATAATGATTATCCCGGTTTTCATTTCATATGCTGCAGTTACATTTATCGTTGATGCTTTTATAAGTACCAACACAGGTATACTGAATAAAGCTTTTGGAATGAACACTAAGTTCTATTCGACCAAGGAATACTGGCCTGCAATTCTTACTATAGTAAAGATGTGGAACTCGGTAGGATATGGTTCGGTTCTTTATATGTCTGTTTTAGCCGGAATTGATACGGGACTTTATGAGGCCGCACAGATAGACGGTGCTGGTAAATGGAAGCAGATATGGCATATTACCCTTCCGGAACTTTTCCCCATGATCACGGTTATGCTTCTGCTTTCAGTCGGTGGTATCATGAGGTCTGATACAGGTCTTTTCTATCAGGTAACGCGTAACACCGGTATTCTCTATTCAAAAACTCAGGTTATTGACTCCTATGTACTTAATTCTATAACAAAGAGTTCCAATTTCGGATACACTGCAGCGGCGACATTGTTCCAGTCCGTGGTGGGTCTTATCATGATGCTTGTAGCAAATGGTGCCGTGCGGAAGCTTGCGCCTGAAAATGCGTTATTCTAAGGGGGGATCGGTTATGGCTAAAAAAGATTTGGACATGGTCTCTTCAGGACGCAGAGAGAAAAAAGGTGTCGGACAGATACTTCTTTTGATAGGACTTATAATATATACGCTGTTTTGTGCGTTACCCATACTTTTGGTATTTATTTCAGCATTTACCGATGATATGAGTATTACAACCAACGGATACAGCTTTTTCCCCGACAAGTGGTCATTGGATGGAATGAATGCGGTACTCCGATACGGTAAACAGCTCTTTACATCATATGGAGTAACAATCCTTGTTACCGTTTCCGGAACGGTGATCGGACTTTTGGTAATGAGTATGTATGCGTATGCAATAAGCAGACCCAGATTCAGATTAAGAAAGTTTTTATCTATCTATCTGATAATCCCCATGCTTTTCCAGGGCGGTCAGCTTTCAGCATACATTATATTCACAAATGTTTACGGACTTAAGGACAGCCTTTGGCTGCTTATCCTTCCGCTTTGTGTATCTACGATGAATGTAATCATTCTCCGTACATTTATTGTAAACGGTATTCCTGCAGAACTTATGGAAGCTGCCAAGATAGACGGAGCAGGCGATTACAGAACATTCTTCCAGATAACGCTTCCGCTTATGAAACCTTCGCTTGCAGCAGTAGGCTTCATGATGGCAACTGCTTATTGGAATGACTGGCAGAATGCATTTATCTATATCGATTCTGACAGCAAACGTCCTCTTCAGATGCTTCTTATAAAGATACAGAAGAGTATTGAGTTCCTGCTGAACAATAACAATGTTCCGGCAAACGTCAGAGCGGCTATGGGAGATACAATACCTCAGTATTCTTCTACCATGGCAACTGTTATCGTCGTTATAGGACCTATAATGGTTGTATATCCCTTCTTCCAGAAATACTTTATCAAGGGTCTTACCGTTGGTTCTGTAAAAGGATGATTTTCGGAAAACTTGTTAAATTTTTAGATATCAAGCCGGATGGACCGGCTTAAGATATACAAACAAATTATATATGGAGGTTTTTATGAAGAAACTCGTAGCACTTCTCTTAGTTGCAGTTATGGCTGTTTCTGTACTTGCCGGCTGTAGCAAAGAGGAAAACAAGGGTAGTGATGCAACCACCACACCTGCAACTACCAACAATGACGGCAATTCCGGCAATTCCGGCAATACTTCTACCGGTGCACCTGTAAAGATCAGCCTTTACAGAGATACCTTCAATCTTGAGTCTCCTGATTCAGCTCAGTTAAAGAAGGTACAGGATAACATCAACGCTTACATTAAGGATAAGATTAATGTAGAAGTTGAGATCCATGACATTCCTAACAGTGAGTATCCTGACAAGGCTAATCTTGCACTTGCTAACAACGAGATCAACCTTCTTTGGACAGCATCATGGATGGGAACAATCGGAACAAATGATCTGATCCCCAAGAATGCATGCTATGATCTTACAGAACTCCTTAAGGGAAGCACACTTTACAGCTCAATGGATGCCGGACAGTGGGAAGCTACCAAGTATAACGGAAAGAACTATTTCGTTCCCGTATACAAGGACAACGTAGAAGGTTATGACCTTATGTTCCGTCAGGAACTTATTGACAAGCACGGCTGGAACATTTCTTCTGTTACTAAACTTGCTGATCTTGAGCCCATGCTTGCAGATGCTAAGGCAGACGGCATCAAGTATCCTTTCCTTCTTCAGAAGACAGCTATGTTCTACAGATACTATCTTGATAAGTTTGATTTCTTCACAGCAGCTTCAGAGTCAAATTTCGTAGCTGTTGACAAGGCTTCAAACCAGGTAGTTAACACTATTCAGACTCCTGAATACAAGGAGTATGTAACCCTTATCGCTAAGTGGGCAGAGGCTGGCTACATTTCAGAAGATGAAGTTACAAAGTCAGTTCTTGATACAACTACTCAGACACAGGATTGGGCTATTTCGTGGTGGACAGACGTTCCTGTAAACGATGAGGCAGACGGCCGTTATAAGCAGGATGTAACCATGCAGAAGATTACTGACAGATGGGCACATTCAACATCAGCTCTTGGTTCTTGCTACTGTGTAACTGCTAACAGTTCTGCAGAGCAGGCTAAGGCTTGTGTAGATTTCCTTGGACTCCTTTATACCGATTCTAAACTTGCTGATATGTATACTTTCGGTGTTGAAGGCGAGGACTTCAATTATGTAACAGACGCAGCAGACGGAAATGCTAAGAAGGTTAAGCAGGAATCTGATAAGTACAACCACTCTATGTGGGAGTCAGCATCAGCTACAGTTGTTACCCCTGTTGACAACGAGCCCGGTAACAAGGCTGATCTTTACAAGACCTTCAACGGTGGCGCTAAGACAAGCCCTGCAGCAGGTTTCCGTTTTGATAAGTCAAAGGTAGAGGCAGAACTTACAGCTTGCCAGAGTATCTTTGAAGAGTATGGATTCCCGCTTGAGATGGGTGGAGTTGCAGTTGCAGATGTAGATTCTACAATCGCATCGTACCAGGCAGCTCTTGATGCAGCAGGATACCAGAAAGTTCTTGCT
The DNA here is from genome assembly GCA_017542245.1 of Lachnospiraceae bacterium. GTDB lineage: Bacteria > Bacillota > Clostridia > Lachnospirales > Lachnospiraceae > RUG11977. The sequence goes on from JAFXXN010000160.1 coordinate 56,231, forward strand.
GAGTTCCAGAGCCAGTACAATGCTTGGAAGGGTTGATAAGTGTAAAGCTGAAAACACTTATAGCTGATAAATCCAAAAATATAAAGGGATATGCAAATATGCATATCCCTTTTTGTTACATTTATTACAGAATGCCCATATCTTTCAGTTGTTTTATGGTTTCGGCTGAGTCTTTGAAGAGGATCCCGGTACCGCCTATGGCAGTCCATTCCGTTATATTTTTTGCATAATCATCTATAAGGATACAGTCCTTTCCGGTACAGAAATTCTTTTTCTCTTTACGAAGAACAGTGTTAATTATTATTTTGTCAGATAAGAGTCTTCTGACCCAATTTATCTTATCCTCGGCGGCACAGAAGATTTCCCTTTTAGGGCTCGGAATTCCGGTCAGTATTTCACAGCGGTCACCGTATTTTTCATAAATCATGTTAAACATTTCTCCTGCTCCGGGCATCATTTCCAGCAGGTCATAAAAATGTCCTGCCTTTTTAACTTTGGACCACATTAGGTCTTCCGCTTCTTCATCTTTTTTTTCAGCATTCTGACCAACCGGCTCGGTCTTGCAGATTTCGCGGATTCCCCTTTCAAAATCAGCCAGTACGCCATCCATATCAAAATATATCTTTTTAACTTCAAATGTCTGCATGGTGAAATCCTTTCCTGTGTGTTTGTATGGGTCTATTATACATTCTGCTTATGTGAAAAGCAACCGGAATGTATCCATAAATTACGCAAAATCCTTCCAGACATTTTCGCAAACTGGCAAATCCGGTCCGCTTAAGAGTGCGAAAAGTCTGCGCGTTGCGAACAGCGTGCGGATAACACTCCGCCCCGTCCATCCTATTCATTTATCAACTTACCCAATCCTTTACTCGCTCACTTACCTAATCCTTCACCAACTCCATCAATCATTCACATACATATTCATCCCTCAACATAAGGGTAAACTCTGAAAAAACTTGAAAAAGCAGATCTAAAAAATGGGGCCGGAAAATAGGCTTATAAAAAAGGTCGGAAAAATAAATTTGAAAAAATAGATTAAAAAAATAGGCTTAAAAATTATATTTGCTTAAAATCAATTTTTATGCTATGATAATATATAATCAGAGGTATGTGCCGTTATACTCAGTATAACAGCGCGCTCAAATAAAAATCAGGAGGCAGCTATGAGCAATATTGATGTAATGTCAGCAAATGCCATAAGAGTATTGGCAGCAGATGCTATTCAGAAGGCTAAATCAGGTCATCCGGGACTTCCTCTCGGCTGTGCAGATATCGCCTATGTTTTATGGGGAAAGGAAATGAACCACAATCCCAAGAACCCTGAGTGGAGAAACAGAGACCGTTTCATTCTTTCGGGCGGACATGGTTCTACCTTATTATATTCACTTCTTCATTTATTTGGATATGGTCTTAAGAAAGAAGACCTTATGCAGTTTAGACAGATGGATTCTCTTACACCCGGACATCCCGAGTACAGACATACAAAGGGTGTTGAAGCTACCACAGGCCCTCTTGGACAGGGTATGGCTATGGCAGTCGGCATGGCTATGGCAGAGAAGCACATGGCTGCTAAGTATAATAAAGATGGTTACAAGGTATTTGATCATTATACATATGTACTCGGCGGAGACGGATGTATGATGGAAGGTATCTCAAGCGAGGCATTCTCACTTGCAGGAACTTTAGGACTTGGAAAGCTTATCGTTCTTTACGATTCAAATAATATTACTATTGAGGGTTCAACCGATATCGCATTTGCAGAGAATGTAGAGAAGAGATTTGAAGCATTCGATTTCCAGACCATCGTAGTTGAGAACGGACATGATATGGATGCAATTCAGAAAGCTATCGAGCAGGCAAAGGCTTGTGAAGATAAGCCCAGCTTCATCATGTTCAAGACCAAGATCGGTAAAGGATGTCCTGCTAAGGAAGGTTCAGCTAAGGCACATGGAGAGCCTCTCGGTGATGAGAATGTATTAGCATTAAAGGAGAACATTGGATGGCCTTCAACAGAGCCTTTCTTCGTTCCCGATGAGGTTTATGCTAACTATGAGGCTCTTGCAGCTAACGGTGCAAAAGCAGAGGAAGCTTGGAACAAGCTTTACGCTGAGTACTGCGAGAAGTTCCCTGAGCTTAAAGCAGCTATCGAGGCTGATTTCAATCTTGATATCGCTAAGGATCTTATCAATAATGAAGAGTACTGGAAGTTTGAGGACAAGGCTGAGGCTACACGTAAGCTTTCAGGTATGGCTCTTAACCGTGTTAAGGAGTTCGTTCCCGGCTTATTCGGCGGATCAGCAGACTTAGCTCCTTCAAACATTTCAGATATGAAGGGTGAGGCATTCTTCTCCAAGGAGGATGGTACAGGCAGAAATATCCATTACGGTGTTCGTGAACAGTCAATGGCAGCTATCGCTAATGGTATCACACTTTATGGACTCCGCGGATACGGCGCAACATTCTTCGTATTCAGTGATTATACAAAGCCTATGGCAAGACTTGCTTCACTCATGAAGATTCCGACAGCTTTCATCTTTACTCATGACAGTATCGGTGTTGGTGAGGACGGACCTACTCATGAGCCTATCGAGCAGGCAGCTATGTGGCGTGCACTTCCTAATTTCCATATGTTCAGACCTTGCGATGCAACTGAGACTCTGGCAGCTTGGTACAGTGCAGTTACATCTAAGACAACTCCTACAGGACTTGTTCTTACCCGTCAGAATCTTCCTCAGATTGCCGGTTCATCTAAGGATGCTTTAAAGGGCGGATATGTTATCCAGGATTCTGAAAAGGCAACTCCCGATGCAATCATCATCGCTACCGGTTCAGAGGTTAGCATTTCTGTAAAGGCTAAGGAGCTCTTAAAGGCAGAAGGCATCGATGTAAGAGTAGTTTCAATGCCTTGCGTTGACCTGTTCGAGGAGCAGAGTGCAGAGTACAAGGAGAGCGTACTTCCTAAGAGCGTTCGTGCAAGAGTTGCAGTTGAGGCTCTTTCAGACTTTGGCTGGGGCAAGTATGTAGGACTTGACGGTGCTACACTTTGTATGGAAGGCTTTGGTGCTTCAGCACCTCAGAACCTCTTATTTGAGAAGTTCGGATTCACAGCTGAGAATGTAGCAGCTAAGGTAAAGTCAGTTATTAAATAAGATATTTTGATAACAAGCATATATTGTTAATTTATTTTTCAAAAATTATAGAAGGCGGGTATTGCAATTACAATATCCGCCTTTAAAGTTTATTCCCCTAACAGTTTCATTAACTCTTCTCCTGAAAGAGCAAACAATGACTTACTCTCACCTTCAAGTATGGCATCTGCAAGATCCTTTTTTGCCTCTTGAAGTTCAAGTATTTTTTCTTCTATTGTATCCTTCATTATCATCCGATAAACCGTAACTTTGTTTTTCTGCCCTATACGATGTGCTCTGTCAGTGGCCTGATTTTGGGCTGCCAGATTCCACCATGGATCATAGTGTATTACCACATCTGCCCCGGTAAGGTTAAGCCCAGTTCCGCCGGCTTTCAGCGAGATTAGGAAAACAGGAACATTTCCATCATTAAACTCATGTACCATCTTTATTCTCTGTTCCTTGGGTGTAGCTCCTGTTATTTTGAAATATTCAATCCCCTCACTCTTAAGATCTTTTTCCAACAGTTCCAGCATAGATGTAAACTGTGAAAATACCAACATTCTGTGTCCACCGGAGATGGCACTGGTTATCAGATCTAAACATCCCTTTCGTTTTGCACTCTCTCCTTGATAATTTTCAAAAAGCAGACTCGGATCACAGCAGATTTGTCTTAATTTTGTAAGTTCGGCCAATATTCTTATCTTGTCTTCGTTATTATCATTAGAACTCTCAATAATCTGTTTAAGTTTGACAACCTGTCCGTCGTATATCTTTCTCTGTTCATCCTCAAATCTGACGTAACGTACTTCCTCAAGTTTTTCGGGGAGATCCTTTAAAACCTCTGATTTCAACCTTCTTAAGATAAAAGGCCGTACCATGCTTTTTAGCTTTTCTGCAGCATTCTGATCTTTCATCTTTGCTATCGGTGTCTCAAACCTTCCCGCAAACTCTTTGTAATTATATAAAAAACCGGGCATAAGATAATCAAATATACTCCAAAGCTCAGCCAGCCTGTTTTCTATAGGAGTTCCCGTCATGGCAAACCTGTGCTGACCGTTAAGAACTTTTACAGCTTTTGTCATACCGGCCTTCTGATTTTTTATATATTGAGCTTCATCAAGTATTAATACGTTAAATTTTAAATCTTCGTAAAGTGTGATGTCTTTTCTCAAGCTGTCATAACTGGTTATATAGATGTCCGCAGCCTGAGACGTCTTCTGTTTTGTATCCGATTCTACGATTTTAGATAAAGCTTTCTTTCTTTCCGCTGCCGTACCTGACAAGACATACGATTTAAGCTTGGGCGCAAATCGATTGATCTCCTCCTGCCAGTTATAACATAGAGAAGCCGGACATACTACCAATGCCGGTGCAATTTCTCCGTCATTCTTTAACGATTCTATAAGCGAAATGGCTTGAAGCGTTTTTCCAAGACCCATTTCATCAGCAAGTATACCTCCAAAACCGGCGGAAGATAACGTCTTAAGCCACTTAAAGCCATATTTCTGATAAGGTCTGAGTACATCCTTAAAGCCTTCGGGTTCTTCATAATCCGCGTCTTTTATAGTCTGGAAGCTCTTGATCAACGACCTATATGTCTTATCCCTGTTACTGATAAGTGATTCTCTTTCTTCCAACAGCTTATTAAGGTACAATGCCCTAAATGCAGGAAGCTTTGCCCCTTTTGTAATAAGTTCCTCCAATGGCAGGTTCATATTATCAGCAACGTCGGTCAAAGAATCAAACTGTTCATTCTGTGAAAGCTCAACATAGTCTCCGGATTTAAGCTTGTAGTATTTTTTCTTCAGTTTATAGCTTTCCAAAATACCCAGCAGTTCTTCAGGGTCAACATCTTTTGATATAACAGATAAATCCATTATACCGCTTTCGACAGAAACACCTACGCTTACTTGAGGCGGACGTTTGATCCTGTTCAGCTTAAAAGCATCAGTCCCAAGAACCATTCCAAAAGACGAAAGCTTTGTTATACCTTCCGTAAGAATGCTGAACAGATTTTCTTCGGTTGCTTTTGTCACAAACATCTTTCTGTTTGGAATATAATCCGGGAAATATTTTTTAAGTGCATCCGTAGCTCTCTTTTCCTGCACTGCGTCTATTCTTTTATCTTTTACTTCATTTCTGGGCAGAGTAGTTTCGATACCATCATAGGATACCTTTTCTGTACATGTAAAATAGTCACCGATAGTATCAAATGTAAATGTAAACACAGGTTCCGGTGGCATAACCAAAGCTGCGGCCTCTGAACAGGTATCCTCGAATTCAATATAAGACTGTTCAGTAATAGTTGGAACAACCCTGTAGTAAAACTCGGTAAGTTTATCTTTTCCAACATTGAAGCATATATTGCCTTTATCATCTGCAGCTTTCATAAACGGCAAAAGAACATTTTGTTCTTCTTTTGATATTTTGCTTATATAATCATCACCGATAATATAACCGTCTACACTACCCATACGTATCATAGGCATTGAACCATAGACTGTTATTCCCAGAAAGTCTCCATTTGCAGCTTTAAGAGGTTTTGTGCTTATCGTGACCTTCATATTGTGATGACCGATATGCATATGAGGAGACTCTTTTGTTCCTCTGTTCTTTTTCACTACATCACAATCCATGCCTTCGGCAATATCATAGAATCTGTCTAAAATTGACCCGCTGAGTTCATCCTTATTATCAGTTTTGATGCTCGGAGTATAGTAATACCAACGGTTTTTTTGTTCCAGTCTGTTATTTATCTGCCCAGTATCACTTACCTTTTGAAGAATAAAATTAAGCCATGGTTTACTTTCTTTATCAAAATCCTGTTTTGAAAAATCAAAAATCACCGTTTTACTTGCTGCAAATGTGCTTTCATCCTGTACCGCAGAAGCAAATTGCTCGATTTTTTTTAGCTGAAGCTGTTTTTGTCCTATATTACCTACTTTAAAAGAAAGTATAACCGAAGATCCGTCAATATTAAGCAAAGGTCTAAGCATAACATTGACCGACTTCTTAACTACAGCTTTTTCCTCGTTTCCTACAATGGACTGACCAAATGATTCCATTGCCTCAAAAAAAGCCCCAGCCGACCTGTCCGTAGCATCACCCGGATCATTTTCCTCAATATAGTCATATGCTTTTAAAAGAAGAACCAGCTGATGTGCACACAAAGGCAGACTGTTCTGATAGTATGAATGGTTGCAGAAACAGGATGTATTTATCAATCGGTTTCTCGAAAAAGTCATATACACGTTCCTACGAAAATCGGAAGCGAGGTCATTGACATACGCATTTATTATAAATTCCTGGTTACCGTACATCCCGTACCTTACTTCACTTGTATGGACATCAATCGGATCGTCTGTATTCATTATTGCATCTGCAACATGAACAGCATATAGATTAGTACTATAATCCTTCATTGCGGCTTTTATATCAAAATAAGTACCCCCGGTCTGAGGTCGTCTCTCTGACAGGAAGTCGCTAACTTTGACAGATATCGCCTCTTCCTTTTTACGGATTGCTTCCAGCCTTGCCTTTTCATCTTCCTCCTGTTCCCTCTTCATGCGGGCAGCATACTCTTCATCACTTTCTGTAAATATCCAGGGGCCGTGCTTCTTCTCCCAATAAAAAAGTGCGGCCGCCATATGTTCACACGGCTGATTATAAAAGTGAGGATAATAACTGCTTCGTCTTTTCGGTCTGCAGGAACATGAAAAATACTGTGTGTTCCAATTCATACTGTACGAAAAAGGTGCCCTGTCTATCATAACACTGTAAAATTTTGATGCCGCAATAACAGAAGCCTGCGCCCTTGTGATATCGTGGGCAAAACTGATTACACCGCCTTTTTCATATATATCCTGTCCATATTTAAGTGTACGGGAATCAAACTCTCCCCGCCAGTCTTTTTGTTCCGTTAATCTGTCCGATGTCATAAAGTGCTGTCCTTTACTCTCAAATTTTGTCACCTAAATAATCATACTATACTAAAAGTGTTAAATCAACAAAAATAATCCAAACCCATAATGGATATCTAAGTAGGAAAAAACTTGTTTGTACAACTTGAACAAACAAGTTTTAATAATGGAACACTTTTTTCTGGTGTATAATACGAGGAAACGGGATCATATGTTCCCTCTGCATGACTTTGGTGCATGTCAAGAGTAAACATATTGATCCCGCGTTTTAATCTAAACAATATGTTATTAATACTTTCGAAGCTACATACAAAGGTATATTTACAGTTTCCTGTATGACGGCATAGACAGACAAATAAGCTGCGAATCTGATTTCAGCAAATACAGATTTAACTAGTCTATACAGAAGTTACAGATTTACAGATTTTACAGAAATTGAGCAATAATACAGATTTGACAGAAATTAAACAATGATGTATAATTTACAGAAAATAGAAAATGACAAATGACAATATACATGTGTGGAGGATATAGTTATGTTTGAAAATCCGTTTTCACCTATATTCGGCGGGAAGCCGAATGTGTTCTTCGGACGTGAGGCAATCTTGAAGCTGTTTGAACATGCTATGATTGATACAGGAAGTGAAGATCGTGCCATGTTTATTACGGGTACACGTGGCAGTGGTAAGACTGCACTTCTTGAACAACTTTCAATCCGAGCTGGAGCTAAAAATAGAGTCGTAATAGATTTAGGACCGGAAAATATGATATTGCAGCTTGTTCACATACTGGCCGGATTTGATGAGATAACAAAAACGATAAGTCCACAAGCAAGCGTGAATGTTTTAGGAATTGGTGGAGGTATCAGTACAGGAGCAATTTCTAAGACAGAACGAATAGGAAGAGAAAATCTTCAAGAACTCCTATTAGAAGCATGCTCAAATTCTAAAAAGGGAATTCTTATTACTGTTGATGAGATTCAGAAGGTTCCGACAGAAGATGTTTCATCTCTCTGTAATGCATTCCAAATGGTGTCTCGAAAAGGATATGACATTATGTTGGTTGTAGCAGGTCTCCCTTATGCCTATTCTGAAATAATCAGGCATGAAGGATGTACATATCTAAGGCGGGCAACACATGTAGAACTGGGCTTATTCACATGGGATGAAGCTGAAGAAGCGTTTGAAAAAGCTTTCTCCCTTATTAAAGGTTTAATGGTCGATAAGGAATTAATAGATAAATTAAATCAGGCAAGTTTTGGACATCCTTATCTAATGCAACTTTTGGGTTACCATCTTGTCTTGCTGATTAATGACCTTAAGCCAGAAAAAAAACATCAAGCAGATGAAAAAGAAATAGAAGAGGCCACAGCTAATGCCATTTATGCATATGAACAACGAGCTCTGAAACCTCTTTTGGATGAACTGCCAAATAGTGAAAAGATGTATCTGACAAAAATGTCCGAATGTTTAAATGCTGACCGACTTGCGGTAAGTTCTGACATTGCACGTAAAATGGGAGTAAAGCAGAACTATCTAAGCAGGTCTAGATCGTATCTTATAGATCATGGAATTATTGCCGCCCCCGAACATGGGAAAGTAATGTTTTGTATTCCTTACCTTGCAGATTTCGTTAAAAAGAATGAACAGATTACAAAACCTGTGGAAATCGCAAGACAACGAAAAGTTTAAGAACAATGTCAAAAAGTCTCTCCGGAAAGGAAATCTTTTATGGGTGAAATGAAAATGGTCAAATTCTCAGAAGGTGATATAATCCTTCGTGAGGGTGAACTAAACGAAGAAATGTACAAGATCATAAATGGTCATGCTGAAATATATGTAGACTATGGTACAAAACAAGAATCATTGCTGAAAATACTCGGTCCGCAGGAATGTTTTGGCGAATTCGGACTCCTTATCCATAAACCATCGATATATACCGTAGTAGCATATTCAGAGATTTTGTTGCTCAAGATATCGGAAGAAACGTTTGAAGAATTTATCCATAACAACCATAGAGTTGTCGCAGATATCATGCGTAACATGGCAAATACCATGCTCACACTTAGATTTCAGATTGGGCTTCTCCTCGACGAATTAGAATCCGGCAGAAAACCTAATGACAGCACTATCAATAATGCAAAAAACCTAATGCGCAAATACAGTATTTACAGTTCTATAGATGAAGCTGTCAATAAAATGAAACAATAGAAATTTATCAATCTATAACACAGACGTGAGATGGAAAGAATTAGACAAAGCTAGAAATGAAACGGACTTTGAGTTACCGGTAAATATGGAAACGGGGATCATAAGTTCCCTCTGCACGGCTTTGGTGCCTGCCAAGAGGGAACTTATGATCCCCGTTTCCTATATAACCATAACAATCTTTATGTCATCCCAGCTTCATTCATCCTGCGATCTGGTTTCCGGTATAGAGCTGATAATACTTACCTTTTTCCTCTATAAGCTGATCGTGTGTGCCACGTTCAATAATACGTCCCTGTTCAAGAACCATGATACAGTCACTGTTCTTAACGGTTGAAAGTCTGTGTGCAATAACAAATGTAGTTCTGCCCTTCATCAGCTTATCCATACCTTCCTGTACCAGCTTCTCTGTTCTGGTATCGATGGAAGATGTAGCTTCATCAAGGATAAGTACAGGTGGATCTGCTATAGCCGCACGTGCGATTGCAAGCAGCTGACGCTGACCCTGTGAAAGATTTGCACCGTCTCCGGTAAGCATAGTGTTATAACCTTCAGGAAGTCTTCTTATAAAGCTGTCAGCATTTGCAAGTTTAGCTGCTGCCTTAACTTCATCATCAGTAGCATCAAGCTTACCATAACGTATGTTCTCCATAACAGTTCCTGTAAACAGGTGGGTCTCCTGAAGAACTATACCGAGTGAATGACGAAGGTCTGCCTTCTTTATCTTATTTACATTGATACCGTCATAACGGATTTTACCATCCTGGATATCATAGAAACGGTTGATCAGATTCGTAATGGTGGTCTTTCCTGCACCTGTAGAACCTACGAATGCAATCTTCTGACCCGGTGTAGCGAAGAGTTTGATATCATGGAGAACCATCTTCTCCTCTGTGTAACCGAAATCAACATTGTCAAATACAACGTCTCCCTCAAGTTCCTTGTAGGTAGTTGTTCCGTCTGCTTTATGGAAATGCTTCCATGCCCATATACCTGTACGCTCGTTGGTTTCTTCTATGGTGTACTCCTTGTTCTCAGCATCAGGATTACTTCCCGGCTTATAAACCTTCTTTGCATTAACCAGGGTAACATAACCTTCATCTACCTCGGGCTTTTCATCCATAAGCTGGAAGATTCTGTCGCCGCCCGCAAGTGCCATGATGATCGAATTAACCTGCATACTTATCTGGTTAATAGGCATATTGAGCTGACGGTTGAATGTAAGGTAGCTGATAAGTGCACCGAGCTCAAGTCCTCCAACATTGTTTATAGCCATCATACCTCCGATGATAGCAAGAACAACGTAACTTACATTACCAAGCTGTGCATTGATGGGCATGATGATGTTTGCAAAACGGTTTGCATTGTATGCACTGTCATAAAGTTCTTCATTGAGTTTATCAAATTGTTCGATATTTTCATCCTCGTGACAGAATACTTTTACTACTTTCTGTCCGGACATCATTTCCTCAACGAAACCGTTAAGCGCACCGACTGCCTTCTGCTGCTTTACGAAATACTTTCCGCTCTTTCCGGAAATTTTCTTCGTAGTGAAAAGCATAATGCCTATCATAACTACGGATACGCACATAAGCAGCGGGCTTAAAATGACCATGCTGATGGAAACGCTTACTATCGTAATGATACTGTTCAAAAACTGAGGTATACTCTGGGATACCATCTGTCTCATGGTGTCGACATCGTTGGTGTAGAGTGACATGATGTCGCCGTGTGAGTGAGTATCGAAATACTTTATGGGAAGTGACTCCATATGCTCAAACATGTCATCCCTAAGTTTCCTTTGGAATCCCTGGGTAATCCTGACCATGATCCTCGCCTGTACGAAGCTGGCGATGATACCGGTAAGGATGAAGCATGCGGTAATCAATATCTCATGTGCAAGGTCTGCGAAGGTTAATTCTCCGACCTTTATACCGGGGATATAGATATCGAGAAGTGTACGTGTGAAAAGCGTTCCCTTTACTGTCATACAGTAAACGGTGATGCCGATGCACACGCAGACACAAATCCACAACACAAGATTGTCAAGTACCATGTACTTTATAAGCCTTTTCAGAATCTGTCCCGGATTCTTAACTGTAGGCTTCATTCCTCTGGGCATTGGCCCACGTCCCATTCTGGGTCCTGATCCCGGTCCCGGCATTAGCGCTCACCTCCTTCATCAAAATCTCCGTTGCCGCCTGTCTGTGATTCATAAACATCGCGGTAAATCTCATTGTTCTTTAATAATTCTTCATGTGTACCAAAACCGTTTATCTTGCCATCTTCCATGACGATGATCCTGTCGGCACCCATAACACTTGCGATACGCTGTGCAATGATAAGCTTTGTGGTACCGGGGATTTCCTCGGCAAACGCCTTTCTGATCTTAGCATCGGTGGCGGTATCTACTGCACTGGTACTGTCATCTAAGATAAGAATCTTCGGTTTCTTTACAAGGGCTCTCGCAATACATAATCTCTGCTTCTGTCCACCGGATACGTTTGTTCCGCCCTGCTCAATATAGGTCTCATACTTATCAGGCATCTTCTCGATAAACTCATCAGCACATGCCAATTTGCAGGCTCTTATGCACTCAGCCTCGATTTCTGCCTTCTCCTGGGGTGTCTCGACATGGGCATCCTTATCCACATTCTTTCTGACACCCCAGCGAAGGTTATCCATAATAGTTCCTGAGAAAAGGACATTTTTCTGGAGGACTACGCTTACCTCATCACGAAGTACTTCGAGGTCATAGTCCCTGACATCCCTGCCGCCGACAAGGACACTGCCGTCATTTACATCATACAGACGGCTGATAAGGTTTACGAGAGTTGACTTTGCAGATCCCGTACCACCTATGATACCGATCGTTTCACCGGATTCTATATTAATATTGATGTTACTTAATACATTTTCTTTTCCTTCCTTATTATAACGGAAGTTCACATTCTTAAATACAATGCTGCCATCCTTTACTTCCATAATAGGATTTTCAGGATTAACAATGTCGGGTTCCTCTACAAGCACTTCGTTTATACGCTTCATACTTGCAGCACTCATGGTAAGCATAATGAAGATCATAGAGAACATCATAAGACTCATCAGTATGCTCATGCAGTATGAAAGAAGTGCTGTAAGGTCGCCAAGGTTAAGCTCTGTCTCAAATGTGTTTATTATCATGTTGGCACCGAGCCAGCTGATAAGGAGTGTACATGTGTATACGGTGATGCTCATTGCAGGACCGTTGAAGGTTGTAAGCTTCTCAGCAGCTGAGAATATCTTGTAGATATTGTTGCTGGCTGTCTTAAACTTTTTCTTCTCATGATCCTCACGGACATATGCCTTAACAACACGGATAGCATTTACATTTTCCTGTACACTCGCATTTAACTCATCATACTTGGGAAATGCCTGTTCGAAAGCCTTCATAGCCTTCGAGATGATGAATGCAAGAACACAGCCCAGGATTATTACTGCTACCAGGTAGATAAGGGCCAGCTTAGGCTTGATGGTAAATGACATCACCAGAGCGATCACGAATGTCATGGGTGATCTCATACACATACGAAGTATCATCTGATATGCATTCTGAACATTGTTAACATCAGTGGTAAGACGTGTAACCAGTCCGGCTGTACTGAACTTATCAATATTCTTAAATGAGAATGTCTGAATCTTATCAAACATACCCTTTCTTAAGTTCTTTGCAAAACCTGTGGAAGCCTTTGCTCCGAACACACCGCCCATGATACCGCCTGCAAGTCCTATAAGGGCTGCAACTACCATGAAAATACCTATGATAATGATATGATTGATGTCACCGACAACCTCGCCGGCTTCATTTTTGGCATTTATACCGTCATTTACCAGCGATGCCATAAGCAGCGGCACGACCATCTCCATCGCAACCTCGATGATCATGCTTAAAGGAGTTAGGATGGATTCCTTTTTATACTCCTTTACATAAGATAATAATCTCTTGATCAAAACTTTTTTCCTCCACTAAAAAATCTAAGTTACTCCTCAAAACCACTTTTCTTCATATTTTCTGAGATTTTATTAAAGATACCATGCAAAGTCTGTTTTTCTTCCTCAGAAATACTTTCTTCTATCTTGTCATTGATAGCTGCTATACTTTTCATGGTTTCTGTATGGACCCGTCTCCCTTCGTCGGTCACAAGGATACGTTTAAGCCTTGTATCCTTTTCATCCGACTGTCTTGTTATGTATCCCATCTGTTCAAACTGCTTCATAACATTTGCTACTGTCGAACGCGGCATCCCAAATCGGGTTTCTATGTCTTTCTGATAAACGATATTGTCCTGCTGATGGCTTAAGAACCCGAGGATCCAGCCATGAGTGACAATTATCTCATCAAAACCTGCTTTTGAAAGCTCTGCTCCGATAAAAGAGCCTATTGTATTGCTCATTCGTTTCAGTTCCCAGCCCAGCGCCTCTTTGTGCTCCATTTCTTCCTCCTTTTCTTATTGATTCTCTATTTTCTGTCATCTTATTTCTGACAAATATTCTGTGAACATCTCCATATCATTTTGTTATACTAAATTCAGACAATTCCGTTTGGGATTGTTTAATTTCAGACTGTTTAATTTTGGATAGTTCCATTTGGAACTGTTCTATTTGGAATAATATACCCATTTTTCATTTTTGTCAAGAGCTTTTTTTAAAAAATTTTACCTCACCCCAAATGCAATATACTATATATCATGTATCGCATTGATACTATTTAGTTCATTTTCAGCTTCATTAGTGTACTTTTTATATATCAAATTAGAATTTTATTTAGAAAAACTATATGCTATTATAATAGTAGCTGCGCAGCACGCCATCATTTCCCCCATCGTCCTTTGAGGTTCACCGATGGGGGAAAAATCCAAAAAGGAAGGAAATAAAATATGCATTATGATATTGATTCAAAAACTTATATGCTTATAGAATTTCAAAACAATCCATCTTTTGCCATATCCATGCTGGCAGAGTATGTAGGAATGTTCCTGGCATATAAAAAGAAAAAATCGCTTGATGAAGCAGCTGTTAGTCTAAAAGTTTCAAGAGGTACGCTTATAAAAGTCCGAAGGAAGAATCCTAACCTGAGGACTTCAACCATATCCACGATTATTGATGCCCTTATCGATAGCAAATGTCCGGAACCGCTCTGTCTGAAAAACATTCCATGTGAACCGGTTTCATATTGTAAAAGCTGTCCTTTGGCAAACAGTATCATAAGCCTTTCAGGTCTTGCGGAAAAAATGGTCAGCCAAAGCAGCTGATTTACCGGTATTAATTTTGTTATTGACACCACTTGAGGAAACTGTTATTCTTTAATCAAATAATTTCATGATTAAGAAAGGATACGCTGATAGCGGCAGGATACAAGAGTGGCAAAAAGAATAGTATATATATTTATCCTTACATTGCTGTCCGGTATACTGGTATTCAGTATAATTATGATGGTAAAGCTATATAAAGAATCTGAATCTGAGTCCGAATCTAAATCTGAACCTGATAAGGAAGTCATGAAACCTGTAAATGAGCCTTCCGGGGAATCAACACCGACACCAACGCCTAAGCCTAAACTGAATTTCGTAACTCCGACTCCGACTGAGATCCCTACTCCGACTCCCAAGAAGGATTATACCGAGGAGTTTTATATGACAAGGATCACTGCAGATATTTTAGAACGTATAAGCGGAAAATCTTATCCGGAGGGAGCTACGATTGACTTGGATGATCTAAGATGGTGCCATGTGGTTCACTATGGTTTTGACGGAGAGATTCATGAAGGTGAGCTTATAGTCAACAAAGATATTGCTCATGATATACTTGAGATTTTCCGTGAACTTTTTGACGTTAAATATCAGATAGAAAAGATCCGGCTTATCGACGAGTATGACGCAGTTGATGAAGCTTCCATGGAAGATAATAATACTTCTGCTTTCTGTTATCGTACGATAGCCGAAAGTTCATCTCTTTCAAATCATGCATTGGGGTTGGCAATAGATATTAATCCTCTGTATAACCCTTATGTATATACAAGAAAAGACGGTTCTCTGTTCCTCCAGCCGGAGAATGCGGGCGATTATGCGGACAGGGATAAAGAAGATTCTCGTTATATAAAGAAAGACGATGTATGCTATAACATCTTTATCTCCCATGGTTTCACCTGGGGCGGTGACTGGAAGAGCAAGAAGGATTACCAGCACTTTGAAAAAGAAAAATAATCTTTCCACAGAAACGTAAATTTTTTATTTTGATCGGAAACGGGATCATATGTTCCCTCTTGACATGCCCCAAAGTCATGCAGAGGGAACATATGATCCCGTTTCCTCGGTAACAAAATGATGCTCCAAATCTTATTTTGTTATAATACACTAGCAAGAAAGTGTTCCATTATTTAAACTTGTTTGTTCAAGTTGTACAAACAAGTTTAATAATGCTCTTTTTTCCTTATTATTTCTTTTAATCTATAATTATTATCAAAAACGGATTCTGTAAGTCTGTTTAGCTCCAACAAGTTTCTAACGCACCATTCCGGATCCTGCGTATGAAACGAAAAATAAACTTCGTTAAGCTGTTTATAATCAAATATTTTAAATAAAAAACGGGTAGATTTTTCTCTTGTGTAGGAAATGTATCTATACATATACCCAATCCAAAACAATGCATTTTTGGAATATTTTAATTTCCCGTAATCTGAATCACCGAATTGTTCTACAATGCTTTTTATTCCCTCATTTGTGTCCAAAGACAATGCAGACGGATTATTGGTATCCAGTTTTACCAATAAGTTCGAATGTAAAAATCGTCTTAAAAAAATTCCTGAAGAACAATTCAGGTCACTTGAATTTTCAAATAATTTTCCTTGATATTCAGCTAATAACAACCCATTATGGTCAAATTTTCTCATTTTAATAATTCCTCAATATACAATCCGTTTTTAAACTCTCGTTTAGCCAGTTTTAATTTAGTATCTATTTCATAGCCTCGATCTATCAAACGTTTTTTACAGTCTTCTCTTTCCGGAGAACATAGAAAATATCGTTCAACGGGATGTAGTTTTTTAATTGCCTTTTCGGTATAAAAAATGTATTGTAATCCTAAATTAGATGCGGACAATGAATGAAGCGCCACATCGGCATTTATCTCTCCTTCCGTGAACTGCGCCATGATATAAAACATTTTATTATCAGCTATAGGTGCGATGACAACATCTGCTGCCTTAGTTTCAGTTATTATTTTTGTTATTATATCACTACTGCTATATTTTCCCAATGTCCCTCTAAAAAAACAAATTGCAAACATCCAATCTAAATTGCATTCAAATCTCTTTATTACTAAGTCAGCCAATGAATATTTAAAAGAATATACGGAGGATTTGTCTGATTCACAGACAAAAGACAGTGCTTGATTATATGTTTCTCCAAGATAAAAACCACTGCCGAAGTCACAATTATTTCTCGAACCTGTAGCAGTAATTTCTGATAATCCATCTTTTGAGCCATGAAATAAAATATTATGGTACTTTTCTTTTATCAGTTCTTCCTTTACAGCATTAATTCTATAGCCGTTATTATATAAATAGGAATAAAATTTATCATAAACACTATCGGTAGTCTTTCCGGTTTTCTTAATTTCTTCCAGCGTCGTTCTTGAAATCTTAGTTTTTTCTGATAATTCTGAAAGGTTTATTTTCTCTGCTTCAAGAATAAACTCAATATCTTCTTTTATTTTGTAATCAATTTTAATATTTATCATGCATTTCACCTCGCTAAGCATAAGTATAACACAAAAAACTTGTTTGTTCAAGTTGTACAAACAAGTTTTTATGGCTTAGATATACAATATGAGTTTGATTTATTAAATGTTGTCTCTAAAAAATGCATCTTAACTTCTTGTTTTAATCGGAAACACATGATCCCTTTTCCTTTTGCATTAAGCAAGAGTTATACCTGCAAATTTCGAGGGTTGCCTTGTACTTGCTTATAGAGTATTATATAATGTGTTCAGAGAAATTTTTATAGGGTTTACAGAATGAAGAAGTGTTTGAAAATGTTGGCAGTATTTCTTGTTGCAGTACTGTTAGTCCAGAATCTGGGTTTCGTAGAAATATCTGCGGCAACAAAGAAGCTTGCGGCACCTAAAGTGACTGCAAAGGTATCTCAAAAAAACAAATCAGTTAAGATCTCAATCAGTAAGACAAAAGGGGCTTCTTGGTATGTGATAGAAATGAAGTCTGATAAAGACTCAAAGTTCACAAAGATAAAGAAGTTGAACAAGGATGGCACTGCAAAGAGAACATATACTAAGAAGAAACTTGCAGAAGGAACATATTCTTTCAGGGTACGTGCATATACAAAAGACGGAAGCAAAACCATAAAGAGCAGCTATAGCAAAGTAGTAACTGTAACTGTCGGAACAAAACCGTCTTCTGATGTACCTGATTTTTCGAAGATTGATTTGACGGATTACGAGAGCTTAGGAACTCCCTTTGGAGGAATAATACCGGTATGTAAAGATGAAATGTGGGGTGCGATTGACTACTCCGGAAAGGAAGTAGTGCCTTGTGAATACTTATATTTTCAGTCGGCAAATAATGCAGGATACTTCATTTTATATGATGGGGATTGGGAAAGCCATTTGTTTAACAACAAAGGGAAAGAGATAGCAACCTGCGGAGGTGATTTCAAGCAAATGGTTGCTTCGACAGACGGTTATGTCATTGCTTCTGATGCTTCAGGCATGGATGGATATCAGACAAGATATGAGTATTATGATTATAATGGGAAACTTCTTAATACTATTGAATCGGGATATGGAATGGAGATAGGTATAGGAGATTTATATGATAATCCCAAAGGTTTTTATGACGGAAAATCCATCGTTACCGGTAATATAAAGGATTATGTATATAAAAAGGAAGAAGATGGTACCGTTTCATGCATCCGTCCTTTTGACTTCGGACTTGTAGACGGCAAAGGAAAGGTTACATGGATAGACGGAGACGGAATAGATGAAGAAGCAGATGGTTATTTGTCATATGATGAAATCAAGGATGAATTATCAAGCTTAAAAATCGGAATTGATGCATATGAGGAAGTTGCTCTTAATGCACCGGTCGAAGGTTATTTCTTAAGCAGCAGCTTTAATCCTGAAATACCGGGTTATTACTTAAGAGATGCTAAAGGTAACATAATCTGTTCAATATTCCCTCAAAAAATGTCAATAGACGGTGATAAGCTCGTATATGATATTTCAGAAACCGATGGTGAAGGAAGAAAAATTAAAACATATGTAGGAACTGAGAAGTATTACAAAGCTGAACTCCAAAAGTTTTACTATGACGGTTCTTATTTCTATAATTACGGAAGCAAGATAGTTATCTCTGTGGATGATAAGTATGCATTGATAGATCTTTCGGCAGAAAAACTTGAGTATAAGATCTTTGAGGATATTGAATTAAGCCCCAATAAGCTCTGGCTTATAGAACAAGATGGTTTAATAGGGTATTGTGATCACGATGGAAATATAGTTAAACTATTTAACGGGGCCACAGAATTTACAAATGGGTATGCTTTTGTGATTGATCAAGGTGAATTAGTATTTCTGGTAAATGAAAACCTGGAGATAGTTAAGGACATGGGATTTGGTGAAAGTGTATATTCAGGAGGCGGATTGTTTGCGGTTAAAAACGGGGATCTGACATTCGGATATGCATTTAAGTAGATGAGGTATATTTTATCTTTATGTGATAGAAAAGAAGAGATAAAGACAAGATATATATTTACATTCCGTATAAATCATACTGAATAAGTGACAAATCGGACGGGGATCATATGTTTCCTCTTTATGGCTTTAGTGCCTGTTAAGAGGGAACATATGATCCCCGTCCGTTATACTGTCATTACTCATTTGATCCGGTTTATTCTATGATGAAATTTTGAATGAAACGTTATTTGTCATATTTGTTAAAACATGCTGCAGTATAATGTTGTTCCGCTGCGCTGGATTTTCCAAAGGTCAGCGAGGAAGAGATTCATGAAGATTCTTATATTGATCATATCTTTTTGGGTCTGTATGGTATATCCTTCGGGGTTTAATCCGGGGTAAAACATCTTGAATGTGTTGTTGAGAGTTTTCTTATCTGAGTAATCTTTATATGTATATTCAAAATTCTTGGGATTCATGTTGAAAGAAGTGATTATTCTTTCGCGAGTTACGTCAAAACCGTCTAATGAAGCCAGCATGCCACAGATTGATGCAATAGTTGCTTCATCAATCGTTCTATCGACTACTATGAGTTCGTAGCGATCTTTGCCAATATTCCTTACTGTGGTTTTGTAACCGGTAGCTTCTTCGTAAGCGTATATATTTGTCTGTGCTGCGAAAGATACAGCTATTATTACCATCATGATTGTTGCGATAATTTTTGTTGCGAATGATTTTTCAAGCATTGGTTTGTCCTCCGTTTGTTTGTTGTGACTTTATAATACGCTCGAACCCTTGAAAATTCAATATTCAGATATGTTCCGGAATGTTGTATAAGCTACAGATACTGGCGGAGGTGTAGTTTATTTTACATGAGGGCTGAAAATTGTAGTTAAAATAGAGAAGAAATTGAGATTATGTGATGAAATGGACCGGGATTATATGTTTCCTCTGCATGGCTTTGGAGCCTGCCAAGAGGAAACATATAATCCCCGTCCGTCCAGAAACTGTTCCAAACAGGTAAAAAGGTGTTGGAAAAAACTGCTCAAAACGGGTGAAAGGGTGTTGGAAAAAACTGCTCCAAATGGGTGAAAAGGTGTTGGAAAAAACTGCTCCAAATGAGAAAAAAGTGTTGAAAAACCTGGCTTAAACGAGAAAAAGTATTGGAGCATTCTAAGACTACTTTAAGATTTTACCAAAACAATAAAAATCTTAAAATACTACTTTAAGTTTTTGTTGACTTTGCAAAAATCTTAAAGTATAATATTGGCATGATACTATGAATACAGTTGATTGGGGAGACGATTTTATGGTTAAAAGGGAGCATTACATATCACGGATAAGAAGCTTTTATGAGAGTGACCTGATAAAAGTTATTACAGGCATACGCAGATGCGGAAAAACTGTGGTTTTAAAGCAGGTTAAAGACGAAATTGAAGCGAATGGAAAGAAATGTCTAATGTTGGATTTTGATATACATTCGACAAGAAAAGAAATACCTGATGCAGAAGCCCTCATATCATATGTGAATGATTATATAAGTGAAGAAAAACTATATTTATTTCTTGATGAAGTGCAGAATGTTATTGGCTGGAATGAGGCTTGCAGGACATTGAGGTTATTAAACTGTTCGGTATTTATTACAGGAAGCAACTCGAAATTGCTCTCTAAAGAGTTCACAAAAGAATTATCCGGAAGATATATTTCATTCAGAGTGAGGCCGTTTGTATATCGTGAGGCCAAACAGTATATGGATGAACTAAAAAGAAGCTTCGATATTAACGACTATCTTGTCTGGGGAGGATTCCCTGCAATGCTTGAACAATCGGATATTGATTCGAAAAAAAGGTATCTGAATGATCTTAACGATACCATAGTCTATAATGATCTGGAAAATAGATACAAGATACGGAAGAATGACATCTTTGAGAAATTGGTAGATTATGTCTTGGTCTCAAATGCCAGGGTTTTTAGTGCAAAATCTATTTCAGATTATATGAAAGGGCAGAATGTTAGTATATCGGTTCCGACTGTGATAAAATATCTTGAATATTTGAAAGAAGCATATGTTATAATGGATATCAAGCTTTATTCTTCGAAAGCTAAGGCACCCCTAAATTATTATTATAAAATATATGATGAAGATGTGTCTTTTAACAGCATTAGGAAAATGGGAAACCGTTATGACCTTACACATAATTTGGAAAATATTGTTTTGAATGAGCTTTTGTTTATGGGATATGAAGTTTCCGTATATGCTAATAAAGGTAGGGAAATTGACTTCCGGGCAGAAAAAGACGGTAAAGTTTATTTGGTACAGGTGGCATACAGCGTAGTGGAAGATAAGGCATATGAAAGAGAATTTTCAGCGTTTTCCGGTATAGATAATAGTGTGAAAAAGATACTGATAACTGCTGACGATATAGATTTTTCAACCAGTACGGTATACCATTATAAATTAAAGGATTTCCTATTTATGAATGAATTATAAGGTGGATGTCCCCTACTCACTGCCATTTGTTGTAACAAAATACTACATAGAAAAATAAAGGAGACAGATACTTTTTTACTAATTAGTATTGCGTAAGACGGACGGGAATCAAATGTTTCCTCTGCACGGCTTTGGGGCCTGCCAAGAGGAAACATTTGATTCCCGTCCGTACCCTCAGGCTCTTCCTTTTTACGGTTTTGAGACCTGCCAAGAGGAAACATTTGATTTTCGTCCGTTCCATATCCCTCTGATTGAAAAAAACCACTTTACATTCCGAATAAACTGTAGTATACTACAATTAACTTTTATGTTTTGTAAGGAGAGGAAAGGAGTATTAAAATGGATGTAAATGAATTAATGAAGTCAGAAGATCTGACCAAGAACTACGAGATCCAGGATATCAATGACAACAAGGTTATGGGCATTCTTGCATATATCGGGATACTTATCCTTGTTCCGATTTTAGCTGCAAGACAGTCAAAGTTTGCTATGTTCCATGCAGAACAGGCATTTCCGCTTTGCGTATCCGGCGCTATCATAAGCATCCTGCTTTTTATATTTGGATGGATTCCTGTTGTAGGTTTTGTTTTCCAAATTATCTTTGGACTTCTTGATATCCCGATATTAATCCTTATGATCATCGGAATTATCAATGCTGCAAATGGAACTTGTAAGGAACTTCCTTTTACAGGAAAGCTCAGAATACTCAAGCTTCAGTAATTAATTGACTGGTTATGTCAGGTGTCCCCGGCTTACAAACCGGGGACATATTTGATATATTGGTACATTTAAGACACATCATAAAAGCAATTACAAATAAAGATATAAAAAGAAATATAATAAAGGCAAAAGCTATTTCGGAAAAGTATGAAAAAGAGAAGCATTGTAAAAAAATTAAAGAAAAGAACAGAGATGATGGCAGGGACAATAAGCCTGCTTATTGTCTGTGTCCTTTTTTTTACCTGTATGCAGAATTCATACATGATAAGCGCCGATGAAGAAGACGGGCAGCTCTATACAACCGAAAAAGAAGACCGGGATGATGCTTGGCCTCAGGGGCCGGAGATAGAGGGTGACGGAGCCATAGTTGTGGATGCCGATACAGGAAATATCCTGTATGAAAAGAATATATATGAGAAGTTTTATCCGGCAAGTACAACAAAGATCCTTACCACTCTGGTAGCGTTAGAGAACGGAAAGCTGGACGATGTTCTCACCGTATCTTATGCAGCTGACAACTACGTATCAAAAACCAGCAGCCGTATGGGACTCGTTGAGGGAGAACAGGTAACTGTAGAACAGGCACTGTACGGAATCATGCTTGAATCGGGAAATGAAGCCACCTACGCGGTAGGTGAGCATGTCGGGAAATCCATAGCCGGATTTATTAAAATGATGAACAGGAAGGCTAAGGAATTAGGATGTGAAAGATCCCACTTTGTAAATTCCCACGGATTACATGATGATTATCATTACACGTGCTGCTATGACCTTTCGATAATTTCGAGGGCTGCATACCAGAACAAGGAATTTATGAAGATAACGGGGACGGCATTCTACAATATGCCTGCAACCAATAAGCATGAAGCAAAAATCCTTACAAACCATCACTGGTTTTTAAACGGGACTCAGAAATACGAGTATGCTGTAGGCGGAAAAACGGGAGCGACTACTCAGGCAGGTTATGCACTTGTTACATATGCCCGTAAAGACGGAAAGAACCTTATAAGTGTTGTTATGCATGCACCTACCTGGAGTGCGGTATATTCGGACAGCAGAAAGCTGCTTGACTATTGTTTTGATCATTATGCTTCATATAAGATGGAAGATCTTGGCGAGAAGAAGGAAGTATTTCCTTCATGCTTTGATATAATGCCGGGATTTACAGATCCGGATGAGCCCCTGCTTTCGCTTGTGGGTTCAGGAACGGTTATGATACCGGAGGGTTTCGATATAACAAAAGCAGTGAAATCTGTAAAGCTCAACAAGGATATGGAACTCGAACATGGCGAAAACAAGGTGGGGACCATTACTTACACTTATGGAAGCCGTACTATAGGAGAGGCGGATATTGTCATATATAATGACGAATATCCGGTGACGGAAAAAGTGTTTTCGGAACGCTGGCCTTCGTATATGATACCTGTGGATATAGCGTTTAACGGAGTGGAAGCGGATCTTTTGGGAAAACCGGGCGAAAAAGAAGAAAGCCTGTTCAGACAGAAACTTATTAAGGAAAATGCCATTGCCATCGGTATCGGAGCAGGAGTGCTGGTATTTGTCATAGGAGGTCTGATAGTGGTTATCATAAAGAGGAAGAGAAGAAGATGGTAAGTATATTTGATACCCATGCCCATTACGATTCAAGACAGTACGACGGGGATATGGATGAGGTACTTAACCGGATACATGGGATCGGTAATGAAGAAAATACAGAAGGCATAATAAAGGTAGGACGTATCATAAATACAGGCGCGGATACAGAGTCGTCTGTAAAATCTGTAAAAATAGCTGAAAAATATGATTTTATTCTTGCTGCAGTCGGAGTTCATCCGGATTCTGCAGGTGAACTTATATATTCCGAAGACAGAAAAGAAGAAAAAGAGGTTTGTTTAAACAACAGGGAAGCCATAAAGAAAATGTGCGAAAACCCGAATGTTGTTGCAATAGGTGAGATAGGGCTTGATTATCACTGGAATGTCTGGCCGAAAGATATCCAGAAGGAAGCTTTTAAGCTACAGTGGGAGCTGGCTTTGGAAAAGAACCTTCCTGTCGTTATACATTCGAGGGAAGCGGCTGAGGATACTTTAAATATGATCAGGTCATTCTATGAAAAGAACGATCATAAGCCGTTAAGAGCAGATATGCATTGTTATTCTTACAGCTTAGAACATGCACAGGAATATCTGAAGATGGGGCTGATGTTCGGGATCGGCGGGGTGGTAACTTTTAAGAATGCCAGAAAACTGGTTGAAGTCGTTGACATGCTGCCGCTTGACAGGATACTGCTGGAAACGGATGCTCCATATATGGCTCCCGACCCGTTCAGGGGTAAACGTAATGATTCGGGAAAATTAAGCCTGGTTGCGGAGAAAATTGCCGCGATCAAAGGAGTCTCCGCAGAACGGGTATATGAACAGACATGGGAAAATGCAGTACGTTTTTTTGCACTTTAGGATAAACGCTACTACTTTTAGGAGGAAGGAATGGCAACACTCGGAGATCCGAAAAAAACAATAGAAATACTTAATAAATATCATTTTGTATTTCAGAAGAAATTCGGGCAGAATTTTTTGATAGATACGCATGTACTTGATAAGATCATCCGGGCAGCTGAAATAACAAAGGATGATCTGGTGCTTGAAATCGGACCGGGTATAGGTACACTGACCCAGTATCTTTGTGAAAATGCACGTAAGGTCGTAGCTGTTGAGATAGACAGGATGCTGATTCCGATATTAAAGGAAGATACTTTGGCAGAGTATGACAATGTCGAGATTATAAATGATGATATTTTAAAGGTTGATATAGGGAAGATTGTTGAGGAAAAGAACAACGGCAGGCCTATAAAGGTGGTGGCAAATCTTCCTTATTATATAACAACTCCCATAGTCATGTCTCTTTTGGAAAAAGACCTTCCCATAGAAAGCATAACGGTAATGGTACAAAAGGAGGTTGCGGAAAGGATGCAGGCTTCTCCGGGGACAAAGGATTACGGAGCCCTTTCCTTAGCGGTACAGTATAGGGCAGATACTTATATAGCAGCAAATGTTCCGCCAAACTGTTTTATGCCGCGGCCTGCAGTGGGTTCATGTGTCATAAGGTTAAGGAAAAAGGATGAACCGCCCGTATCGGTAAGCTCTCCTGAGCTGATGTTTAAATTGATAAGGGCAGCATTTAATCAGAGAAGAAAGACACTGTTAAACGCTCTTGCAAATTCATCTGAAGTACCATACGGTAAAGAGGAAATATTGAAGGCTATAACAGAAACAGGCATTAAAGAAACTATAAGGGGTGAGGTCTTGGGCCTTAAGGAATTTGGGGAACTGACGGATAAACTTTTAGGATGAAAGCTTGCAACGTCTATTTTCAGAAATATACTTGATTTATCACTGTATTTTGATATAATATAACAAAACGATGTGGAGCGTCGTTTTGTTACCGAGGAAACGCAGAAGGCGTTGTCTAGGTGACCTTGACCTATGGATGATTGTATTTAAACGGAGGAAGGTTTATGTTTTATGATGGGAAGATTCTGATAGGAAAATCAGGGGAAGAAGATTTATATATTTATCCTAAAATGGCTAACCGCCATGGGCTTATAGCCGGTGCTACAGGTACCGGAAAGACGGTAACATTAAAGGTCATGGCTGAATCTTTCAGCGATATAGGGGTTCCTGTATTTTTGGCAGACGTAAAAGGTGACCTTTCAGGTATGTGCCGGCCCGGTGAAGGCGGCGGAAGCGCCGAAGAAAGAGTGATAAAGATGGGGCTTGCGGAGAGAGGCTTTAACTTTAAGAGCTTCCCTTCAAATTACTGGGATGTATATGCAGAAAAAGGTATGCCGCTCCGTACTACGGTTTCTGAAATGGGACCGTTGCTTTTATCACGTATATTGGAACTTAATGATACACAGACCGATATCTTAACGGTTATATTCAAGATAGCTGATGATGAGGGACTGCTCCTCATAGATACAAAGGATCTCCGTTCGATGCTGCAGTTTGTAAGCGAACATTCTAAGGATTACAGCAAACAGTACGGAAATATGTCTCCGAACAGTATCGCTGCCATCATGCGTGCGGTTATAGCATTGGAATCCGATGGAGGAGACTTCTTCATAGGTGAACCGGCATTAAATATCCGGGACTGGCTAGCTACTGACTATAACGGAAAAGGAATGATCCAGATTCTTGACTGCCAGAAGCTTATCCTTCATCCCAAGATGTATTCGACATTCCTTCTCTGGCTCATGTCTGAATTATATGAGACATTGCCTGAAGTCGGAGATCTTGACCGCCCGAAGATGATTTTCTTCTTCGATGAAGCACATATGCTTTTCAGCTCTGCGACAAAAGCACTTCTTGAAAAGATAGAACAGGTTGTTAAGCTTATCCGCTCAAAGGGTGTAGGTATATACTTTATCACTCAGAATCCGAAGGATATACCGGACGGTGTGCTTGCACAGCTTGGAAATAAGGTTCAGCATGCACTGCGTGCTTATACTCCGGCAGATCAGAAGGGTCTTAAGGCAGCAGCATCATCCTTTAGGGAAAATCCGGAGTTTAACACATTGCAGACACTGCAGGAGCTCGGAACCGGCGAAGCACTGGTTTCAGTTCTTGACGAAAAGGGTATCCCTACTATAGTTCAGAGAGCGAAGATACTTCCGCCGCAGAGTTATATGGGCATGATAGATGATGGTGAACGTCAACGTCAGATAGATTCCTGTCTGCTCCTAAATAAGTACAGCGAGACTTATGACAGGGATTCGGCATATGAATTCTTCCAGAGATTAAATATTGAGCAGGCGGAAATGGCCGAACAGGCAGCACTTGCGGCGCAACAGGCAAAGGAAGAAGCACTTGCCCAGAAACAGGCTGAAAAAGAGGCAGCTCTTCAGGCTAAGGAACAGGCTAAAGCTGAAGAAAGAGCTGCAAGGGAACAGGCTAAGGCCGAAGAAAGAGCGGCTAAGGAACAGGCTAAACTTGAAGAACGCTGGCAGAAGGAACAGCAGCGTGAACAGGAAAGACTTCTTAAGGAACAGCAGAAGGCAGCAGAAAAGGCTGCAAAGGAAGCCCAGAAGGAAAAGGACCGACAGGCACGTGCGGTGCGTCAGGCTATTAAGGGTACTGCTTCTGCAGCAACCGGAACCATAGGACGGGAAATCGGAAATAACCTTGGTTCACAGTTCGGTTCTTTCGGAAAGAAGCTTGGCGGAAATGTCGGAGCCTCCCTGGGACGTGGAATTATCGGTACACTGTTTGCAAAGCATTGAGCGGAACATACGCAGTTAAATGTTTTAAGTATATATTTTTAAGGAGAATATGATGAAAAAGATGATTAGGAAAATGGCCTGCCTGATGCTGGCACTGATTCTTGTAATGTCTTTGACTGCCTGCAGTGCAGATCCGAATTGCGGAAAGTATATATGCAAGACCGTATCTGTAGGAGAGATCACCGTAGATGCTTCTAATGCATATGTTAATGGCGCTAGCCTTGAGCTTAAGAAGGCCGGAGCATGTGATGTGGTTCTTGACGGTACCACTTATCTCGGCTCATGGAAGAGTACTGACAGTACTTTGACCATATCCCTTCAGGAAACCGATTCGGTAGGTACGATTGCGGGAAACAAGATCACTATTGATCTTTTCGGTGTCGGGATGACAATGACTTTTGAGAAATAAAGATGTAATAAGAGGAGAACAAGATGGACAGAGTACGTACAAGATATGCACCTTCACCTACAGGAAAGATGCATGTCGGAAACCTGCGTACAGCATTATATGAGTTTTTAATAGCAAAACATGCAGGTGGAGATTTTTTACTTAGAATAGAGGATACCGACCAGGGCAGACTGGTTGAGGGTTCGGTAGAGATAATCAACAGAACATTGCTTTCTGCAGGACTTATTCATGACGAGGGTCCCGATAAGGATAAGGGATACGGTCCCTATGTTCAGAGTGAGCGTGTAAAGTCCGGATTATATATGAAATATGCAAAACAGCTTGTTGAACAGGGGGATGCATATTATTGCTTTTGTACGAAGGAGCGACTGGAATCTCTTACTACCGAGGCAGGTGGGGAGTCAATAACACATTATGACAAACACTGCTTAAGCTTAAGCAAGGAAGAGGTTGAGGCTAATCTTGCTGCAGGAATGCCTTTTGTCATAAGACAGAACATTCCCAGAGAGGGAACTACCTCATTTTCAGATGCTGTATATGGTGAGATAACGATAGACAATTCGGAGCTGGATGACCAGATACTTATTAAATCGGACGGATTTCCTACTTATAACTTTGCGAATGTTATCGACGATCATTTGATGGAGATAACTCATGTGGTAAGAGGAAATGAGTATATTTCATCTACACCGAAATATACGCGTCTTTATAAGGCATTTGGATGGAAAGAGCCGATTTATGTACATCTTCCCTTGATAACTAACGAGGAGCATCAGAAACTTTCTAAAAGATGCGGACATGCTTCTTTTGAAGACCTGATCGAAAAAGGGTTTGTACCTGAGGCAATTGTTAATTATATGGCACTGCTCGGATGGAGCGGACCCGATAATCGGGAGATTTTCTCACTCGATGAGCTTATAGAGCTGTTTGATTACACTAAGATCAACAAATCGCCTTCAGTATTTGATGTCGTTAAGCTGAGCTGGATGAACGGCGAATACATAAAGGCCATGGATAATGAGAGATATTATTCTCTTGCTCTTCCTTATGTAGATCAGGTTGTAAAAAAGGATTATGATAAGAGAAAGATTGCCGATCTGGTAAAAACCAGGATAGAAACGCTGTGTGACATACCGGAGAAGATAGATTTCTTTGATGAGCTGCCTGAGTATGACCCGGAGATGTATACTCATAAGAAGATGAAGACGAATTCCGAGAATTCTCTGGAATCCTTAAAGGATCTTCTTCCTCGCCTGGAAGCTCTTGATACATATAGCAGTGAAAACCTCTCAGAGCTTGTTGCAAAATATGTAGAGGAAAAGGGAATAAAGAATGGTATAGCTCTTTGGCCCTTAAGAACTGCCGTTTCCGGAAAGCAGATGACGCCGGGCGGAGCTTATGAGATCATGGAAATCATAGGAAAGGAAGAGTCTCTTAAGCGTATCCGTAAGGGTATAGCTCTCCTTGAGGCGAAGGTTGGGGCTCAATCCGAATGAGATTTAATAAAGAACAAAATTTAGCTGTAACACATACCGACGGGCCCTGCATGGTTCTTGCAGGGCCGGGTTCGGGGAAAACCACGGTCATAGTTAACCGTGTAAAATATCTTACCGGGGAAATGGGTGTACCGCCCGAGAAAATCCTGGTCATTACTTTTACACGCTCTGCAGCGAAGGAGATGAAGGAACGTTTCCGTATCCTTTCCGGAAGTGAACAGGGCGTATCATTCGGTACATTTCATGCGTTATTTTTTAGAATCCTAAGATGGACTTTTAATTATGATATTTCCAACATTTTAACCGAAGAAGAAAGAACGTCTTTTTTAAGGGATGCAGCAGAAAAAGCAGGTATTCCGTCCTTCGGAGATAATGATCTGTTATTTTCCCTGTCGAGTGAAATCAGCTGTCTGAAAAACAGCGGGTCAGATCTGAACGGTTTTAAATCCATGGTCACTGACAGGAAAATCTTCCGCAATATTTATGAAGAATTCGAGCGGATACTCAGAAGCGAAAACAAAATAGATTTTGATGATATGCTGTTATTGTGCTCACGCCTTTTTGACGAAAGAGAAGAAGTGCTGAAATACTGGCAGGATGTCTATGACTATATTCTGATAGATGAATTTCAGGATATCTGTCCCCTTCAGTACAGACTTACGAAAAGGCTGGCTGAAAATCATGACAATATTTTTGTGGTGGGGGATGACGACCAGAGCATATATTCATTTCGCGGAGCAGATCCGGGAATGCTGTTTGAATTTGAAAAGGATTATGGCAGATGCAAAGGGTATGAAAAGATCATTCTGGGAATTAACTACCGATGTTCTCCTGAGATAACCGGATATGCAGGTAAACTTATATCACGGAATAAAAAGCGCTTTAAAAAAGAAATCAAATCGGGAAGGACTTCGATACCCCGAACGGCTACGGTACTTTACAGAGAACTGCCTGATTTAAAAAGCGAGGTAGCATATGTTGCAGGAATGATAGAAAAGCTGATAGAAAACGGGATAGATAAATCTGATATTGCGGTTCTCTACAGGGTAAATACCCAGCCGGGGTCGCTTATCGGTAAACTGAAGGAAAGAAATATATCCTTTTGCTTAAGGGATCATGTTCCAAACATTTATGAACACTGGGTAGCCAAAAACATATTTGCTTATATCGAACTGGCTGAATTGGAGATGAATAAAAAGAGAGAGAAAAATGGCAAATCATGGAGGGAGTTATTTCTTTCCATAGCCAACAGACCTTCAAGATATATTATGCGGGATACGATGAGAAAAAAGAACCTGGATCTTGAATCGGTAAGAGCCGATTATAAGGATAAAGCGTATGTAAGGGAAAGAATCGACAAACTTAAATTTGACCTTTCCATGATAGCAAGGCTTGACCCGCCGGCGAAAGTAAAATATATCCGAAAAGCGGTTGGATATGATGAATTTCTTAAAAAGTATTCTTCGGAACGGTATCTTGATCCTGAGAGTCTTTTTGAGATAGCTGAAGAGATAGAAGCGTCAGCTTCGGGATTCAGAACTTACGCTGAATGGAAGGAACATATAGAAAGATATACGGAAGATCTGAAACAGAGGCATTATGAAAAGCAAGATAAGAAAGAAGAGGCCGGGGTAAACCTGCTTACGTTTCATGCCGCTAAGGGTCTGGAATTTGATTCTTTATTTATTCTTGATGTCAGCGAGGAATATACACCTTACAGGAAGGCGGCCTCTTCAAAGGAGATAGAAGAAGAACGCAGGATGTTCTATGTAGCGGTAACCCGGGCAAAAAACAGGCTTTTTCTTCTACATCCTACTGACAGACTGGGAAGGAAGCAGATTCCGTCACGCTTTTTAAAAGAAATGGAACTTGATTAAAAATATATAAATATCTAATAAAAAATACTTTTACTTTCTTACGTTGATGTGTTATAATAAGTTTTAAGGCATCGGATGTATAGTAATATACGTTTGTTTATTTATGAAAATGCTGATTTTGATATTATAAGGAGGTTACAAAAATGGCATTTTGTCCTTTGTGTGGCAAACAGATCCCGGAGAACGGAATATGTTCATGCGGAAAGAAACTTGATGAAAACGGAAATATAGTGTCAAATGCAGTTGGACAACCCGTTGCAGTTAATGGAGTTAAAACAGAAAATAATCAGGGAATGAGACCTGTGCAGCAGGCACCACAGGGTCAGCAGCCTCAACAGGTAAGACCCATGCAGCAGGGTCAGCAGCCTCAGCAGGTAAGACCCATGCAGCAGGCACCGCAGGGCCAGCAGCCTCAACAGGCAAGACCCATGCAGCAGGCACCGCAGGGTCAGCAGCCTCAGCAGGCAAGACCCATGCAGCAGGCACCGCAGGGCCAGCAGCCTCAACAGGCAAGACCTATGCAACAGCAGGGGCAGCCCATGCAGCAGCCTCAGTATCCTCAAGGCCAGCAGCCCATGTACCAGCAGGGTCAGCAGCCCGGATATCCACAGGGTCAGCCTATGTACCAGCAAGGCCAGCCCATGTATCAGCCTGGTCAGTACCCTAATCAGCCTATGCCGGGCATGCAGGCTCCCAGACCTCCTAAGGCTCCTTCGGGTCCTAATCCTTTCGGTATTGCTTTCAAGACTTTTGCATCATATTTTACTAACCCTGCAGAGACAAGCAAGGGAATATTTGAAGGAAAGATACCTGTGGCAGCAGGACTTATTCTTGGCGGTCTGTACCTGATCGTTCTCATGCTCTCACTTACACTGTTTAGTTTTGGAGCATACGGAAGATACAGATTCCTCAGAGCATGGGGCTTTGGTACTTTAGCCGCAACACTTATTGCAGGCGTAAAATGCGGCGTTGCTGCACTTATTATGGTATTCAGCAAGAATAAGAGTGTCAACTTTGTAAAGATTCTTTCAGCGTTATGCGTAGATACCGTACTTGTTGATTGTATTGTAGTATTTGCAGGATTGTTAGGTATTGGAACTGCTAAATTTGCAATGTTCTTCCTGCTTATTGCTATTGCTCTTGTTTTCTACTATAACGGAAAGACATTAAAGTATCTGGCAGGTGATTACGGAAAGAGCTCACCTAATAAGATGTTCTGGTTTAACGGAGTACTTATTGCATCGAATGCTTTTATTTATTGGATTTCATTTATACTCATTTTGTATTCCGGCAGCTTCTTTTAAAAATATCGGGAACGGCTTGTTAATTACAGGCCGTTCTCTTTTTTTAAATTCGGTATTGCCTTTTTGAAAAAAACATGATATACTCTTACAGATTGTGAAAATATTTTCAGGAGGAACGACAAATGAATGTCAAGACAGAAGATTTAGGAAAGAACAGCTTTAAGATTACCGTTGAGATTGATGCGGATGTATTTGCAAAGGCATATCAGCAGGCATATCAGAAAAATAAGAATAAGATCCAGATTCAGGGATTCAGAAAGGGCAAGGCTCCTTTGGCTCTTATCGAAAAGGTATACGGACCTGAAGTATTTTATGAGGATGCAGCTGATGCTGTTATAAATGACACCTATGCACAGGCAGCAGACGAGAGCGGTCTTGACATCGTTTCCAGACCCGAAGTGGATATAGAGCAGGTTGAAAAGGGAAAGAACCTTATTTACACTGCAAAAGTAGCTGTTAAGCCCGAGGTTAAACTTGGAACCTATAAGGGTGTAGAAGTTGAAAAGCAGACAGTAGAAGTTGAGGATTCAGAGGTTGACGCCGAGATTGACAAGCTCAGAGAGCAGAATGCAAGAAACATTACTGTAGAAGACAGACCTGTTGCAGACGGCGATATCATTAAGCTTGATTATGAAGGCAGCGTTGACGGAGTTCCTTTTGAGGGCGGCAAGGCTGAGGATGCAGAACTTGTTATCGGTTCACATACATTTATCGATAATTTCGAAGAGCAGCTTATCGGCATGAACATCGGAGATGAGAAGGAAATCAATGTTACTTTCCCTGAGGAGTACCATGCTGAGAACCTTAAGGGTAAGCCCGCTGTATTTAAGTGCAAGATCAACGCTATCACACGTAAGGAACTTCCTGATGCAGATGATGAATTCGCTCAGGAAGTATCAGAGTTTGATACATTGGCAGAGTATAAGGATGATATTAAGAAAAACCTTCTTGCAAATAAGCAGAAGGAAGCTGACGGAGCAAAGGAAAACGCAGCTATCGAGAAGATAATCGAGACTTCAGAGATGGAAGTTCCGGACGCTATGGTTGAGACCGAAGCACGCAATATGGCAGAGAACTTCGCTCAGAGAGTTCAGGGACAGGGTATGCCTTTTGAACAGTATCTTAAGTATACAGGAATGAACCCTCAGCAGTTTGTTGCTCAGATGAAGCCTCAGGCATTAAAGAGGATTCAGGCAAGACTTGTTCTTGAAGCCATCGTTAAGGAAGAAAACATCGAAGTAACTCCCGAAGAAATAGATAAGGAATTCACCACTCTCGCTGAGCAGTATAAGATGGAAAAAGACAAGGTAAGAGAGATGATAGTCGGCAAAGAACTTGAGAACTTCAAGATGGATATTGCCGTAGGAAAGGCAGCTGACCTCGTTCGTGAGCAGGCTGTTGAGACAGAGAAAAAGGAAGAGGAGTCCAAGGAGGGTAACGAATGAGTTTAGTACCTTATGTAGTTGAGCAGACAAGCCGCGGTGAGCGTTCATATGATATTTATTCAAGACTTTTAAAGGACAGGATTATTTTCCTTTCCGAAGAAGTTAATGATGTAACCGCAAGCCTTGTTGTTGCACAGATGTTATTCCTGGAATCGGAAGATCCCAATAAGGATATCAATTTTTATATAAACAGTCCCGGAGGATCGGTAACTTCAGGATTTGCTATCTATGATACCATGCAGTACATTAAGTGTGATGTTTCTACCATTTGTGTAGGACTTGCAGCAAGCATGGGAGCATTCCTTCTTGCAGGAGGAACCAAGGGAAAGAGAATGGCTCTTCCCAATGCTGAGATCATGATCCATCAGCCTTCAGGCGGTGCACGCGGACAGGCTACAGAAATCCAGATCGTGGCTGAAAATATCTTGAAGACAAAACGTAAATTAAATGAAATGCTGGCAGCAAATACCGGAAAACCTATCGATGTTATCGAAAGGGATACCGACAGAGATAACTATATGTCAGCAGAAGAAGCTCTTGAATACGGGCTTATTGACAAGGTAATAGAACATAGATAATAAAGAATGGAGTCGGAAGTGGCTAATAAGGGTGATGACAGAAAAGTAAGGACTATAACCTGTTCATTCTGTGGGAAAAAGCAGGATCAGGTAAAGAGGCTTTTCTCAGGTATCGATGATACCTTTATATGTGATGAGTGCGTAAATCTGTGTGCAGAGATTCTTGATGAAGAGTATTTTGACGATGTAGACGGTTCTGATGCAAATAATTCCGAGCTTATGGGCGATATCAATCTGCTTAAACCGGTAGAGATCAAGAATTTCCTGGATGAATATGTTATCGGACAGGAAGACGCAAAGAAAATTCTTTCAGTTGCTGTTTACAATCATTATAAACGTGTACTTTCAGTAAAGGAAACAGATGTAGAACTCCAGAAGAGTAATATTCTTATGATAGGTTCCACCGGTTCCGGAAAGACGTATCTTGCGCAGACTTTGGCAAAAATACTTAATGTTCCTTTTGCTATTGCAGATGCCACCACACTTACAGAAGCCGGATATGTCGGAGAAGATGTTGAAAATATCCTTCTTAAACTGATCCAGGCTGCAGATTATGATGTGGAAAGAGCGCAGTATGGTATAGTTTATATCGATGAGATAGACAAGATTACAAAGAAATCGGAAAACGTATCCATTACACGTGATGTTTCAGGAGAGGGTGTTCAGCAGGCACTTTTGAAAATCCTTGAAGGAACTATTGCATCCGTTCCCCCTCAGGGTGGGAGAAAGCATCCTCATCAGGATCTTATAAGGATAGATACTACAAATATCCTGTTTATCTGCGGCGGTGCATTTGACGGATTAGAGAAGATAATTGAATCCAGAATAGGAAGAAAATCTTTGGGATTCAATGCTGAGATAAACGAAAAACAAAACCTTGAAATAGGTGAAATGTTCAGACAGGTTCTTCCGGAGGATCTTATCAAATACGGTCTGATCCCCGAGTTTGTCGGTCGTGTACCTGTTGTGGCAGCACTTGATATGCTTGATCAGAAAGCTTTGGTAGATATTCTTTCAAAACCTAAGAATGCTCTTACCAAACAGTATAAGAAACTGTTTGAGCTGGACGATGTAGAACTGGAGTTTGAACCTGAAGCGTTGGAGATTATAGCAAAGAAGTCATTTGAGCGCAAGACCGGAGCAAGAGGCTTACGTGCCATCTGCGAAGGAATAATGATGGATGCTATGTATGAAGCTCCTTCTGATCTGACGGTTGTAAAATGTATTATTACAAAGGAAGCAGCAGAGGGCACCGACAAGCCGAAGCTTGTTTATTCGCAGAACGGTTTAAAAAGAAAGCCCATATTCCGCAACCGTACTATGAAAAAAATACAAGCTTCGTAAGCTCAGAATTTTCTGAGCACCGGAATAATTGGAGAAGCACCAAAAGCTTAGAAATTTAGCGAAAGAGCTCAAGCTTTGCTTGAGCTCTTTGTTAAAATTCTGATCATTGG
This sequence comes from Lachnospiraceae bacterium, assembly GCA_017542245.1. Taxonomy (GTDB): domain Bacteria; phylum Bacillota; class Clostridia; order Lachnospirales; family Lachnospiraceae; genus RUG11977. The sequence continues at coordinate 92,270 of JAFXXN010000160.1, forward strand.
AAGGAGTTACAATATGGTAATAAAGAGTGCGGAACTGGAGACGGTGTGCGGTATTACCAGCACATTGCCCAAAAATCTGCTTCCGGAGTTTGCTTTTTCAGGGAAATCCAATGTGGGAAAATCTTCTCTTATAAATGCACTGATGTTGAGAAAAAACCTTGCAAGGACTTCCGGTCAGCCGGGAAAAACACAGACAATAAATTATTTTAAAGTCAATAACGCATTTTATTGTGTGGATCTTCCGGGATACGGATATGCAAAAGTTTCAAAAGAAATCAAGGCAAAGTGGGGAAAAATGATTGAGAAGTACCTGAAGACATCGAAGGTATTGCAGACAGTTTTTCTTCTTATAGATATAAGACACGAACCCGGAGAAAATGATAAAATAATGTTTGACTGGATAAATGCAAATGGATTTTCCCCGGTGATAATCTGCACAAAGGCAGATAAGATAAGCCGGGCACAGATACAGCATCATGTTTCAGTTATCCGGAAGGGATTAAAGGCATCAGGTGATGTAAAAATAATCCCTTTTTCAGCCGAAACCAAGCAGGGACGTGATGAGATCTGGGCATTTATGGACGAAAAGATAGAACGTTTCGAGGATATGGCACAGGTGGTCATTTCAGAAGACGGCCAATAAGCAAGGGGTAGAGATCTTCAGAAGCAGATTTCCAGTTAGAACAAATTCTTTTTGCAGAGGCTTCTGTAGAAGAGGTAACATTCATCTCCAAAATGGTAGTTCCGTTTTCCTCTATGCAGAGATTGGAAATATACTGATCGAGACCAAACTGATAATATTTACTTCTTACAGAGTAATCCTCATGTATGGAAAATTTATTTTCTTTTATGTATAGATCAATATCTTCTTTCATGCTTTGGGATATTTCTCCCGAAAGAAGTCTTAGGACATTGCGGCCTTCACCGGTAATGCTGTAAAGGGTTTTGCCGTGAACAGTACTGTCAGAGATATAACCGTCTGCAAGAAGTTCACCCAGATTCTGCTGGAATGTGAAATAATCGGTATAATCGTCTTTTAAAAGAAAGAAGCTCAGCCTGTTCGTAGTCAGAGGGACATCGACCTTAGACAGGAGATAGAGAGTAGAGATTTTATAGATTTTTTCTGTTTCTTTCATGGTATGTACCTTTCATGGCTGTATGGGTATATCCGGATACATGTTTGGACTTATGTCAAAAGAGATTTAATTCTTATCCGGACAGGAACAGTATACAACGATTTTATTAAAAGTGCAAGAGAATGCTTATACGGTAATTTAGGACAAAGTCCGGGAAATATGTTAAGAAAGGAGGCGCCCCTATGATCCGCATAGAGATACCGGAAGATGTGAATATGATCATCTCATCGTTAAGAGCAGAAGGTTATGAAGCTTATGCGGTCGGCGGATGTGTAAGGGACTGTCTTCTTGGAGTTGAACCAAAGGATTGGGATATAACAACTTCTGCATTACCGGAGGCTGTAAAGAGCATTTTCCCGAGGACTATAGATACCGGGATAAAGCACGGAACAGTAACCGTAATGGTACACGGAACGGGTTACGAAGTCACTACTTACAGAGTGGACGGAAAGTATCTTGACGGAAGGCATCCGGAAAATGTTTCTTTTACCAGGTGTCTGGATGAAGATCTTAAAAGGCGGGATTTTACCATAAACGCTTTTGTGTACAGTGAAGAAACAGGAATAAAGGATCTTTTTGGAGGACTTGAAGATTTAAAGAACGGGATAATACGCTGTGTCGGTAACCCTGAAGAACGCTTCGGAGAAGATGCTTTAAGGATACTGAGGGCGGTCAGGTTTGCAGCAAAACTGGGATTTGAGATAGAGCCGGAAACCTATAGGGCAGCTGTTACTTTAAGGAAAAATCTGAATCTGGTCAGCAGTGAAAGGATAAAGGCAGAGCTGGATAAGATACTCATCTCGGATAATCCCGGACATCTTTGCCTTTTAAAGGAAATGAGAATCTCGGATGTAATAATACCAGAGATTAATCAGGTAGAAGACAGACTGCTGAAAGAACCCCTTGAACAATGTGAAAGGGACTTAACTATCAGATGGATCGTGCTTGGATATATTTTAGAAAAGAAAGCTTTTAGCGGTGCGGCAGGGCAGGTAATGCATCGGCTAAAATTTGATAACAGGACGTTTAATAAGGGAGAGCTGTTTATCAGACTTTCCGGAATGGAACTGCCACGTAAAAAAGCGGAAACGTCTGTTTCCAATCCGGGTAAAACCGAAAAAGAATACAGAATTCTTTGCAGAAAGCTTATACATAATACCGGAGCTGAGAATTTGTCCGGCTTTATTTCATACTGTGAAGCTCTTTCTTCTGTTTTCCCGGAGTTTAAGAATGATTATTCATATCTGAGGCAGGAAACAGAGGATATAATAGATAAAAAAGAGTGTACGGATCTAAAGGATCTTAAAGTAAACGGAAAGGATATCATTTTAGCTACCGGAGTTAACGGTGCCGAGGTAGGAAAAAGGCTTGATGCACTTCTTGAAATGGTACTTTCGGATCCCGGATTAAACAACAGAGAAACGCTTCTTGAAGCTGTCGGAAAAATGTGATTTGCATAGCGGTAAGGAGGTAGATGGGTACGGAAAATTATAAAAGAATACTTATACTCTGTGCCGTGCTTGCTGTCGGGATAGTAGCCATATCCGTGATTTTTACGCTAAAAGGCGATGATAAGGATAAAGGAAAAAAGAATGGGAAGGGTACGGCTAATGAAAAATTTGACCCGGATGGGACCGTAAACGGACGTACGCCGCAGGATGTTATCATAAAAAACATAGATCTTGATTCTTCCGAGATAACCGTAGAAGACATAGAAACGGGAGAAAACAGAAAGCTGGTCTTTACCGGAGGTTCGGATATAAGAACAAAAACAGGGAGAATTATCTCAGCGGCCATGCTTGGTGTGGGAAATATAGTAAAAATTACCAGTGATGAAGAAAATAAGCTTATTTCCCTTTACGGTCACGATAAGGTATGGAGTTATAAGAATATCGAGAGGATAAGAATAGAGGAAAATCCGAAAAAGATTGAAGTCGGAAACAGTATATACAGATATGACAGGCTTAACGTACTTAATGAAGATGAATTTATTGATATAAAGAGCCTTATCACAGACGGGACCGATGTACTTGATATGTATGGTATTGACGACAGGGTATATCTTATTAAGGTAAATACCGGGCACGGATACCTGACATTAATGAATCAGGAAGATTTTACCGGCGGGACAATTTCTTACGGAGTAGGAAAAAGTACTGAGATTACAGAAGATATTAAGCTTACCTTAAGGGAAGGCGATTACAATATAAGAATTGAGAAAGACGGTAATGAAGCTGCGGCTACCGTGAGGATAAAAAATAACGAGACAACAGCATTTGATCTTACCGGGTACGGACTTGAACCTGTGACATATCAGGAAATAACCTTTAAAATTTCTCCCGAGGAGAGTGACCTGTATATAGACGGTGTAAAGACTCCTTTTAAAGATCCTGTAAAATTAAGTATCGGGCATCATGAGATAGAAGCTGTTCTCGGTGGATATAACGATTATAAGGGAAGCATAGAAGTTGGGGACGGCAGTACGGTGAAAATGATATCCCTGTCACCGGCACCTGAAGAAAAGCCGGAGGACATAGTATATGACGATACGCCTCCCGAAGAAGAGGATAAGGAAAGTGACAGTACGGATGTAACACCGACTGCCCCTCCTGTAAACGATTCCTGATCCGGAAAGACCGGGGAAGGAACTGATAATGCCGATCTGTCGGAGTACTCCGGAGTAAACATACCGGATACTACAAGTGATGATGGGGATAACGGCGATATTGAAGTAATAGACGGTGACAAAAGCGGATCGGAAAAAACAGGAAATTCCGGCGGAAACGGAGAAAAAACCGGGAACGGCAGTGGGGATAATGGTCAGGGAAATGTTTCCATTACAATAAGCGGAGATACTTCCGTAGACGGAAATGAAGAAGATGCCGATATGGATGACTTTGAAAATGATGAGGAAGACTCTGATGAAAACGACAGCAACGGAGGAGATCCACAAGAAGACCAACAGGGAGGAAATTCCCAGACAACGGATAACGGGAAAGGAAAACTTATCTTAAGAACGTCTGAAGGAACTGAAATCTATATAGACGGGAAATATGCAGGAAAAATAACCGGAGGAGAACTGAGGATAGCAAAACCTTCAGGGACAATAAAGCTTGAGCTTAGGAAACCGGGATATGTTACAAAGGAATACACGCTGACCCTCGATGATGAGGAGGAAGAGGAACTGTATAAATTTCCTGATATGACTCCGGAATAAAAAACGAATTAGAGTCATATAATTTGCCACGAAACAGGTTGAAATTATGACCGAAGAGTATTAAAATCTCATCTGAGACTTAAAAGTCAGGAACAAAAGGTTTTGACAGTAAGCATAAATAAAGAAAGGAAAGAAAGTATGAACACAAATTTTAAAGTTCCATCGGGACTGATCAAGGGAGTTATAGTTATAGCCATACTTGTCCTATTGGGGCTGAACTCATTCTACACCATTAACGAGCAGGAAGCCGCCGTGGTCACAACATTCGGTATAGCATCCGCAACAACCGATTCGGGACTTCATTTTAAGATACCTTTTGTACAGAAAGTCCAGAAGGTCGATACGACCATAAAGGGCTTCCCTATCGGATATGATGCACAGACAAATAATTCAATTGAGGATGAATCACTTATGATCACCTCTGACTTTAACTTTGTAAATGTCGACTTTTATGTAGAGTACAGAGTAACCGATCCCGTAAAGGCTCTTTATGCTTCGGAAAACTATGAGGCAATTCTGAAGACTATAGCACAGTCAAGTATAAGAGCAGAAATCGGTTCTTTCGATGTTGACAGTGTTATTACAACCGGAAAGAGTGAAATTCAGGCACATATCCGCGAGAAGATAACACGGCATCTTGAGCAGCATGACATAGGCATAACACTTATCAATATTACAATCCAGGATGCCGAGCCTCCGACAGCAGAGGTACTTGAGGCATTCATGAATGTTGAATCGGCAAAACAGGGTGCGGAAACCGCAGTTAATAACGCAAACAAGTATCGTAACGAACAGATTCCCGCAGCTGAAGCTGAAGTTGATAAGGTTCTTAAAGAAGCTGAGTCTACAAAGGAAGCACGTATTAATGAGGCTCAGGGACAGGCATCAAGATTTAACGAAATTTATAATGAATACAAGAAATATCCTTTGATAACAAAACAGCGTATGTTCTTTGAAGCAATGGAAGAACTTCTTCCGGATCTTAAGGTTATTATCGACGGTTCAGAAAGCACTTCAATAGAGAAGCTTCTTCCCTTAGAGTCCTTAACCGGAACAGGAAATGATAATTGATTGAGAAAAAAAGGAGAAAAATATGAGCGAGTTTAATAATGATCCCAAAGGCGCTAAGGCCGGAGATGATAATATAGAACATATACGTCAGCCAAAGTCAAAGGCACCGCTTATAATCTTTGCTATCATTCTTGTCATCGGTATTTTGGTGGGAATGAATTCTTTGGTTGTTACAAAAGAAAATGAGTATACACTTATCAAACAGTTCGGAAAAGTAGAGAGAGTGCTTGTCAGTGCAGGTTTATCATTCAGGATTCCGTTTATCCAGACTACTGATACACTTCCTAAAACCATGCTTCTGTATGATCTTACCGCATCGGACGTTATCACACAGGATAAGAAAACCATGGTTGTAGACAGTTATGTATTATGGAAGATCAACGATCCTCTTAAGTTTACTCAGACATTGACAAATATTTCAAATGCCGAGGGTCGTATAAATACTATAGTTTATAACTCTATGAAAAATATCATAAGCAGTATGAACCAGAGTGAGGTTATCAGTTCTCGTGACGGAATACTTAGCCAGGCAATAATGAATAATATCGGTTCAAGTGTTGAACAGTACGGTATAGAGCTTGTAACGGTAGAAACAAAGCATCTCGATCTTCCGAGTGATAATAAAGCTGCTGTTTATGAGCGTATGATCTCTGAAAGAAATAATATAGCTGCTTCGTATACTGCTTCAGGTGAATCGGACGCAAAGATGATCCGTACCAAAACCGATAATGAGATTGTTGTAAGCGTTTCTGAGGCAGAGGCAAAGGCAGAAAAGATTATCGCAGAAGGTGAGGCAGAGTACATGAGGATTCTTTCCGAAGTATATAATACACCTGACAGGGCTGAGTTCTATACATTTGTAAGAGCACTTGATGCCGCAAAGAAGTCTATGAAGGGAAATAAAACCCTGATTTTAAGTAAAGATTCTCCTCTTGCAGAGATTTTTAATAAAATTGATTAAAAAACTCAGAATTTTCACAATTATGGTATATCATTTTGCCATTCACAGCAGGTATTGTTAAGATACAGCTGATTATATCGAAAGGAAAATGAAAATGAAAAAGTTTTTGGCAATCGTATTATGTGCTGCATTATGTTTTTCGCTTGCAGCATGCAGTAAGAGTGAGAACAGTGGGGACGGAACTGAAAGTACTACAAGCGCTCCCTTAAAGACATCCGTAGAGGAAGGCGTAAACCTTATTACGGGATACAAAACAGGGAGTGTTACTTTAGGACAGTATACCGGCCTGACATATAAACCTCTGTCAACAGAGGTTACCGATGAGGAAGTTCAGCAGGAACTTGAAGATTATCTTTATTCCTATAAATCAAAGGTTGAAGTTACCGACAGAGATACGGTTCAGACCGGAGATGTAGTTGATATTGATTATGAAGGTCTGAAGGACGGAGTTGCTTTTGACGGAGGTACCGGAAATACCAGTGCACTTCAGATAGGTTCGGGAAAGTTTATCCCCGGATTTGAGGATGCGCTTATAGGACATAAAAAGGGAACTTCATTCTCGATAGATGTTACATTCCCCGAGAATTATAAAAATACCGACCTTGCGGGACAGCCGGCAGTATTTAATATAACTCTTAACGGAATATATACATATATTATACCTGAAGCTACCGATGAGTTTATTGCCGAAAAGACAACAAATAAGTATACTACCGTTGAGGCTTATAAAGAAAACATCAGGAACCAGAAAAAGGAAGAAAAGGAAGAGGATGCAGCTATCCAGAAGGAATATGACCTTATCCAGAAGCTTATTGATGTAACAACCTACAATATAGATATGGAATCTGAAATTCAGAGAGGTTATGAAAGCCTTATAGAGTATAACAACAGCATGACCATGGCAACATACGGAATGGACGCTGCAGGATTCTATTATTCATACTACGGAGTTCCGCTTGACCAGTATGAACAGCTTATGCGTAATCAGGCTGAGTTTTCGGTAAAATATGAATTTGCCCGTTCGGCTATAGTTGAGGCAGAGAACTTTACTGTAACTGATGATGAGATAACAGAACTTGCCAATAAACAGATGACACAATATGGTTATTCGACCTTGGATGAATTCTATACCGCTCTTGAGTCTGCAAACGGTGTGGAAGCAAAGTTGTTTTTGACAGAACAGGTTAAACTTAATAAAGCAACAGACCTTATTCTTTCAACAGCTATTCCGGAATAAAGAAAAGTATTGTGGTATTTAAAAATATTTTTGTTAAGTTTTTAAAGAAATTGAAAATATAGTTCTTGACATTTTGGAGTATCTAATATATTATATAGCCATATTTGAAATGCAATGACGGAGAGGATTAGTTAAATGGAAGTGTCAGAGAGAACGGCCCAAGGCTGAAAGGCTGTTTCATGAAAGTTTAATGAAGGTAGCTCCTGAGCAGTGTTTCTGAATGAAATCTTTTAGCTTCGGCATCATTTAGGTTTGTGTATAAAGCATAGGATGCAGAGAAAGTTTTAAGAGAATGAAGTAGGAAACATCGGGAAGTCCCGTTACAGACGAGCAGCTTGTTTGAGCTTGCGTAAATGAGACCGGATTGAGAGTTTGTGTTGGATTTGATCATGCAGCTCCCCGGTGAATTAAGGTGGTATCACGATAGCCCTCATCGTCCTTATGCGGTGGGGGCTTATATTTTTTATATTATGGGTTAGGGTTACTGTTTTGACCGGAAAACCCTAAATGTAACAGAGGCTTCTCCTTGAGGAGAAGCTGTCAGCGAAGCTGACTGATGAGGTGTAAGGTAATATTATTTGTAGTTATATAGCTTATTGAGAATAACACCTCATCCGGCACTTCGTGCCACCTTCCCCTCAAGGGGAAGGCTGAAAAGGAGGAGAATATGGCAGAGAAAGAATTAATGGCTAAAACCTACGATCCGAAACAGATCGAAGACCGTCTCTACTCAAAGTGGGTAGAGAAAAGATACTTCCATGCAGAAGTAGATGAAACAAAGAAACCCTTTACCATCGTGATCCCACCCCCCAATATTACGGGACAGCTTCACATGGGTCACGCACTTGACAATACCATGCAGGATATCCTTATCCGTTTCAAACGTATGCAGGGATATAATGCACTCTGGCAGCCCGGTACGGACCATGCTTCCATAGCTACCGAGGCAAAGATCGTTGAGACACTTAAAAAAGAAGGCACCTCAAAGGAAGAACTCGGACGTGAGAAGTTCCTGGAGCGTGCCTGGGCATGGAAAAAGGAATACGGCGGAAGAATTGTAAGTCAGTTAAAGAAGCTCGGTTCATCCTGTGACTGGGAACGAGAGAGATTTACCATGGATGAGGGCTGCAACAAGGCCGTTACCGAGGTATTCACAAAGCTCTATGACAAGGGCTGGATTTACAAGGGATCACGTATCGTAAACTGGTGTCCTGTTTGTCAGACCTCTATCTCTGATGCAGAGGTTAATTACGAGGAGCAGCAGGGACATTTCTGGCACATCAAGTATCCTTTTATCGAGGCTGACGGTTCTATATCAAAGACAAGATTTCTGGAGTTTGCTACCACACGTCCCGAGACCATGCTCGGTGATACGGGTATAGCAGTAAATCCCGATGACGAGAGATATTCGGATATAGTAGGCGGCTACGTATGGCTTCCTTTCGTAGACAGGAAGATACCGATCATTGCCGACAGCTATGTAGAAAAAGATTTCGGAACAGGCGTAGTTAAGATCACACCCGCTCATGATCCTAACGACTTTGAGGTAGGAAAGCGTCACAACCTGCCTGAGATCAATATATTAAATGACGATGCTACCATTAATGAAAACGGCGGAAAGTTTGCCGGTATGGATCGTTATGAGGCAAGAAAACAGATCGTTAAAGAACTTGACGAAATGGGACTTCTTGTTCGTATTGAGGATTACTCACATAATGTAGGTACATGCTATCGCTGTCATTCTACAGTAGAACCCATGATAAAGAAGCAGTGGTTCGTAAAGATGGACGAGATGATAAAGCCTGCCGTAAACGGCGTAAAAACCGGCGATATCAAGCTTGTACCTGAGAGGATGGATAAGACCTACTTCAACTGGACTGACAATATCCGTGACTGGTGTATCTCCAGACAGCTCTGGTGGGGACACAGGATACCTGCTTATTACTGTGATGACTGCGGTGAGATCATAGTATCTAAGACAACTCCTGCTAAGTGTCCTAAGTGCGGCAGCACTCATCTGACACAGGATCCCGATACACTCGATACATGGTTTTCTTCAGCACTTTGGCCTTTCTCGACACTCGGATGGCCTGAGAAGACAAAGGATCTTGAGTATTTCTATCCTACGGATGTACTTGTAACCGGTTATGATATCATATTCTTCTGGGTTATCAGAATGATATTCTCAGGATACGAGCAGATGGGCGAGAAACCTTTCCATACAGTTCTTTTCCATGGTCTTGTACGAGATGATCAGGGCAGGAAGATGAGTAAGTCCTTAGGAAACGGTATCGATCCTCTTGAAGTAATTGATAAGTACGGCGCAGATGCTTTACGTTTTATGCTCATCACCGGTAATGCACCCGGAAACGATATGCGTTTCTACTGGTCTAGAGTAGAGGCTGCACGTAATTTCGCCAACAAGGTATGGAATGCTTCACGTTTTATCATGATGAACATGCAGCAGTTAAAGGATGCAGGGATCGATGTTGATTTCGAGGCTTCCATAGATTCAATAAAAGGTTTGTTAAAGGATGCAGATAAGTGGATACTTTCCAAGATGAACGATGTAACAAAAGAAGTTACCGATGACCTTGAGAAGTTCGAACTCGGAATCGCTGCGCAGAAGGTTTATGACTTTATCTGGGAAGAACTGTGCGACTGGTATATCGAGATGGTTAAGCCTAGACTCTATGGTGAGGATACAGAGACTAAGAAGGCTGCTATCTGGACACTTAACAGTGTACTTACAGATGCATTAAAGCTTTTACATCCGTTTATGCCTTTCGTAACTGAGGAAATCTTCTGTAACCTTAAGGCAGAGCAGGGTCTGGCAGACAAGTACGAGTCAATTATGATCTCAGACTGGCCTCTTTACAAGTCTGATTACAGCTTCTCTGCAGAGGAAAAGGCAGTAGAACTCATAAAGGAAGCCGTAAAGGGTATCAGAAATGTACGTACAGAACTCGGCGTAGCTCCTTCGCGTAAGGCAGCGGTATACGTAGTAACAGAGTCCGACGAAGTAAAGAATATATTTACAAACAGCAAGGTATTCTTTGCGGCACTCGGCGGAGCATCGTCCGTTACAATCCAGTCGGATAAGACAGGTATCGGTGATGACGCAGTATCTGCAGTTATACACGGTGCGGTAATCTATATTCCTTTTGCAGAGCTTGTAGATATAGCTAAGGAAATAGAGAGACTTGAGAAGGAAAAGGCAAGACTCGAAGGAGAGCTTAAACGTGTAAACGGAATGCTTTCAAATCCCAACTTCGTAAACAAGGCTCCTGAGGCTAAGCTTAACGAAGAAAAGGAAAAACTTGCAAAATACACCAGCATGTATGAACAGGTAAATGAGAGACTTAAAGCATTAAAATAGTTCACATTTGCCATTTTTCTGACACAATTAATAAAATTTGTAAAATATTTGAAAATTAAAGCATTTAGGCATTGAATTTAAAATCGAAATACACTATAATGTATCATGGTGCAAGGCAGAACCTGTTTTGTTAAGCATTCATGAAGTTATAGTGTATTTTTTTCGGAGGATTTATCTTGCAGCGTATATATAGATATTTTGTTTTTCTTCTGGCAACGGTTATGCTGCTGACTGTTGTTCCGGAAAGCTCCGATATATCTGCAAAAGCCGGTCTTATAAGTTCGGAAAGAAATGCTTCTGTCAAAAAAGCCCCGGTTCTAAAAGAAAAGGTTAAAGTCCTTTTCCTTGGGGAATGTACAGGAAAAGCCAAAGACGGAACTAAAGCAGATTATTCAAGTATATTGAATGTCAGAGAGCTGATAGACAGATTTGATGCTGATAAATATGATATCACTTTAAAATCAAAAAATAAAAGCATAGTAACGGTCAGCAGTAAAAAAGACAGGATCTATGCCAAAGGGATAGGACAGACAAAGGTCACGGTTAAGATAAAGAAAAAAGCTGATAAGACGGTAGTACTTAAGAAGAATATCCGTATATCGGTAAAGAAAAATGCCGATGCAGAAACATTTATCGTTAACGGACTTGAAAGCGGACAGATTGTATATTCCGGGGATGAGATAAAGGTTGATATGCCGGGAGACTATACCGACATAAGGACTATTATCTGTGAGGATAACGGAGTGAGCATTTCTCAGTTATCGGATGAAAAAAGTTTTATACTGATTTTTGAAAAACCCGGCGTTTACAATATCACGGCAGCAGCTTATCTCAGCGCGGAATTTGACGGATTTACGGCTTATCAGAAATTTGAGATTACCGTAAAGGACAGAAAAGGCTCTGTATATCAGAAGACAGCCGATACGATCGTCTTTGAAGGCGGACCGGTTGATGAAGATTTAAATGCCGAAGATATCGCAGTATATGAAGAGCAGGACGGAGTTCCGGTCTTCTGGTCTTATGCCTCAAGGGCCGATGTGATCGATGACTGTGCAGTAATAACTCTTTTTAAGAGTCTTGGCAGCAATAAGAAATACATTCTTGAATATGACGGACTGAGTTTCACGTTTATGTCGGGAGCTTGTGGGATAGCCGATGTAGCATCATTTGACATAGTTGAAACAACTGTTCCTGCAGGTGAAAGTAAAGAGCTGACGTTTAGGTATTACAACCTAAAAGGCATGGATATTACTTCCGCCGTAAAAAATCTTCTGTATGAAAATATCAAGCTTTCGCTGAAAGATAAAGAAGATGAATTTGTTGCGTACTTTGACGGACATAAGCTGTGCATTGTAGAAAGCGGGAAAAAAATAGCTGTTACGGCGAAACTCTTGATCCCTGAGATACCCGGAGTTTCAAAAGAGAAAGAATTAAGTACGGCAGCAGTTATAACATCGGTTCCCAAAAAAGGCGGTTCATTTACCGGAAATGCAGTTTATACCATTAAAAGGACAAATCCCGACTTTTTTATTTGGGGACAGAAATGCATTAACAGTCTGCCATTAGGAGACGATGCAGTTTTTGAGGCGTTGTTCGAAATGGATGACGGAAGCGTCAGGAAACTTAAGGACGCAGGAATCACAAAGATTCTCATAGGTGATATGCATGTCGCCATGCTTGGTAAAGAAACAGAGGCAGGCGGATATGAGCTCATTTTGAACAATATCGGGACCACATCCATTCTATGCTTTGTTGGCGATGAGGTAATAGGAAATTTCGAGATAAGCGTACTTCCTAAAAGAATTCCTTCGGAACTTAAGGTTGGGCTTACAAAGAACAGGCTTAATACAAACAGTCTTGTGGAAGATTACATCATAGTAAAGGCAGATGTGCTGGATCAGTACGGTGAATGTATGGACACCGACGGATTTACCGTGACACAGGACGAAGTCAACAAAAAACAGATAGGGAACATTGTATTTAATGAGATATCTCCCGGAAGGTATGTTGTAAACGGATATGAATGCAGGGCCGATAAGGAACAGAAAGCGGTTGCTGCCAAAGTAACCTGGAAGGATTTTTCAGAAGAAATAAGATTTTTCATTAAAGATGTTGAATATGATCCCTCATACGAAGAGTTTAGTTATAAGCTTGAAGCGGATGGAAAATTATTTATAGATACCGCTCTCGGACTAAGAACCGAAGCTCCCGAAAGCACGTTTGTTACCGTCAAGCTTTCAAAAGACGGTTACTATGTAAGTGAGGGAACCGGACATTTCTTTACGGAACTTCCGTCTGTAAAGAACGGAGCAGCTTATTACGGAATGGAGCCCGGCAGCTGTTTCTACGGTATCACTATTGAACATACCGGAAAAAATGGGGAAAAGATTTTTGTCGGAAATGATGAGGAATGTATAATACCTACCTATTCCGATATGGAATTTCTTCCGTACACATATGGTAAAAAACTTGAGACCGGAAGTTATGAGATACGTGTATACCGTATAAAGGTTCAGGAAAAGCTTTCTGATATAAAGATATGCGATTCTATGACCATAAAGGTTATTGATTCAGATCCGGAGATTGAAGTCATACAGACCGCTCAATCTTATTCAGGGAAAATAAAGGACTGGACCGAAGCCATTCCCGATTATTTCACTTTCCTCTTCTGTGGGGAAGACATTTCAAAATACATAACCAAGGTTGACTGTGTTGAGGGTTCAACAGGAAGCGTTTTTGTAAGAAGTGTGGATTTTATGATTCCTGATCCATACTTTGGGCTGTTTACAAAAACGGCTCTGGTTGAAAGACTCATCACTAAACAATAAATCAACAAAAAATGGAGGGTAAACATGAAAAAAGCTATGAAGTTATTGGCAGCAGTTCTGTGCCTGGTACTTATTGTAGGTACTATACCGGTTCAGGCTGCAAACACTCTTTCCCTTACCAAGAAATCCAGAATCATTTATGTCGGAGGATTTAAGGGATCGAAGGCCAACGGAAAGAAAGGTGGTTTTTACAGCTATCTTAAGGTTTCAAAAGTCCTGAAGGGCTATGATTCCAATACGATGGAAATAAAACTTTCATCTGATGATAAAACTGTATGTACTACCAGCAACAAGACAACCAATATCAAAGCAAAGAGTGTCGGAACAGCTACCGTAACAGTTAAGGTTAAGGAAAAGGCAACCGGAAAAGAACTCTTTAGCGGAAAAATTGATATCACAGTAAATAAGCATGCAGCAAAGGACTTTGCCGTAACAGGTATCGAAGACGGCAAGGAATACAAGGCAGGCGATGCAATCACCGTTAAAATGTCAAGAAGCGGTGATACCGACTACAGAAGACTTGTATGTGATTCAAGCGATGTAACACTTAAGGCAACCGGAACCAAGGGTTCAGAATACAAGGTAACCTTTAAGAAGGCAGGAACATATACTATCAATGCCGAGACCTATGCAGGAAAGAATTATTCAGGAACTATTTATCAAAAGAGTTTCAAAGTTACAGTAACAGGTGGTGTAGAGCCTACAGCAACTCCTACCGCTACACCTACTCCTACTGCAACACCTTCAGAGTTCACAGTTAAGCAGACAGCACTTGATACATTCGTTATCTCAGGTCTTGAAAAGCCCGATGATATCAAGAAGAGCGATATCGAGATCTATTACATGATAACAGATGTTAAGTTTTCACAGTCAGCAGGTATCGATAAGGTAACTTCAGACGGTAAAGATGTTACTGTTAAGATGCTGACCAATTTCATTGCCGGCTTTACTTATTATGTAAACTATAAGGGAAACAGCGGTGATGCAGTAAGCTTTACAGGTGTTACCTGTGATGTTAAGGATATTGATAAGATTGATATCACAAATAAGAAAGTACTTATAAATGAATATGTAGATCTGGGTATCAGATACTACAACAAGGACGGTGTTGATATCACAACAGGTTTAACATCGGTACTTCCTATAGTAACTCTTGTATCATCAACATTTGATGCATATGTTGCAGGAACTCAGGTTTATTTCCTTAAGCCTAATATAACCTGCGTATTCCAGATTGAAGTCAGCAAGGGAATTGATTCAATAGGAACACCTATTTCTATCAAGCAGCAGGTTGCAGTTTCATCATTTGAACCTCATGCAGCAGGCTCCATCTACACCATTAAGCCTTATAACGGTGTATATATGACAAAGGATGATCAGCTGAATACTTCATTCACTATTGACACTGCAACACCTGTTATCGAAGCACTTTTCATATATCAGGATGAAACAGGAAAAACCACATATAAGACATTTGACGAAGAAGGTATAACAAGCCTTAAGGCAGCAGATGAGAAGATTCTCTTCATCGGCTCAAAGATGTCCAACGGCGGATGGTCACTTATCCCTAACAACACAGGTGAAACAACCATTATCTTCTACAAGGGAACTGATGCAGTAGCTACCGCAAAGGTTACAGTTCTCGGTGCAAGTACAGCTACAAACCTTACAGTATCACTTTCAAAGGCTACGCTTAACGTGAACTCCATAGCTCTTGATTACATTGAGTTAAAGGCAACCGTTAAGGATCAGTACGGAAATGAACTTAAGAGCCAGCCTCTTACCATCGAACAGCATGAAGGAACCAAGATTGCTACAGGTACTGTTGCATTCGGACCGTTTGACAGTGAAGGCAAGCTTACAATCTACGGATCAAACGTAACTCTTAATTCCGGTGTTAAGAATGGTATCATTAAGGCAACCGTTAAGGCCGGATCAAATGTAACTCCTTTTGAGATTATGTTCTCAGTAGCAGATCTTTCTGAAGCTAACGTATGGGTACTTACATCAAATCCTGAGCAGAGCCTTATCAATATTGATACCGCTATCAAGGCCGGCGATGTAAAACCTGCAGATGTTAAATTTAACATTCAGGCAAGGAATGGAGCATTTACGGTTAGGAACGAACTTATCCGCTTCTATGCAAGCAAGCAGCCTACCGCACAGCTTACAGCTACCGATCTTTCAGTAGCAGTAGGTGATTCCGTATTCCTTTACACAATTATAAAGGACGGCAAGTTCCTTGATGTACTTCCTGCTATGGTAACCGACTCATCTATGGAGCTTATCTTTAAGGCATATGATTACCAGAAGAAGCTTGAAACCGGTAACTACATTATAACTGCATACAAAGTTGTTGCAGGAGCTTCAAATTCTCAGATTGCAGAAATTGGCAGAAGGACTGTAGTTGTAACAGACAATCAGCCGGTAATCACTTTCAAGCAGGTTAAGGGACAGACAATTTATGTATCACCTCTTGAAATCGTAAAAGACTGCTTCGAATTCTATATTGATGGTAAGAAGCTTGATCCAAGCCTTATCGTTAACGCTGATGTAGCTATAGCTGCTTCAGGAAGCAAGGTAGCTAAGAAAGCTATGATCTGCATCCACAATGATATCTATGGTGATTTCATCCAGGAGGTAGATATCTCAAGTGCATCAGTTATTACCTGATAAACTAACAGATTAAAACTAAAAAATCCTGTCACCGAAAGGTGACAGGATTTTTTTGATGGAGTTAAAGATTTTCAAGCAGTTCTTTTACTTTCATAAGGGCCTTTCCTCGATGGCTGATCTTATTCTTTTCTTCCGGGAGCAGTTCTCCTGAATTGCATCCTTTTTCCGGTACATACATTATGGGATCATATCCGAAACCATATATTCCTTTAGCTTCATGGGCAACCAATCCCTCAAAAGTATCTCTTACAACCTTACAGCTTCCGTCAGGGAATACGCAGGCGATAGCGGCCACAAAACGAGCTGTACGCTCCTCTTCTGGGACTCCTTCCATCTCTTCGAGGATTTTTTGATTCTTAATGGAATAAGGCGTATCGGTTCCCATAAAGCGGGCAGAGTAGATCCCGGGTCTGCCGCCGAGATGATCAACCTCAAAGCCCGAATCATCAGCCATTACTATTGCATCGCAGTAAATACCCTTTTTCTTTGCCTTATCGGCTATAGCACGCGCTTTAAGGATGGCATTTTCTTCGAAGGTTTCTCCTGTCTCGTCCACATCGGTTTCAAGACCGGCTTCCTTCATGGAAAGGATATCATAGGGCAGCCCGTCAAGAATCTGTCTTATTTCCCGCATTTTCCCCATGTTTCCCGTAGCAAAGATGATAGTTTTATTATCCATATCGTATTCCTTTCACGTATCGTAAATAATATTCACTGATAGTTTACGTTATTCTGCTTGCAATTTCAAGTAAAAATAAATATAATTAATTTGAGTGATTATAATTGAAAGGAAACGTCTTCTGACGATATGATATATTATGGAAACTAAACGCATAACACTTCATCAGGAAGATAAGACAACTACAGTGGTATATGCATGCCTTTCGGATGTATCGACACCCATAGGAAGTATACTTCTCCTGCATGATATGGCAGAACATCACGGAAGATTTGATGATTTTATAAGAGTGTTAAACGGAAAAGGATATGATACATATTCTTATGATCACAGGGGACACGGTGCTGAGATAAGGTATGAAGACCTCGGACATATAGCAGATGAAGACGGATATGAGGTACTTATTTCCGATGCACTCCATGTGTTAAAATATGTTAAAAAAGCGAACCGCGGAAGAAAACTCATATTGTTTGGAGCAGGAATGGGTGCACTTATCGCAAGATGCCTGCTTCCGCTGTTTGACTCTTTAAATGCGTGTATTCTATGCTCGTGTCCTAATCCGACGCATAAAAAACTGAACTCTCTCATGACTTCCGCAAGGATAGCAAAGTTTTCGAAGAAACCGAGATACAAATCAGTCCGCCTCGGAAAGAAATTTACTGAATTCAAAGGCTTCAGCAAGATTTCAAGCAGAACATCGTTTGACTGGATATCAAGGGATAATCAGCTTGTAGGAGCTTACATCAGTGATCCTCTTTGTGGATTTTTAGGGACAGTTTCATTCTATTCGGATATCTTGAGATTAACGGATGAAGCTGTGGCCAAGACAAATATGAAGCAGGTGAGAAATGACCTGCCGATACTGCTTTTAGCGGGAAGCCATGATCCGGTATGTGACTACGGAGAAGAAGTAACAGAGCTTTTCGACAATCTGCAGAGATACCACTTAAGTGAGGTAGACTGCACCATATACGAAGAGTGTCGTCATGATTTGCTGCATGAAACGAATAATGCCGAGATTTTTAAGGATATTCTTGAATGGCTGAGCAGGGCACTTGATAACAGAAGGCTTAAAGCAGCTGCCGCAATGCGTGAGAAGAAGAAAAAGAAAGGCCAGACACGTAACCGTACCGCAGCAGAAGCAGCGAGATCAGCTTTAGGGTATGCTTCAGACGAAAATGATGAGCTGAAGGGTTCTATCAACGCCGAAGATGTGGGAGACGATGATGACTTCCTCGAGGATATGGGATACTTCAACCGTCGGAGTGCATATAATCCTTCGGAAATTGATGAAGGAGAAGAATTTATTATTTCTGATGAAGATGATGAAGATTTTGCCCTTTTAGAGTACGAAGAAGAGGAAGAAAAAGAAGATGAAAAGCCAAAAGATAAGAACGCCGAAAAATCTTCAAAGAAAAAGAGTACAAAGGATACAAAGAAAAATAAAAAAGATGAGAAAAAAGATACGGATTCGGTAGAAGAATCTGACGAAGAGACCGAGAAGGCAACAGAAACTAAAGAAGAGGAAGATAAAGAGTCCGAAGAAAAACAGGAGCAAAAAGAATCACAAAAGGCTCCGGGAAAAAAGAAACGTAAGAAATAAAAGGATCACTTATGAAATATGAATTTATTGCACCCTGCCACTTTGGAATGGAATCTGTTTTAAAACGTGAAATACTGGCGCTGGGGATGGAAATAGTAAAGACCGAAGACGGAAAAGTTACTTTTTCGGGTGATGAAACTGCCTTTGCGCGGGCAAATATGTTTTTGAGGACTACGGAAAGAGTTTTATTTAAAGTGGGAAGCTTTAAGGCAACTACGTTTGATGAGCTCTTTGAAGGAACAAAGGCACTTCCGTGGGAGAACTTTATCCCGAAGGACGGACGGTTCTGGGTTACGAAGGCAAACTCCATAAAAAGTGCTCTGTTCAGTCCTTCAGATATTCAGTCGATTATGAAAAAGGCCATGGTCGAAAGATTAAAAGCGAAGTATGGCATAAGCTGGTTTGACGAGACCGGTGCATCATATGCCGTAAGAGTTTCCCTCATGAAGGACGAAGTGACGGTCGGTATTGACACATCGGGAGAGTCTCTTCATAAAAGAGGATACAGGAAACTTACCAGTAAAGCACCTATTACTGAAACTTTGGCAGCGGCTCTTATACTACATACACCTTGGAAAGCAGAAAGAGTGCTGGTGGACCCTTTTTGCGGATGTGGGACATTCCCTATAGAGGCAGCACTTATAGGCATGAATATCGCTCCGGGACTTAAAAGAGAATTCGCTGCTGAAAGTTTTGATTTTCTTCCGAAAAAAATTTGGAAAGATGTACGGACCGAAGCAAGAGACTTAATAGTACCTGACGCGGAACTTCATATTCAGGGATGCGACATAGACGGAGAGATTGTATCGGCCGCCCGCCAGAACGCTAAGCTTGCAGGAGTTGAGAATAAAATCCACTTCCAGCAGAAGGATGTTAAAGATATTTCAAGTTCAAAAAAATACGGTTTCATCATAACGAATCCTCCCTACGGAGAAAGACTTGAGGATAAGAAAGATCTCCCGAAACTTTATAAGACGATGGGAGAGACTTTTGCAAAACTTGATTCATGGTCGTACTTTATCATAACAGGATTTGAAGATGCCGAGAAATACATAGGCAGAAAAGCTGACAAAAACCGTAAAATCTACAACGGTATGCTAAAAAGCTACTTCTACGAATTCATGGGAGCAAAACCCCAAAAATCAATCAGAGGGACGGTTCTGTGATTGATTTTCATAAGAACATAATAAAACTCGGATTATCGTTAAACTAGCGATAATCCGAGTTTTTTGTGCGATAAGCGAATGTCCACAATGGAAGCTTGCTTGCAGATTGTGGGCTGAGCGATAAAAGAATGCTTTTAGTACAAGCTTGCTCGTAAATTGAGGTTTGAGTGAACGGTCATAGAAAGAGTTGCTTTCGTAGGGATAAAAAATCAAAAAAGCACTTGACATCATAATATCAATATGATAATATCAGAATGAAAATAAGAAAACAAACATTTTTTATAAAGGAATTGATTTTTTAGCTTGATTAAGAAAGAGGGATATATATGACAAAATTTACATTGCTTCGTTTTATGAAAAGAATATTGGCAAAAGGGTCAGCGGAAAAATCAGAGGAGTCGCTGCGGCAGCTAAGAAAAATCCTTTTAGACCAAAAAGCATCTAAGGAAATGATAGAATTGATAAACAATACTTTAATCAGTATACCCGAGGCAAAGTTCGTAGCCGAAAAGAATATTTTTTCGGAAGAAGAGTTAAAAATAGCATTCCGCAGGGCAGCGTACAGAAGAGAAAGGGAAGATGAAATGGATCGCCAGGGCAGGTGCTAGTTAAGGGAATTACATTAGGGATAGTTTAAAGATCGGAGGATAAGCTATGGGAGAATATGTTGACAAGACATACATCGTTATCGATGGCGTAATCCTCTTTTATGAGGAT
Source organism: Lachnospiraceae bacterium (assembly GCA_017542245.1). Classification (GTDB taxonomy): domain Bacteria; phylum Bacillota; class Clostridia; order Lachnospirales; family Lachnospiraceae; genus RUG11977. Next base: position 112,940 of record JAFXXN010000160.1, read on the forward strand.
AATAAAGAATCTGTATCGGTCCGGGTTCCCGAAAAAATGGGAGACATGGATATACATATCATAGGTGACGGAGCATTCAGGGAGTCAGGCACTATACAATATATCAACCTGCCTTATGGAATTAAAAAAATCGGACAAAATGCATTTAAAGGCTGCAAAAATCTAAAATGTCTGGATATCCCAAGTACTGCTGAAGATTTTGGAAACGATGCCTTTACAGAATGTCCGGAATTAAAGCATATACGTATATACAATTATGAAGTAAGTGAGCAAAAGTATCAGGAAATGAAGGCTATATGGAGATGCGCCAATAAAACGGTATATATTGCAGGTGAATTAATAGATGATAAGAGGTTAAAGAATGCGGTACGTGCCGCATCGGTCGGTCCGGCAAATATGATACAGGATGGTATAGCCCGGCTTTTTATGCCGGAAAAGCCGGATCATCAAAAGACTACATCTACCTCTGCTAAGCAATCCTGCTTTGGGTTTGATAAAAGATCCCACTATATTTCAGAATCGGAAAGTATAAAAGACTTACTTGTAAATCCTGATTTTGCAGAGGCAGATGCATTATCAGAGGAAAAAAACGATCAGTTTTTAAAAAATGAGAATATACCTGAGATAAAAAAGACTGCTATTCTCACATTTGATGATACAAAAACAAATCATGAGAACGGAAGATACTATCTTTTATTGGACATTGTGATAGGATACCATTTCTGGCAGTCTCTGGTACCGGTAAATTTTGAAGGAAAACTTTACTATATATACAGAAGGCATTTCCTTTCTTCACAAATGAATCTGAACTATATAAGAAATGATGTCAAAGTAGTTTCCAGTAACGGTGAAAATGTTGCCATGGAGGAGGCTGGAAAGGTGTATGCAAAATATAAATTACTGTCAATCCTGTAAGACCAGTGAAAAAAGAGAAGAATGCAGGCTGTGTGGTGAAAAAAGTAAGCCGGAGCTGCAAAACTCAGGTACATTTCAGGAAAAAACCCGTGAAATAAAGATTCTTGGAAAAGATATAACGGTTAAAAATTATATTTGCTCTCCCGATGGCAAAAGCTACAAGGAAAAGCCTGAAAACATCCGGCTGCAGCTATTTGTAAATATGCTCACCTTCTGTCCTGCAAGCTGCAGATTTTGTGTGGCGAAGAACACCAAAAAGAATAAGAAGATAGACATTGATAAGTTTATATCGGTGATGAAGCTGCTTAAAGCGGAAGACAGGATCAGAGGCATTAAGATAACCGGAGGCGAACCTTTTTACGATATAGATTTATTGAACGAGGTTATCTCAGCTATCTATGATATCTTTGGATATGAGATGGAAGTCGCTATCAGTACAAATGGGATCGGATTGGAGAATTTGAAAAAAATAAAAGATTTAGAACATATCGAAGCTATACATCTAAGCCGACATCATTACGATGATGATGTTAATCGGGAGATATTCGGAGATATAACCTGTCATTTTCCTGTCCTGCCGAATGAAGGTAAGGAAGCTTTACAGGTAAAGGATTGTTCCATACGGATTCCGGATAGAAAAAGTTTAAAGGATATAGTAGATTCAGTTTCATATAAAGACATATTTGTTTTAAACTGCGTTTTACTGAAAAATTACATTAATTCTCCTAAAGAAGCTCATAAGTATATGGATTTTGCGATTGACATAGGAGTACCAAAGGTTGGGTTTATGACCTGTTCACCGGTGAATGGATATGCAAAAGAGCAGACCGTTCCCTACGAGGCAGTGATAAAGGAAGATGACCTTGCATTACTCTTTACCAGAGGCTTCTATGATTATGATTATTGTCATTGCAGTGACGGAGTATATTCTTCCGAGAAGGGCGGGATAGTTGAGTTTTACGGCAAAAGTACAAAGATGGAAGATTACGCATATTGCAGAGGCTTGGTGTATGATGCCGATGACCATCTAAAGGACGGTTTCGGAGGGAATGTAATTCTATAACAAAATTGAAGATGCGTAGCATCATTTTGTTACCGGAGAAACGCAGAAAGCGTTTTCGAGGTGACATTGACTACAGAAAGGCAGGTGAGCATAATGGTTATAGAGGATGAAATTGTCAGATTTAAAATGCAGTTACTTCGTAAAATGCCATTTTACGGCGATATCGTTATGCGAATGCCGATAGTGAGAAATGATGCTGTTTCAACTGCCAGGACAAATGGCCGGCTGATTGAATACAATGCCAAATTTTTATCCGGAATGAGGGAGGGACAGAGAAACTTTGTAATGATGCATGAGATATTTCATGTAATTCTGTTTCATTGCGACAGGAGAAATGAGAGGCATCCGCAAATCTGGAACACTGCAGCAGATATAATAGTAAACGATATGCTGCAAAAACTTATCTATGGAATGAACTCAAGAGGGATAGTATTTGAACGGCCGGATGACGGAATATTTGCATATATAAATGATAGTGAGACAGCTGAAAACCTATATGCAAAGCTGCTTAGAGAAAATAAGGATTTAAAGGATGATTCCAAAAAAGTCAGGATTAATATAAATACCTGGGAACCTAACCGGAATAAGCCGATAAATGCTCCGAATGATATTGTTTTAATTAATGTTACAGGATCTGATGAGAATAATAAAACAGGTACAGATACAGAAGCTGAGGATTTACCCGAAGGCACCGGCTTAAGCAAACAGGCACTGATTGATATTATCAAGGAATCCGCATCAAAAAACCGTTCAAGCATGGGCAGCTACTTTGTACCAAAGCAACTGTTTGGTCCGGTGGAATCCAAGAAGATAAAGTGGCAGGTTCTGTTCAAGGAGTTCCTGATAGAGGAAGTAAACGAAGAAACCTCTTATGCAACTCCTGAGAGAAAATATATCCATATGGACATGATAATTCCGGGGTATGGGACACAGGAGGAACGGCTTGAGGAAATATGGGCATTTGTAGATTCCTCCGGTTCCATAGGCAATAATGAAATGTCCCAGTTTCTGACACAGCTTTACAGGATAACCAAAGAATTTCATTGTATAATCAATATATGTTACTGGGATACAGAGGTAAATGATATTTATAAGAAAATAAGCAAGGAAGAGGACATATTTAAAAGTCTTCCGAAGCACTCAGGCGGTACGGATATCAACTGTATATATCGCTTTATCAAAGAGAACAAGGTAAAACCGGATGTTATGCTTATCCTTACAGACGGCTATTTCGGAGAGCTTGATCAACAGTATTACAGCCGTACACTCAGCAAAAAGACCATACTGGTGCTTTCTGGGGATATCGGAGTAACTGACAGCATGAAACGTATCGGAAAAATTGCACGTTTATGATGTCGCCGCTTTGAAAAGGAGGGGTACAGATATGACAATAAAAGAATTTGGCGAGTGCGTAGAATTTAATATTCAGCATAATATAAAACATGCCATACTGGGGCTGGGTGCTCCAGGTGTCGGCAAATCACAGATAATACAGCAGATAGGACAGAAATATGGGTTTAAGGTGATAGATATACGTCTTGCTCAAATGTCAGAGGTAGAAATCGGCGGACTTATCTATCCGAATGAAAGCCGTACCAAGACAGTATGGCTGACACCTGAGATACTGCCCGATGAGGAACGTGATGGGAAAAATACCATCCTGCTCTTAGATGAGATAACCTCTTGTACAAAAAGAGTACAGGTAGCTGCTTACCAGCTGATCCTCGACAGGCGTATCGGACAGTATCATTTGCCGGAAGGTACATTTGTTATTGCACTTGGTAACCGTGAGGATGATGACGGAGTATATATCAGACTGGCAGGACCTCTCGCAGACCGTTTTGAGATACATTATATAGAACCGAACTTTGAGGACTGGAAGAATGATTATGCATTGAAAAACAATGTTCATCCTTATGTAATTAATTATCTGACCTTTAAGCCGTCCGCACTTCACAATCAAAAGGCTGAAGAAGGCAATATGGTATTTGCTACTCCTCGTTCATGGGTCAGGGTAAGCGATATCCTGCACTTTGATTCGGATGTAAAGAACCCGGTAATCCGTCATAAAATTATCGGAAATGTGGGTGAGGTTGAAGGCAATCAGTTTGTTGAATATTGTAAAAAACAGGCAAAGGTAGTTACAGCGGACGACTTTATGTCAGGAAAAGCATTTGCTCCGAAATCACCTGAAGAACTGTCCATCCTGGTAGCTTCTATAGTTAATAAGGCATCTGTTCTAAAGGGTGTTGGAAATACTGTAAAAACTGATGAACAGAGGTACCTGGTCGAAAGAATAGTGAGAGCCCTGTTCAGACTTCCTAAGGCAGAATATACTATTATAGGACTGAAAGGACTGCTTGATATCAATCGTGGGGCTGTAAAATCGGTATTCCTGCAGATGGACGAAAAGAACATTCAAAAATTTATCGAAAAGAATGGATACGTATTAGGGCTTGAGGAAAATCCTAAGATGGGCACGTCACGAAAATAACGGAAGGGGGATTTGGCATGAGCGGTTTTAAAAAATTTATAAAAAGCGAATTAACCGGATGGAAACCCTTTGATATTATCTGGCTGATCATAGCTACGGCTGTCATCCTCGGACTTTCAATATATTGGGAAGACACATGGATGAGTCTGCTCGCAGCGATCACAGGAACATGGTGTGTAATCCTTACGGGAAAAGGGAAACGTTCATCCTTTATATTCGGGCTGATAAATGTTATATTCTATGCCATCGTTGCATTCGAAGCAAAATATTACGGAGAAGTAATGCTAAATGCTTTCTATTATTTCCCGATGAATTTTGTCGGATGGTTTGCATGGAAAAAGCATATGAATGATAAGACGGGTGAAGTAAAAAAGGAACGCCTGCCCTTAAAGAAAAGCGCCATAGTATATGCTTTGACAGCAGTTGCGATATTTATATACGGATTTATTTTGGACAGATTGGGAGGAAATCTTCCTTATATCGACAGTATGAGCACAGTAATATCGGTAGTCGCCCAGATACTCTCTATCAAGAGACTGATGGAGCAATGGGTACTTTGGATAGTGGTGGATGTAGTAACGGTTATCATGTGGGCAGTTCATTTTGCCCAGGGAGGCGAGACCATAGCAACACTTGCGATGTGGGCAGTTTACTTAGTTAATGCTGTTATCATGTTTATCCGCTGGTACAAGGAATCGAATCAATCTCAGGACGGTTTCGACACTATTAAGTTAAGCCAACATAGCCTTCCACTTGAGGGGAAGGTGGCCGAACGAAGTGAGGTCGGATGAGGTGTGACGGAAGAAAGGAGCAGGAATATGGAATTTAATGTAGGAATGTACGGTGGTTCTTTTAATCCATTGCATATTGGACATGTAGACTGTATAATAAGAGCGGCGAATATGTGCAGAGAGCTGTATATTGTCTTAAGCATAGGACATAACCGCGAAGAGATAGACGGGAGAGTCCGCTACCGCTGGATTTACCAGCTTACGAAACATATCGGAAATGTAAAGATTATTATACTTGAAGATGAAGCGGTTTCAAAAGCAGAGTACAATGAAAAATACTGGCAGAGTGACGCAGATAAGGTAAAGGCAGCAATCGGAAAGCCAATAGATGTGGTATTTTGCGGAAGTGATTATGATGAGAACAGCTTTTGGAACAAATGCTACCCGGAAAGTAAACTGTATATTTTCCCCAGAAATGAAATCAGCTCTACAGAAATCCGTAAAAATCCGTATGCATATTGGGACTGGATACCGAATATAGCTAAACCCTATTATGTAAAGAAAGTACTTTTGATGGGTGGCGAAAGTACCGGAAAATCAACTCTTACGATAAATCTTGCGAACCGTTTTAATACCAATTATATAGATGAGGCAGGACGTGACATATCGGAGCGCAGCGGGACGGACATGATGATGCTGTCGGAGGATTTTACAGAGATTCTCCTGCAGCATAAATTGAATGAGATAAAAGCAATAGAACATAGCAACAAAGTATTTTTTGAGGACACGGATACACTTATTACTCAGTTTTTTATGGGGTTTCTGGAAGATCCGGGTATAGCGAAAAATAAGGCTTTATCCGATGCTATCGATGCTTTAAACTCGTATGACCTGATCCTTTTTTTGGAACCCGATGTTGCATTTGTCCAGGATGGGGACAGGAGTGAGGAAATCCGTGACAACAGGGAAAAATACAGTAATCAGATAAAAGATTTGATCAAATCCCATGGAAAGCAGTTCGTAATTATCAGCGGTTCTTATGAGGAGAGGTATGAAAAGGCAGTTGCTGAAGTAAGCAAATTAATAAATTTATACTAGGGTACAAAGTCAAAAAGTCATTTAAGCTTGCGAGGAGGTCTTAAAGGCTTTCGATATCATAAAATATTATAAGAGGAGTGTAAGAATTTCATGCAGTCAGAAAAGGAATATCTGTCAAATTACAATATTAAAGACTATGAGAGGCCTTCTGTAACCACTGATATTGCAGCGTTTATGATCAGGTCGGAAGAAAGCGATAACTATAAAAAAGATTCGGAAAATAAGCTGTCAATTCTGCTTGTTAAGCGCGGAGTGCATCCGTTTAAAGATTGCTGGGCACTACCCGGTGGATTTCTTAAGCCCAATGAGACTGTGGAAGAATGTGCACTGCGGGAAATTACAGAAGAAACAAATGTAACACCGGTCGTACTGCTTCCTGTCGGAATTTTCAGTGAGCCCGGCAGAGACCCAAGAGGCTGGATCATATCAAACGCATTCTTCTCTGTTATTACAGAAGAGTCTGTAAAGCAGGTTGGAGGAGATGATGCTGCAGATGCTCAGTGGTTTGATGTAAATTTTCAACAGGAGAAAAACGGGGATTTTCATCTGGTGCTGTCGTTAAAAGATGTACATCTGGAGGCAACCCTTGAAAAGGAAAAAACAAAATACGGAAAAAATACTTTCGTAATAAAAGACGGTGGCGGGCTGGCATTTGATCATGCAAAAATTATAGCTACAGCAGTATCTTTGCTTAGAAAATATGCAGATGATTTTAATACAATCTTTGACTTCCTGCCGGAGAGCTTTACTCTTAATGAGGTTCAAAAGGTTCAGGAGACTATATTAAATACCAGTATACTTCCGGCGAATTTCAGACGGAAAATAAATGATTATGTAATTGAGACAGACGAATATACACAAGGAGCAGGACATCGTCCCGCGAGGCTTTATAAAAGAAAGTAAAGTATTAGAGTAAGATATTTGACTTTTTTGAAGCTAATGAATATAATGATATTTGGGTCGAAAAGTTTTTGGGTTTTTGACTTTAGTATCGTATAATTGAAATAAAAGAAGAAGGTGAGGTTTACAAAATGAAATACAAAGAGTTATTCGAGCCGGTCAAAATCGGAAAGCTCGAAATCAAAAACCGTTATTGTATGGCGCCAATGGGACCTTTGGGTCTTGGTGACTGTGAAGGCGGATGGAATGACAGGGGAATAGAATATTATGCAAGGAGAGCTCTGGGTGGAATCGGTCTCATCATCACGGGTGTTACATTTTCAGACCTGGAGGTTGAGAAGCCATCCTTCCCCAATACGCCCAATTCAACATACAATCCGGTGCAGTTTGTTAGGACAAGCCGTGAAATGACAGAGAAAGTACATGCTTATGGTTCAAAAATCTTCCTGCAAATGAGCGGAGGCTTCGGAAGAGTGACTATTCCCACTAACCTTGGAGAATTTCCCCCTGTTTCGGCATCGGCCATTCCGCACAGATGGCTTGACAAGACCTGCCGTCCGCTTACCGTAGAGGAAATACACGGCCTGGTAAAGAGCTTTGGAAAGGGTGCATTTAATGCAAAAAGAGCCGGCTTTGACGGAGTTGAAATCCACGCTGTTCATGAGGGGTATCTGATAGACCAGTTTGCAATCTCGTTCTTTAACCAAAGAACTGACGAGTATGGCGGATCTCTGGAGAACAGACTGAGATTTGCAAAAGAAATCCGTGAGGAGATAGCAAAAACCTGTGGCTGGGATTTCCCTGTAGCTCTCCGTTTTTCGCTTAAGAGTATGATCAAAGATTTCCGCGAAGGTGCACTTCCGGGCGAAGAATTTGAAGAAAAGGGACGTGACATAGAGGAAGGAATCGAGGCCGCAAAGCTTCTTGAGAAGTACGGCTATGATGCTCTCGATGTTGATGCTGGAACCTATGATGCATGGTGGTGGAACCATCCGCCGATGTATATGGAGAAGGCTCCATACAAGGAATTTGCACGTATTACAAAAGAAAACGTGAAGATTCCCGTAATCATGGCAGGCCGTGTAGATAATCCCGATACGGCAGCAGAATGTATTAACAACGGCATCTGTGACATGATCTCTTTGGGAAGACCCACTCTTGCAGATCCCGATATAGTGAATAAGATACGTAAAGGCAAAATTTCCGAAATCCGTCCCTGCATAAGCTGTCAGGAAGGATGTATGGGACGTATCCAAAGCTATTCGCTCATAAACTGTGCCGTAAATCCCCAGACCGGTAAGGAGAGGATTAATGCTTATATGCCGGTTGCAAAGAAGAAAAAAGTTCTTGTCGTCGGAGGCGGTGTGGCAGGATGCGAAGCTGCAAGGGTACTTGCGGAGCGCGGACATGAACCGGTGCTTTTCGAAGCATCCGACAGGCTCGGTGGAAATCTTATACCGGGAGGAGCTCCTTCGTTTAAAGAGGACGATCTGGCTCTTGCGAAATGGTATGAGGATGAGATGGTTCGTCTAAATGTTGAGGTTCATAAGAATACAAAAGCCGGCGAAAAGGAGATACTGGACAGCTCTTATGATGCTGTAATATTCGCTACAGGTTCTAATCCAAAGAAGTTCTCTTTAGGCGATGATAATAAAGTATATACTGCAACAGAAGTACTTCTCGGACAGAAGGATACGGGAGATGCAGCGGTAGTTATAGGAGGCGGTCTCGTAGGGTGTGAGCTTGCCCTTGACTTGGCTATGAAGGGAAAAAAGGTTACGATAGTTGAAGCACTTGATAAAATACTTGCGGTAAACGGTCCTCTTTGCAGTGCAAATAAGGAGATGCTCGAAGAACTCCTTCCGTTTAACGGTGTTGAAATCGTGACCGGTGCTAAGGTAACGGAGTTTAAGAATGGTATTCTGAAAGCAGATGTAGGCGGTACGGTAAAAGAAATCCTTGCTGACAGTGTGACTCTCTGCGTAGGTTATACCAGCGAGACTTCGCTTTACGACAAATATAAGAACGATATCGATGAAGTTTATCTTCTCGGTGATGCCAGAAAGGTATCAAATATCATGTACGCTATATGGGATGCATTTGAAGTAGCCAATCATATCTGATAATCGGGTAGGAGGGAGATTTCCCTCCTACTTTGGTATATAACATAATTGAAGATGCGAAGCATCGGTTTGTTACTGACGAAATTCTGAAGGCATTTTTGAGGTGACATTGACTCATGTAAAAGTAATTTATTGAAGAGGTGTAATCAGATGGAAATATGGGATTTGTACGATAGAAATGACAACAGGACGGGGGAAACCTGGGAGAGGCTTCCTGGAAGTTTTAATGGTATACCGGATGGAAAGTATCATATGGTGTGCGATATTTTAGTTCAGCATACAGACGGCACATATCTTCTGACAAAACGTCATCCAAATAAGGATGTATATCCGGGATATTGGGAAGCAAGTGCGGGAGGCTCCGCTTTGGCAGGGGAGTCACCGGTAGAGTGTGCAAAACGAGAACTTTTTGAGGAAACGGGGATTAAGGCAGAAGATGAGGACTTTCAATTTGTAAGCCATACCTTTAGAGACAGAAGCCACAGTATGTTTTACTCCTACCTGGTAGTTACTGATTGCCCCAAGGACTCTATTGTGCTTCAGGAAGGTGAAACTACGGAGTACAAGTGGGTTGATAAAGCAGGCCTTTTGGAATATGTCGATTCAGATACTGCCATCAAGTCACACAATGACAGATACAAGGAGTTTTTTGATAAATTAAGATAAGTAAAAAGTTCGAGATAATTGGAATTTTTGCGATGAAAATAACGTAAAATTCCAATTGAAAACAGATTGATTAACAGTTATGAAGATTATATATATACTGCGGTTAAATATGTTTGATCATTTTAACTGTTTGACTATCGGAATTGAACAGTGTGCCTAAAGAGGTTTTACCAGCAGGCACTAAACTGTACTATAATAAACGGAGGAGAATGTAACTATGGAACGGATAAAACTTGATGAGAAGTGGACATTTCGCAGGGGTTTTTGTGATAATTTGGGAATGATAAAATCAGACCCCGGGGTAGAGGTAAATCTCCCGCATGACGGGATGATAGGGACAGCGGTAACGGCTGATGCTCCCGCTCAGATGGATATGGGGTATTTTACAGGCGGAATTTCGAATTATACTAAATATGTGAATATCCCGGAGGAATGGGAGAATGAAAGCATAGGACTCCGCTTTGACGGCGCTATGATGAACGTTACAGTAGATGTTAACGGATTTAAGGCAGGGCGTCAGCATTATGGGTATGCACCTTTTTATGTAGACCTGACAGATTTGGTTACATTTGGAAAAGAGAACCGAATCACAATAAATGTGAATACGAGTATGCAGCCCAATTCCCGCTGGTATACAGGTTCGGGTCTGTACCGTGGAGTGGAGCTTGTACATGGACCAAAGGTGCATATAGCAAATGACGGAATATTTGTTTATACCAAGGAAGTGGCAGATGGACACGCCTTCCTGGAAGCACAGGTGGATGTCCGGAATGAGACTGCAGAGAAGAGATTGGCTGAGATAGAGCTGTCACTTGTGTTTGAAGATAAAATCAAGGCATTAGCACAAAAAGATAATGATGCAGAAGATAAAGACGACAGTTTTTTCTGCTCAAATAATGAGCAGGTGGCAGCCTCTGTAAAGAAAGTAATCTGGCTCGATGCCCGCAGCACAGGTACAGCCAGAATCGCATTTTCTATTAAAAATCCGTTGATATGGGATGTGGATGATCCGAATCTGTATACGGTAAAAGCTACTGTTAAAAACCTTGGGGTTTATCGTACTCATTTTGTAGCGGATCCAAAAGAAAACTGTATCGTAGATGAAGCAAGCACACTTTTCGGTATTAAGACGGTTACGGTGGATGCTGTTCGAGGACTCCTGATAAATGGAAAATCAGTAAAACTAAAAGGCGGATGCCTCCATCATGATAATGGTCTGCTGGGATCGGTATCCTTATATGAAATTGAGGCTCGTAAGGTAAAGAAGTTGAAAGAAATCGGATTTAATGCGATCCGTACTACTCATAATCCGCCTTCATCGGCTCTGATAGAGGCTTGCGACAGGCTAGGTATGTATGTGTTTGATGAGGCATTTGACGCATGGGGAATGGCTAAAAGAAGCGGTGATTACAGTCAGTTCTTTGATGCGGATTGGGAGAAAGACCTGACAGCTTTTGTACGCAGGGACAGGACACATCCTTGTGTTGTAATCTGGTCCATAGGTAATGAAATACCTGAGCGAGGCGGCCTTAATAATGGTTATGATCTGGCAAAAAAATTGGCGGAAAAGGTAAGAAGCCTGGATGGTACAAGACCTGTAAGTAATGGAATCTGCTCATTCTGGAGCGGTCTGGATGATGAACTGGCTGAAGGACTGAGCTGGTTTCAGAATTCTATAGATGGTGGTTTAACAAAAGATTTCTGGGAAAAGGGAACGGAGCCTTTTACAGACGGGTTGGATATCGTGGGCTATAACTATATGGAAGACTTTTATGAGAGGGATCATGAGCTGTTCCCGGACAGAGTAATATTAGGTTCCGAGAATTTCCCTAAAGAGATTGGTTTCAGATGGCCTCTTGTTGAAAAGCATCCCTATATCATCGGAGATTTTACGTGGACGGCATGGGACTATATAGGAGAAGCAGGGCTTGGAAAATCGGTATATTTAGATCCTGAGGATCCTTTTTTAAAAAAAGGTCCGTATGCTCTGATGCCTCAGGAGTCATCGCCGTATCCCTGGAGAACTGCGAACGATGCTGACTTTGATATTACAGGTACGAAGCGGCCTCAGGGAGCATACAGGAGTGTAGTGTGGGGCAGCAGTGCGACTCATCTTTATACCGTACATCCTAAGAACTTCGGTAAAGTGGAGATGATCGGTCCTTGGGGATTTACGGATGTACTGTCATGCTGGAACTATACCGGTTATGAAGGAAAAACTGTAGAGCTTGTTGTGTTTTCAAATGCTCAGGAAGTGGAAATACTGATTAATGGCGATTCGATTGGACGTAAAAAGGTATCATCGGAAAGACCCTTACCAAACAGTGTACGATTTGAGGCCATATATAAGCCGGGAAAGGTAGAAGCTATAAGCTATACGGATGGGAAAGAAGTCAGCCGTGATATACTGGAAACAACCGGTGAGCCGGTGGGACTTCGCTTGACGCCTGAGAAGAAGGCCATGCAGGCAAATGGACATGATGTTCTTTTTATGTGGATAGAGGCAGTAGATAGTGATGGACGCGTTGTACCGGATGCAGCTGTGCCGGTAAATGTGAAGGTCGAAGGCAGCGGTACTCTGGCAGGCCTTGGAACCGGCAATCCAATAACTGACGAGGATTATACGGATAACGAGACGGTCACCTACCATGGCAAAGCACTTGCTATAATCCGCTCGGGATACGAAAAAGGCGAGACTGCTTTATCTGTCGCATCAGAAGGATTGGCAGGGGACAGTGCAAAGATAAAAATATTTTAATCAATCAGTGGGATGGTTCTCTGATTGATTTTGTGGGAAGAATTATGAAAATCGATTTAAAGGAAAAAATAATATGAGCATAGATGATATTATTCGGATAGCGAAAGAAGCAGGAAAAATAATGGTAACTGCTGTGCGGCATAAGATTATGGAAAAAGCAGGGCATGCCAACTTTTGTACTGAGACCGATGAGAAGATACAGGCATTCCTTTTCGGAGAACTGGGAAAGATTTTACCGGAAGCAGCCTTTCTTGGCGAAGAGGATGGACAGGATGTATTTTCGGAGAAAATGGAAAGTGGCTACTGCTTTGTCATAGACCCAATTGACGGTACTTCGAACTTCATATACGGATACCGGCCATCGGTAGTATCTATAGCTCTTCTTAAAGATGGCAGTCCATATATGGCAGTGGTATATAACCCTTTTGATGATATTGTGCTATCATCCACAGCGGGGGAAGGAGCTTTTGCTAACGGAGAACGGATAATGTCGTCCGAGACTCCGTTGTCAGATTCACTTGTGGTTTTTGGTACGGCACCCTATTATGCGGGGCTGCAGGAACGTACATTTGATATAGCGAAGAAAATATTGCCACAGTGTGTGGATCTTCGAAGATCCGGTACAGCGGCATGGGATATGTGCTGTGTGGCGATGGGACATTGCAGTCTTTATTTTGAACTTCGGATCCAGCTGTGGGATTATGCAGCTGCTGCACTGATAGCTCGGGAAGCAGGATGTATAATTACTGATGTAGATGGCAGACCATTATCTTACAAAGGCCCGACATCTGCATTATGCAGGGCAAGGGGAATAAAAGAGATTCCTGATTGTTTTTTATGATTAAAAAAGCGGTATAATAAAATCTAAATGTTAAATGAAAAGGAGACGCGATGAGTAAACAACCTGAATGGCTTGATAATGCGGTATTTTATGAGATTTACCCCCAAAGTTTTAAAGATACGGACGGAGACGGTATAGGGAATATAAAAGGTATTACGGAAAAGCTTTCTTATATAAAGGAGCTGGGATGTAATGCCATATGGATCAATCCCTGCTTTGACTCGCCCTTTGGCGATGCGGGGTATGATGTATCTGATTATAATAAAGTAGCGCCGCGTTACGGGACAAACGAAGACTTAGCAGAGATGTTTGAAGAGGCACATAAGCTTGGAATCCATGTGCTTCTTGACCTGGTGCCGGGGCATACCTCATGGGATCATCCCTGGTTTAAGGAAAGCATGAAGGCAGAAAGAAACGAATATACCGACCGTTATATATGGACCGACAACATCTGGGAAGAGCCGAAGGGATATGGTTCACTTCGAGGAATTTCCGACCGTGACGGAAGTTGTGTGGTAAATTTCTTCTCTCATCAGCCTGCTTTGAATTACGGTTTTTATAGGCCTGAACGTCCATGGCAGCAGGCAATGGATGCTGAAGGACCGATGGCGACGAGAAAGGCTATGATGGATGTTATCCGCTTCTGGCTTTCAAAGGGCTGTGACGGATTCAGAGTAGATATGGCCGGATCCTTGGTGAAAAATGATGTAGACAGCAAGGGCACTATAGCATTGTGGCAGGATGTAAGAGCCATACTTGATAAAGAATTTCCTAACGCTGCATTTGTATCAGAATGGGGAGAACCGGATAAAAGCCTTCAGGCCGGTTTTCATATGGACTTTCTGCTTCATTTCGGCCCATCTCATTATAATGATCTTTTTAGATGTGAAAAGCCGTATTTTGGCGGTGAAGGAGATGCTTCTGAATTTGTAAAGAAATATCTGGAGAGTTATGAGAAATCGGAGAGAAAGGGACTTATCTGTATTCCTTCCGGCAATCATGATATGGAAAGACTGGCTTATTACATACATGATGACAGATTGAAAATAGCTTTTGCATTTCTTTTGTCAATGCCGGGAGCACCATATATATATTATGGAGATGAAATAGGAATGCGGTATTTAGAAGGCCTGATCTCAAAAGAAGGAGGCTATAACAGGACCGGCGCCAGATCGCCAATGCAATGGGATGACAGTGCAAATGCAGGATTTTCAACTGCTCTGGCAGATAAATTATACATTAAGATAGATCCGGATCCTTTAAGACCTACTGCAAAGGCACAGATATCGGATAAGGACTCCCTTCGTTCAGAGATTAAGAAACTAATAGCCATCAGGCTGTCGCATAAGGCATTACAAAACAGGGGAGATATAGAATTTATATCCGATGGAGCCGGCGGTACCCCGTTAGCATATATAAGAAGCTTTGGCGATGAAAAGATTTTGGTAGTGCTTAATCCATCGGACAAGCCTGGTGAGATTAATGTGAATTGTGATATCTCCGAGCAGGTTTACGGCTTTGGTAAAAAAACGGAGATTAAGGATAAAAGCATTGTGATATATGAAAAGTCCGCAGGATTTTTCCGTTGCTGTTAACAGAAATAATAGAATAATGAAATTAGTTTTATGGTAAGAGAAGTCAATTGACAAAAACAAATAATAATACTAATATCAGTGTATAAAACAAATCATATTATTTTAATTTAGGAGAAGTTGAATGAAATTGATAACTTTAGGTACTACAGGTATCACAGTTCCTCAGAACGGGTTCGGGGCTTTGCCGGTACAACGTTGTGATGTTGAAACGGGAGTAAAAATCCTTCTTCGTGCATACGAAGGCGGGATGACGTATTTTGATACAGCAAGAGCTTATTCGGATAGTGAGTATAAGATAAGTAAGGCTTTTAATACAAAGGAAGCCCGTTCAAAAATATATATTGCGACTAAGACACAGGCGAAAAATCCTGAGGCTTTTTGGAAGGATTTGGAGACTTCTCTAAATACTCTTGGCACAGACTATATAGATGTATATCAGTTCCATATGGCAGGGCAGGTGTATGTCCCCGGCGACGGTACCGGTATGTATGAATGTATGCAGGAAGCGAAAGCTAAAGGGATGATCCGTCATATAGGCATTACCGCTCACAAGATCGGAGTAGCTAAAGAGGCTGCCGAAAGCGGACTTTATGAGACATTGCAATTTCCTTTTTCATATCTGTCAGGAAAACAGGAACTTGAACTTGTAGAAATCTGTAAGAAAAACAATGTCTGTTTCATAGCCATGAAGGGATTGGCAGGAGGTCTTATAAACCGATCTGATGCAGCGATGGCATATATGACGCAGTTTGACAACGTACTACCCATATGGGGAATACAAAGAGAGAGTGAGTTGGAGGAATGGCTGTCATATATGGAAAACACTCCAACTATGACAGAAGAGATAACGGAGTATATAAAGCATGAGCAGGAAGAGCTGGCAGGTGAGTTCTGCAGAGGCTGCGGCTACTGTATGCCATGTCCTATGGGTATTACAATAAACCAGTGTGCCCGTATTTCCCTGATGCTTCGACGTGCACCTTCTGCGGGATGGCTGTCAGAGCACTGGCAGAATGAGATGAAGAAAATCGAGACCTGCATCAATTGCCGACAATGTGTTTCGAAATGTCCATACGAGCTTAATACGCCGGAACTGTTAAAGAAGAATTACGAGGATTACAAGAAAGTGCTGGCAGGGGAAGTTTCCGTATAAAATTTAAAAGCATCTCTATATAGCAAAACTATATATAAATGCTTTTTTGTGTCATTTTTGTGATCACCTCTGATGAATACTTGGAGGAGGGTATTTGGCATATGGATATGAGCCTGGAATTATAGGATAGAACATAAGGTATACAATTGACAAAGATTTCTTTTGGTAATATTATCGTTAGTATAACAAAAAGATGCAGAGCATCGTTTTGTTACCTCGAAAACGCTGAAGGTGTTTTCGAGGTGACATTGAAAAGGTAATAAAATATTAAAAACGGAGGGTTTATTATGGGTAACAAGTATGCAGGAACACAGACGGAAAAGAACTTAATGGCAGCTTTTGCAGGGGAGTCGGAGGCTAGGAATAAGTATACTTACTTTGCGTCTAAAGCAAAGAAGGAAGGATTTGAGCAGATATCGGCAATTTTTCTTAAGACCGCTGAGAATGAGAAGGAGCACGCAAAGCTTTGGTTTAAAGAGCTTGAAGGTATCGGAAGTACTGCTGAAAATCTTGCAGCTGCGGCAGCTGGTGAGAACTATGAGTGGACTGATATGTATGAGGGATTTGCAAAAACCGCCGAAGAGGAAGGATTTCCTGAGTTAGCTGAGAAGTTTAGAGGTGTTGCAGCCATAGAGAAGAACCATGAGGAGCGTTATCGTGCACTTCTTCATAATGTTGAGGCGCAGGAAGTATTTGCGAAGTCAGAGGTTAAGATCTGGGAGTGTAGAAACTGCGGGCATATAGTAGTTGGAACTAGTGCGCCTGAGGTTTGCCCTGTATGTGCACATCCTCAGAGTTATTTTGAAATCAGTGAGAAGAACTATTGATATTATCTGTCATTCGGTGGGCAGACCCTGCTGACATTCTTTGGAGATTATTATGTTCGTAGCATATGATAACTATAATAATTCTTGTTGTGCACATTGTGGAAAAAGATGTGCGATTACGACGGATCATTTTATACCTAAGTCATGTCGTATGAGCGTGAATAATGAATTAAACTATGTCGGATTGTGTGAAGAATGCAATAAGGAGAAGGCTGATAAGATAGTACTTCCATGTTGGTATAAGTATTTGAACTCAAAACAACAGTTGAATCTTAACAGGATGATGAGATACGCCAGAAGTTTTATTCTAAATCATACAGATGATGCCGAGATTATTGAATATGTTTCAAAACTGTGAGAAAAAATAGCAGAATATCACGGAGAAAAGATATGGCAAGAATTATCGGTGAGATACCGGAAGAAATGTTTCCTGCAGAGGAAATTATGTATAATTTTGTTAGGACTGAGCTGCCGGATTATATTCTGGCATCCATGTATGCGGATATTCGAGTGAATAATACTATCCTTGACTTTGATATGCTGCTATTTGTTCCGCATATGGGAGCATTTATTTTGGAGATTCGGGGCGCCACCGGATTTATATATAAGGATGGAAATTTTGCATACTTAAATAAAAACGGACAGCCTTCAATGAGCAGTGCGGAAAGAATGGCGAAACAGCCGAGGAACCAGAGATATATACTTCGCGACTATCTGAAGAGGAGGTTCGGGATAACACCGTTAATCTACGAATTTGAATGTTTTCCGTATATTTCTAAGAAGGCATTGGAAGACTCAAAGTATCCGGACTATTTTGAGCCGGAGCATGTAATTCTGTCGGATGATTTGGAAAGTGGGCTGCAATTTCTTCATAAGCTTATCGGAATCACCGTTAAGGAACAGAAACGATGGGGGTTGGAGGCCTTTGAAGACCTTTCGGATAAGGATGTACATACCGTTCTGTATTTTTGGAAGACGGATTGGCTGGACATACCACGTCCTGAGAGGCCGCCTGCTATATTTTTGAGTTATAACAGGAATAATAACGAGATTTCGAAAGAAGTACAGGACGTCCTGGAGGATAGGGGAATTTTCGTCTGGCGTGCGCCGAGGGACGTGCCGCTGGGAGGCGATTATCTTCCAAATGAAATGAAGGCCATAGAAGAATGCGATGCGTTCTTAATTCTGCTTTCTATTCCTGCGCAAAATAGCAAAGAAGTGAAAAAGGAGTTTCAAAAGGCGCTGGAAATTAAAAAGCCCATTCTGCCTATCTGGGTGGAAGATGTCGCAGAGAGTGAAATCACGGATTATTATAGGGAGAATCTGACGAAATACCAGTATCGTGTCATGCCGATAATCGACATACATGTGATCAATGAAATTGTCGCAACGGTTAAGAAGATTAAGATGGAAGAAAGTGATTGAGTCAGTTAACTACTACTCCCCAAAACCATGCCCAAAAGTGTGGTTTTGGGGAGTACTTTTACACTCCAAGACCGAACAGTCTCCCAGCTTAAAGAAAATCTAAGGGTTTTCGCCAAATTTCACTGCAATGCCCCTATTTTCCTGATGCTTCGCCGTGCACCTTCTGCGGGGTGGATGTCAAAGCACTGGCAGAATGAGATGAAGAAGATTGAAACCTGTATCAATTTCAGACAGGAGTATCTGTCTTTTTTGTTATGTGCCTGAGCCAGAGTGATATTTAAACTATTAAAATGGAATATAAATGGAATAAATATGTTGACTTTCTACCCAAAATGGAATATTATATAAATAAATACGGAAGATTGGAGAAAAGGCAATGACTATAGACGAAATGATTGCAAAGAAAAAGGAATATGGATTTTCGTGCGAGTATATAGCTGACAAATCAAGAGTTCCACTTAGCACAGTTCAGAAGATTTTCTCAAAGATAACAACGGCACCCAGGAGAAAGACTCTCGAAGCATTATGGGCTGTATTTGCTCAAGCAGAAAATACGAATAGGCATAATAAAATAAAAGGCTGCAGTGAAGATTTGGTTTTGGAAGATGGTACAGAATTAAACTGTGTTCGTGAAGATGCCAGTGATTATGGATCTGTCGATGGAAGCAGTGCCTTAAAAGTCAGATATTTAAGTAAAGAGGACAATACAAAAACATTGGATGATTATCTGGCACTACCTGAAGGCACGAGAGTTGAATTGATAGATGGTGTATTTTATGATATGGCTTCTCCTGTATTAGTACACCAGCGAATCAGTGGTTTGATATTTGCAACTATAAATAATTATATTGCAGCAAATAAGGGTTCATGTGTGCCTTTTGATGCACCTACAGATGTACAGCTTGACTGTGACAATAAGACTATCGTGCAACCTGACATTTTGGTTGTGTGTAACCGTGACAAATTACAGGGACATCGCGTTGTGGGAGCACCTGATTTTATAGTGGAAGTGCTTTCGCCTTCAAATTGGCATCATGATGTGGTTAGAAAACTTAGAAAATATAAAAATGCAGGCGTGAGGGAGTATTGGATAGTTAATCCTGAAAACCTGACGGTATTGGTTTATGATTTTTCAAAATCAGACATGGTTACGGAATATAGTTTTAATGACGAAGTGCCTATAAATATTTGGGACGGTAAATGTAAGATTAATTTTAAAGAAATATTTGAACAGATTAGTTTTATGTTATAATAATATAATGCTGGAGGTATTCCCTGCTGTCATTTTTTGGAAATTCTGCTTTCTATTCCGGAGTAAAATAGCGAAGAAATGAAAAAAAGAGTTTCGAAAGGTGCGGAACCCCCAAAAGCCCATTCTGCCTATTTGGGTGGAAGATGTTGTAGAGAGTGGAAATATTTGACCATTTTGGTAAAACATATTATAATATGAAGTGGCACATATATCCACATGTAATAAATTTGTAATATTTGAAGCCCGAAATGCTGATTTTTGAGTACGGGTACAGAAAAATGCAGAAAAACGGATATTGTCAGAATATTCTGTGAATAATTTGCAAAAATAGCGCTGGAGAAGCCCTATTTATGGGCATCCTGAGATGTAAGGGTAGAAAAGTCATAAGCTCGCCATAGAGCATTGACACAGTTCTCATTCTCGTTCTCACTCTCATAATAACTGTGTAGAAAAGTCATAAGCTCGCCATAGAGCATTGACACCGCCCAAGACTAGGACGCAGAACTGAGATTAATTGTGGCCGTAGAAAAGTCATAAGCTCGCCATAGAGCATTGACACCGTATTAGGGAATACGCTCAATAACCAACGAGCAGTAGAAAAGTCATAAGCTCGCCATAGAGGATTGACACAACCCTAAAGCGGGTGGGGCGGCTATTGCTAGCTATAGTAGAAAAGTCATAAGCTCGCCATAGAGCATTGACACAGCTCTTTTTCTTTCTCGGAAATCTGACTGTTTTTCGTAGAAAAGTCATAAGCTCGCCTTAGAGCATTGACACGAAGTCCACCTAAGTATACAAAGAGGGACTTTATCAAATGTGATTAAAAGGAGTCCACTTCATTTTTTGCTAGTAGTTGATATTTAAAATAATTGATCCTATGGAGGTCTTTTATGAATCCTGAAAACTATAGTTTTGTTAGAGAGTATAATCTTAAGCAGATTACTCCGATGCTCCATTTCCAGCACGCTGAAAATGGAGCGTGTATCCGTCCTTCAGAATTAAAACCTAAACTGGACAGGTTCCTTTTATCAAAACCTGTAAAACGTTCTGACGATAATAAAATTCCTAAGATGTGGAGGAATAACGGGCAGGAAAAGGCATTAAACTATAAAGTTTTTATTCAGCCCGAAGATAGTACGGCAGTAAGCAAAAGCGATACTATAAACAGGGACATAAAGCTCCATGAGATTTCAATAAGAAAAGGGGCCAAAGAAGAAAAGGAAAAAGAAAAATTCCGTATTAAAAATGAATATAGATATAAAGGTATTGATGGGCTGTTTTTTGGGAATATGGTAAAAAGTAAAGAATCTCAATATAATGCACTTGTCAGGGCATCATATAAGGAAACGGTCTTTTATGAAAAGCCTATAAAACTAAAGATAGTCTGCCACATACCGGGGTTGTTAGAGCATATAGATAATCATATAGATGAATTTTTTGCAATCACGAACTTTGGAACCCGTCAGAATAAAGGGTTTGGGTCCTTTTTGATTATCAGGGATTTCGGTTTGACTGATGTTAATAAGAAACTCAGAGCAGGCGGATATTGCTATATCAGAGCAACTATTGATGGCAGAAGTAGTATTACGAACGAGGAGGGTTTCAAAATAGCATCAGCAGTATACTCGGTTATGAAAGGAGGGATTAATTTCCCTTCAAAGGATTCCAAGTCCACTGGGTTATATATTAAAGGTTACATACAGAGACAGTATTTAGATGACATTGGATTGAATAACATTGGAAGTGATAAGGCATTCGTAAAATCGGATATACTTACAGTTGCTCCTAAAAAACGTGACAGTCTCAGAAATATTGCTGAAAAACCCGATGATGAACCGGAAAGAAGTAGGAGTTATACGGATTATTTATATGTGCGTGCGCTTCTTGGAGTAGCAGATCATGTTGAGTATCGGGATAAGGATGGATTAAGAGAAGGCGTAGTCAGTATATCATCCGATAAAGTGGAAAGATTTCCATCGATTATCACTATAAAAATAACCGATGAGGCTGTATATTTTATCATTTCCGATCCTGATAAAGAAATCTTTGGCAAGGATTTTGAATTTAGTTCAGATGTTAAAACAGGCTCCATCAAGACTCCGGATTCTTTCGACAAGAACAGGTTCAAGTCGGATTTCATAACTTATTTTAATTCCGTTAGAAGCAGATTTGAAAACAGTAAAATTTATGAAATGTGTACAAATGTGAATCTTACTTAGAAACACTATCTTTAGAAAAGGAATATTGGTAAGTGGAAGACAGAGAAAACATATATGATATCTCATTTTCCTTGCTCCGGTTTGTTATCAGGCTGGAAAAGGGTGGAAATCTCCCAAAAGATAAGGAATCTGCCATTCGGGGTGCAATCTTGAATGTGTTGTATGACAGGTACTGTGACAGTGACAGAAATTGTGATTCTTGTGATCATAGGGACGATTGTATGGCACATGGGATTAAATTTCCAAAATATAAAATCGAACCTTACTTTAAGAGTGAAAGTATAGGAAATGTTTTGGAGTGCGAAAACAAAAACAGGGATTTTAGGTTGGGAGACAGAATACAGTTTAGAATTCTCCTTTTTGGCCAGGGTATCGATAATGCCGGGATATGGATTAGCGCGGCAAGGAAGGCCGGGAAATTGGGTTTGGGAAAAGAACACCTCACATACATTCTTGAATATGTATATGACAGGCATGACAGACCTGTCTATAAAGATGGTGTCTTTAAAAAGGAAGAGATTGTTCCGGAATGCTTGTCCGATTATATATATGAGAGGAAAAGAGTGATTGGACGGCCTGACCGTTTGGATATTCGGTTCATTTCTCCGGTAACGATAAAATTTCAGAAAAAATTTGTTCAATTACTTACGGCTGATGCAATTATTGAATCGATGGCCAGACGGATCTACAGTCTGAACTGCTATGTAGGAAACAGTATAGAGTATCCATATGTTCTGGTCGAGGAACTGCCTGACCAGGGATATGAAAGCTCTTGGAAAATGAGTGTACGCAGGTATTCTGAACCCAAAAGAAAATTGATGACCATGAAGGGATTGAAAGGCCGGATAGAGTTATATAACGGAGATGACCGCATTCTGAATCTGATCATTGCCTGCGAGCTGACCCATATAGGGAAAAATGCCTCATTTGGATTTGGCAAATATGAGATAAGCTGAAAGGATAGTTCTCGGTAACATATAGTTGAGGAGGAATTCTTATATGAAAGTTTTTGTTGGAATTACGATTGGTCCGATTGTAGAAGTACTTTGCGAGACGTCTACACCGGCGGCATTGTGGTTTGGAAGCAACATGTTTTCAGATATCACTCGTCGGCTATGTGAAGGTATCAAGAATGAATGGAGTGATTCGAAGATATATTCGCCTTTTTTTGAAGCAGATACGACAACAGGATATCCTTCAGATGGGGTAGGAAAGTACCATGACAGAGTTATCTTTTCCATAGAAGACCAGAGCGCTTATGATGAAGAGAAATTTGTTTCGGATATAAGTGCAAAGCTGAAAGGGATTACGTCGACGGTAAAAAAGAATACGATTGATATTTTCCCTGCAGTTCTTTTCGGAGGCAGTGATGCTACGGATTATGAACAAAGGATTGAACAGGCAAGGATTTTTCTGGAACAATATCTGCAGATACATTTTGTGATTGTTAATGAAAAAAAGATAGAAAGTAATGCAGTTTTAGCCTTGTCACCATATCTGGATGAGCTTGAGCTTATGAAATCATTTCCCGGAACGAGTAATCAGAATATTATAATGGATTTGTTCAGCAAAGCAAAACAAGATGAGGATGAATCTGTCGGTGTGAATGATCTGATAAGGGAATCAGCTTTATTCAAGGCAATACTTAAAGGAAATAATGGATTTTTGAAGGACTATAAATTTAAAACGCTGAAAGATATATCGAATGCCGATAATGATCTTCAAAAGAAATACTCTAAATACTATGCAGTGGTGACTGCTGATGGAGATAAAATGGGCAAATTTCTGGAGTCCATTAATACTGATGATGTAGCCAAGTTTTCAAGGGGATGTCTGGAGTATAATATAAAGGCTGCAGAAACGGTGAAAAGATACGGGGGTATGCCTATATATGCCGGTGGAGATGACCTTTTATTTGTAGCTCCGGTGATGGGGAAAGCTGATGATGGTAAAAGGATATTCATCTCTGAACTCTGTAAAGAGATAAATAAAATGTTTGCCTTACAGATAACTTCTTCGGCAGAAAAAGAGGGATTGGAATTTAAAAATATCCCATCGATATCATTCGGTATTTCTATAAATTATTACAAGTATCCACTGTATGAGGCATTTTCAGATTCACGCAGCCTATTAGAGGATATAAAAAATGGAAAGAACGGTCCGGAGAAAAATTCAATTGCTATTGGGTTGCAGAAGCACAGCGGTCAAAGCCTAACTCTGTATGTAGGGAATGAGCCCGAGGCATTTGATTCTTTCATGAAATTTTTCCATATGGATATATCTGATTCAAAAAGAGTGAATTCCTTATTATATAAACTCAGTACATTTTCAGCACTGTTTGACCAGGCTTATGTGATGGCTAAGACAGAGCTTTCAAAAGATAGATATCGTGACGTTTGGAAAAACCTATTTGATAATTCGGGACAGAAAGAGTATCTTCCTTATGTTATCAATGTTGCGGACAGCTTTTTTGATGGGTTTATTAAAGGTGAGCCAAGGATTAGATCAGGTAATACGGGTATAGAAGACGATCACCTCGATAAAGAATCGGACAATGATAACAAAAAGCAACATTTCCCTATTACTATACTGGAAGATATCCTGAGACTTGAGAAATTCTATGTTGAAAAGGCAGGTGATGATTGATGATCAGGTATTTAGTCAAGCTTACACCGATAGGGGTATATACCTTTGGTACTGACCAAAATTATCCCTTCCCGGGTGAAAATTACGGAAAACCTTCATATATTGCCGAAACGAACTTATGGCCGGAGCAGACCACAATACTGGGAATGTTGCGATATGAGATTTTACGGAACAAATCCATGATAAAGGATAAGAATGATTATACCTGTGATGAATTGAAGAAGATTGAAGCTATCATCGGCAGTGATGGATTTGACTTTTCTTCATCTGCGAACACATTGGGACTGATCGAAGGAATATCGCCTGTATTTCTTATGAAAGAAGATGGGGGAACGGATCATATCCTGATAAAAACACCGTTCAATCATATCAACATTGAAGAGAAGGATTCTTTGGAATACGAACCAATCTGTATGAATGAAACTTTGATAACTTCATATGGGGACAGTGAGGGTATTAAGGTTCCTGGTGTTATTGAGATAGAATATGAAGGTAAGAAAAAAACTGTCTATCAGTATAATGCAAAAAAAGGTTATACTCGCAGCTTCTTGGATATCGACACCGGGAAATTGGATAAGGAAGATGTTTTTAACGTGATCACTAGGACCGGAAATTGGATAGACGGTACTGTGCAGGGGAATAACGGATTGTTTAAAATCCGGCAGGTGCTAATTAAAGAGGGATACGCTTTCGGTGTGGAAGTGGAATCATCAGAAGATTGTTTTACACAGGATTCTGTTGTAAAAATGGGCAAGAACGGTTCATTATTTAAGGCAGAGTTTAAAAAGTTATCTCCTGGACAGGATTCATTCGAAGATAAGGTTGCAAAGGCTCTCTGTAGTAATCCTACCGTAAAGAAACGGGATGAAATCTGGTACTATGCTTTGTCAGATTTGGTTTTGGAAAACACACAGTATAGGAAATTCTGCATAGTCGAGGAAAAAAGCATAAGGAATATAGGAAGAAAAGGTAAGAGGAGCTTCATGAGGCAAAATCTTGTCAGGAGCGGTAGTGTATTCTTTGAGGATGAACCCTTATTAACAGACAATGATTCATTGAGAAAGATAGGGTACAACCGAGTAATAAAGATAAGCGCATTGGAGGGATAAAAATGAATTCGATTATGGTTGTTTTAAAGTGTATCACGAACCTGCATGTCGGAAATGGAGATGTGAATTATAATATTATTGACAGTGAAGTTGAAAAGGATCCTGTCACAGGATATCCTATGATCAATTCCTCCGGTGTTAAGGGGGCATTAAGGGCTTATTTTAAAAGTATGAATGACCCTAATGTCATAACGTGGTTTGGTCAGGAACACAATAATGCACAGAATATACAGGAAGGTATGCTAAAGATTGATGATGCCAGGATGATGGCTATACCCATGCGTGCATCTAAGGGTGACCGAGCATATCGTCTTGTTTCAACGAATGATGCCATAGATAAATATAATGATATAGCTGCAATATTTGGACTTGGGACAAGAATCAGGGATACAAAAAAGCCGGTTTCCGGTATTGAGCTTGAAGGGTATATTGCTCCCATGAAATTATATGACCGGGATATATATATCATAAGCGCAGCTGATATGAGTGAGTATTCGCTGCCTGTAAATGCGAGAAATTGTCTGGACAATGGTGTCAGTGTAAACCTTTGGTATGAGGAATACGTGCCACATGAGAGTATGTTTTACTTCCCTGTTATTGCGGATGATCCTCAGGTTCTCAATGCGTTCAAAGGTGCCATAGATAATAAAGTGATACAGTTCGGTGGACATGCATCTATCGGTTACGGATTCTGTAAGATAAAAGTGGAGGCCTGATATGAATAAGAGAAGAATAGATTCCAATATCAGTGTGGCAGCTGAAGCATTAAAACAGACAGGGATAGCTGATGCTGCCGGAAGGATCAGAAAAGGTTACAGGGGACAGATTTCCACTTTTGGTGCCGCAATAAAAAACGAAAGCCTGAAATCAGCGATAGCTTATTTCTCAAACAGTGAGAATGGTTCAGATTTTAAAAGGACGGCTTTAATGAAAGCAATATGCTATGTCCTCAAAGTTGATCCGAAAAAAGAAGATGCCGGGGCCTATAGTGATACGGACCTGTACATGTATGTGGACAAAGAGCCGATTGCTTCTTTACGAAGCATACAGGATAAAATAATTGATGCTGCGATAGCCTTAAAATTGGCAATGAATCTGTTTGTACTGTATGATGACAATGTATCGGACAGTGTAGGTCAAGGTACTGATCAGCAGGAGGAAAACGATGGAGAGTAAAAACATGAACTATATGTTCAATGTTGAGTATTTTGATGGTCCTAATCTTCTCGTGGATAATCAGCAGTTCTTTGAAAAACGGAATACAGAGATATGTGATTTTGCATTCAGTGAAGAATATGCGTCAGATACTGTGGTTAAAAGTATTCCTGATCAGATGGAGTTTGAACTTACCACGCTTTATCCCGGACTCTTGAATGGACTGGGCAATCCGCATAATGTAAAATCGAAGGGGGCTATCAAAAATGGGTTCTGCTTTGACTATGTTACAGGCTTACCAAACATCGAGGGAAGTTACCTAAAAGGTGTTCTCCGTTCTCCTTTTCCGGATTATGAATGTCTGTCAGGGCAAAAAAAATGGGATGAACTGGAAAAAGAAAAGCTGAGCAATATCACAGAGGTACTTGAAGGTTGCGGTGAGATTGGGAATACAGCCAGTGATTCTGATAAAAAAGCAAGGGTCAAAGAGTTGATGGAACTGCTTTTTGAAAAGACAGAACTTAGTTATATGGGAGCTTTCCCGATTTTAGGAAACGGACCCACAAAATTGCTGAAGACCGATTTTATCACTAAGCATGAAAAAATGAAGAACCCTAATCCGATAGAAATACTGAAGGTCAGAGAGGGTATAGTATACCGTTTCTATTTTCGAATCCCGGACAATCCAAGGTATAGAAGGAATAATATAATAAAGTTTTTTAAACAGATAATTCTGATATGGGGTTTAGGAGCAAAAACTAATGTAGGCTATGGCCTGTTTGATGAAGCATTAGGTCCAGTTACGAATGTTCAAGACAGCAGTATCAATATCAATGTAAAAAAGGAAACAGAGTTTGGCTTATGTATAAAATGCAAAAAGAATAAAACGAAGAAAAAGCCTGACTCTGAAGAGTATTATCCTTATTGTCCGGCATGCCATTATAAAATTAAAATTGAGAAGAACAAGGCATGATACCATAAAAGTAAAACAATCCTGAATGATTATAATTTCAGGGTTGTTTTTTTGTTATGTTTAACTATAGGTATAATGCTTTACTAATAATGCTGCTGTATAATCCTTTATGTAACCAAGAACATTGTATTTAACAGTCTATGAAGCTAACGCGAAAGGAGAATTTTATTATGAGAAAAAAATTTATTGCGGTTGCAGTGGCACTTGTTATGGGATTTGTATGTCTGCCTGCCATAACAGGATATATCGAACCTATTGAAGTAAAAGCGGCAGATGATTATCCGGATTATTTACGAGATGTACCTATTGATTCTGTAATAGACCAGTGGAATTTTTATAGTGGCGAATGCACATCTTTTGCGGCATGGTGCCTGAATAGCCGAAACGGAGTTAATTTTCATAACGGGTATATGGGGGTTCAATGGGGACACGCCAAGAACTGGGGGAAAGCAGCTAAAAGTCTTGGTATAAAAGTAGATAATACCCCTGCTGTCGGTGCGATAGCATGGTGGGATGGTGGAACATATGGACATGTTGCATGGGTTTCAGAAGTAAAAAGCGATTCCGTTGTAATTGAGGAATATAACTACTATTATTCCGGAAAGTATAATACAAGAGAAATCAAGGCTTCTAATCCTGCCGGTTATATACATATAAAGGATATACCTCAGGAATTTTATCTTGATCTTAATTGGGAAGTTGATGGAGAGTATATTAACGGTGAAGTTTCATGTGCTACAGCTGATGTCTATATAAACGGCAAAAGAATAGCTAAGGGAATTAAGGACTATTACTATAAATGGCCGGCAGGAACAAAGTATGCCATAAAAAATATTAAAACTGCTAAAGGTTACGTTTATAATGGAGCAATAACAGGAGTAGTTAAAGGTAATGTTGGGAACCAGGATACAGAAGTAAGACTAAGCTTTAGCAAGAAACAGTCGGTCACCATCTATGATGGGAAATGGAAATTCCTGTCTAGTGGGAAATGGATAAGTTGTGAAATTCCGGATGGTTTTGACAAGAATAATCCACTTGCCGGTAAATATAATTCGCGGCTATT
Organism: Lachnospiraceae bacterium; assembly: GCA_017542245.1. GTDB lineage: Bacteria > Bacillota > Clostridia > Lachnospirales > Lachnospiraceae > RUG11977. Next base: position 141,946 of record JAFXXN010000160.1, read on the forward strand.
GTCAGATGGAGAGAGTAATGGACTTAAATGGATAGTTGCCGAGAAAAAACTAAAGGGATATATATATTTCCACTGGACACATAACAAATATGCTCTTCCAAACGATAACTATAATGTATTTATAAATGACAGGTATTGTTGGGAAGGCTGGAGAGAGTATTACAATTTTCGAGCGTTCTTCAGTACTGTAGACTATGGACATAAAGATAAAAATGGTATAAATGGCGGAGATTGTTTCTATGCATGGTTCGATAATCCTGAAGACGGCTCATGGTGGTGGTTCCGAATACCTGTTTATGAACAGACTTATGACATGTATGAGGAAATTACTGGAGTAAACGGAAAGATTGGAGCACCGATAGACTGAGAATTAAGAAAAACAAAAAACACTATCTGCTTGGCAGCTCTGCTTAAACTGCCGGAAAGGAGATGGGTTTTCATTTTGAAGAAAACATGAAGAAAATAATTGACGATAACACCTATATTCATTATAATAAATAATGTTGGGAAGAGTGGAAAATATCGTAATATTTACGTAACAAATCCTGGTAAAAAATAGTATTTTTTGGTCAGGGGACAGAAAATCGTCGGAAAAGCCTTGTTTTCAGAATATTCTGTGAATAACCTGCAAAAACGGACTTTGAGAAGCCCTGTTTATGGGTATCTCGGGAGGTAAGGGTAGAAAAGTCATAAGCTCGCCATAGAGCATTGACACATGATTCGATACATTACTATCAGCATTAAGCCATGGAGTAGTAGAAAAGTCATAAGCTCGCCATAGAGCATTGACACAATATTACGCTCTCGCTTGAACTTGCCGTTCTCTTCAGTAGAAAAGTCATAAGCTCGCCATAGAGCATTGACACAAGGCGACCAAACAAGGTTTTTTACTGCCATAATATTGTAGAAAAGTCATAAGCTCGCGTTAGAGCATTGATACCCGTCTACACTTTCAGACGCCTGGGTGGGCGTATATAATGTAGAAAAGTCATAAGCTCGCCATAGAGCATTGACACAGAATAGGTGTATAAGGGATGTAGAAACAATCTTAGACATTAAGGTTGTTTCTTTTTTTATGGAAGAAAAAAATCAATAATAAACATAATAAAAGTCGGGAATGCCGAAGATTTAACTATAGGTTTATCCACAAAGAAGAAAGTAACAGCTATAATGTAATCATAACGAACAAACAATATACATAGAGTGCAAGAAAGGAGAGAAAAAATAATGATGTGGACTTGTGAAAAATGCAGCTGGCCCAATCATAAAGGAGACATATGCTCAAATTGTAGACAGCCAAATAATAAGAGGGGTGATGAATGGCTTTTAAAAAGTAAAAGAAATTTAGGAAAGAAATATCAATTCAGAAATAATAAAGTACAGAGATTTAACTAAAGGTATATACATAAAGAAGAAATATGGAACTATAATATGATTATGGATCAAAACAAATTATTTGCTTGGCAGCTCTGCATAAACTGCCAGAGAGGAGTCTTATGGCTAAATTTTTTAATTCTAAAGGTAATTTTTTCGGTTATTCAGATGGAACAGGTCGATATTATGACGGTAACAGGAATATGAGAGGTTATAAGGACAGTAGTGGCCGGTACTTCGATAATAATGGAAATATGAGAGGTTACACGGACAGTACGGGCAGACATTATGACAACAATGGGAATATGGTAGGATACACGGATAGTTCAGGAAGGACTTATGATAATCATGGAAACTTGAAATCATTCAGAACCATCTGATGGTGATGAAGTAAAAGCTGCCCTAACGGCTATACGGGGGAAAGGAAGTAATAACAAATAATAATAGTTTTACAAAATCGTATGAGTAATGGAGAGAAGTAAGGAATGAATTACAAAAAATCAGACCGGCAGGGGTATATTGATTATGATCAGTTGGAAAATATTTACCCTACTGGTACTGTTTTGATCCATGATATCGATAATTTAAAGAAGGCAAAAAAGGGGCTTATTAAACCTATTGCAGTACTAGAGAGAGCGTACAGGAATAACAGGCACAGAGAAACTATTGTTTCCTTTAAGGATGCATATAATTATTTCGCAGACCGAAAGCTGGAAATATGCAGGGTAAAGGCAAATAATAGTTTTTTTCTCGACAAGGGTCTTGAGATTGAAGAGAATCAGTTTTTCAGTTTTTCTTATATTGGGAAAATATGGGATATGATAATGATGATAAAAAATTATCAACCCGGGATGGACTTTAATAGTATTTTTATGTACTACATAATAAAAGAGAAAAAAGGAGTTGTAGAGTTTTACGGTGTAAGTATTAGGGAAAATATACAGCCATTGATAAAAGGGCAGTTTTTTTTACCGGTTTCTATCAGTAGTTATTTGAAAATGATAAACAGAAGACTGAATGTAAATATGAATGAGTCTTCAATCTGTTGATGTTTTATAATAATCTATAGACCAGCAAGAAGGTTACTTGACAGTAATCTGTTTGTAATGGTATCTTGATTTCTGACTGAGCATATGGTAAAATAAAGTTGTGATCAAATAATCGTGGATTTTGTCTTATCCGGTTACGCGTATACACCATTTTCGGTGGCAAGTAATTGCTAATTATACTTTTAGGAGGATAATTATATGGATAAGAAAGAAAATCTTGTTATTTACACAAAAGCTACCGTGGATGAAATTCATAAAAGGGTCAGGAAGGCAATAGAAACTATATTTCAAAATGGTATAACCCGAAAAAGATTAAGCCAAATTTTAGGAGTATCGTTGATTACTACTTATAAATGGACGTCTGAAGATGATTTCAATCCCAAGTATTATTCTGCACCTTCACTAATAAATATTTTGAAGATTTCAGAATTAAGCGGTTTTTCTGTTGATTATTTGATTGCAGCAGATTTTATAGATCAGGAGTGCGCATAGCACTTCTGATTTATAAAATCTGCCGTTTACATTCAATCATTAACTATAATTCCGCATAAATTTTCGACTTACACCTCTATGGTAGTAAGTGGGATTTTATAAGGCACTTGAACCTTGAAAATATCATATATGGCATTGACTTCCTTGCGAGGTTCCTGCGGTATTGCGTAATCCTTATAG
>JAFXXN010000161.1 GCA_017542245.1 Lachnospiraceae bacterium
ATTCATTCCTATTTCATTTCGCAAATATCGTTCTACCAGTTTTACTTTTAATACTGGATCAAACTTACTTTTTCTGGACATAGAAATACCCCCAAGTAGTATTTTTGTATTTCAGTGTCCTACTTGAGGGTATCATATCATGCAGAGGTGGGGATAGATTTTAGTTTTATGGTGGGAGCTGGCCTCGCCTGAGGAACAGTGTGCCCCAAATAGATTTTGCCAAAACTTGATAACAAATTGGTGCAAAGAGAATGAAATAAGTTACAGAATAGTGCTTTGATAACGGAATCCCGTTCTTTTATTTTATTTTCAGGAGTTTATTTATTTTATTAATTCAGTTACCACTTGAGCATCAGCTTTACTTCACCATCTAATACACCGACTGCAAAGCCCTGATCATTGGTTACAAAGTTATCTGCTGTTCCGTTTGTTCCCAAGCCTGATGTAATGGTTACCATGCTCTGGAATGCAGGTTTTGTTTCGGTCAGGAAACCAATTCGTGCATCCGCATTCAGTCTTCCGGCTACTGTAATCTTATTTCCAAATTTCAGATTCACGTCATCAGCCGCTCCGGTATTTGAAATAATATTTCCGGTTATAATGGTGGATCCGGATACTTTTATATGGTTATCTCTCCAAAGACCTATTCCACCGCCATACTTTTTCGCCTGATTATTAGTTATGATTCCGCCGTTTATTGTAATATCGCTTAATGCATATATACCTCCGCCATAGTCTGCACTATTTCCGTAGATAGCTCCGCCATTCATTGTGAAAGATGCACAAGAGCTTACGTAAACTCCTCCACCGTATTTAAGTGAGCATTTATTTCCAGTAATTGCTCCACCGTTCATCGTAAATTTTCCTTCACTATCAACAAATATTCCACCTGCATAACATGCGTAGTTATTTCCTCCTATAATTTTGCCTCCTGTATATTCGCCATTCTCGAAGTGTGCATTAGGACTGCTGTCCATCAGTGTCAATTCTCCACAGACGCGAATGACATATCCATAATAATCACTCCAGTTCAGGTTACGGTCAATCGTGTGACCGTTAAGGTCAAGAATGACTTTCGAGTTCTTTGGAATTTGGAGGGCTCCATAGTAGCCGTTTGAATAGTTTGACTTAAGATCCTGAGTCAGTGTGATATATCCGCCGCAGTTAAATGCATTCTGAAGTTCATCCCAGTTTGTAATGCCTGCTGCCTCAGCCTTTTCTCCACTTGTCGCAAGTGAAATTGCTGCGATGATTAAAGTTAACATAAATGTGATGATGGGCAATCTTTTTTTCGTTATCATAATCAATCCTCCTGAAATGCTTTCCGTTTGTTTTGTTGTGATTGTATTATTGCATAGTACGGAGATGATTACAATAATCAATGTTTTTGAGATATGTTGCTTAAACTACACTTCCGGATTGTTTTGTTGCATATCTCAAATTTTTCTGAGTAAGGATTAGGAGATACCTCTCCTATCACGTTGCATTATATGAAAAAATATGCTATATTATGGGGAAAGAATTCTATATTAAAAGCAAAAGATAAAAAGCTTTTTTAATTAACAATACTGCAAAGGATCAGTATTTCAACAGTTACAGAGTTAACTGATATCACTGTTCCGGATTATATTCCGGGCAAAACGCCCACTGCCACCATGAAGGATGGACAGATGATTGATCTTGGCGAAAGGACACTGGGGACGGTTCTCAGAATCACCTTTTTTGGAGGAGAAAAAATGGATTTTCCACGAGAGAAACTATTAAAAAAATACACAGATATTTATGAGCAATATATTGCTAACTATAAGCCCGACTTTGAAGTGAAGAATGGGACTGCCGGTTACGTAAAGTTTAATGCTGCTTGGCGAGAGTTAAACCCATTTGAAAAGCTCTTGATTCCAAGACTTATGAACCGCAAAAACACCTTCCCCAAAAGACCGTCAAAAAAGCTTGCAAAAAATGCAAATCCTGAGGATTACGTTATTTTAAAATATGACGCTGACGGAAATCTGAAGGCTGCCCGCCTGGGAGAAAACGGTGTTAGTGATATGGCGTTTGTCTATATATCAAAACAATTAACAATCGGTTACTCACTTGATTATACTCCGAGCGGTGAAATAATTCCCGGCCTATACAATTTTGAATGGTATGAATATGATGATGCTGACAGGCTTATCAGCGCTGAAGTATTTCGAGGCAGCGGAAATCCTAAAGATGACGTCATCATAAACAGTGAGTATTATGAATATGATGGCGGTGTTCTATGTCATGCATGGTGTTTCAAAGAATTTCAGAAATATCCGATGCAGATGACAGTAAATATGGTCAGGCAAATGATTCCGGATCGTATTTTTTATCCTGAACAATTTGAATATATTTTTCAACGTGTTCCGGACGGATTAGACTTCACCTGCGACCATTACTATCGCAAGTCTAAAACCATAACTAGTAAAGGCCATGTATCGGAAGAAACACTTTCTCATTTGGCAGAGAATGGAATTTATTTGATTTAAAAAATGGCGACCTCAAATTGTCCCCCGTCGCCATTTTGCAGAGAGGATTGTCAACTTGATCAGAACTAAAAAAATTAACAAAGAATCGATCCTAAGCGGCATCCGTATTGCAGGTATAATAATAGGAATGCTGATTGTGGACATAGGAATACAGTTTGGACTGGAACAGTTATATTTTAATACGGAAGATCTTTGGATATATTTTATTTATGTTTTTTTCAAAACTTCATTGAGTTTCCCGCTGTTTTGGGTCACGGTCATCTTTTTGATCTATCTGGTAGAAATAAAAAGAAACAAAAAAGAATCCGAGGAATTCGAAGAACCTGAAAATCCATTAGACCCAGAGAAGAAAAAAATAAAATGGAAACTGATAGCAATTGGTTTTATAATAATATACTGTGTGATTGCAAACTTTTTTAAAGTATCGAAGGCATACGAAGTATGCAAGATAAATGCGGAAACCCCGAGCCGCTGGGCTTATAATATTGCACTTTTAAAAGATGCTGCTTCGGGAGATACCGAAGTGGTTGAACTAAATTTTGATAAGATTAACGCTCGAACAACAACGTATAATTATACCGTGATTTCCGGGAGATTCAGAAGCAGATCACGTACCGGTTTGACATGTTATATAAAGTACGAGAACAAAGAAGGCAGTACACATAATGCAATGCTTGAATCTGAAGAAGCAGTGACTTATTTGAATAAACTTGAGAAACTTACAGACAGGATCGACATTACTGTCAAGATAGAATACTATCCTAATTCCGGGACTATAAAATACATCAATGACATAAGCCCTTATGATGGAGAGAAACTTGAAGCACATTATAACAGCATCCTGGAACAATATGCCAATATACTTGAAAAAAAATTACCGAACGAAGAGGAGGAAGGCATTCGTCAGACAAAAATAATCCTTGACGTTATGCCAAATAGCATAGGGAAAAAACTATCCGAGGTGAAAAGTATTTTGGAAGAGGAGTGCATTGATTTTGAAAAAAATATCGACGTACGGTATTTAAGTTCAAAAAGCTTTGGAATAGGAGAAATCGCATTCTGGGAAGGCAAGAACAGGAGGATCTATGTTGTTGAAGATCAGACAGAAGAAGATATGGTAAAAATCCCGTTCTTCGATGAAAATACTCCTGTTGATGAAATATTTGATATGCTCAATGAAGCAGGGATTTCATTTACATGTTATGCAGATAAAAGCTGGACAAGAAATTATGCGCTTGACTATACGGAGTGCACTCCGGGAACAATGATTCCGAAAAACTATACGTTTACGCTTAGCTTAAAGAATATTCCATAAGATCCCACTTTTTTTAAAGGACAGTCTGATATGAAAGAATTGAAAGAATTAATATCCGCCATAAAAAGATTTCATCTGCACAACAAGAGGTATGCCTTTGTTGCATACTTTTTAGGCATGATCGACATCGCATTCACCAGCATCATGTCGCTGGCCATGAAATATCTTCTGGACAATGCCATCGAGCCCGGAGACGGAGATCTGCTGCTAAAAGTAATCCTGTTCATGCTTTTCGGAATCCTTTTAGCAAAATGCAGCGACGTTTTCAGACGCTACCTGACCGCCGTCTTCTCATCAAGAACGGTGGCAGACTCACGCCGCCGCTGCTTTATGCACCTTCAGGAGCTTTCTCTTAGTGATTTTTCTGAAATGCAGACCGCTTATCTCGTTGGAAGATTCTCCACAGACATGAGCGCCGTTCAGACTCTGACCAGCGTAACTATCCCTTCATTTGTGACCGGAATCGTGCGGATCATAATCAGTTTTGTCCTCATCTTCATTTTAGATTTCCGTCTTGCTCTTATCAGCATCGGCGCTTTACTCTTAAGTGTCGCAGTGCTCTTAATCCTGGGAAAGAAATCTCGCGCTGCAGTCAAGGAACTAAAGGATCAGGCCGGCCTGCTCACCAATATGCTCATGGAGAATGTTAATAACCAGCCTTCCATAAAAGCATTCGATCTGCAGGAAAATTCACAGAACGACTACGAGCGCGAAAACAAAAAGCACGAAAAACTCTCCCTTCGTTCCATGTTTACGAATGGCTGCTTGACTGTTGCCTCCGGAGGATCGATAGAGTTTTTCAGCATTCTGATCATATGCCTTGGCGCCTTTTGGGTCTTCAAAGGCACTATGACGGTCGGCACGCTTGTTTCCTTTAACAGTCTCTTCTCCACATTGAGCTCTGCGGTCTTTGCACTCATCGCGATAATTCCGTCGTTCGTGGAATGCAAAGTCTGCATACATAATCTCCAGTTATTCTTTGAGAAAAAACCGGGTATCACCACTGAACAGAATGCAAAGGCGGTTCCCAATCCCATTACGGAGCTGTCCATGGATCATCTCACCTTCGGCTACGACCCGGAGAAACCGGTTTTGAAGGACATTCTTCTAAAGATTCCTGCCGGAAAATCCATTGCCATCGTCGGTCCGAGCGGGAGCGGAAAAAGCACAGTCGCAAGCCTTCTCATGCGTTTTTATGATCCCGATGAAGGAACGGTCATGGCAGACGATAAGGATTATAAGCATCTGGATCTGTGCTCCCTTCACAAGGCTGTCGGCATCGTTCCTCAGGAGACAGTTCTCTTTAACGATACCATAGCCAATAACTTACTGGCTGCCAAACCGGATGCTACCGAAGATGAAATAATCGAAGCCGTGAAGGCTGCAGCCGCAGACTTTATCCTGAGCCTGCCCGGAGGATTTTCATGCCGGGTCCAGAACGGAGGGAAATCATTATCAGGTGGACAAAGGCAGCGCCTGTCACTTGCAAGGACCTTATTAAGAAACCCGCGCTTCCTCATACTTGACGAAGCAACCGCATCTTTGGATCCTGCTGCTGAACGTGCTGTAAACGATGCCATTTTGCAGCTTCACGGCCGCGGCACCGCAATTGTCAACGTAACACACCGGCTTTCGGCCATCTCAGGCTATGACTACGTTTACGTTCTCTCTGAAGGGCGCATTGTCGAAAGCGGAACACATGCTTCCCTCATGGCGAGCAAAGGAATCTATGCACAGCTTTTTGAAAAGCAGAGCGGCTTTACAGTCACAGATGACATGTCCAGTGCAACCATCACGCCCGAAAGACTTTCAAAGATCGATCTGTTCAGCGAATTCCCCGAAAATTCTTTGGCCAAACTCTGCAAGAGCTTCAGCTCGGCCAATTACCCTGCATCAAGCACGATCATTTCCGAGGGAGACGAGGGCGACATGTTCTATATTATCGTTCGCGGACGTGTTGAAATTCTGAAGAGAATCGGAGACAAAGATACCCGTGTTAAAATTCTTGAGGACGGTGACTTTTTCGGCGAGATTGCCTTACTGTCAAACGTTCCCCGTACTGCCACGGTGCGCACCGTTAAGCCCACCCTGCTTATCACCCTAAAGCGCTCCCGCTTCTTAGAACTCGCCGGCTCTGTACCCGGCATGCATGACAAACTCGAAAAAACCATGGGCATCCGCCTCGGAGAGCTAACTGAACTCAGCCGCAAAAAAGGCGACAGGGTTAAGAAACAATAAAAATCTCACTTTAGCAGTAAATGTTAAAGTGAGATTTTTTTATTTTTCTCTTGACAGCTAATTCAAATTAGCTTATAATAAGGCTAATCTAAATTAGCCAATCCGAATAAGCTGAGTTTGGAAAAGCTAAGTCAAAATAAAGAAAGCTTCAATAAACCCCGGAACAGAAAGGAAAAGAAAATGGATACCAAACACAGAATAATGGAAGAAGCATTGACACTGTTTTCCGAAAAGGGATATGCAAATGTATTTGTAGCGGATATTGCAGAAAGAGTCGGCATAAAGGCACCGTCCCTATACAAGCACTACAAAAACAAGCATGCAATCTTCGACGCTATCATCGAAGAGATGAACAGGCGGTTTTTAGAAGAGGCCGGCGCATTACAGATCAACGGAGCAGACGCCGTGGCGGACGCCGAAATATATAAAAAAATACCGGAAGAGCAGCTCGTCACTCTCGGAACTAACCTGTTCCTCTACTTTTTACATGATGACTACACAAGGCGGTTTCGGAAGATGCTAACCATTGAGCAGTTCCATGATAAAGAACTTGCGGCAGCATATACAAAACAATATGTAGACGATCCGCTTTCTTATCAGGGAATGCTATTCGGCCTGATGGTATCCGCAGGAGTATTACAGACAGAAAATGTAGGAATAATGACATTACATTTTTATGCGCCGATATACATGCTGCTCACCATATGCGACCGGGAACCCGAACGTGAGACGGAAGCACTTAAAACAATGGAAGAGCACATCCGGCAGTTTAACAGATTATACGCAAGAAATGAAGGAATTATATAAAAAAATAGAAGATACGGAGCATCATTTTGTTACCGAGGAAACGCAGAAAGCATTTTCGAGGTGACATTGACTAAAATAGAAGAGCGGAGGAAAAAGAAAATGAAGATAACAGTCATCAACGGAACCGAAAAACACGGAGTAACATACAGATTAAAAGAAATATTCTTAGAACAGTTTAGAAATGATGCGGAAATTACCGAGTACTATCTGCCCAAAGACGGACCGGGATTCTGCATGGGTTGTACTGCATGTTTCAGGAACAATCAGAACCTGTGCAAGGACGCAGAAAAAACACAGAAGATCGAGAAATCCTTACTTGAGGCGGACTTACTGGTATTTACTTCACCCGCTTATGTATTTCATACAACCGGAGCAATGAAAGCCATGCTGGATCATTTCGGATATAGATGGATGCCGCACCGTCCCGCAAAAGAAATGTTCGGAAAACGTGCCGTAATAATCACACAATGCTTGGGAGCAGGCGGAAAATCCACAGCAAAGGACATAAAAGACAGCCTCTCCTGGTGGGGCATTTCCACTATCAAGGTTATAAGCTTTAAGCTGATGTCAGAGATTGACTGGAATAAAATCGATGAAAAGAAGAAAGCAACCTTTAAAAAGAAACTTAGCAGTCTTGCCGCAAAAATGCATTCCGTCGATTACAGTAAACCGGGTCATACAAACTTAAAAACGAAAGCAAAATTTTATATCGTAAGGATGCTGCAGACAAGCCTCGGCAAACAGAACCCCGAATACACCGACTTCAAATACTGGAACGAAAACGGCTGGATCGGCAAAGTAAGACCTTGGAGGTGACAATAGGGACGGTTCCCTCACCCATTCACCCCCGCACAAATATATATAGAAAACTTTCGGTTTATGTGATATAGTATAACAAAATGAGATGCGGAGCATCATTTTGTTACCGAGAAAACGCAGAAGGCGCTTTCGAGGTGACATTGACAAAGAAATTCTTTAAAAGAAAGTTATTCCGGAAGGTTTTTACTTTGTTGTAGAAGACACGGATATGGGTGATGAGATGGACAGTTTAGATTTCCGGTGTGAAAACCGGCTTGTGAGGCGCAGCAGTTACAGATATATTTTCCCGCCTATGATCGGAATGATATTTGCACAGATAGCGCCGGTTGTAGATGGAGTATATGCTTCGGAAGGAATCGGTACAAAGGCACTTTCTGCGATCGGTGTAGTGGGACCGTTGAATTACGTGTTCAATATCATATGTGCTCTGTTAGGAATAGGCTGCGGTGTTGTTGTTTCTCATTGCTCGGGCACCGGTGAAAAGCAAAAAGCCGCAAGGGCATTCACACGGACTATCATAACATTATTTACCGTAACGCTGGTACTCACAGCGGTATGTTTGATATTTTATGAGCCAATACTCAGTTTATTATGTGCTACCCCGGAGAATTATTCATACGCTAAAGAATATCTGTTAGTAACCGTTTCGGGCAGCATCTTCATTTCCCTAAACTTTGCCGGAGACTACATACTTGCAAATGACAATAACGCAAATTTAGCGGTAGCGGGAGATATCGTCGGCGCGGTAGTAAACATGATAGTAGGTTACATCGGAATCTATGTATTCAACTGTGGTATATGGATACTGGCATTTGGAACGGTTTTTGGATCTTTCTGCTGTTGCCTTGTATATCTTATGCACTTCAAAAAGAAGGATAGGCTGTGCCGTATTGTTAAACCCGAGAGAAAAGAAGGAGATCCAAGTCTTCTTGAGATATGTAAGCCCGGTATGGCTGAGGCAATAATGTATATGTTTTTTGCCATAGAGCTTGTGGTACAGAATTTCGTCCTTCGTGAAGATGGGGGCACCAGCGGACTTGCTAATTCAACTATCATGGAAAATCTGGCACTCATATTTACAATCATTATCGCGGGATGTACTGACCCTGCATATCCGATGGCGGCTGCATATCATGGTGAGCAGAATAAAAGCGGCATGCTTATGGTAAAACGCACCCTTTCAAAAACCGGATTTATCATGCTGTCCATTCCTGTGATTATACTCTGTATATTCCCGGAAATCAGTATAATACCATATAAGGTCGAAGATCCCCTAATGTTAAGCTCATTGCCGTTTGCTATACGTCTTGTTGGTATCACCCAGCTTCTAATCTTTCTCACGACACTTCTTATCGACTATCTTTCCGCGACGGGAAGGGAAGGAAAGGCTAATCTGGCATTCTGTGTTCAATTTGGCATACAAATACCGTTGACACTTATTCTCAATATCTGGTCGGAGATGAATTCACCGTGGTATGCTTCTATCATAGCGCAGGTAGGCGTACTGATTTTCCTTTGCTTTTTCTGCGGAGATATTCCAAAGGGAATGCGAAAATTTCATCGGGAAAATCTGCGTCTTCTGAAAGGCGGAAGGCTTACTCCTGAACTGGTTACCGGTTTTGAACAGGAAGCAAACGGAAAAATGGATACCAAACAGTGCGAAACTTTAAAGAACAGGATGATAGAGCCGCTGCTCAAGGTGTTGCCCGGTGATAAGATTCCTTACGGATGTTTCAGCATTTTGGAACGCGATGACAACAGACTTGCAGCCATACTTCATTATGAAGCAAAAAAAGATCTTCTTGAAGATCTGCCCGAACTTCCGGAGTCAGATGATGATGAAGACACAGAGGAGGAAGTTCCGCCGGATACCTGTATTCGTTCAGAGTTTCTTGGTATGCGCAGAATGATGATCATATTAAGCGGATATGATGATTTGAAAAATACTGATCCGGAAAAAGATAATTCGGAAAAAGATGATCTGAAAAAATGACAATCCGAAAAAAGATAATCCGGAAAATGATAAAAAAGAAAATGGTAATTCTGAAAAAAGATAATCCCAAAATGCTGATCCGGAAAATGATAATCCGGAACAGAAAAGGAGCGATTAAATGGACAATTCAAATAATAGATACGAAGAAGCTAAAACATGGTATGACAGCATCTTTCTCGGCTGCGGAGGGGAGACTTTACTTGTAAAAGATGGCAAATCTTCCGATGACAAGGTTGAAAGCACGGAATACACCGGCAAGGGAAATGCAGATAAGATCCATATATTCTGTAAAGAAAACGGCCTTGAAGAAAATGCATTCTTTACGACGGCATTTGGCATGGCATTGCAGACATATACCGTATCGGAACAGGCTGTTTTTGCTGTCGAATATATTGAAACGAAAGATCCTTGTTCAGTACGTCTTCTGCCTGTGCTTTATAGTATGGAACAGGAAGAAAAAGTAAGAGAAACGGTACTGAAGAGTCAGGAATATCTTACAGCTGCATTAGAAAACGGAGAATTCGGTTTTGATGAAATCAGGAAGGAATACGGGATCTATGGCAGCATTCTTCTCTCATTTAAAGGTGAAACTTCCGGACAGGAAACAAGTCCACTTACTGCTACAAAGCTCAAAGTGGATGTAATTCTTAACGACAATCGGATATTATATAGAACCGCGTTTAACCCTTCTTGGTTCAGCCAATACACAGTAAACGGATTTGTGAGATTATTTGACAAGATTGTTTCGGAGCTTACAGAAAAGAAACTTGTAAATGAGATAGAATTTGTTTCTGAAGAAGATAAAAAGGCGATACTGGCACTGCACGATACTGCTTCTTTTGTGATTGAACGCCCGGCTTATCGTCTGTTGCAGGACAGTGCGAAAAAGAATCCGGGAAAGACTGCCCTTATTGCAGTGGACAGATCACTTACTTACAAGGAGCTTAATGAAGAAGCGAATGCTGTTGGCCATGCCCTTGTCGAGGCGGGACTTAAGCCTGATACCATGGTAGCAGTGTTGGCAGACAGGGACAGTTACGCCTATGTAATGCGCGAAGGTGTATTAAAAAGCGGCGGAGCCTTCATGCCAATCGACCCTGAATATCCGGAGGAGAGGATACGTTTCATTCTTGAAGACTCGGGTGCAAAACTCTTAGTTACCACAGGAAAGGTTATAGAAAGAAGAAAAGAGTTTTTAGATAAATTAAAGACTGAGGGATACACAATCATAGATGCAGAATATGCCGTAGGTAATAAGATTCTTGACGGTACAACTCATGACAGTGTCCCCCATGCCAGTACATCTCATGCCAGCGCGACCGATGCCAGTGCAGCCGATGCCAGTATACCCCTTGCCCCTGCGCCTGCAGAAGGCAGCAGTATAACAGGTTATGTTGCGCCATGCGCGAAAACTGACCTAAATATCGAAGTTCCATACGACGCCCTTGCATATGTTATCTATACATCCGGTTCAACAGGCAAGCCCAAGGGTGTAATGCTGACAAATAAAAACCTTGTGAATTTTTCCGATATCAATGATAAAAACACTGAGGCGATCACATTTACTAAATGGGGCGGCGTCAGCATTGCTATGGCCGCATTAACCTTTGATGTTTCTGTTCTCGAAGAATTCGTACCCCTTTCCGCAGGCATGACCGTTGTTCTTGCCACGCAGGAGCAGATACTGGACGCAGCTAAGATGAGTGAGCTCATTGTGAAGAATCATGTTGAAGTTATAACATGTACGCCAAGTTATATTATGAACATGATCGAGATTGAGTCGTTTGTACCTGCCGCAAAAGAACTTAAATGTATAGATGTTGGTTCAGAAGCGTTCCCTGCCACTCTGTATGATAAGTTAAAAGCGATAAATCCCGATGTATATATCGTAAATGCATATGGACCTACAGAATGTACGATAACCTGTACGCTCAAAGAAGTTGTTGATTCCAATGATGTCACGATCGGAAAGCCTGTTGCGAATGTAAAAATAGCAACAGTGGACAGGAACGGACGGCTGCAGCCGCTTGGAGCAATGGGCGAGCTTGTGATAATGGGAGATGATGTCAGCCGCGGATATATTGGTAGAGAGGATCTTAATAGGAGGAACTTCATCCGTCTGCTCAATCTTCCTGCTTACAGAAGCGGAGATCTTGTGCGCATAAGAGAAGATGGTGAAGTGGAATTCCACGGACGTATCGATAATCAGGTTAAGCTTCGAGGGCTTCGTGTAGAACTCGGAGAAGTTGAAAACGTTATAGGAACGTATAAGGGCATAAGGTCTAACGTTGTAGTTGTGATTCACGGGGAAACGGATTATCTGGCTGCATATTTTACAGCAGATGAAAAAGTGGAAATATCTTCACTTCGCGAACACGCATCAAAATATCTGACAGCCTATATGGTACCTCAGGCCTTCATGCAGCTTGATCAAATGCCCATGACCGCAAATGGCAAGGTCGATAAAAAAGCATTACCGGCTATAGAAATGGCAGCTGAAGAGATAATCCATGCCGAGAATGAAATACAGGAAAAGATACTCGGCATAGCAAAAGAAATCATAAAAAATGACAGGATAGGAATAAACACAGATCTGTTTATGGCCGGATTGTCTTCGATAGGCTGCATCAAGATGTGTTCAGCATTGTCAGAAGTTTTTAATGTAAATGTAAGAGTAGCCGAGATATTTGTAAGTAAGACTGTAAAAGGTATTGAAGCACTTATTTGTTCGAAAGAAGAAGAGGAAGCGGTATCTTATGAACTTATGGAATATTATCCTCTTACCCGGACTCAGATGGGAATCTATATCGACAGTGAACTGTATTCCGGAACCACGATATACAATCTCCCGTATATTTACAAAATTGATGACAGGATTGATATGGAGAAGCTTCGAAAGGCTTTACAGATGACTTTCCTTGCGCACCCATATCTGTTTATGACCCTTCGTTATGTAAAAGACGAGGTAAAGGCGTTTAGAAACAAGCCTGAAAACACAGACATTGAAATATCGTCCGAGAAACCCGATGCTTCTGCTCTTGCAAGACCCTTTGATCTTATGTCCGGAGAAAGACTGTTCCGCGTTAAAATGTTTGATACGCAGGACGGAAAATATTTGTTTATCGACATGCACCATATAGTAAGTGACGGCAGTTCGCTAGACATTTTCTATGAAGATCTTGAAAAAGTATATAATGGTGAAAATGTGCCGGTAGAAGACTACACGGGATATGAAGCCGCTCTGGACGAGGAGCGTGCACTTGGCACAGACAGATTTAAAAAAGCCAAGGAGTGGTACGACAGCGTATTCCTTGGCTGTGGCGGTGAAACCATGCCTGTCAAAGACGGTAAACCGACTGAAAAAAAGATGGCAGAATCACGTTTTGCCGGCAGGACAAGCGCAGACAGGGTAAGAAGTTTCTGCAGGAAGAACGGCATTACACCGAATGCTTTCTTTACCGCAGCATTCGGCATGGCTTTAAAAGCATATACAGCTTCGGAACAGGCAGTATTTTCGACCATATATAATGGCCGGAACGATCCGAGAATCAGCAGAAGTATTTCGATGTTTGTAAAAACCATTCCGATAATGTTTACACCAAAAGATGAGGATACAGTCACAAGAGCAATACAGGAATGCCAGTCTTTCATGTTATCTTCCATGGCTAATGATTTATACAGTTTTGCTGATATAAGTGAAGCGTATGATATAAAAGCAGATGTACTTTTTGCATACCAGGGCGAAATGTATGAGGCTGAGCAGACCACACTTTGCGGGTATCCGGTCAGTTTTGAAAACCTTTCACTGTCACAGGCAATGACAAAGCTCGGATTGGACATTATCCTGGATGAAGATAAGGTAATCTATATATATGAGTATGAACCCTCTGTTTATTCCGAGTACACAGTAAACGGATTTACTCATCTGGTTGACAATATTGCAGGTGAGTTTCTCACAAAAGAAAAGATAGGGGATATTTCCCTTGTTTCAACAGAAGATGAAGAGAGCATACTTAAGCTCCATGATACAGAAGCTAAGGTAGCAGAACGCCCGGCTTACCGTCTGTTACAGGACAGTGCTAAAAAGAATCCGGAAAAGACTGCCCTTATTGCAGTGGACAGGTCACTTACTTACCGTGAGCTTAATGAAGAAGCAAATGCTGTTGGCCATGCCCTTGTTGATGCAGGACTTAAACCTGACACCATGGTGGCAGTGCTGGCAGACAGGGACAGCTACGCCTATGTAATGCGCGAAGGCGTATTAAAAAGCGGCGGAGCCTTCATGCCAATCGACCCTGAATATCCGGAAGAGAGAATACAGTTCATCCTTGAGGACTCGGGTGCCAAACTCTTAGTTACCACAGGAAAAGTTATAAATAGAAGAAATGAGTTTTTTGATAAATTAAAGACTGAGGGATACACAATCATAGATGCGGAGTTTGCTATCGGGAGCAAGACCCATGACAGTACAACCCTTGACAGCACGACTCACAACAGTGCGCCTGAAGCAGGCAGCAGTATAACAGGTTATGTTAGAACATGCGCAAAAACCAACCTGAATATTGCGGTGCCCTATGAAGCCCTCGCATATGTTATCTACACCTCAGGTTCAACAGGCAAGCCCAAAGG
>JAFXXN010000162.1 GCA_017542245.1 Lachnospiraceae bacterium
CTATAAGGATTACGCAATACCGCAGGAACCTCGCAAGGAAGTCAATGCCATATATGATATTTTCAAGGTTCAAGTGCCTTATAAAATCCCACTTACTACCATAGAGGTGTAAGTCGAAAATTTATGCGGAATTATAGTTAACTATAAAAAATCCCTGAATAATTTCAGGCAATATCTTGAATCTACGAAAGGTATTCCTTTTACAAAAATATCTTTTGACTGCTTTAAGAAAGATATGGTATACGAATACCTTGTTTTTCTTAGGGATACTAAAGGTAATGCAACCCGAACCCTTAATCTAAGGCTAGCAGCCCTCCGATCTTTCATAAGTTTTTGTAGCGAGGATAATATTGAATTAGGGACGCTGTATGTAGCTTTGAAAAAGATACATAATTTCAAGGATACTAGTAAAAATAAGGTTGAATATTTGACAGAATCCCAACTTAAAACTATTTTTTCTACACCAGAAGTTGATACTGTTAAAGGACGAAGAGATCGTTTCTTTATGATTTTTGCCTACGAAACGGGGGGCAGAGTTCAAGAATTACTTGATATGAAACTTGAAAACATCAGCAAAAATTCAGATTTTTATACAGTTAAACTTTATGGAAAAGGAAGCAAAACCAGGACTATTCCCTTAATGCCTGAAACAGTAGGGCATCTTGAGAGATATATAGCCGAATTTCATCCTGATAACAATAAAAATGAATACCTGTTCTATACAGTTCATGACGATGCTAAAACACAGATGAAAGCAGGAACAGTGGATTCCTTTTTGAAAAGATATGCAAAAATTGCTCATAAGAAAGAATCCGATTTTCCTGAGGGATTGCATTGCCATATGTTCCGTCACAGTATAGCAATGGCAATGTATAAAAAAGGGATTCCGTTATCATATATCAAGGACTTTTTAGGACATAGCAGCTATGAAAGCACAAAAATATATGCATATGCCGACGATGCGACGATTGCCGAAGCACTTAAATCAGTAAATCATGAGCATGGAGATGCTAAGGTTAACAAAAAGTGGAAAGGTAGTGAGGAAGAGTTGTTAAAATACTGCGGTTTGCTTTAAAAAAGTTATCTCTAAAAATTGATTCGAGAAGAGCCTTGTGGCAAAAGACTCTTCTCGTTTTAGTGATAATATATTTATAGAGATAAGATATCGGTGTACCCGTAGCAAATGTTACTCCCTTTCCGCCTGTTAGTTCGTCAAGATACTGGCATTTATTGAACATGTCCTGGGACTTCTGAGCCTCAGTCTGTGCTATGCCGGCAACATTACGCATTTTCGTGTATAGGAAGAGGTTCTTGTAGCTGTGGCTTTCATCTACAAAAAGCCTGTCAACGCCCAACTGCTCGAAGGTTACGACATTATCCTTACGTGTGTTATCATTAAGCTTATCAAGCTTTGCTACAAGATTCTTCCTACTTTTCTCCATCTCTTTTATGGTATAACGCTCGCCCCTGTCAGCCTTTGCCTGCTGTATCGCAAGGGTTATCTCATCTATCTGACGCTCTATAATGGCTATCTGACGCTCGGTAGATAAAGGGATTTTCTCAAACTGCGAGTGCCCGATTATCACGGCATCATAATCACCTGTGGCTATACGGGAACAGAACTTTTTTCTGTTCGCAGGTTCAAAATCCTTTTTAGTTGCTGCTAGGATATTTGCTCCGGGATACAGACGCAGGAAGTCACTTGCCCACTGTTCCGTTAGATGGTTTGGTACTACAAATAAAGACTTCTGGCATAAGCCTAAACGCTTGCTTTCCATAGCGGATGCAGCCATCTCGAAGGTCTTACCCGCACCAACGCAATGTGCAAGAAGTGTATTATTTCCGTATAAAACATGGGCTACCGCATTCTTCTGATGCGGCTTTAATTCTATATCAGGTGTCATACCGGGGAATGTCAGATGGGATCCGTCATACTCACGGGGACGGGTAGAGTTAAAAAGAACATTGTATTTTGCTACAAGCTCGTTTCTCCGCTCCTGGTCACGGAATATCCAGTCCTTGAATGCTTCTCGGATAGCTTCCTGCTTCTGGGATGCAAGCATTGTCTCTTTTTTGTTTAATACTCTTTTCTCCTTGCCATCCTCGGTTATAAGGTCATACACCCTCGTATCCTTAAGGTTCAGTGAATCTTCGAGTATCTTATAGGCATTTGCCCTGCCGGTACCGTAAGTTGAATGTACGAGTGTATTTCCGTAATCGGCATTCTTACCGCTTACATTCCACTGTCCCGTGACATTTGAATACTGTACCCCTACCACTCCACGGTTTAAAAGATAATCGGGTGTCTGGAAGGTCTCACGCATGAAATCCTCTATGTAGTTCGGCTCTATCCAGGTAGCTCCTATCCTCACTTCTATTTCCGAAGCATCAAGTTCCCTGGGCTGTACTCTTTCAAGAGAATGTACATTTACGGCGTACTCCGGATTGCTCTCTGCAAAGGTACGTGCTATACCAAGCTTTTCCCGGACATTACCGGACAGGTATTCATCTGCTGTCTCCCATTTTTCCGAAACGGGATTCTTGAAGATAATGCCTTTAAGTTCCTCCGTTATCTCATCCTGTGATTTACCGGAGAGTTTTGACATATATTCGAGGTCTATGCCTGCTTTTTCCGATAATGATACCGCAAGTGCTTCCGATGCCGTATCTACGCTTGTCACAGGCTGAGCTTTCTTTATGGTACGCTTCGTGAACATATCGGCTTTGCCCTGGAAGTTGCCCTCATCATCAAGTTTTTCAAGGGAACATAAAAGACAGTAAGATGAATCCTGGTTGAATGCCCTCTTGTTCGTCTGGGAACTGATGATACCGTATTTCTTTGAGAAATCATCATAAAGGGTGTTCAGTTCCTTCTGCTTGGAGCTTATGGCTTCATCGGAATAATCATCCATCTGCATGTTTATCAGCTGCTGTGTACAGTCACGGATGCCTATCATGCCCTTGATACGTGCTTCCATGTTTTCAGATACTCCTGCAGGGTGCATGATACTGTTCTCACGGTAATATACTTTATCATCCACAAGGCAGTAGCTGAAGTTTTTGACATTGGGATCTGCAGGGATGATATCACTGTTTGCATTAACATCTGCTGTTATGGAACCGTCTATGGAGTCAAGACCGTTTTCTCCCAAACCCGAAGAAAGTTCCGGTGCATCATAGGTTCCGTTGATATGGCTCACAATTTCCGAAAGCTGTTCTTTTAACGTTCTTGAAAGATCGGGCTGGCAGGCGCTTTCCATACCAAAGGGTCCGGTCACCATTTCCATCTTTCCCGCTATCATTTCCGGGTGATCCACGAAATAACTGTTCATGGTGATACCATCCTCATTCATCCCGAGGTTTACCCATTCCGGCTCTATATCCATCAATCTATCACGTTTCTTAAAGAAAAGAATGTCGGCAGTTACTTCCGTACCGGCATTCTCTTTAAAAGCTGTATTAGGCAGGCGGACCGCTCCGAGGAGTTCCGCTCGTTGTGCAAGGTATCGTCTTACTGACGGATTCTGTTTATCCATGGTGCCCTTGCTTGTGATAAATGCTACCACACCGCCCGGACGAACCTTATCTAAGGACTTGGCTATAAAATAATCATGTATCATGAAATTGTTTTTATCATAAGCCTTGTCCGGTACCTTATAATCACCGAAAGGCACATTACCTATGGCTACATCGAAGAAGTCATTCGGAAAATCCGTTTTCTCAAAGCCTTTGACCTGGATGCTTGCCTTAGGGTATAGCTGTTTTGCTATACGTCCCGTGATAGAATCAAGCTCCACCCCGTACAATCGGCTTTTCTCCATGCTTTCCGGGAGCATGCCGAAAAAATTACCGATACCCATGGCAGGCTCTAAGATGTTACCTTTTGAGAATCCCATATGATCTAAGGCTTCATACATAGCACCGATAACTGTAGGACTCGTAAAATGAGCATTAAGGGTACTGCTGCGGGCAGAAGCATACTCTTCGGGAGAAAGTATGTTTTTAAGCTCATTATATTCCGATGACCAGTTGGATTTTGTTTCATCAAAAGCATCAGAAAGACCGCCCCAGCCTACATACTTTGAGAGGATCTCCTGTTCTTCAGGTGTGGCTATACGGTTTTCTGATTCTATGAGCTGTAAGGTCTTTATGGCTTCGATATTATTACGATACTTTTCTTTCGGTGTACCGTAACCCAGTTCTTCGTTTGTGATACAGAAGTTACGTGCATCGGCTGCCATTTTCTGCTCGATCTGACGTTGCTGTTCCTGCTCTAATACTTCCTGTTCAGCTATCTGGCGGTCGATATCCTCTGTTCCAGTGATTTCTATCTCGGGATGTACTGTATCGGTATGTTCTGTGCTATCCTGTGTTATAGTGGGTTCTTCCGTTTTATCCTGTGACGGAACAGGCTGGCTCTCTGCCTGGATCTCATTATACTTATTGATAAATACATCTGCGAACCTATCCGAAAGATTATGTGGGAAGTTCTCATCTTCCATATACTCATAGCGGATATTTATTATATCCTCTTCGGTACGGGCTGCTTCAATCTTATTCAGATACCTGCCGAGCTTTACTTCATCGCTAAGGATATCTTCGAGTTTCCTTAACTCCGGCTCAGACATACGTTCATAGATATCATCCTTTGCTGTATGGATACTGAAAGACTCCTCACCACCGTCATGAGAAGATACCTCATAATTGATACGCTGACGCTCACCATCTATATCTGCTTCAAACTCGTAAGTAGATGTGCGGAGATGTGGGACATACTCACCGCCGATATATTTAATATTTGTGATATCTTCGGCTGTGAGAGACGACGATGTCTCCTTGCGTTCTACTTCTGTAGTTTCAGTAGCATTTTCAGCTTCAAGTTCCGCCTGTGCTTTTTCGAGCTTCCTGCGTTCATACTCTTCTTTGGCCTGAGGTCTTAAGTATGTATCCTCATTTACCAGCTCACGGATACGTTTCTCGACAACTTCCCATTTGAGAAGTATCTTCGCATAAGGATCTGCAAGATTCCCTTTAGAAAGCTTTATCCCTTTGGCATCATGATCTTCCCAGCTATGCGAAGTACCAATGATTGCATCAGAACGGCCACCGATACCATATTCATGCTTCAGGAATGCGATATTATCTTTTTTATCATGATGTGCAGAAAAATAATCCTGTATACGAAAATGACCTTCACTAAAACCACTGCCGCCACGGATGACTTCATCTATCTCATCCTGCGTGATAAAATCGGGATATTTTACGGTGATATCATCATTTAAGGGCAGTTCTATCCTCGGACTGTCAAAATCCGCTATATCCTCTATCAGCTCATCAGGTGCATTGAACATCCATCTGGGAACCTGTCTTGCTCCCAGTTCTATCTCCACCTTTGATCTGTCAAGCAATGCCATAGCGACAAGCCTTCCATCATGGCTGCTTAACAGTTCCGTCAGGTTCTCCATGCTTTCAGGATAGTTGTAGCCTCTTATATTCAAACGTTCCGGTATTTCACCGATGCCATCCCTGTAAAAGAAATACAGACGGTCTGACATTCTCCTGTTCTCCACTACTTCTGCAAGATATGCCTCTCCACGTTTTATATATGAACCGTTTTCAACCAGGTTTCTTATGCGTTTTTCTACTTCTTCCCAGGAAAGATTCAGGATCTCGTTCTTAAATGCCGATGTGCCATATCCGGCTCTCATACCGTTTTCGTCAAACCAGAAAGATATGGGATGATTATCAAGGGTATAGCCCATAGCTACCCTGCCGTATTCCTTTTTAAGGAAGTCCTGTATTTCCTCAGCTGATTTGCCCTCGGCATATTTAAGATATATACGCTTTCTGGAATTGTCCTGGCCACCGCCAAGACGGAGCACTTCATCAATCTGATTTTCAGACAAAGAAAAAGCAGCGGGCTTAGTGTGTTTAGCACTTGCTTCCGCTGCTGTGATGTTTCCCATCTGCTCCTCTATCGGAGGAAACATATCAAAGAAACTTAGTTGTTTTAATTCTGTATCCGGTACTGTGAGTATTTCATCATTTAACTGTAGATCAGCTCCGAGAGAACTATCTCCTCTGCCGATGCCCTGATGTTGTTCATCATGCCGACCCACTTCATCTGATCTGTCGCTTTCAGCTGTTCGGTCACTCCCTCGGTCTTCTGCATCTGCGATGTGAGGAATTCCATCCTCTCCTCCGCCTGCTTCTGGATATCCAGACAATGCTCCTTCAAG
>JAFXXN010000163.1 GCA_017542245.1 Lachnospiraceae bacterium
GATGATACATTATAGAAAAAGATAAAGCAATAAAAAAAGTCGCTTAAAGCGACAGGCTATAATAGTTAATTGGAATTATCAGGGAAAGAAAAGGGACGCTAAACTGTCGTCGGCAGTGATGTTTATACGTCTCTTAACAATTTATTTAAGCCTTTATCAGACAGTGCATTTGAGAAGGCAAAGAATGATGGTCACATCTCAGATAGTCCCCAAAATTATATTGTTGATGATATTGATGATAATGGAGCTGATGAGGTTATTATCAATGATAATTATGAACTGCTGATTTATGATTATCATGGTAACATTTTGAATTATAAGGATAAAATAGTTTATCATAACCCTAACTCTGAATATGAATATGAAAATGAAAATTTTGAATGTAGTCTTGTTTTTGAATATTACTATGAAGAAAAAGTTGTCCACTGCAGTAATTCATATTCATATTTAAGTATTCCAGGTACGGTATTTGGCAGTTATGATTATTATTGCTCATTGGATAAGTATAGCAAACTTACGGAGTGGGAAATCCATACACATGAAGATATTGATTTCCATGATCAACAATATTTTCGCGAAGAGGTAAGTGATTATAAAAAGAATGGAGAAACGGCTTCTGAACAGGAGTTCAAGAAAGCACAACCCCAAGGAAGACATATTGAAATAGTTCCGGGAAATGTCGTTAATAACTCAGATTACATTTTCTATGATTCAGACAGAAGATATCTTGAAAGATATGAACTTGTAGGTCTTACAGATGAACAGCTAAGGATTGCAAGAAATGAGCTTTATGCCCGACATGGATATATTTTTACTACTTCTGAGATGATTGATTATTTTAATTCAAAACAGTGGTATATAGATATTAAAAATAAAATCAGTAAAGATAAGTTTAAAGAAAGTATGTTCAATAAATATGAAAAAGCAAATCTTGAGTTAATCCAAAATGAAGAAAAAGAAAGAAAAAAATGAAATAGGCATGGGAGAATTTTTAATGGCTAATGATTATAAACGTCTTTTAATTATTGATGATTCAGAGATAGACCGTAGTATACTGAAAAATATTCTGGAAATCGATTTTGATATAATTGAAGCTGAGAATGGTTATAAAGGACTGGAGACAATCCTAAATAAGAGGAAAGAAATTGATGGTATACTGTTGGATCTTCATATGCCGGTTCTTGACGGCTTTCATGTACTGCAGCTGATGAAGGAAAATGGTATAATTGAAATACCTGTTATAATCATTACTGCTGAAAGTACGGAACAGAATCTGGTAAAAACAGTGTCCTATAATATTAGAGATTTTATCTGTAAGCCTTTTGATAAGGATTTGATACGGAATCGATTAAGAACTATGTTTCATATTAGATGGACTTGAAACAATAAATAAGAGAATCGATCTAAGAACCTTCCCGGTGATTGAATTGGAGGAGAAAGATGCAGGAACTGCTTGAACGTAAGAAAGGACTTAGAAGAAAAGTCCTGATTGTCGATGATGAATTCATTGAAAGAGAAATGCTTGGTGCTATGCTGAAGGAACTGTATGATATTGAATATGCAGGGAACGGAAGAGAAGCACTTGAAATTATTTCAAAAGAGAAAATAGCACTTTCATTGGTGATTCTGGATCTTCATATGCCTGAGATGGATGGCTACAGTGTATTGGAAGCATTGAAGTCTGACAATGAACTTCGCCGTATTCCGGTTATTGTGCTTACTTCCGAAAAGGAAGCTGAAGTAAAAAGCCTTCAGATGGGGGCAGCTGATTTTATTTCGAAGCCTTATGATATGCCGGATGTTATCAGGGCCAGAGTTGGGCACGCTATAGAACTGGCCGAGGATACTATCATTATCCATGAGACTGAAAGAGATGAACTGACCGGATTATTCCATAAAGAGTTTTTCTTTGAGTATGGTAAAAGAATAGATTTTCTGAATAACAATATGCCTATGGATGCTATCATTATTGATATCAACCGTTTCCATATTGTTAACGAACTCTATGGCAGAAGCTATGGTGATGAGATTTTAAAGAAAATCGGTGATGGTATACATAAACTTGTGAAGGAATCGGGCGGTCTTGCATGTCGTTTCGACAGTAATGGATTTTATATCTATATTCCTCATAATGACGGATTAATGGAAGCGTTAAATTCTCAAATTGAAAAAATGCATGAAAGCCTTGGCGACAATAATATCAGCATCAGAATGGGTGTATATCTTGATGATGGCAGCGGTTTCAATATGGAGCAGCGGTTTGACAGGGCGAGGCTTGCCTGCAATAAGCTCAGAAACAGTTATACTACCTGTGTTGATTTCTATAACGAGGAACTTCACAGTAAAGAACTTCATTCTGAACGGCTGATAAATGATATGGAAAAAGCATTGGCTGAAAAGCAGTTTAAAGTTTTCTATCAGCCTAAGTACAAGATCACCGGAGACAAGCCGGTTCTTACAAGTGCAGAAGCACTTATCAGGTGGTTCCATCCTGAATTTGGTATGGTCAGCCCGGGTGAGTTTATTCCGTTGTTTGAAGATAACGGTTTGATCCAGAAGCTCGACAGATTTGTATGGACTGAGGCCGCATCTCAAATTAAACGCTGGAAGGATGATTACGGTGTATATATTCCTGTTTCGGTAAATGTTTCGAGAGTTGATGTCTTTAATCCTATGCTTGGCTGTATACTTTCGGATTTGGTAAATATAAATGGATTTTCACCGGAAAAAATGCTTCTGGAGATCACGGAATCAGCATATACTGACAATTCGCAGGAAATAATAGACACAGTAAACGGACTCCGTGACCGGGGATTTAAGATAGAAATGGATGATTTCGGAAGCGGTTATTCGTCCCTAAATATGCTTACATCTCTTCCTATAGATGCTCTTAAACTTGATATGAAATTTATCAGGAATATCTGTAACAATACTAAGGACTGCCGTTTGGTTGAGATAATGATACAGATTGCAAGACTGCTTGAAGTTCCCGTTATAGCTGAGGGCGTTGAGACGAAGGAGCAGATGGAGCTGTTAAAATCTATCGGATGCGATATCATACAGGGATATTATTTCTCTAAGCCCCTGCCACCGGATGAGTTTTCTAAGCTTATTAAATAACAAAATAGAAGATATCCCCCACCTCTTAGCGTAGCGAAGGTGGGGGGAGATCTTCGTTTCAGGCGGGGGTCAAGCCCCGACTGAAATGAGATGCGGAGCATCGTTTTGTTACCGAGGAAACGCAAAAGGCGTTTTCGAGGTGACATTGACAAATAATCATTATTGGGAGGAAAAGTATGATAACAATAGATAGTTTAAAAAAATATGGTGCCGATGTTAATGATGGACTTACAAGATGCATGAATAATGAAAGTTTCTATCTGATGTTAGTTGGAAAAGTATTGGCAGATAAGAGGCTTGAACAGTTAGAAGAGCAATTAGGCAATAAAGATTACAATGGAGCATTTGAAAGCGCACATGCTTTAAAGGGCATGTATTCGAATCTTTCACTTACGCCTCTTACAAAACCTATAAGCGAGATGACTGAACTATTAAGAAACAGAACCGATACTGATTATTCAGAGCTACTGAAAGAAACCAAGACTCAATTCGAAACGCTGAAAGCACTTTCTGTTTGACTTTGATGTTGAAGTATGTTGCTGGTTTTCTGTTCATATGAGTTTTCATCAATCAGAGAACCGTCCCTGTGATTGAAAAAAGGAGAAACAGATGTTTGGCAAGTATTTTGAACTTAATGAACAGACCATGCATATAGTTGAAGAAATCGGACGTCATATGCCGGGTGGTTTTTTCATTTATAAGGCTTCTGAGCCTGAAGAATTGCTTTATGTAAATAAGGCTGTTCTTAAGATTTTTGGCTGTGAAACAAAAGGAGGAAAAATATGCTTAATAAATTTTGTAAGAAGCCGTTGTACGAAGTTACAGGTAAACTTGCTGCGGTTGCAACAGGAAGAGTTCCTGCAGACCTGGTAATTAAGAATGCAAAGCTGGTTAATGTCTGTACGGCAGAGATACAGGAAGGTATTGATGTTGCTGTATCTGAAGGCAGGATTGCGCTTGTAGGTGACGCAAAGCATTGTATAGGCGAGAATACGAAGGTTATCGATGCGTCAGGGCAGTATCTTGCTCCGGGATTTTTAGACGGACATATTCATGTGGAGTCAGCTATGGTTGGCGTTGGAGAATACTCTAGAGCTGTGGTTCCGCATGGTACAACAGGTATTTTCATGGATCCTCATGAAATATGCAATGTCTGCGGAAAAGACGGTGTTAAGGCTATGATAGAGGATGCAAAACGTACACCTCTTAAGGCTATTTCAAACGCACCTTCGTGTGTTCCTGCCGTTCCGGGATTTGAAGATACCGGTTCTATGATCGATTATAATGATATCCGTGAAATGATGACATGGGACGGTATAATGGGTCTCGGTGAAATGATGAACTATCCCGGTGTTTTAAACGGGGATTCCAATGTTCATGCTGAAATAGCTGAAACACTTAAGTCGGATAATGTTGTTACAGGACATTATTCAGTGCCGGAAACCGGATGCGGTCTTAATGCTTATATTGCTTCAGGCGGACGCTGTTGCCATGAGTCAACTAGGGCTGAGGATGTTTTAGAAAAGATGCGTCATGGTATGTACGCTCAGATGAGATACGGCAGCGCTTGGCATGATCTGCCGGTTGTTATAAAAGCTGTTCTTGATAACAAAATCGATGACAGATATTGCTGACTTATTTCAGATGATTCACATCCCGATACACTGCTTGATGACGGACATCTTGACAATATAGTCAATCTTGCAATAAAAGAAGGACTTGATCCGATCAAAGCCATCCAGTATGTTACTATAAATACTGCTACATGTTATCGTATGGAGCATGAACTTGGAAGTATAACCCCTTCAAGATGTGCAGATATGATAATGTTTGATGATCTAAATGAAATACACGTAACCCGTACAATAATAGACGGTGAAGTGGTTGCAGAAAATGGAAAGTTTATTGCGGATTTAGAACCCGCAGCTTTTCCTTCAAATGTATTTAATACAATGCATGTAGGTAAGAAAATAACTCCTGATGAGTTTATCATTAAAGCGCCTGCTGAGAAGGTTAATAACGGTAAGATTACGACCAGAATTATTGAATCGGTTCAAAATAAAGTATGGACTAATGAGATTTTTGCTGAGCTTGATGTAAATGACGGAATTGTTTCAGCTCCTAAAGACTCAGAAATTCTTAAAATGGCGGTATTTGAGCGTCACCATGAAACAGGCTCTTCAGGTCTTGGTTTTGTTACAGGGTTCGGTAAACTCAAAGGTGCAATGGCTCAGACTATTTCTCATGATGCTCACAATCTGCTTGTTGCCGGAACCGATGACAACGATATGGCCTTGGCAGCCAATACGCTGATTGAATGCGGCGGAGGTCTTTGCGCTGTTCTTGACGGAAAGGTTTTGGCTGTATTGCCTTTACCTATAGCCGGATTGATGAGTGATAAGCCTGTTGAAGATGTTGCCGAGCAGCTGAAAAAAATAGGAGAAGCATGGAAAGAACTGGGATGTGAGATTAATTCACCTTATATGACTATGGCTCTGGTTCCATTGGCATGTATCCCGGCAGTAAGACTTACCAACAGAGGCCTTGTTGACTGCAGGACTTATCAATTTACCGATTTATTTATATAACAAAATAGAAGATTTACGTAAAATACTATTGATGATATATGCATCTAAATCCGTGAAAATGAAAAATTAAAAAAAGAACTATATTTGGAGATATAAAAATGAAAAAGAAGATTTTAAAGACATTTTCTTTATTGATTGTATTATCACTTGTTTTAGCCGGATGTTCAAAATCCGATCCCAAACCTGAAAACAGTGATGTAAATACAGGTAAAGAGAATGAACAGCCGACATCCGAACCAAAAGATAATACAGAGGAAGGGAAAACGGATGTTTCAGGTACTCCGACGGCTACTCCCGATCCGGATGCCGGAAAAACCGCAGTAGAAATCATGCTTTCAAAAATGTCATTAACTGAAAAAATCGAACAGATGATAATGCCTGCAATAAGAGCTTGGGGTGAAGTTGATAAAGAAGAACCGTTAACGAAAGCACCTCATCAGATTATTCAGTATCTTAATAATCATAAGTTTTGCGGTATAATTCTTTTTGCACAGAATATCACTGATACAGAGCAGACTGTACGGCTTATCGATTCTTTACAGGCAGCTAATGCTGTAGGCGGACGTACCGGACTTTTCATTGCTCTTGATCAGGAAGGCGGTGTTATAACCAGACTTTCTATGGGAACTAAAATGTGCGGCAATATGGCTCTTGGTGCATCTGGTTCGGAAGAATTAACCAAAAAAGCTGCAGAGCTTATCGGTAAGGAATGTATGGCTCTTGGATTTAATACTGATTTTGCTCCCGTTCTTGATGTAAATAACAATCCTGCAAATCCAATAATAGGTGTCAGATCGTTCTCTGACGATCCTGAACTGGTAGGAAAGCTTGGTATTGCTTATGTTGACGGACTTGCAAGTACAGGTGTAATAACTACAGTTAAACATTTCCCGGGACACGGAGATACCGCTACAGACAGCCATACGGGTCTTCCATGTATAGATAAGAGTCTTGAAGATCTTGAAAAGCTTGAGTTTATTCCGTATAAGGCTGTTGCCGATCATGATGTTGATATGATAATGACAGCACATATTCAGTTTCCTCAGATTGAAAAAAACACTTATAAATCTATTTCAGACGGAACTGAGATTAATTTACCTGCAACACTTTCACATGAAATAATTACCGGTGTTTTAAGGGAAAAGATGGATTATGACGGTGTTATTGTTACCGATGCTTTGGAAATGGATGCAATCGATAAACATTTTAACAAATTAGATGCTGCGAAACTTGCAATCAACGCCGGGGTTGACATTCTTCTTATTCCTTTTGACATTAATAACGATCTCGATATCCGTGATTCAGAAAAATATATCCAGGGTATTGCCGATATGGTAACAAAGGGTGAAATTTCTGAAGAAACAATTAATGATTCTGTTATGCGAATCCTTAAATTAAAGGAAAAAAGAGGCTTACTTGAACCCATAAATCCTATAGGTACAGAAACTTATGAAAAAGTTGAGGCAGCCCTTCAGTTTGTAGGTTCAAAGGAAAACCATGAGATAGAGTCGGAGATTACTAAGGAAACAATTACCCTTGTAAAAAATGACGATGATGTGCTTCCTTTAAAAGCTGATGATAAGAAAAAAATAAAACTGGTATGCACATATAATTCACAGCTTAAGTCATTAGAATATGCCGTAAGGATTTTAAAAGAAAAAGGCGTTATACCTGAGGATGCAGATGTTTCATGCGGAAGTTTTGATGAAATTAAGACCGAGGACGCTGTAGGCATGGTTGAAGGTGCTGATTATGTTGTGGCCGTTTCGATTCTTTCAAATCAGAAGCAGCTTAATCCGGTTGATGCTAACGGTGATGGAACCCCTGACGAAACAAATTATGCCGCATGTATCGATGCAATGATGGAAAACGTTCACAGTAACGGCGGTAAGTTTATACTGATCAGTTCAAGGCTTCCTTATGACATTGCCAGATATATGGATGCTGAAGCAGCTATTGCCTGCTATAATTCTATAGGAATGACACAGGATCCCGGAGATTTCTCCACATCGGTACCCGGTTACGGACCTAATATTATTGAGGCTGTTTATGCGGTATTCGGTTTAACGAATCCTTCCGGAAAGCTTCCTGTAAATGTTTACGGGGTTGACGAAAATTATAAGTTTACAGATGAAGTTGTCTACAAAAGAGGGACAGGTTTTAGTTACAAATAATTCGTAATATGATTTGCTTAATGAGGGTTTAGCATAATGCCAAGAAAAAAATTAGTTGAATCACCGTTCATTAAATATACGGTTCAGGATGTTCCGGGATTTGAGAAATTTAACGAAAAGAATCTGCCGGTGATCATTGAAGCTTTAAAGGCAATACATATTAATCTGAGTATAACCGATAATGAGATGTCGTTGTTTATCCCTGCATCGTATTATAATGAGTATCATAACCGTAATGCGGGCCGCAGGAAAAAAATAATGTCCAAAAGCGGTGAATATGAAGTTTATGAGCTTTATGGAAAGAAAAAAGAATTTTATTCGGGCGATAAACTGATGTATTCGGATATATTGCCTTTAATGTTAAAACAATCCGATGCAGGATTGATTAAACAGCTGAATATACCGCGTGCAACTTATTACAGGCACAAAAAAGCTTTAATGGACAGCCAGTATTATAAAAGCATACCTAAAGAAAAAATGACAAAAGAATTTGCTTTGTCAGATGAAGCTGAAGGATTCTTTAAATCAATTGACGGTGATATGAATTTCTAAAAACACCCATATTATTTCGTTAAACCGTGATTTAGCGAAATAATACATATCTCTTCTACGCCGTTTTAGAGGCTGAAATTCCATGAAACGTCGTAGATATCAAGGTTTTATTTAGGGTTACGTAATTCAAATAACACCTCGAAATGCTTAAAAGCTTTTCGAGGTGTTAAATTATGATCTGCATCCTAAATTATGTATCATATTATTATAATCCGCATATCTTAATTGAATTAAGTATTTTTTCAATTTCTTTTTCGAAAATTGTTTTTTCGGTTTCTGTTGTGCCGTCAGGATTTTCAGAATCTAAATCACTGTCGGCGGTTTCTGAATCCGTCTGCTCAACGGCATCTGGATTGTTCAGATTTGAGTTGTCAACACATTCGAGCATGATAAAAGCGCTCTTTGCAGGGAAAACATAAACAGTTTCATAAGAATATGTTAAACCGCCATCACGTGTTACACCGATTTCAAGGTGATAAGCACTTATATTTTTTTCGGCACCGATAAGAATTTTTTCTTTTTTGTTTACTTTGACGCTGTAAAAGTCCATATCTTCGGGAGGCATGTTTTCAGGTGAATCTCCGACGTCTTCAGGTGGAGCATCCATTCCTTCGTCAGGGGACATTCCTTCATCAAACTCTCCGGTGAGCATTTTAATAACATCATCCATACTCATGCCATCACTGTCAAAATCGCCTATTGTTAAAGAACTTGTTTTATATAATGAAAAATAAGTTATTCTGCTCTGTGCTTCATATATTTCCGACCAGCCTACAGGATAATCCATTTCAAAGTAATTACGGTATTTATAATGCTTGGTGTCATCTGTAATATATTTTTCATATTCTATATCAAAGGTTTCACAACGGACAAGATTCGATACGCCATAAGTAAATACGGGGCATTGATCCTGCTCGCTGTATCCAAGATAAAAACCGTAAAACTTTGCGGTATCTCCTGTTTCTGGGAATTCTTTATAAACTACAAGGTTGTTTAAAAGACTCTTATAGAATCTTAAGTTATAAACATCATCCTTGACCGAATCAGTATAATACTTTGATTGATATGGAGTTATGTCTGCCAATATGACCTGACCACATTTTGTCATGACCTTATAAGACTTAGCACTTGTATCAAGTCCTTTAAGCTGCTTTAAATGCTCGTTTAAATCCAAGTATTCTAAAACAGAATCATTTTCCTCAAGCACAGTACCGTTAAACTGAACAGGAACGCCGTTCTTCTCCTCGGGTTCGGGGAAAAAGAACTCATCGGACAATTCAGATGCACTGTAATAATACATGGAAAGCTTTTTATAATCTTCAGGATAAACTTTCAGGTTTTCGGCATCAAGATCACCGAGAACGATTTTCTGTTCACCAATATCTGTTGAACCGGAACCGTTGTCATCGCTGTCAGTATTACCACCTTCATCTTCTGTCTTGGTTACTGTAGCCTCTGAGGTTACCTTATTATCTTTATTTTCATCTTTGCCCGGCTCCTTCTTTTCGGATGATCCGCATCCGGTAAGAATTAACGCGCCGAGTAAAAATGTAATTAACAATACATTTGCTCTTCTCACTATAATCCTCCGTTAATTAATAAACCCGTATTATAAGTTGTTTTGTGCTTTATATTCTTTGGCTGAAATACAGCTTGAATATACCTTGCCGTTTTCAAGTGTCTTGCCGCGTGCTGCGAACATTTCTGATACAGAGCATACCTGATATCCCTGCTGGATGAGCCATGAAAGAACTGTAGGAACTGCATCTACAGATGTTTTATGGATATCATGCATAAGGATGATTCCGCCGTCATGAGCATATTTCTTAAGTTCGGTCATAATCTTTTCAGTAGCATTCGACTGACCTGAAACTGCCCAGTCACGAGTATCAATACTCCAGTTGATAAGGGGAGCGTTTACGTTGCTCTTTACTGTATCGTTGGCATTTCCGTAAGGAGGTCTTACAAGGATTCTCTTATCTGAACCGATGACATCCTTAATCTTCTTTGCATTTCCTTCTATTTCATCTTTGATCTTGCTTACAGAACATGTGTTAAGATTGGGATGATGCATGGTATGATTTCCTATCTCACATCCGTAATTACACATTTCGCGGATTGTATCTGCATATTTAACGATACCGTCTGAAACACAGTTGTTGTTGCACATAAAGAATGTAGCGGTTACACTGTAAGATTTGAGTGTTTCAAGAAGTCCTTTGGTATATTGTGCAGGACCGTCATCGAAACTTAAGGCGATAATAGGCTTAGTGGGATCTATTACTCTTTCCTTTACATCTACTGCTTCTACTGTAACATCACATGTAAATTTCTGACCGGTTGCCTTTATTTCGGCTGTGATGGTACATTCACCTCTTACATATGCTACAACCC
Source organism: Lachnospiraceae bacterium (assembly GCA_017542245.1). GTDB lineage: Bacteria > Bacillota > Clostridia > Lachnospirales > Lachnospiraceae > RUG11977. The sequence goes on from JAFXXN010000163.1 coordinate 10,829, forward strand.
AGCCTTTATGGGTAACCTTGGCAACAGCCTTATTACTTGTAGTCCACTTAATATCGTCTATTTCGTAAGTGAAATTTTTAAGCTTCAATTTCTTCCAGTCACCGGTAGTCATTGTAAGCTGTGTTTTGTTAAGTCTTACTTTTTTCTTTGCCTGAGCCTGAACCTGTCCTATGGGCGTAACGGTTGCAAGAACAAGTACCAGAACCAAGGCAATACCCAGAAATTTTTTGATAGTCGTCTTCATTTTACCCTTCCTATTCTGTCAAGCCCTTTTTTTAGATTTTTCAAGGCTTTGACGATTTTTTTATATCTCAAAACAGAGCCAATAGTGATGGATATCATAGTATCAAGTACTGAATAATCGATTTTGGGGGTACAGCGAATACAGCA
>JAFXXN010000164.1 GCA_017542245.1 Lachnospiraceae bacterium
ACCGTTGCAAAGGCATTTAAGAGTGAGATCATTGATGTGATCCGTAAGATAGCGGAGCGTAACAATAACCGTCTTACATTGCCGATAATGAAGGGCAAGTTTATCGGTGCCGTTTCTGATCGTGCATCCCTGCAGGATAAGGAAAAAATGGAGGCTTATGTTCAGAGTAAAGGTTGGACTACTTTTGATGAAATGCAGGCTGATAGAAAGGCATTACAGGGCAAATATGAGGAGCTTCAAAAGAGCAGAGGTGATATGACCGCACGCATGGATTATCTTGAAAAGCTTCTTGCTTTCCATGAGCAGTATGAACCATATCAGAAAGTCAATGCCGAGTATTGGAAACTGAAAAAGGCAGAGGATAAGAACGGCAAGCCTCTTGGTTTCTTCAAAAAGAGTCAGGCGGAAGAGTTTAAGAGAAAACATCAGACCGAGCTGAACACTTATAAGATCCACCGTGATGTGCTGAAAGATATGATCAAGGAGCCGGACAAGAAGATCACACCCAAGGCATGGCAGAAGGAACTTGATGGTCTGAAAGAAAGGTATCAGAAAACAGAAAGACCGTTATCGGATGCCACCTTGGATCTTGCCAAGATGGAAGTGCTTAATCACAACAAGCGGGATCTTGAGAGAATGCTTCAGAACGAGAGAAGCGAGAGGAACCGGACACACATCAGAAACAGGGATCAGATACTGTAAATATGAGCATATTGAGGAGCAAAAGGCATGGTTATCATAGCTGTAATCGTGCCTTTTCTTTTCGGAGAGGAGAATTATGGAGAATACCGAACAGAAATACAATGCCGGAGGATCCTTTGAGACCACCATCGGCAAGACACAGTACGAAGTTGTCATGAACTTTAAGGATGAGGGTATGAGTATGCAGGAAAAGGCTCTCAGAGTGGTAAAAGAAGGTTCCGAGAAAAAGAACAATTCTGCATAATACATGCTTTTATAATCGATATGCAGATGTATTATTTTGTCGGGTATCAGGTGAAACTGGTCAGCGATACAAGCTATGGAAACTTGTGGAAGGTGAGTTTTTCATTGAAAGAGTTCTAAAACATAAAAAATCACTTCAAAGCGTTAACATTTGCATATTTGCTGTCGATATATCTGAAAAGGAGTAGTGCCTATTTCGATATGTGCGCTGTTTTCGTTCATTGATATCAAGGGGTATGCTTAATGAAAATACAAGAAGGCTATTTAAGCGCAGACATCAAATACGAAGTTCAAAAAAAGAAATCGTCAGATGTCGAACAGAATACTTTTATGGACATATTGATTAATGACATCGAACCGGTCCACTCCAATGAAAGAGGTCAGTTGGTTGGAAAATATACAGACGGAAAGTTGGGATTTGATGCTCGTGTATATGCAGCGGATAACAACAATACCGTATACACTGTAAGTGTAGATTATTATGATGGACGAAGTGAAGCAAGAACTCTTAATATGGATCAGGTTGATGCTTCAAATTGCGATATTATAGATTTATTTGCCAAAATGAAGTACATAGAAAGAGAAAAAAGTGTAGAGAATCCTATGTCAAATCATGTGTTGGCACATTTCTATATGGAAAATAGAATGCAAAATTTGAACTTAGGAACGAAGATAGACTGGATAGATATGTTTCGGGAACAATTAGATTTGGAGAACAAGAATGGCAATTACATAGCAGCTCAAAAACTGGAGAAGATTCTTTTATACTTATAGGTTTCTATGACGTTCCATTAAGGTTGATGACTTCTTTGACTATATAAAAGATAAGGGAAAGTCTATTTGCTTTGGTTGACTCTGTCAAGGAGGACGGATTATGCAGATTACAAGAGATAACTATGCAAGTACGCAGAATATGATAAAACAAATGCTCGGAGGGACGAGTAGTTTGCCAGATCCGTATGGAACGGATTATGGTAATTATTCATTACGTTATACACCGACGAATCGTCCGTTTACAAAACCGAATTGGAGTAATATAGCAACGAAGCAGAGTTCACCTGCAATGTCTGAAAAAGAGTTTGATTCTGCGATAAGAGAGCTTGCTAGAAAGGAGTTTTCATCTGATAAAAAGGATCACAAAGCTATACAAGGCCTGATGAAAAAATATCAATCTGTTGTAGCACCTGATAGAAAAGCTATTTATGAAGATAGCATGAATAAAACTGGCGGTAAGATGAACGCAGCGTGTATGTTTTGGAATAGCAAAGGTGATAAGAGCTTTGCATATCATCCTATTACAGGAAGATGGTCTGTCTTCCCCACAGAAGAGGAACAGGATCGTACCCGTCAGTTCTACTCAATCTACAATGATGAATTGAAAAGACTTAATGACGAGTATGGCGAGAACGCACGTGGGAAGATTTCTATGAAACAAATAGCACAGGGTCTGGGTGACTTAACGGGTATTGAGCATTTACAAAAGGGTATAGGCGATGCGATAGACTACTCAATATAGCTATGACCTTGAAGGAATCGAGTAAAATCGGTTCCTTTTTTTTGTGTGATTTTTGCAATTGATACCATATTGTTCTTGACAAAACGCTTCCAAAGGGACAGCTCATCGGCGAAGTCGGCAAGGCATTAGCCACAAACGGCTATGACATAAAGGTCTTCAACACCATCGATTTCAAGAAGTCCATGCACTATAACCCCTTTAAATACATCCACTGCGAGAAGGATATCCTGAAGCTTGTCACCGCCCTTATGGCCAACACCAAGGGCGAGGGCACTTCAAACGACCCGTTCTGGGAGAAGGCTGAGTTCCTTCTTTATGCGGCCCTCATAGGATACATCCATTACGAGGCTCCGCCGGAGGAAAAGAACTTCTCAACCATGCTTGAGTTCATCAACGCTTTCGAGGTACGGGAAGACGATGAAGACTTCAAAAACGCGGTGGACAGAATGTTTGACCGCCTTAAAAAGAAGAACCCGTTTCACTTCGCAGTTCGTCAATATGCCAAGTTTAAATTGGCGGCGGGAAAGACAGCTAAATCCATCCTGGTCAGCTGCGGCGCCCGCCTGGCTCCCTTCGACATTGAGGAGCTTCGCAACATAACCGCATACGATGAGTTAGACCTTGATACTCTGGGCGAAAGAAAGACCGCCTTGTTCCTCATCATGAGCGACAACGACCCGACATTCAATTTTCTTGTATCTATGGTGTATACACAGCTTTTCAATCTTCTTTGTGAGAAAGCGGACAACGTTTATCGCGGACGCCTCCCGGTGCA
>JAFXXN010000165.1 GCA_017542245.1 Lachnospiraceae bacterium
ATTTCTTTGAGCAGGATATTGACCATTTTAAAGCTGAAGAAGTAGAGCATGCCATAAGATTTATGATGAAAAACAAGGCAATTGTCTAAGATGGGAGTAGCTTTGCACTTAATGTTACTATAGACGATCAGCTTCGAGAATATCTGGAAGATTTACTTGAGTATGGCATTGTCAGATATGATTCGGAGTACATGAATCATGAGAAGTTTGTGCTGTGGAACAATTACCGAATGGATCAGGTTCAGTTAAAAATGCTTAAGGACCCAGATCATAATCAGAAGGGGACATATTTTTATGGCGATGAGGTTATAATCTTTGCTTCCCTGAAAAAGGACGCCTCACTGGAGGAACGACTGAATTATAAGGATAAATTCCTGGAGGATAACCTATTCCAATGGGAATGTGAAAATAATATATCATCATCTGATCTGCAGTCGCTACGATTATCCAAATATGCGCATCTTTTTATAAGAAAGGTTGCAGAAGAGCATGGTGTGCGATTGCCATATACTTATGTTGGGACTGGAGTTTTTTCCAACGAAAGGAAACAGGAAAAAATTGACCAGACAACCGGCAAAACAAATGTAACATATCTTTATGATATAGGAATGGAGGAAGTGCTTCCGGAATATCTTCAGTATGATTTTGGAATTGCACAATAGGTATGAAAACAGTAAACGTGGTCGCAGCTATAATATGCGACAACTATGAACATAAAACAAAAGTATTTGCAACACAGCGCGGATATGGTGAATTCAAGGACGGCTGGGAATTTCCTGGTGGAAAGATTGAAGAGGGGGAAACACCACAGCAGGCCCTTGTAAGGGAAATAAAGGAAGAACTAGCGGCGGATATTGAAGTTCATGACTTGGTAGAGGTCGTTGATCACGACTATGAAAAATTCCATCTTCATATGCACTGCTTTTGGGCAACAGTAAAAAATGGGGAGCTTTATTTGCTGGAACATGAAGCTGCCAAATGGCTGACAAAGGATACCATATCCGATGTCGATTGGCTTCCTGCTGATAAGGGATTGGTAGAAAAGATAAAAGAGAGTTTATGAGTGACGAACTATATTCAAATAAAATTGAATACAGTCTGAAGGTAGATAGCAAGTATTACAACTCGCTGGATATCGAAGGTTTTTCTCTGATGATGAAGGATCCTTCCTATTGTTATAAGTTTTACTGGCTTGAAGCTATTGTAAAGCTCGTATCAGAAGGAGTAAGAGATACAACCTTTGATGAAGTGATTAATGAAATGATAAGTAACGCTTGGTATTCAGTGCGTGAATATCATATCCATTTGAGTGGAATGCAGCTGGATGGACAAGTAAGAGATGGCCTTGAGAGGGCGGTGATAAAGCTTGCTGAACTTAGTGGCCTTCCGTCAAATGCTTCAAAAGTTGAGATTAAGAATGCTATAAAAGAGTATGATAAAATCCTGAAAGAAGCCAAGGAACAGCTAACAAATATGGTTCCGTACCGTGCCCTCGCAGGGTTCTTTTCTAGATCTGAAGAGAATGCTGATTGGGGCAGCATAAAGAGAATTACGACATACATCGAAAGAATTAATCGGGATGTGGTGCTTTTGCCTTATACTCTTGGATCATCAAGTAAGCTGAAAAAGGAAATACATTTTGAGCCTGCTTGGATAGAAATGATCCAAGATAATACTGTGGCAATTCTTGGATGGATTCAGTATGAGAAGGTAAAGTGGCTCCAAAATAACAATCCTGAGGTTCCGGGGCTTGTATATAAGCTTGCACCGATGGATGAAAAGATGCGCAAACTTGGATTTGTTCATAAACTTTGGGATGGAATACTGGAGCAGAATGCGATTCGGGATGTCTTCACAGATCAGGAGATACAGCCTGGAAAATATGATGTTGATCATTTTATACCATGGTCATTTGTCATGAATGATGAACTGTGGAATCTGATGCCGATGGATTCATCACTGAATTCCTCAAAAAGCAATAAGCTTCCAAAGTGGGATCCGTTTTTTATTAGATTTGCAGAAAACCAATACCGGATGTATTCAATGATTCATGAAAAAGAAGGTGTACACAAGCTATTTGAGTCATGCTTGCGTGACAACCTTCATTCTATCTGGGCGGGACAGGAGTTATACCGTAAAGGGAATTCGAAAGATGAGTTCTTTGGGATTCTTGAGAAAAACATGCACCCAGTATACGATTCCGCTAAACGGCAGGGGTATGAGGTGTGGAACAGGTAAATGATGATAGATAAAAATGTAGATTATTATAATAGAAATGCAGGCAGTTTTTTTGAAGGATCAATAAATGCTGACATGTCCGTCGTAAGAGCGCGTTTTTTATCTTATGTTCCAGCAGGTGGGAGGATTCTTGATGCTGGATGCGGGAGCGGAAGAGATAGTAAGGTATTCATGGAAGCTGGGTATGATGTTGTCTCTTTTGACGCTTCAGAAGAAATGTGCAAGAGGGCATCAGAATATATTGGCAGGGAAGTTAAAAATATGCGGTTCGAAGAAATGTCTTTTGCCAATGAATTTGATGGTATATGGGCATGCGCTTCACTGCTTCATGTTGCATTTGAGAAGCTACCAGAAATTGTAAAAAAACTTCATGAGGCATTGAGAACTAATGGTGCAGTATATGCATCCTTTAAGTATGGTGAAGGGACCAAGATACGTGGAGATCGTGTCTTCAGTGATTTTACAGAGGAGAGTGTTATTCCACTCTTTGAAAATGCAGGCTTTAAAATTGTTAGTAATGTGGTGGGAACTGATTCAAGACCTGGTAGAGAAGATGAAAAATGGGTCAATGTTATATGCGTGAAACTGTAAGGGCTGGTGCTTATGCATCAGCTTTTTATATTGAACGACAAGTTCAATGATTTTTCTGCTTTACCTTTGTATCATAATAGGAGAAGTATTTATATGTGATTTTGAGTGAATGATGAAGTATACAATGCGTCATAATAGCAGAAACTATTACTTAAAGTGGAAACAAGTTAATAGAGATGATTGCAGGAACCTGAGGTAGATTTGCCAAAGGTTCTTTTTTTATTCAACCACAGGGTTATTGACATGAAATATAGGAATGTGGAAATGGAATTTTACCATGGAACATGTGATGCGTTTGATATGAAAGAAATACTTCCTCCGATAGAAACAGGAAATCAAAGAGAAGAATGGAGAAAAAAGCTGACAAATAAGGTGTTTTTCACGAATTCGCTTTTATCTGCAGAAAATTATGCTAAGAAAGCTGCTGCAAAATACAATGGAAAGCCTGTTGTGTACAGGGTTAGACCAATTGGTGAAGTTTGGCATGTCAATACAAATGAATATGTTGCAGATAAGGCCCTAATAATAGGACGCGTTCTGTAAAAAGTCCGCCATGAGTTTTGAACGACAAGTTCAATGACAAAGGTAAATACTGGGGATATGATATTTTTTGTAGGTAAGAAAAGAAGCGTAAGAGAGGGAATTGAGTATATGAAAGTTATCAGTACTGGGTCAAAATTCAACATATATCCTGATGATCTTAGAAGTTATGATCAGCTTCCGGCTGATTATTATGTTGTTAGATATAGTGAGAAGGAAGGTTTTTTCCTGGAAAGGTATAACGAATTTAAGATTACTGACGCTAAAGTATATGGTATCCATTTGGAAAAGGTCGGAAAAGTTCTGGATTCATTTGGAATCTTTAACAGAAATCTTGGGGTCATATTGAGCGGAGATAAGGGAATAGGTAAATCACTTTTTTCAAGACTGCTTGGAAGACAAGCTGTTGAAAAGGACATTCCAGTAATTATAGTTGATACGTATTGGGAAGGAATAGGAAGCTTTCTGGACAGAATTCAGCAGGAAGTAATGGTTCTTTTTGATGAATTTGATAAGACCTTTTCAGAGAAGGAGCATGGAAGTAGCGCACAAACCAGCATGCTGTCCTTGTTCGATGGTGTTGCTCAGGGAAAGAAACTGTTTGTCATTACATGTAATGAACTGAGAGGTCTAAACGATTTCCTAGTTAACAGACCGGGACGTTTCCATTATCACTTCAGATTTGACTATCCTACAGAGGAAGATATCAGAGAATATTTGACAGATGTATTGGAAAAGAACTACAGTTCTGAAATCAATAATGTGATCGATTTTTCCAAAAGAGTGGCTCTTAACTATGACTGTCTCAGGGCAATTGCATTTGAAATCAACAGAGGGCAGAAGTTTTCCGATGCTATCAAGGATTTGAATATTGTTAATATCACATCAGAAAAATTCCGTTTACAGGCGCTGTTTAAAGATGGATCATGCTTGATCAATAAGAAGATTTCTATGGATTCATTTAGCAGTGATGTAGAAGAGTATCGATTACATGAGATCGGTGGTGGTTATGCAGGTGATATCAGCTTTAGTCCTTCCAGGATTAAATATAATGCAGCTACTCGTGAGCTGTACCTTGATGCAGATGATATTGTTCTCAGCTACGAGGATTATTCGTTAGAAGATGAAGAGAATCAGAAGAGGGAGAAAAGCTTGAGAGAACGCGGAATTAAGAAGGTGTTAATTGATAGAATCTCCGATAACAGGCTTCATTATGCGGTATAGGAGGTCAGCATATGTTTTTTAAGGATGTTGAAAAAGAATACAAGCTAGTAGCACCTGATGTTGATGAGCTTATTAG
>JAFXXN010000166.1 GCA_017542245.1 Lachnospiraceae bacterium
GGTTTACGTTCTTACCAAGGACGAGGGTGGACGTCATACACCTTTCTTCAACAACTACAGACCTCAGTTCTATTTCAGAACAACTGACGTTACCGGTGTTACAGAGCTTCCTGCAGGCACAGAAATGTGTATGCCCGGCGATAACATCGAGATGACCATCGAGCTTATCCATCCCATCGCTATGGAGCAGGGACTTGGCTTCGCTATCAGAGAGGGTGGCCGTACCGTTGGTTCAGGTAAGGTTGTTAACATCATCGAATAATTACATTGCATAGCCTAAACCCAGTAATTTCAAGGGTTTGTGAGGTGTTACCTCATAGTAGGTCATTCAAAAGTACAACATTTTATCCAATCAATCTGCAAGATAATTCATTATAATGCAGGATTGAAATGGTCAAAAACTAAATAAGGTTTACTTTAAGGACACTTTCAGAGAATGTATATTCTAAGAAAGTGTCCTTTTTGCTTGTGCAATCAACAAACTATGAGGGAGGAACATGAAAATGTTTAGAACAGCGATAGTGCATGAAAACAACCACATAAGCTATAAGTTTGAAAAATGCACGGGAGGATGATAATGGAACACAGAGAAGTCAAATTTCCTGCCAACCTTATAAATATTAGGGTACAGGCAAACTCTTCTTATCAGATAGGAAGAATTTTGGATATAGTGGAAAGCGAAAAAGGGCTTACGCTCATGAGTAAATCAGAAATAAAGACTAACAGGAGTGCGGGTCCAAGACTTAGGCTGTTTGCAACCTTTAAAGACTTAAAGTCAGAAAAAAAGACCAGACAGAAACAAAAGAAATACAACGGAAATAGCAACGAACTTATTAGCAGCAAGTAAAAAAAATCGGAGGATATAGCTTATGTGCAAGGTGATTTCGGTATGTAATCAAAAAGGGGGCGTGGCGAAGACCACTTCAACAGTGAATTTAGGTATAGGACTTGCAAGGGAAGGTCAAAGAGTTTTACTGATAGATAATGATGCACAAGGATCTTTGACTTCAAGCCTCGGTTTTCAAGAACCGGATTCGATGGCTTATACACTTGCAACGGTAATGGGGAAAATTATAAAAGAAGAAAAGTTTGATCCCGATGCCGGCATCCTGCATCATCAGGAAGGCGTAGATTTAATGCCTGGTAACATAGAACTGTCAGGAATGGAACTAACCCTTGTGAGTGTTATGAGCAGGGAATATGTTCTGACAGAGTATATAGAAAGTGTTAAAGAAAAATATGACTGGATCCTAATCGACTGTGGTCCTTCATTGGGAATGGTAACTATAAATGCTCTTGCGGCATCGGATAGTGTTCTTGTACCGGTACAGGTTGGATATCTACCGGCGAGGGGACTGGAACAGCTTATAAAGACCATAAGAAAGGTCATAAAGCAGAAAATAAATCATGATCTTAAAATTGAAGGAATCCTGCTTACTATGGTTGATGGAAGGACAAATTATTCAAAGGAAATAGTCGGGCTTATAGAGGAAGCCTATGGAAATAATGTAAGGATTTTTGAAAAACAGATTCCGATGTCTGTCCGTGTTGCAGAGTGTTCAGCATTAGGAATGAGCATTTATAAGAATGATCCCAAGGGAAAAGCTGCATTAGGCTATGAATCCCTTACAATGGAGATAATGGCAAATTCCATGAATGGTGGTGAGCAATAATGGGCGGCGGAAGGTCAATAGCAGGAAAGATAAAGATAAATTCATATGGAGATCTTTTTGGCAGTGAGGACAATGAAGTAAGCGAGATGGATCTTACAGAACTGCATAGTTTTAAAAACCACCCGTTCAAGGTTCTAGAAGATGAAAAAATGCAGGAACTGGTAGAAAGTATCAAGGTTCGTGGAGTTGTTGTACCGGGAGTGGTAAGAGCGATTTCTGAAGGTGGTTATGAGATAATCTCAGGACATAGGCGTAAAAGAGCCTGTGAACTGGCAGGTTTGAAAACGATGCCGGTCATAATAAGGAAGTGTACCGACGATGAAGCAATTCTGGCAATGGTTGATTCAAATCTCCAAAGAGATGAGATACTTCCGAGTGAAAAGGCGTTTGCGTATAAGATGAAGCTTGAAGCACTTTCACATCAGGGTAAAACGTCAGAAGAGGAGTCAAAGGATGAAACTTCTCGACGAGTCGTCGAGAAGTTGGTGTCAGCAGATCTGGTAGGACAGGCATTTGGGGAGAGTGGAAGGCAGGTACAGCGTTATATTAGATTAACAGAACTCGTTACAGAGCTTCTTGAAATGGTAGATAGTAAAAAAATAAAACTTTATCCCGCAGTAGAACTTTCATATCTTACTGATAAGCAACAAGGAATACTGTTAGCTGTTATTAATGAAGAGAATGCAGTACCGTCTCTTGATCAGGCACAGCAATTAAAGAGACTTAGCCAGGAGCAGACATATACAAAGGATGCTGTTTGCGAAATTCTTTTATCTTCGGTAAAAAAGGAAAGAAAATTCACTATAAAACATAAAATAATCAGCAGATACTTCTCACCTGAAACAACAGATGAAGAAATAGAAAATATCCTTTGCACACTTCTTGACGAATGGAAGAGAAACGGAGGCAGAAAATGAGAGAACCATTAAACCTTAAATACTATCGTGGTGACGAGCCTGACAATCTTTGTTTTTACAGGATACCGAAGGTTCTGTTTACGAAGGCCTGTTTTGAAGAAGTGTCAACGGATGCAAAGGTATTGTATGGAATCCTTCTCGATTATGCTTCGCTGTCCAGGGAAAATCGCTGGCTGGATGAAAAGAGCAGGGTTTATATCTATTATTCAGTGCAGCGGGTATGTGCCTACATGGGATGCAAAAAGGACAAGGCTATGAAGCTGCTTGCAGAACTGGAAGAATTTGGTCTTATCGAAAGGGTAAAACGTGGACAGGGCAAATCAGATATAATTTATGTAAAAAGTTTTGAAGTTCCTGAAGATGCTGAAGATAAGGAAGTGATAAAGAGCCTGAACAGGAATGCTGATAATCGGCAGGAAGTGGTCGAAAAAACCGACCAGTCGGAAAAACCTACCACTTCAAATGAAGAGAAACTGGTCGGAAATACCGAGTGGTTGGAAAAACCTACCACTTTTGATGCTGAAAAAGTGGTCGAAAAAACCGACTGGTCGGAAAAACCTACCACTTTCTATGAAAAAGAACCGGTCGGAAAAATCGACCGGTCGGAAATACCGACTTCTTGCGGTCGGAAAAACCGAGTTCTAGAAGTCGGAAAAACCGACCCTAATAATACTGAATATAATGATACTGAAAATATTAATAGCAATCCTATCCATCTATCCTATGGGAGCCGGTCAAGCGTAAGAAAGAAAATCCAGGATTATAATGATCAGAGAAAGTCAGATGGATTGATTGATGAATACAGCACATATGATCCCCAGTATCTCAAAATGCTTGAAAGAAATCTTGAATATGAGAATCACATGAAATATGACAGCTGGGATGATAAGGAAATGTACAAAGAGTTGTTTAAGATTATCGTTCAGACCGTATGTATCAAACGTGACAGCATAAACATAAATGGGACATCTTACCCTTATGAAGTCGTTAAATCACGATTTTTGAAGCTAAACTCGAATCACCTTGAGTATGTTATGGACTGTATGAGGAAAACTACAACAAAGATTACAAACATCAGGGCGTATATGTTAACGGCACTGTACAATTCAACTGATACCATGAACCACTATTATCAGCAGGAAGTACAGCATGATATGCACAGGGACAGGGATTTCGTATCCGATACAGATTATCTCAAGAAGATGAGAGAAAAATACGGAGGAGCCATATGATGAAGAACCTTATGACAAAGATAATACTACCGGCACTTGGAATACTGCTTTGGCTGGCAATATGCTACCCCATAAGCAAAAGACCCGAAGGGTTTAACTACTTCCTGTTCTGGATTCTTGCAGGATTCCCTTTCGGTATCAGGTTCATGTGTCTAAAGCTTGTACCCAAGGGATATGGGCTGACCGGAGCTGTCGGAGTATTTGCTCTTAATGCAGTAATAGGCGGGCTGATAGGTGGAGCGATGCTTATGACAAGTATCATAAAAATATTTGTTAACATAGTAAAACTGATAACAGGACGATTAGAATAGATTGTAAATGACAACTGAATAAAAGAATGGCACAAGGCACAGGTTTAAGAATTTGCACTTATCCCTGTGTCTTTTTATTTTGCCTGAAAGGAGCAGCATATGGAAGAAGAAGTTAACCAGAGAGTGGTTACGCTTGGAGTAAATACCAGCAAAATGACAGCAGGCATCCTTGCAAGGACAATGAAGAGTTTCCTGGCAAGGGAACATCAGGCTTTTCAGCAGCATGCAGCCGAAAGACAGAATGAGAAGGCTAATGAACACGGGAAAATAAAATTCAAGGATCTGATGGCGCAGAATGCCGGGGCAGAGAGCATAGAGATAGACAATGACAACATCAAATCCTTTGATAAGGTAGCCCGGAAATACAACATAGACTATGCCCTGAAAAAGGATAAAACAGAGGATCCTCCGAAATACTACATATTTTTCAAGGCTCGTGACAGAGAAACGATGACCATGGCTTTCAAGGAGTTCGTAAAGAATAACGAGAGAGATAAAGAGAAACACCCAATGAAGCAGAAGCTTAAAGAATATGAAGAGATGCGTAAGAAACTCAATAAGCAGAGGTCTAAGGAGAAACATAAGCATCAGGAGCGGTCATTATGAGTGCAACCCCTGTAAATAGAAAGGCAAAGGATAATCCGAAGGCAAAACCTGTTAAGCCTAAAAGCGGATCTCAGGCTAATAAGAAAAGAAGTTCTTCAAAAAAGAAAAAGCATACCCAGAACAAACTTGTTTCTGACATAAAAAAGAAGCTGAAGAAGGTACAGTTTTCAAAGGTTTTAAAGAAGGCCGTACCTTATATTGTTTTCGGATATTTCGGCAACAAGATAACCTACTCATTCAGGCTGACAACGGATAAGAACTTCTTTATGAGGCTTGTCAAATGCTTGGGGAACCTTGGTAAAGCTTTTGAGAACATCTTTCCGAGCTTAAATGGTTATGATCTGTTAGGCGGAATCGTAACAGGAGCATTGATCTGGTTTGTCGTTTATATGAAGAAGAAAAACGCCAAGAAATACCGGAGGGGCTATGAATACGGTTCAGCCAGGTGGGGGACGGAAAAAGACATTGAGAACTTTATGGACACAGAAGATCCCGATAATAACATCATTATCACACAGACTGAGTTCATAATGCTAAATGGCAGGCCCAAGAAACCGGAGTACGCAGTAAATAAGAACGTACTTGTAATAGGTGGTTCCGGTTCCGGCAAGACCAGGTTTTTTGTGAAGCCGAATCTGTGCCAGTGTCATTGCAGTTATGTATTAACCGATCCGAAAGGCACGACATTGGATGAATGCGGAAAAATGCTTTTGCGTAACGGTTATAAGATAATTACGATAAATACGATAGATTTTGACAAATCAATGCACTATAACCCGTTTGCTTACATCAGAAGCGAGAAAGACATTATGAAGCTCGTAACCATATTTATGGCAAACACCAAGAGTGAGAACAGCTCCGGTGGGGATCAGTTCTGGGATAATGCCGAAAGACTATTGTACATGGCATATATCGGTTACATCTATTATGAATGTATTCCGGAGGAACAGAACTTCGGAACACTGGTAGATATGATAAATGCATCCGAAACCAGGGAGGACGAGGAAGATTTCAAAAATGCGATAGATTATATCTTTGATGACCTTGAAATGGAGAACCCGGAGCACTTTGCTCTGCTCCAATATAAAAAATTTAAGCTTGCGGCTGGTGTGGCAGAATGTAGGTGGCATCTTGTATCGGTTTTTTATAAAATACAGGCTACCACCTATATTTTACATATTGGCATTGATAAATGCAGAAAGGAATTGCTATGAAGAAACAGCAACGCTACACGGCACTTTATGAAAGGCTCAGCCACGATGATGAGCTTCAAGGGGAATCCAACAGCATATCCAACCAGAAACAGTTGCTTATGGATTACGCCAATTCACACGGACTGCCATCGCCCAGGCACTTTGCAGATGATGGTATCTCGGGAACAAGGTTTGACAGACCTGCTTTCCTTGAAATGATGAAGGAGATAGAGGAAGGCAATATCGGAACGGTGCTTGTAAAGGATATGAGCCGTCTCGGAAGAGATTATCTGATAGTAGGTCAGATAGTCGAGATGTTCAGGCAGAAGGATGTACGACTTATTGCGGTTAATGATGGAACAGACACTTTACTTGGTGATGACGACTTCCTTCCTTTCCGTAACATTATGAATGAATGGTACGCAAAGGATACGAGCAAGAAGATACGCTCATCTTTTAAGGCAAAGGGAGATGCGGGTAAGCACGTAGCAAGCTCACCGCCATATGGATATATCAAGGATCCGGCAGATAAGAACCATTGGATTGTAGATGAGGAAGCTGCTGAAGTTGTCCGGAAGATATTTAAGCTTACGCTTGAAGGTTATGGTCCTTTTCAGATATGCAAGAAGCTTGAAGCTGAAAATATTGAGATACCCGCCGTGCATCAGAAGAAGCAGGGACTTGGATTATATCAGTCAAGGGAAATAAAATACCCGTATCGCTGGGGAAGTTCTACGGTAGCGAGCATACTTACCAAAAAGGAGTATCTCGGGCATACGGTCAATTTCAAGACAAGAAAGCACTTCAAGGACAAGAAAAGCCACTATGTAGCACAGAAATACTGGCAGATATTCGAGAACACCCAAGAGCCGATAATAGACGAGGAAACTTTTTATAACGCCCAGAAGTGCAGGCAGGGCATAAAGCGTTATCCTAACGGGTGGGGAGAACCTCATCCGCTTGACGGCAAGCTGATATGTCCCGATTGCGGGGGCAAGCTTTACTGCCATAGGAATAATAACGGAAAGCGTATAGCTATGTTTACCTGCGGAAATTATGGAAAAGTCCCGGTAGGTACACTGTGTTCATCACCCCATAGGATAAAGGCAGAAGCCCTGATTGAGATTGTAAGGGAAACGCTCAGATTTCTTAAAAGCACTATCGAAGCAGATTCAAAGGAATTTATCGAGCAGATAACACAGACGGAAGAAGATAACCGCAGTGAAGAAGTGAAAAAAAAGCAGACCCGCCTTAATGTGTGCAGAAAGCGTGTTGATGAACTTGAAAGGCTTATCTGCAAGATTTATGAGGATAATGCTTTGGGTAAGCTTCCCGAGAGCAGGTATGAAACCCTTATAAGACAGTATTCAAAGGAGCAGGAGAGCCTTAACAATGAAATAGACGGTATTGAGGAGCTTCTTTCAAAGGCTGAGGAAGAACGCAGGAGCGGAAAGAAGTTTGTTGACCTTATGTCAAGATATGATAACTTTGATGAGATCACGCCTTTTATAGTCAATGAGTTCATTGATAGGATAGAAGTACACGAAAGGGCGAGAAAAGGCTCGGTACAGACTACCCAGAAGGTAGATATATATTTCAACTTCATCGGAAACTACTCGCTTCCGGAAAAGGAGCTTACCGAGGAAGAAAAGGCGGAGCTTGCACGCATAGAGGAGAAAAAGGACAGGATTCATAGAAATTATATACGCAGAAAAGAAAGCGGGAAGTATAAGGCGTGGGCTGAGAAGTATGAGCCTATACGCAGGGCAAGGTACGCAGAAAAGAAGGCACAGAACCCTAATCCTTATGAGATTCCTGCCGAGGTTTACGATCAGGAGCATTTTTCAAGGGTGAGCGTGGTGCTTGCGGATTCTGTGAAGCCTGGTTTTTGAAAATTTCATAACTGATAACGGAAAAGTGTTGATGGAGATGTTCATTGACACTTTTTTGATTGCCGTAACCGGAATACACTCTCTGGCTTTGTATTTTGACCATATAGGGCGGTTTATAGGCTGAGATGGGAAAATGTACCATTTTGAAAGCAGGTATTCAGTTTTTACGATAGTTATCGTGAAAAATCGACCATAAATCCGGAAATCGCCGGACTGTCTTAAAAGAGAGAGGAAAGAGAAAGGGGGAAAGAGCGAAAGAAACGAAAGAAAGGAACGAAAGAACGAAAAGAAAGAACCAAAGAAAAGATATAAAGAAAGTAAAGCAAAGCGAAGAAAGTGAGAAAGGCGGGAAAGATGAAAGCAGAGAGAAAAATGATTCTTATCAATCAATCTATCCATCCATCATCATTCTCTCTTTGGTACTTTCTCTCTTGCTGCATAAAGGAGGCTGAAACGGATATGGATATAAAGCATACGATTGATATGATAGCCGGATATTATAACGGACAAAGGGAATACACGCTTAATAAGGGATACAGCGACCAATACAGCACTGTATATACCACAGAGGGCAGTAATGCGTTGCTGGTCATTGACCGAAAAGGGGATGCTTGCTTTTCGGCACACCTTACTGACGAGGAGGGCGTTATCATAGCGAGGGATAATTATACACTTGATAACGGGAAGATAAGCTTAAAGAGTGCCGAGAGGATGATGAACGATGGCAATACCCTGATACAGTTTACCCCGGAGGAACTGTCAGTCCTTCAATCCTTTGGAGAGGACAGTGTTAAAGACACAACAGACCATCTGAGGATCATAGCACCTCTGATAAAGGATGAGCCTTCAAGAAATCTTGCACTTAGGACAGCCGATAAGATAGACCTTCTCCCGGAACATTCCTACAAGGAACTGTTCTCAACTACCCAAAGACGCTATGAAATGCAGAATAATCTATCCATCCGCAC
>JAFXXN010000167.1 GCA_017542245.1 Lachnospiraceae bacterium
ATTCCTGCATTGTTCCGTCCTGATACTCATGAATTACACCAAGCTGTCCGTGTTTCAGATGATATCCGGCTTTTTCCCACTGCTGTTCGGTTGCAATAAATTCCGCATCCGGTTTCTGAGCAAAAAATTCCAAAGCAATACACGCACTCTGTCGGTACATACTGCCTTGGAATTTCAGGAATTTTACATATTCATCATTGTTGGCAGCCATGCTTTCAAGTGCCGCATCAGCAGCAGGAATGGATGCTTTTCTGTAATCTTCTATCAGTTTCGCTGCCACTTCAGGTGTATTATGCAGCCTTGCTGAAAGAATAGGAGTAGGATCAAGATCAGGAGTACTTACTTTGTTATAAAGTATTTCTCCTTCTCTTGTAAAGATAGTAATGTCATCTACTGGAACCTGCGGTTCCCCGTCTGCGTTTCTCGCTTCGTAGATCATGTTAAGACTTTTTTCAATGCCCGGTATATCATCGTGACCGAAAGCGACTTCATCAAAGAATGAACGTGGTACCGGTCGTGGCGGATCAGGATATTCAACACCATTTGCAATATCTTCTGCAAATTTAATCCTTGCTTTTTCAGCTCTTGCAACAGTCCCCTGCCATGCTGTTTCATAGTCGGTTGCCATTACTGCAAGTTCAACGGTGTATCCCATTGGTCTAAGCTCTTCTGCAATCTGAAAAGCTGTCCTTGGTCTTTTCAAGGCACTTTCAGTTATGAAGTTGTAACCTAAAGGTGTGATCTCATCGATCATTCTGTCAACAACAGCAGAAACAAACGCATTTGTTTTTGCTGCAAATTCCTCTTCTGAAAAAGAAAGAGCATCAGGGTGATATTTTCTGAACTTATCAAGATCAAGCTCAACTATGTTTCCGCTTATTTCAGGATAAGCCTTATAGAACTTATAAATATTACCTTTGCCTGAACCCGGAAGTCCTCCTAATACTACTGCAACCGGATGTTCAACCGGAGTTTTGTTTTTGAGAAGATCCCTTTTTATCATCTGATACTGTTCTTCAAGCCGGGAGTCTTCAAAGACTGTTTTATCGTAATTCACTGATATATCTCCTTATCTCATTAAGTTTTTTCTCCGCTTCTTCTAAATCTTCGTGATTTCTTAAAAGATATGAAGAATCTATAAGATCAGTAAGCTCATCTATCTTTACTACGAGTTCATCATCACTGTTTTCGGCAATAGTCAAACCTTTGGCTAAAAATTTATTATGAAGTATAGCACGAAAGTTATCTGCACGGTCAACGAATATCTGTACATCCTCTTCGAACTCAGGATCAACCTTATATCCTACGTTATTTCCCTTTTTAATGATCATAAATATCAATCTCCTTTATATTATATAATCGGACCTCTGCTCTTTAGTGTATCAATCGTTCTTCCCGTAGCTTCAAGAGCCTTAGCTGCATCAGCTCTGCAATGTTCAAGAAGACAAAGTTTCTGTTTGGTATCTAACGATTTGAAGAATGAATGTGCAGCTTCAGGGACAGGATCACTGTTTTCTTTAGAACCTGATTCCATTCTGCCGACAATCATACATCTTACTAAATCGCTGTATTTTGCAGCGAAGAAAATAACACGTTCTCTTTCTTCAGGTACACCAAAATCTTTTTCCAGTTCCCTTACAGATTGTCTGTCGATAAATTTTAAGGCAAGACCGGTAGCGACACCTATTTCTTCACCTTTTTTACCTTTAGGTAATTCAAGCTCTGCCTTAATTTCTTCAGGTTTGACCTCACTTAAACGCCAGTCGAAATCTGTTAATTTGAAAGTACGTCCTTTATCAAAGAATTCAAGAGCTGCATCTACGCTTTTATCGCACATACAGCCTTGCAGCCGCAGAAACTGATTGAATTTCTGCGGATCATCAAGCTGTTCAAGTACTGCTGTAAGCTTTTCTGTACGAATGTATTCGGCTATAAGCTGTTTTGCTTCTTCTTCCGGATGATTTAGCCTTGCTTCAAGAATAGGCGTAGGATCAAGACCAGGAGTAACGCTGTAATCATATAAGCATTCAGCATTACGTGTAAATATTCTTATATTATCCATTTTACCGGATTCATATAGTGCAGAAAGCGCATCACAAATACGTTCGCATACATAATCATGATATTCCGGTGTTACACCTCTTGGCTGCTTCCCTTCACGAATCATTTCTTCTTTACGGTTGATCGTACTCTGTAATGATACTTCTCTATTCGTTGAGATGACACAAAGATCAACCTGATAACCTAATGGTTTTAACTGATCTTGTATTGATAACGCTACATTAGGATTATTAAGAGTGCTTTCAAAAATCATATTGTATCCTTCAGCACTTAATTCTCTGACAAGGCGTTTACTAACATCACCAACAAATTTCTGAGTATAATCGCTGTCAGCGTCACCGTACTTCTGAAACAGTTCTTCGAAGTGAGGATGAAATTCTCTGAAATCATCGCAATTTACTGTAACGAAATTATCAGTTACTGTATCATGATATAGTCTGTATACATTTCCTTTTCCTGCTCCCGGCTGACCGCCAAGTACAACCATGAAAGGATTTTCAGAAGGTTCTTTTCCAATTAGAAGCTTTGCCTTTATTGTTTGATATAAAAACTCGAAATCCTCTTCGCTGACATATGAAAGCGGTTCGTTATTCATTTGGCAGCTCCTTATCTAATTGATCTAACGCATCTTTTATCTGATTGTATTCTTCTTCATTATTAATATAATATGCTTTTTCTTCTAATCTGTTTATCTGCATCCATATCTTATAGATTTCATTATTCTTATCATCAATTCTATGCTTTAACATATATCTTCCAAATCGTCCGCTAATCGCATTTGCATAGTCATGTAAAAACTCAGCTCTGTCTGTTAAATCAAAATCTTTCATAGTTTTTCTCCTTTTACTTGTGTGGTTTCTCATCTTTATTCTTCATTCGGGAAGTTATCCGGAACGAACAAGCTGATTTACAGTTTTATCTGTTCTTCTGGATTATCTCATTATCCCCCACTTATATTATAGCATACTCTACGGAGTATGTCAACAGTCAGGAGAATTTTATTTTTTCTTTGCCGGGAAGTCAAAATTGATCTTTCCGGTACTCTTATCGAGCCATAGTAAAGCATCAAACGTCTTACCTGACTTCGCTGTGAATCCTTTGATAACATTTGTTTTACCTTTAGTGACTAAAGCTATTACCTGACTTTCGGTGATCTTCTTACCGCATATCTCTCCGACTGAGAACATGCAGCCATCAGAGTGCCCGGAGCAGCCGTAACCCCACTTGAATTTGTTTATCTTCTTACCACACAATGGACAGATGAGCTTCGCTTCATTTTCTGACATGAACTTATCTGATGAACTTGCTTTGATCTGACTGTACCAGTCTGAAGCTGTTGCTTTAATATCTGATACAAACTGATTATAATCAGCCTTGCCAAGAGCAATGTCATTGAGTTTCATTTCCCACTCACCTGTCATCTCGGCTGATTTTATATCATCGACCGGAAGC
>JAFXXN010000168.1 GCA_017542245.1 Lachnospiraceae bacterium
AGTAGAAAGGACAAACAATGATTTCAATTTATAAGAATTATCACGTTGCATATTGGTGTATAGGAATCGCTCTGATGACAGGCATGGTTATAGCTATTGTGGCGTTCTCCGATAATACTTGGTATTTCCCGTTAACGATAATTATCCTTACAATAATACTGATCTTTGTAAATGCTTTTATCTTTACACGTCTTGCATCGCAAAGGCTCACTAAAGAAGTGTTACCACTTTTATATGATTGCCGTGCGCATGAATATATAGATAGACTTAGAGCATTGTTTGACAAAAAGACAAAAGGCACGGTCGTATCGCTATATAATACAATGCTTGCTTGGGGTTATGGTGCTGTTGATGATTACGAATCAGTCTATGAATGCTGCCGGAAGATCACAGCCAAGAATTACCAGTTAGGAAAGAGTCAATCCATGATCGATTACTACATAAAAAAAGATCAGATTGATCTGGCTCAAAATGAGATTGAAGACCTTAGAAAAAAGACCGTGTTAATGAAAAATCCCAAGTTAAAAGAGACATTCGAGATCAGCATCAAGAATGCAGAATATGCAATACGGATTAAACAGGGTAACTACGAAGGGGCAGAAGAGCACTTTAAGAAAATGCTGGACACAATCAAACCAATTAAGCCATTGTCACAAGTCAGTTATTCGTACTCATTGGGAAGATTGCTTATCTTGAAAGGAGAACCGGAAAGAGCAAAGGAATACCTTCAGGTTGCATATGATCTTGGCGGTGATACAAAATATAAGACGTTTGCAAAAGAGCAACTACTAAATATTGGAGACCAGCTATGAATAGTCAAGAAAAAGTTTGATGAATTTTTCATCTTGCTTATGGCTCTAAAAATAGCTGACCTTAACAAGACCTTCAGACATCTTCTGGTGATAGTAGTCATTGAATCGGTGATTCGGACAATGACAGGGAAATGCTCTCGGTCGTGGGATTTCCGATTGCCATGGGAAATGCCGAAGAGGAGATTTTGAAAATGTGCCGCCTTACCGTTGCGGATAACGATCATAACGGAGTCGGCGAAGCAATTCGCGGAATTAACGGTTTTATACCCTTCGTTTGAGTCCGTTTACCCTGTAGTATTCCTCTTTTGCTTTATACATTTCTTCGTCTGCTTTGGCGGCAAGCTGTTCACAATTCAGTTCAGGAAATTCGGAAGCAATGGCAAAGCCGGAAGATAAACTGATTGATTTTACTTCGCGTCCTTTCCATGCGGCTGCTTTTTCGTTTAATTTCGGAATCATGGTTTCGGCCTGTGCGCGATTCATTTTGGCAAATACGACAAACTCGTCCCCGCCGATACGATAAACAGAACCATAGTTATCAAAAACTTTTTCGATACATTCTGCCGAGCCGCGGATTAATTCATCTCCGGCATCGTGTCCGAGTGTATCGTTTGTTCTTTTTAATCCGTTAATATCTACCAGAAAAACGGTCAGGTCATCCGGAAGTTTGGGCATCGCATTGTATTCGTTTAATTTTTGTGAATATGCATAGCGGCTTTTTGCTCCGGTCAGCGAATCTGTTGTAATCAGAACCGACTGCGCCTGAATTCGTTCATCCGAACGAAGCTGTGAGTACTCCGAATAATGGATGAATAAAAGGATAGCACTCAGAGAGAGCGTAATATAAGCCGTACGGAAGTCGGCACCGAGCAGTTCCTGAATTCCGATTCCTGCAATTACAAGGACCAAAACACCGTACAGAGAAAATCGGTTATGTTTCTTGAATTTTAAACCGTACAATACGAACTGGATAATTACAATGAACAGAATTGAAAAATACTCGACCATATAAAAATTATAGAGCGGTCCATGAGAGTAGTAATGATTTGCATCAATTGAAGTCATCCATCCGGTGAAGACGGAAACAATCTGAAATGCTGTGTTCAGACCCAAAATTCCATACAGTACCTTGCTGATTTTATTCTTGATTCGTAACTGACCGACAATCGCACCGCCGGCAAGCGGGGTCAGAATATAATCCATCGCTTTTACAAGGATAATGACCTGCGTCGGAACATTCATATTTCCGTTTATTTTCAGGCCGATCAGTTCTGCCAGTGCGGAAAGCGCAATTAAAAGATATGAAATATAAAATATTTTTTTGTCCGATTTCCGGATCCGGTTATTCTCCCAAACCAGAATGCTCAGGACTCCGAGTGACATCCAGGATATAAGAATAATGGATGAATAATAATCAAACATACAGTAATTCTCCGATTTTTCTAAAAATT
Organism: Lachnospiraceae bacterium; assembly: GCA_017542245.1. GTDB lineage: Bacteria > Bacillota > Clostridia > Lachnospirales > Lachnospiraceae > RUG11977. The sequence continues at coordinate 2,264 of JAFXXN010000168.1, forward strand.
CATATGAATAATTTTAACACAAGTACCTAAAAATCTCAAAAAAGACACATTAAGGATAAGATATATAGGGAAAATGGATTTCTTGTGGAAAATGCAACCGAGAGATACATTCATTTTAAGAAACTCTATCCTGATCTTAGCGAGTGGATGACAGCGAGCATGCGTGCATATGGGAAGATCATACGGATGAATATAAACTTGAAATGGATGAATTTATATCATCTTCCGGCAAATGAAGCTTTTAATCAGGATGATTTCAGGATTATCGGTTATGTTTTTACTAAACAAAGTGGCGGTATAACCATTTTGATGATAAATCTTGATTTGGTGTGAAATTCAAGAATTAAAAATCTTGATTTGTGTCGCAAGAGGGATTATAATCAAAAAAACATGATTTGGTGTAAATGTCACGAATTAAAAATCTTGATTTGGTGATGAGGTATGCTTATGAAGCGCAAAATTGAAGAAAAAATCCTTAAATGGAAAGCAAATAGCAATGGCAAAACAGCCTTACTTATTGATGGTGCCAGACGTGTCGGAAAGAGTTATATAGTTGAGGAATTTGCTAGGCAAAACTATAAGTCATATATTCTAATCGATTTTAATCAAATTGGTTCCGAAATCACTGATCTCTTTGATTTGAATCTTCGAGATCTCGACAGCTTCTTTATGTATCTGTCGGCTGCCTTTAATGTAAAACTATATGACAGAGAGTCACTGATTATTTTTGATGAGGTTCAGTTATATCCTCGAGCAAGAGCTGCAATTAAATTCCTTGTAGCAGATGGCAGATACGATTATATTGAGACTGGTTCTCTTATGTCTATTAAGAAAAATGTAAAAGACATTGTTATTCCATCGGAAGAACGTCATATTAAGATGTATCCCATGGATTTTGAGGAGTTTCTATGGGCAAAGGGCGAAGATATGATAATGCCTCTGATATTGGATTGTTTTGAAAAAAGGAATCCATTGGGACAAGCTTTGCATCGTAAAGTCATGACACTTTTTCGTGAATACGTAATCATCGGCGGAATGCCTCAAGTTGTCAAGGAGTATATAGAGACTGGAAACTTCGAAGCAGCCGATCAGATTAAAAGAGATATCCTGACTTTGTACAGGGAGGATATTCAGAAACATGCGGAAGGTTACGAGGGAAAAGTGGAGAGTATCTTTGATGAGATTCCTGCTCAACTGTCAAAGCATGAAAAGAAGTTTACGATTTCTTCCTTGGGGAAAGGAGCTCGTTTTAGAGATTATGAGAGTGCGTTTCTTTGGCTTCAGGATTCTATGATGACAAATGTGTGTTTCAATTCAACTGAACCCAATATAGGTTTAAAGCTTAACCGTAATAATTCTGCTTTTAAAATGTACATGGGAGATACCGGGCTTCTGATTAGTCACGCTTTTGACGAAAATGGGATTGTTTCAGAGGAAATATATAAAAAGCTGTTGTTTGGCAAGTTGGAAGTCAACGAGGGAATGATTTTTGAAAATATAGTATCACAAATGCTTGTTGCTAATGGTCGTGCCCTATACTTCTATTCTAATTCATCTCGAACGGATAAGGATAGCAGAATGGAAATTGATTTTCTTTTGGCAAAGAGCAAAACAACCAATCGGCACAATATATCTCCGCTTGAAGTTAAATCTGGAAAGAATTATACGTTATCATCTTTGAATAAATTCAGAAAAAAGTATTCTGAGCAGTTGAATGAAGCGTTTGTTTTACATACTGCTGATCTGAGTGAGAAAGATGGAATAACGTATTTGCCTGTTTATATGATTGTTTGTCTATAGCAAAGAATGCTGATTGATAAAAGTCAGGGAGTCGAAATCGTGGTCAAAAGAGTAAATAGCAAGTTATACCGGAAGATAATCGCACTAGTTTAATTAATATAATTTGGAATTTAGAACGTTATGGATCGGTTGAGATATACCGGTCTTATTTTTGCCCATAATTGACACAAAGTAAAACTTTATGCAATATATAGTTATACTTTGTTTTAATCAAAAGAGAAAAATGATAAGTTGAAGGTGATGAAAATGAGTACATTTTTAAAAAGAAGCAGAGAAGTAGCGGGATTAACACAAGCTCAATTGGCGGAACGAATGGGTGTTTCTACGGTAGCTGTTCAGAATTGGGAAAGTGGGAAAACGAACATTAGTTATGAAAGATATCCGGAACTCTCGTTAATTCTTAATATTCCGGTTGACAGACTAATAAAGGAAACGATTATTGAGGTTGATAAGACTCGTGTTGATAATTGGCCGGATTTTCTTTTTTCTGAATATACTAATGAAGTTGCCAATATGCTTCATTTAAATATGGCTCAGCAGGATATGTTTGGACTTTTATATATCTATAATACAGAGTTTCGTGAATATGATTATATAAGCAGAGGAAGCTTTGACGAATACTTAAATAATATTCCGTATGGGTTTATTGATCGTGTGGGAAGCATTCAATTTATGAATCAAGCTGACGGTCTTTATAGGGTTTTAAGACATGTTAGTACAAGTTTCTTATTAAAGGTACTAAAACTTAATCCGGATTCAGAATTTAATGTAAGAAAAATGTCGAAGAATCTTATTTGCGAATTTATTGATGAAGGATATAAAGAGGCAGATGCATACGATGAAGAAGGTTATGAAGAAGGTTATGAAGAAGATGGTTGCCTTCGTTTCGATATTAATATGAGAAGGGCTAAGATTATGCTTCCGATTTTGGAGGAAAGCGGTCCTATTCATTTTACAGATGGTAATTGGGCAAATCCGATTAGAGATGATATTCCAGAGAAATTGTCGGATGGAATTTTGGAATCATTATGTATTACGAAAGAAGCTTTTAAAATGGGATATCGAAAAGATGAGTATACGGGTATGTTTACTTATAGTTTACAGGATGTAACAAATTATAAGAATAAGAAAGACCGTTGGATTTGGGAAATCAATGATAATGGTCGGAAATTAATGGAGTGGTTTAAAGAATGAAAAAACGAGTTCCCATGAAAAAGAAAAATACCGGAGTCCTTATTGACGGAGAGAATATTACTGCAAAAAAAGCAGCAATGATCATGCATATTGTGAACGAGCAAGGTGTTCTAGACATGGGGAAAGTTTACGGAATCCAAAAAGATGACCGGACAAAGAATTGGAAAACAAAAGCCAAGGAATTAGGTATAGAGGATATCCGTCTGTATGGCGGCCCTCAAAAAAATAAGGTAGATAATAAAATCAAGAGGGATGCAAGAAGAATGATTAATCAGAATAAGAATGTAGATATCATATGCCTTGCAACCAATGACGGCGGATATGCAGATGTTATTACAGAACTGAGACAGGCAGGGAAAAAGGTAGTTGTTATTGGTGAAAAAAGGGCTTCTGAGAAATTAAGAAAGTCTTGTAGCAGATTTATAGAGGTTTAATTGATGGGAAGTCGAAAAAACATCGGGAAGGTTTCATATTTCAATTATCGATGCAAAATACCGCAAAAAGGAGTGCTTGGCTTTTTTCTTTTGCAAAAACACAAAAATAGTGTAAAATGGTAAAAGCTGTGTGAAACATGGCGGGAAGAATTACTGAAAACAAGGAGATATAGGAAATATATGAAACTAGGAATCGTGCGAAACGGCCGATTTTCAAGATTTTGCTCTGAAACCCGCATAAACAGTGGCTTTGCGAACCCGCATAAAAACTGAATTCTAAAAAATTGTTTTTTATAGTTTCATTTTTCTTTTTACAGTTTCACCGAAGTTGGGTACGTGGTGGGTACGTAAAAAGGGTACGTAAGTAACAAGAAATTAGAGTCCTAATGCTTTTTTGAAAAAATTAAAAAATTCTCATTTTAAAATCAGCCGCAAAGGCTGATTTTTTGCTATGTACCCAGGTGTTATGTACCTACTCCAGTTTCATCTTTTTTAAAGTACCCAGGTTTGTTGTTACACGTACCCAGGTGACGAAAAAAGTGCCACCATTATGGTGGGAATGTGTGGAAATAATCATAAAAATTTACATTTTGTTCATATAAAAGAGAGTCAAATTTATAGACATTATTCGCAAATCTGACTACAATATAAGAGTAGTTTAATAAATTTTGGTAAAGCCGTGGAAACGCGGTGGCACAAAGCTCTAGAACCTGTTAAATGGTAGTCAGCTGCAGTACAGATGAGATCGGAAGCATCTTTCTACCGTGAGGTTTAGTGAAGGATGCTTTTATTGTCTTTAGGAGGTTTGTATGAATAAGGACTTTATCTCAGCAAAAGAATACGCAGCTAAATATAATCTACATCCAAGAACAGTTCAAAAGTGGTGCGCTGAAGGGAAAATAGAAGATGCATTTAAATTTGGTGCTTCTTGGGCTGTTCCAGATAGGGCTCCGAGGCCAAAGGACAATAGATATAAAACTGGTGATTGGGTAGGATATCGCAAGAGAGAACGTAAAAGCATGATGAATAATAAAGAAAGAGTTGAGGAATAGGCACTTTATGAAAAGATTTGAAATTACTTATAATCCGTATAGTAATGAGATACATTTCCGACAAGCTTTAGGAAAAGAAGGATCTGAAGATTATGAATGGACTGAAATTGAAAGTGATTCAAGTTTTTTAAAGTTTCAGAAACAGAGATGTATTTTTGAAAGCTGTGCAGAAGAGATTCTTGACTGTATTAATAAATACATTAATACTTCAGGTGAATTAATAATTGATTTTAATGGTACAGATGAAGACTTTGGCGTTCTTCAACTTACGGTAAAAAAGGACAAGGATCCGAAGTCAAAAGGAATAACATGTGAAATAAACGAAAGATATCCTTCAGCATCAGATGTCTTGAATAAGATAAGAGATTCTTATGATCAAATTAAAAGTGAATTTGATGACTATATTGATAATGACAGGTTGAATGAAGAAGACGAAAGAAGAATTATAGGTAATGCTGTCTCAAAGTTCCAAGAGACAGTTCGTGCTGAAATTCCTGTTTGCGTGATTGGTAATTATAGTGTTGGAAAGTCGGCACTTGTTAATGCACTTATAGGGTTAGAGATTCTTCCGAGTCATGCAAATTCAACTACAGCAAAAAATGTATTGGTAAAAAATGATAATTCATTTTGTCTTTGTTTTGATTATGAAAACGTAAAATATAAGGTCACAATCCAAAAAAACGGAAATGATATTGAATGTAGCGGTAAGGTGGATGATGAGCTTATTAGCGAACTGTTTAATGGTACGGAAAAATTAGATAGTGAAGAGAAAATTCTGCATCAAATAATTGAGAATTTGAATACGGAAGCGAGTTTGGAAAGCACAATTGCAAAAATTGATAGCAAGGTAAGTATTTCTGTGCCTTTCAGAAAGTCTGAACTTGATACTGAAAAATATGAATTTGTATTTATTGATACACCAGGAAGTAATAACGGAGATGAGGCACAAAAGATTCATAGAGAAAATTTGGAAGAGCTAATGAGTGAACAAACAAATGCACTTCCTATATTTGTTATGAGCAGAAACTCTATTGATTCTAACGATGCAAACGATTTAAGAACATTATTGGAAAGCAAAGAAGCCGGATTTGCGCTTCAAAATTGTATTATAGCAATTTCTATGTCGGATCAGTTGGTAGAACAACAATTATCAGAGGAAATGCCGGACAAAGTAAAGCAATGGTTGAGTCATCCAACAATTATGTATGTTTCGCCTATTGCGGCTATAGGAGAAAAGAAAGCAGATAAGCGTAAATGGATAGACAAGGCATATAAGCAGATTTATGAGAAAAAAATGGGAGATATTACGGAGGTTAATCCTCCCAATTATAATGAAACTCCTTGTGGAAGAAAAATGAATACCGCGAGAATAAAAGCAATTTCGCCAATGCTTTATGCCAGTGGTTTACCATCTTTAGAAACAGAGATAAATTATTTTGCATATAGATTTGCTGAGTATAAAAAATGTACAAATGGTCGTACGTATCTTTTGACTGCGCTTCAAAAAGCAGATGAAAAGCTTCTTGAGGCGAAAGAAAAACTAGAAAATGATAAGCAAGAGAAAATTAAAGAGCAAGATGCTGTACGATCAAGTATTAAGAAAAAAATAGAAGATGTTAAATTGCCAACAGTTAATTCGGTTATAGCACCTGTTTCAAAGGATTTTACTAAAGCTTTAGAAGATTATTGCAAGGATGTTGAACCTGTTGCCAGAGCAATTTGGAATCGCTGTAAAAATGACAAGGACGCGTTTAATATTTTCGAAAAACAGATGGCACAGCATTGTCAAGAAAACCTTTATGATAAGCAAATAAAACAGATAAAAAGAAAAATAGAATCAAAATTCATTGAATTGACAGCAACATATATGTCTAACGTAAAAAAATGCGTAACCGATGAGTATGGAAAGTTTTCAAAACAAGCAAAAAAAGAGTTGGATGAAGTATTTCACAAAAACGAGAGTGGTCCTAAACTAAAAGATGTTTCTGTTGGTGTTTTCGAAAGAATTGGCTATTTTATTTTGGCAAAACTGCCTTTTGAAAAAGCTCAAGATAGATTTATTCGTAATTATTCTAAGAAATTTGTTGAAAAACTTAAAGGAACAGATAAGACTTATGGTATTTTTGTTCAACAGTGCATTGCTCAACCAGCGAAAAAATACAGTGAACAAATTGTTGCTTGGAGCAATGATTACAAAGCATCAATTGGTAAAACATTAAATCAGGACAATGCTATTTTAAGTGCTTTAGATGAAAAAATAAAATCAATGGAAGACATGATTTTGGATATGGAAAAAAGATTAAAGAATTTGTCTGGAGTGCGGAATACTTTACTAAATTCAATTCCAAAAACAATGGAGGAAAAGAAAAATGGATAAGGACGAGAAAATTCTTACTTTAATAAACAAAATTGATTCGGGGAAAGTGACTTTCGAAAGTGTAGCAAAATATTTGGATGAAATTGAAAAGAAATACGGTCCTATTGAACTCCTATATGAGATGGAAGACCGCAGTGATGCTGAGTATTACGAAAAATTGTTATCTGATGCTCGTATGGGATTGTTTAATAGGCAATCAATTCTTAAGATGGCAGAAATGAAGTGCCCAGAGAAGTCAAATGATAAAAAGAAAAAAATAGTATTCTGGGGCGCTGTGTTGGTTGTTGTTTTAGTTGTTACAGGAATTATAATTGCAATTTGCAGGAGGTAGCGCATGATGGGGAAAACTCCGGATAAAAACATATATGCATTATCTGAAAATGATATTAGATTGGCAAATCAGACGTTAGATAGTTTTATTGATAGTTGTTCAATTGAAATATTTAGAACTTTTCTTCCTTCTATTTCCAAAGAATATAGTGTAATCCCATATGAGAGCAAAGGAGTAGTTGCTGATTCGGTAGCTTATTTTCAGATTTCTAAATTTGTTGAGAATGAAAAAGAGAAAATGGTTGATTGTTTAAAATCTGTCTACCATGTTCTTGCAAATACTGGTTGTGGAGTTGCGTTGGTTATTCATAGAAAACAAAATGGATGTGAAATAGGTTTAGCAGTTGGAAATCCTGCAGGAAGTTCGGAGAGAACAATAAAAGATGCAGCTTGTTTGAAGGATGCATTTAAAGGAAATTTTCCTGGTTCTATATGCGGAGATATTATGACTGATTCAAATTCAAATAATGCGGTGTCAACGTTGTTTAAACAATTGAGTTCTGATTATTCTACACATAAACAGAATTCACTTGCTGTTGTTTCAAATATTGCGACTGAGTTTGCCGATGATTATTCGACTCAAGGCATTGAAAAACTACTTGATGGTATAAGACCAACATCTTTGGATACGGAATATACATTGCTGATTTTAGGGGAAGCACTAAAAAACGAGGAACTAGAAGATGCAAAAGAAAGCTTATATAAGAATTATACAGATTTGAGTCCTTTTGCTTCTGAACAAAAGAGTGTTTCGGTTAATGAGGCAAAACAGAGTAATTGGAATTGGAGTGCAGTTGTTTTTGGACATTCATGGGGAAAATCTGAAGGTAAGGATGAAGGTATATCTATTGATGTAACTAACTATAAGGTTAAACATACACTCGATGTCATTGAAAAACAGATGGAAAGAATGGAAGAATCTGCTGCGTTAGGCTTGTGGAATTATTCCACATATATTATTTCACCGGATAATGCGGTTACCAATGAAGTTGCACATATGTATATGTCTTTGACACAAGGAAAGGAATCCTTTGCAGAACAATCAGCGATTAATGTTTGGAATGGCCAAGATGAAAATGCTGCGAATCAAATAAATGATATTCTTCATTATCTAAGATTTTTGCGTCATCCTAGATTTAAAAAGGATAATAAGGGAAAGCCTGTTACCGCAACGGCAATTATTTCTGGTGCTGAGTTTGCTCGTTCATTGAGTTTCCCTCAAAAATCAGTTTCTGGATTTCCTGTTTTTAAATGTGCCCGTTTTGGAAGAGATATTAGTACGTATACTGATAGAGCAATTGAGCCGGTGGAAATTGGACAGATTTACCATATGAGACAAATAGAAAGTACGCAGGTTTTTCTTGATAAAAAGAGTCTAGCATCTCATGTTTTTGTAACTGGTTCTACAGGAGCAGGAAAAACGAATACAGTTTTTCAAATTATTAAAAAGACCAAGGTTCCGTTCTTAATTATTGAACCTGCAAAGGGAGAGTATAAGGATGTTTTTGGTGGAGAAGAAGATATCAGAGTATTAGGAACAAATCCTAAAATCACGGAATTGCTTCGAATGAATCCATTTTCATTTCCTAAAAATATTTCTGTAAATGAACACGTTGATCGTTTGGTCGAATTGTTTAATGTTTGTTGGCCGATGTATGCTGCAATGCCTGCTATTCTTAAAGATTCGGTTATTAAAGCATATGAATCTGCTGGTTGGGATATGGAATTATCAGAAAATAGAGTGGATGAATCATTATTCCCTACCTTTGAAGACGTCCTTGAACAAATAAGGTATGTATTGAATAGTAGTGAGTATTCAGCTGACAATAAGAGCGATTATACGGGAGCATTAGTGACTAGGTTACGTTCCTTGACAAATGGAATAAATGGGCACATTTTTTCTGCTGACGAAATACCAGATAAAGATTTATTTGATGCGAAAGTTATTATAGATTTAAGCCGTGTTGGTTCTACAGAAACCAAGGCAATGATAATGGGACTTTTAGTATTAAAACTTCAGGAATACAGAATGTCTAGTGGAAAACCGAATAATAGTGATTTGAAACATATCACTGTATTGGAGGAAGCACACAACATTTTAAGAAGAACTTCCGTTGAGCAAGCAAGTGAAGGTGCTAATCTTTTGGGTAAATCCGTTGAAATGTTGACGAATTCAATAGCTGAAATGCGCTCATTTGGGGAAGGATTCATCATTGCAGATCAAGCACCTGGTCTGTTAGATATGGCAGTTATTAGGAACACTAACACTAAAATAATACACAGACTGCCTGATTTGTCGGATCGTGAACTTGTTGGAGGGGCAGCTGGATTAAATGTTGAACAAATTGAAGAACTTGCTAAATTGGAACTTGGTGTTGCAGCGATATATCAGAATGATTGGATAGAGCCAATTCTCTGCAAAGTTAACGAGTTTTCCAATCAAGAAAAGTCTTTGTATTCTTTTTCCGACAAACAGGAGATAACAAAGGATACGCAAGAAGCGAGGGTAATGGTTCGAAATGTTTTATTGAATCCGAATGAATTTATAAGAATCGATCTTTCATTGATAAAGAGATCTAATCTTCCGGCAAAAGTTAAAATTGTAATTATTGAGATGAGCAAAGGTCATCTTGTTCCGAAAGATCAATTAGCAAAAGCTTTTTATATGTTATACCCAGGATTACATCTTGAATTCAAAAAAGATGAAAATGGCGATTATTTAAATAATATTTTTGATAATGTGGTTAATACTTGTGGAAATCTTTCACAGTCTGAGTTGAAAATTGCTTCGGTATATCTATTGGCAGTTTCAAGTGGATTGAATCGTGTTGAAAGGGAAGACTATACCAAGATTAGAAAGGAGTTGATGGCGCATGGTTCAAGCAATAGCTAAATTTGCAGAGATTGCTAAGGAAGCGATAGCGAATATCGAGGAATGTCAAATATCTGCGAGCATGATTGAAGACATGAAAGATATTATTCAAAATGCGTCCGAGACAGCATCAAAGTCTGAAATTGGCATAGAAAAGGAACAACTTGAAGGGGTTAAGGTTGAAAAAACATCAAATGAGATTTCTGAATCACAACTTGATGCTCGTTCAACATTTATTAAAAATGGTCATTCATTCGAAACAGATGATAGAGGTGTTATATATAAAAAGGATGGCGAATTAATTCCCGGGGTAGAATATACTTCGAATGGTGGTACATATCGAGTGAATGAAAGTGGAGATATTGAAACGATAAAAGAGGGATATTATAGTAGCTATGATGAAAGGTTAGGAAATACTCCTCTTTCAGGTGAACGAGGCGAATGGTCCGGCAAAAGAGGTGAATCACTTTATAAACCAAATGCCGAGACTGAAAGAGGCTCGAAAGCATCTGAGAAGTTATCTGAATACGGACTTGATGGAATTGAGTATAAAGATGCTAATCCTGATTTTTCAAAATGTTCTGAAGAAACTGTAGAAATAGATATGACAGAGAATCGTTACAGTAATGAGGCTGAAGGTATTGTTGGTAATTTTGAAAAAGCAGATACAGCTTGTGCTCAAAAATGGAATGATATAGGTAAAGATGGAAAATCAAATTGGACTGCGCAGGATGTTGCAGATTATAGAGAAAAGAATAAACTAAGTTGGCATGAATGTCTTGATAGAAAGACGTGTCAGTTGGTATCACAAGATATTCACGGTTATTTTGGCCATTCCGGTGGTGTTTCAGAATGTAAAAAAGCTTTAGGTGAGACTTTGGGAGGTGGATTTGATGCTTAAATTACAGATATGGAAACGAGATTTTGAATTAAAGGTTGTTTATGATTGCTATTCGGGTGAAAAAGCTTCAACTACGCAAAAGGATTCTGCTAAACAGTTTTCATCTGAAGCCAATTCTGCAATAGATGAATCATTAAAAGAAGTTGAGAAGTATTGTCTGGAAATGAATAAAGAGGATATTGGGAGCTCTCAGATTGATAATATTTTTAAATATGTCATGCCAGAATCTATTTTTGTAAAAAGAGATGGTCGTGTCGCTATTATGTGTAGATATAAATTTGATTCTGAACATGGAATAGCGGTTGTATTTAAAGATAATAAATTTGAGCAAATTGGAATGCAGGATATTATATTATAATGTGTCCGGCGAGTTCGTAAAATCTGACATATTTATTGACGCATTCGCTTATAAAGAAGTAGAATGACTTTGTAAAAGCGGATGAAAAACTTCGACATGTAAAAGGAGGATATGAAATCATGGCAGAAGCAAAAAAAGCAACTGCAGCTAAGAAGCCTGCAGAGAAGAAAACAACAACAGCAAAGAAACCGGTAGCAAAGAAGGCACCTGCAAAAGCAGCAGCTAAGAAGGAAACAGTTAAGAAGGCAGCAACTGCTAAGAAGGCTGTAGCTAAGAAAGCACCAGCAAAGAAAGCAGCTCCTAAGAAACTCGGAAAGATTGTTTTTGAGTTTGACGGACAGCAGATTGATTTCAAGGCAATTGAAAAGAAGGCTGCAAAACTTGGCGGAGATGTTTATGTAGTAGCTTCTGAGAAGAAAATCTTCGATGCTGACGGAAAATCAGTAGATTTGTTTTAATTTATTTATAAAGGATTTTTTAATCAATAAGGCATGCGTTTTGCATGTCTTATATTTTTGACGAATATTTGGCTCAAATTAACCTTTTGCAATTGAGGGTTGATTATGATACAGTAAAGACAGGTTAAAGGTGCACGAAATAACCGAGTACAAATCGGGAGGTCATAAACCATGATAACTAAAGAAGAATATGAGAGATTAAGAAAAATCGACACATCGATTGTATATAACGGATTAAGAGAAGCTGTTTCGAAGAAGATGAGATTCATTGAAGAGGAATATATTATTGTTTCTGCATATGTATTATATTTTCTTCAAAAGTATCCTGATAAAGAATATGCAGATGTTGATGCGTTTAAAATGGATTATTTTGATGACGATGCGTTCCAAGGGCTATTTTATAATACACATCATTTACTCGACCAAGCTTATTACGATGATGATATAAGTGGATGGGATGATATCGTTTCGTTAAAAGGAAAATACAAGCAAGATGAATTGGCAGCATGTGTTTTGTTTGGAAATCATAACAGTGTTAAAGATGTTCCTGCAGGATTAGATGCAATCATTCACGAATCGTTGGGTATACAAGATAAAAACACTGTTCTTGATATTTCTGCTTGCAATGGATCTTTTCTCGCAGGAATGGAAGTCAATTATCCAAAGAATAAATATGTTGGCCTTTTTGCTAGGTCGGAAGATCATCATGAAGGTGTGATTGCTTATATAAGAAATCGTTTGCTGGAAGGCAAAATTGTATATGATGATGAAACTGAGGATAATTTTAAAACGAGAGTTGACAGAATATTTTATAATTCAGAAATATCTCTGCTAAATCAAATTCATCCGAGATTTCAAACAATAGAGAATTTTACGGAGAAGCACAGTAATCCATGGAAGATGGCTGGTATTATACCGAACTATTTAAAAAAGAATGGCAAAGGGTCAATTATTATTGCAAATAACTATCTATCTAACAGAGAAGATCAAGAGGTTAGAGAGTTTTTAGTGAAAAATGGAATGATTGAAAAGGTGATAGCTCTTCCGGATAAACTTTTGAATGATAAGCAGACATCCATAGTTGTTATATCAAGTGGAAATAAAACAGTTCGTTTTATCTCTGCACAGAGACAAAACATGTCAAGGCGAAGAAGAGAAAGAAGAGTTGATACACTGGATGAAGGTTTATTAACCGGAGTCCTGGATGATTTACAAAATGGATACGACATTTCCATTGAAGATATTTCTAACCAAAATTATGATCTGAGCCCATTAAGATATATTGCCATTGACCAATATCAGAATAGTATTGGTGATGTAGACACTGAAACTTTTGAAAGCCTTGGACTTCGGGTTCAGAGAGCATCTCAAAAGAATCTTATAGATATTGAAGTTCAAAATGGAGTAAGCAGTCTTCAGTGTGTAATGGCCGGCGATATAGTTGATGGAGTAATTATTGGTCCATTGAAATATGTTAACGATGAATGTATTGGAACTGAATCCAAGTTTATACTCAGAAAAAATGATTTGTTGATAACGAGAAATGGAAATCCGTTCAAAGTTGCCGTATATACAGGAGAAAATAATAAAGTTATGGCATGTGGAGGCTTGTATATTGTCAGAACCAATATTTTTGATGCGGATCCGTACTATTTGAAGGCTTATTTTGAAAGTGAGCAAGGATTAGAACTTTTAAAGCAGTATTCACAAGTATCTGCGAATTCAGTTCGGTCTATTATGAAATCTGATTTGATAACTATTCCGATTCCTTATCCGGATATTGAGATACGAAATCAAATTGCAGCCAGATGCCAGGAAATTGTTGAAAGTATCGAAAAAAAGCATAAAGAAATCAGTGATTATAAAGTAGAAATGAATCAATTGTTTAGTGTTAAGAATTAATATGGAGGATTACGATTATGAATAAGAACATAGAAAATTTTGTTAACTATTGCAAGAAGAACTTAGACTTTAATGAAACGACAAATTACAATTATCAGTCTTTGTCGGTTTGTTTAATAGATTGTATTTATTCGTTACGAGCAAAGTATTTTATTGTTACGGTTCCGATAGTTGAAAGATACGCATCTTCTTATATGCGTAAAGATAAGAATGCATCCGGTGACACTTTAATGGATCTCGTAAAGCACATTGAAGAATGTGGTGGTACAAAACAGTTTGCTGATAAGATTATGAAAAATCACCAAAAACTTGGTAGAGACATTCCGAAGGAAGAGGTTTTATATATTCTTGCACAAAAACTCTTAAGTTGTGGAATTAATACCATGGAGGATTTTCAGAATTTTAAGGATGAAGATACGTTGGAAAAGGCAATTCGCTCGGTAAAAGGTATGGGTGATGCTGGAACTAATTATTTGTTTATGCTTGCTGGAGATCCGAATCGTTGTAAACCGGACGTACATATTCATCATTGCATTAAAGATGCATGTGGTGTAGATGTTAGCAACCAGGAATGTCAAAGAATTTTTAAGGAAGCGGTTGAAATACTCAAGAATGACTATCCGACATTAACTGTTCGCAAGTTGGATGGAATTATCTGGCAGAAATATCAGGCTAAATAAGATTTGAGGTTGTTGTTTTCATAATATACTTACTTTCATTTTAGGAACGGCAGGTACTGTTTGCTGGTGCCTGCCATTTCTATACCCTAAAATTTATGATTGATGGAAAGGAGAGGGGCATATGACATGGATTTTGGCGATTATTGCTGCAATTATTTATATATGTGTTCAAGTTTATCAAGGGGTGTTTTATTTAACAATTTTCTTAATTATTTTATTGGCTATTATTCTTTATGTTTTATTGAAAATACTGATTCATATTATTAAAAGCATTTCCGAGGCTCATAAAAAGAGGAAAGGCAGGTAAGGGATATGATTACTTTACTGATATTTGTTGCTGTGTTTGCAGCAATTATGGCGATTGCTTACGTTTTAGTATATGTGTTTGGGTTCATTTTTTTAGGAATAGTACATGCGATTTTAGATTGGGCTTCAAAATTATAAAGCTTCAGCAAAGGAGGTTGGATATGAAGGGTGTTTATTGTATAAGGGATGAAAGAAAAAAATATGTAATTAATTCTTCGAATGATTTGGAAAAAAGCAGAATGGACTTTTTGTATGGAAGAATAACATATAATAATCGATATAATAGGATTTTGCAGAGTAAGAATAATTTATCTTTTTTAGTATTAAAGGAAACAGAAGAACCTGAATTAGATGTATGGGATTTTGTATTGCCGAAGCTATCAAGAGTTAAATATTCGACAGATGTTAAAGAAGCTTTATCAGAGAAGATTATTAAACAAAAACATGTTGAGAATGCGGTTAATTATTTTTGCACAATGTTTCCGTCAAGGGAGTATTCAACCGTTATTAGGATGGATAAAGAGAATCATATCATCGCGTTGATTGTTAAGGATGGAATAGTCGAAGAGTTATACGGATTTACTAATAAAAAAGAGCCGATTTTTAGAAGCATTCGGAAATGATTAAAAATCTATACCCAATTATTCCCCGATTCTTCGCCAATTATTCGTCAATTCTTCGCCAATTCTTCGCTTTTCAACTGTTTTTGGATGTGTTATATTTACAATGGACAAAGAAAACGAAAGCAAAAACGTTTTCTGAGTCCATTTTCTTTTGCAAAAGAATAATGGCAAATTATAAGAGCGTCTGCTCGTGATTGAAATACTTCAGTCACGGCCAGGCGCTTTTTTGATGCCACGAAACCGGCGGAGGATGACGATCCAAAGCCATAACACATCATTAAAACGAAAGGAAAAAGTAAATATGGACTATGAAGGTTTTAAAGAAAAGTTTGCAGATGACATCAAGGAAAGACTTGATGATGCAGGAATCGATGCGAAGCTTACGTTTAATACGGTAAAGAAGCTGAATGATTCCTATGAGGCGATTACAATTACGCCGGATGACAGCAATATCGGAATGAATCTTCCGGTAGAGAAGTTCTTCGAAGCTTACGATGAAGGCAGACCTTATGATGAGGTAGTCGATAAGGCGATGGAAGTCATTGAGAACGGGATTAACGAAAGACCGGATTTCAATATCGATGATCTTACGGATTACAGCAAGATGAAGGAAAAACTTGCTATGGAAGTTGTATCGGCGGAGACCAATAAGGACATGCTTGAGACAGTTCCTCACAAAATGATGGAGGATATGGCAGTTGTTTACCGATTTGTATTAAGTTCTGATGAGGATGGCAGAGCTTCGGTCCTTGTGACGAATCAGATGCTTGAAAACATGGGTATTACGGCAGAGCAGCTTCACGAAGATGCGATGGAGAATGCACCTCAGTTAAAACCTGCTGAGATTAAAGGCATGACGGAGGTACTTGCAGAACTTATGGGTGTTGAGCAGGCTGAGATGATGGGAATGAGCCCTGTAGCTCCGGAAGATGAGCAGATGTATGTTGCTTCCGTTCCTGATAAGGTACACGGTGCAGGCGTTCTTGCTTACCAGGATTTTATGGATCAGGCTGCGGAAAGAGCCGGCGGGGACTTCTTTATTTTGCCCAGTTCAATTCATGAGATTTTGATTGTACCGGATGACGGTAATGTGAAACTTGCAGATCTCGAAGCGATGGTAAAAGAGGTCAATGCAACGCAGGTTGCTCCAGAGGATAAGCTTACAGACAGCGTATATCATTACGACAGTAAGGATAAGATTTTCGAACTCGGTGAGAAGTTTGTTGCCCGTCAGGCACAGAAGGAAGCTGCCAAGTTGGAAGATAAAGAATCTGAGAAGGCTGAAAAAGGTTCTGTTCTTGGTGAACTTAAGGCAAAAAAAGAAGAGATTGCCAAAGCTCCGAAAAAGGCTCCTGTAGAGAAGGGTGCAAAGCGTAAGGGAGACGAAGCAATCTAATAGCTTTTATGGCAGAAGAGGTGTCGGTTACCCGGCACCTTTTCTTTTTGAGATTAAGGAGGAAAGTTGTGATAAATGCAATAAAAAACAGAGCAACGATAGTAATCCCCTGTGATTCGCCTATGGGCAAAGGAGAGCAGACTGCACATCCGATAAATTGCAGCTCAGAATGTCCGTATGGAAGGGGCAGATCTTTTTGCTTTCCCTGTATGAAGCAGATACTAAAAGATCGAAGGGGTAGTACAAAGACAGAATAAAAGAGAGCGTGATACATATGACATTTGACTACTTTTATGAACAGCAGTCAGAGAGTTACTCGTTTTACAGAATCCCGAAGGTTTTGTTTACGGAAGAAATGTTTGAAACATTATCTGCCGAAGCAAAAATCCTATATGGGCTTTTACTTGATCGTATCAGTTTATCCAGAGATCACGGTTGGATTGATACCGGAGGAAGAGTCTATGTGTACTTTAAAATCAAAGCCGTAAAGAATGCTCTTCACTGCGGGAATTCCAAGGCCTGCAGGTTATTGCAGGAGTTGGAAGATTTTGGACTTATTGAGCGAAGGAAACGAGGTCAGGGGAATCCGGTAATTATTTACGTAAAGGATTTTTCAAGATTCCCAAATTGGGAAAACAAGAATTCCCAAAATGAGAATTCAAGAATTCCCAAACCGGGAAAACAAGAATTCCCAAAATCGGAATCTAATAATACTAAGAATAATAAGACTGAGAAGAGTAAGACTAAGACTAATCCTATCCTATCCGAAGCGGATGAGGATAAGGATGTGGATGAGAGAAAAATCTATCGTGAGATTCTAAGTGAAAATCTGGAAACGGAAATACTTATGGAGCGGCATCCTTATGAGAAGGAGACGATAGAGGCAATTCTTGATCTGATGTTGGATGTGATTTGCTCAAAGAGAAAGTATATCCGTATTGCAGGAGATGATAAACCGACGCAGGTAGTAAAATCACAGTTTTTGAAACTGGATTCCATGCATGTAGAGTATGTACTTGACTGTATGAAAAATAATGCGGCGGATGTCCGTAATATTAAGCAATATATGCTTGCAACAATATACAATGCACCGATTACCATAAACAGTTTTTATCAGCAGAAGGTAAATCACGATATGGCATCGGGAAAGATTTAGTGAAACATAGTGAAAAAAAAATGAAAAGGAGAAGAAAGCAATGAATACAATTGAAGTAACAATAAAACTTGACCCTGTAAACGATGGAGCGGTAATTCACCCTACCAAGCTTAAGAAAAAGCAGGAGGGAGCACTTGTTATCGGAACAAACGGTGAGAGCAGGATTATCAGTGAAGATGAAGCAATTGACATCATGGATGAGTTATCCGGCGATGTGGCAGGAGAATATATGGGCAAGTCCCATTTCCTAGCAGTTTTAAACGGAAAGAAGATTATCAAAATCGGCTGTAGAGAGTATTTTATCGGTTCTGCATTAATCGTAAAGAATACGAAGGACGGAATCACGATGCTTGCTGACGATGATTTTGAGAAAGCAATTAAGGAGTTTGAAGGAAGGCTTATTACGTTGGTTGGAGACGGGCAGGAATTCTCGGCCTATGAACTTCAGTAAGGAGGAGACGATGAGTAGAACAATTCCCAGAGCATATGTTACGGCTGCATGGAGTAATAACAAAGTGACAGCAGAAGACCAGGCAAGGAAATATTGCAGAGAACTTGTGAAAGCAGGTTATCTGCCGTTATGTCCAATCCTTGCTTTTAGCGGAATTATCAGTGAGGAGGATCCCGATGGTGAAAAGAAGAGACGTGAGATGTCGGAGGACCTTTTACGGAGGGCCAGATTTCTTGTCGTATGTGGCAAGAAGATTAACGATGACGTTAAGGCTGATATTTCGCTTGCCAAGCATTATAAGGTTATTCCCACTACTTTGGAGGGAGTTTTGGAATGTGGGGAGTAGGTAGCTTTTCCTGAAAGGTGGTGATGATATGCAGGAAGAAGTGGAAAGCAAATCCGTGAATCTGGCAGTTCGAACGACAACCGTAACGGCAAGAGTTCTGTATCAGGCACTTCGTTCTTATGTACAGGATACCAAAAACATGGCTCAGTCCTACCGGGCAAGACAGCAGACGAAACAGCAGATGAAACTTACCAAACAGCAGATTAAAGCAGCCGGTAAGAATGCTCCGAAAAGAGGTATGCAGACTGTAAAGCAGCTTGTAGGCCAGGGACAGGGTGTTGAAAAGATGGAGATAGGAGATTCCGGTATTCGTGATTTTAAACGAATTGCGAATAAATACGGAGTTGATTTTGCCATTGTAAAAGATAAGAACTCAGATCCGCCGGTATATAACTGCTTTTTCAAAGCAAGAGATGTTGACGCCATAAGTTCCGTTTTAAAAGAGTATTCTGCTAAGCAGATGAAGAAGAAAGAACGATCCGAGGTTGAAAAGCCGAGCATTCTAGAGAAACTTAAGCAGTTTAAGGAGATTGTTAAGAATACTCCGAGAAAGGATAAAGAAAAACGAAAGGAGCAGGAGCGATGAATACCAAAAGAATAAAAAAACTCCTGCTTCCAAATATTCCGTTTGTATTTGTCGGGCTTCTTGCTACGAATTTAGGAGAAGCGTGGAGAATTGCTGAAGGAAGCAATGCATCCGAAAAGATTCAAAGTTTGTTTATTGACGGAGCTTTTACAAAGGCGTTTTCAAATCCAATGCCGAGCTTTCATCCGATAGATTTACTGGTTGGAATTATTGCCGGCGGCGGATTATGGTTATTTATGTATCTTCGTAAGAAGAATGCTAAGAAGTTTCGGCATAATCAGGAATATGGTTCAGCCAGGTGGGGAACGGCTTCGGATATAGAGCCGTACATGGATCCGGTTTTTGAGAATAATGTGATTCTTTCTCAGACAGAGAGACTTACAATGAATTCAAGACCGGCAAATCCGAAATATGCAAGGAATAAAAATGTATTGGTAGTCGGTGATAACGTCATAATAGGACTAAGTCCAAGTGACTTCAGAAAACGAGGAAGCCACGGCGGCTTAGTCCATATTTGTTTAAGAAGGTAATAAGTCCGGTACGGATATGCAGCCCAAAGCATTCAGGCACCGGCACACTATGAAAATCGAAGGAGGCAACCTATGACAAAGAAGAACAGAAGCTTGAAGGTGCTCAGTCAGTCCGGCTACAAGTACCGCGAAACACCTACGATCCAGCTTAAAGGCCTGTGGCTCAAAGAGCTTGGATTCAATATCGGAGACTATATCTCCATTAGCTGTGAGAACGGCAAACTGATCATCACGCCTGACGCAGAAAAGGCGGCTATGAAGGAAGCGGAAGCGGCATTCATGGAAAGAGAGATGAAGTCTCTAAACAAGAGATTTGCAGTTGAGAAAAAACGACTCCATGCTCAGTATGTCGCTGAAAGGGAAACTCAGTACGGAGTAGCGGGAGGTAGGTGATGAACATGGGGAAGATCATCTTGGTAGGAGCCACAAAAGGTGGCGTTGGAAAGAGCGTGAGTTCCTATAATCTGGCTTACTCACTTGCAAGCGAAGGGAAGACAGTCCTGGCTGTGGATTTCGACAGTCAGGCAAATCTTTCAACTTGCTTCGGGATTGAAGATCCGGCAGCGGTGCCGGTTACTATCGGTCATCTGATGATGACACAGATCGATGACGAAGAACTGCCGGAGCCTTCGGAGTACATACAGAGCCGTAACGGCGTTGATTTCATTCCAGCATCTATGGTTCTGTCTGCGGTAGACGCAAAGCTTAGGCTTGAAATGGGCGCTGAGCGTATGCTGGCAAACATCTTGGAACCGCTTAGGGATGCTTACGACTATATCATAATCGATACTTGTCCGGCACTTGGTGCACTTACCATCAATGCCTTAGCGGCAGCGGACAGTGTGGTTATCACGGTCAATCCTCAGCTGCTGGCTATGAAGGGGCTGCAGGAGTTCCTGAAGACCATAAAGAAGATCAAGAGCCGCATCAATCCGAAGCTGGAAGTCGAAGGGATCCTACTGACAATGTGTGAAGCAAGGACAAACCTCTGCAAGGTCATTTCGGAACAGCTGACGGATACCTTTGAGGGTCAGATCAGAATCTTTAACAGCAAGATCCCGAATACCGTCAAGGTTGGTGAAAGCGTCTACTACAGTGAGCCTCTGTTGGAATATGCTCCACAGACTAAGGCTTGTCAGGCATATCTGGATTTTGGAAAGGAGTTGATCGGATATGAAAGCAAATCAGCCTAAGAGAAAAGTCTTCAATGACGCTGTTGATCTGCTGACCGGTGATGCTCCTGAGAACGGTGTGCAGATGATCCCGATAGACAAGATTGATCCGTTTCATGAGCATCCGTTCAAGCTGTATCAGGGAGAACGGCTTGATGATATGGTTGACAGCATCAAGGAGCACGGCATATTAAGCCCTGTGATCGTACTTAAGACGGCAGATGGGTACGAGATGCTTGCGGGCCATAATCGGCAGAATGCGGCGAAAATAGCAGGCCTGACAGAGGTTCCTGCTATCGTCAAGGAAGGCCTGACGGAAGAAGAAGCCTGGGTATACGTGGTCGAGACCAACGTGATGCAGAGATCCTTCAACGATCTGTCCGTCACAGAACGTATCGCGGTTCTGTCCACAAGGTACGATAAGGTCTGCGGCACCAAGAAGCGGGAAGAAATCCTTGAAGAGATTCACCGGCTCAACGGAGATGGTGGACATCATGTCCACCGACAGGCAAAGTCCAGAGAGCTGATTGGGCAGGAATATGGCATGACTGGAAGACACATTGCAAGGTATATCCGCTGTAATCAGCTGATACCGGCGTTCAAGGAAATGCTGGACGACGGGTCTCTGACTATGGTGGCGGGGGTTGAGATTTCCTTCCTGTCGCATGAAGAGCAGACTCTTGTGTTCAGTGTTATGGAAAAGAACTGCATCAAGCTGAAGAAGGATATGGCAGGAAAGCTCAGAATGGCAGCAGGTTCTATTACGGAGGAGACCGTGCAGTCGATACTTGGACTTGATAAGCCTGTTGCAGAGGTCAGGAGACCGGTGAGCATTAAGCTTCCGGCAAAGGTCTATCACAGGTACTTTGCCAATACAGCTGCAAAGGATGTGCAGAGCATATTGGAAGAAGCTCTTGATATGTATTTCGAGAGGAAGGGGGCATAGGTTATGTACACACAGCAGGAACTGGCAGCAATCGACCGGAGCTACTTTGCAGTCATTGTTGCTGATGAATATGATGTAACGCTTATGTCCCTGAACACGCGCCATATGTGGCAGCTGCATAATGTGGAGTTACCGGACGGAGAAGTGACCGTGCTGTTCCATAAGCACCACGCTTCAGATCCGTACCACCTGCAGGGCAAAAGAAAAACAATGAGTCGCGCAATAAGGGATATAAAGAATCATGACGAATATCAGCTCAACGGCAGAAAGCCGGTCAGAAGACACTGAATAAGAGCGGTAGCACCCATAATCGGATGTTACCGCTCTTTTCTGTTGGCAGAGATTACTTTCTGTTCTTCCTGCAGTGACGAAGCTTCAGATAGTCACAAACAGCATCGTGACAGTTGTTGATTTCTTGGTAGCCACGGCTGGTCTTCAGCTTGATCTCAAAGCAGATCTCATCGTTAGTCTTGTTTTCAAGCTTCAGCCTGATGATCTGTGCGAAGCGCGGGTTCGTCCTGTCAAAATGAGCCAGAAGCTCAACCTTCAGCTCTTCTTCCGTAGGTGGAGGGCAAAGTTTGTCCAGAACCTGATCTTCGAGGGAAGGCTGGTTTTCATCAGCCATCTCAAAGGTCTTTCCTTCGTACTCATAATCAAGAGACAGGATCTCAACACGGTAAGTGTTGCGGCGTTCGAGAAGTCCTTTGTTGGGACATCCGGTGCAGCGTTTGGTGTAAGGGCATATCTTGTCACTTCCGTCAGGGTTCTTACCAATGATGCAGCGGCCTTCGCGGCGCATCTTCATGTCTTCGTTAAGTTCAGCCCAGAAGTCGATCATGTAGCTTTGGAAGCATTCTTCACGTATGGGCATAAAGCCGATCTCATAGCGGAATTCTCCGAGTCTCATGGTTGTGAAGTTTGCCTGGATGTACATGCCGGGCTGAAGGTCATAAAGATCCTTCCTGAACGGTACAAGTACCTTGCCGGGCTCTACAGGCTGACCATCAAACGACTGTCTTTTGCTGTACTTCTGCGGGTTACTGTAATCTGGAATACGTGCCATAGCGTTTTCCTCCTTGGATTGGCGCGGAGGAAATCCGCATGGCAGGTATTCAGTTGTGTTCTCCGTTGGCCATTCATAGGAAATCCTCCTAGTTTTCGTGAATGGCCAGCTTTCTCACGGAGCTGGTCTGGCTACTTGTTATATCTCCGGAGTCGGTGAGAACCGGCTTAGCTAAGGTCGGCGGGTCTCCGGAAATATTGCTTAGAAAAATATCCCTTTTCTCTAATCTTTATGCGTTCGCTTAAAAATGTGTTGTTTGGGATAGATTTTTAAGCTCAAATGTGCTATAATGCACAAGGTGCTTTGCGTCTTGTCGGGGATTGCCTGCCGAAATCTGCAGCTTTCCGCTGATGCGGGCTGTTCCCTAAGCACAAGTCCATTAAATCAAAAACGGCGGTAAAAGGCTTTGCCACCGTTTTGCCACCGTTTTGCCACTGTTTTTCCCGACTGCATGAAAGGAGGATTTTGATGAGGGAACTGAATATCGCGACCTTTATCCAGATCATGCAGGTTGGATTAAAGACGCACGACAAGCAATTTGCCGCAGGAGAGTTTCTTTTAGAGGCT
Source organism: Lachnospiraceae bacterium (assembly GCA_017542245.1). GTDB lineage: Bacteria > Bacillota > Clostridia > Lachnospirales > Lachnospiraceae > RUG11977. The sequence continues at coordinate 25,764 of JAFXXN010000168.1, forward strand.
CTGAACAGACCGAATGATGAGAGGTTTGCAGGATATTACGAAGGATTATCAGACAAGAAGGTCAGCAAGCTTGTAAACAGACAAAGCCCGGTGCCGGACGGCATCCAGCAGGCATCGCTGGTTTCGGAATTGGCTGCGGATGCGGTCAAGTATTATGAAACGAAAGTCATGGCCGATATGAATCCGTTCCGTAAAGACGATGTGTTCAGCCAGCTGGTCAAAGTTATCAAGGAAGATACGGAAATCGGCGACAAGAAGCGTGAAGAACTGCTTAAGCTGTATAACGATGGCAAGGAAGGCACCTTCCTTGGAGAACTGTTCCTGTATGTGGTCAACAGACCGAATACTCCGGGTGACTCTTTTGTAGGGTATGAGGATGCACCGCTTATCGGAGAAGCAAATTATGAGTGTCCGTTGTGTCATAACAAGCTGGTTGAGACAGTGAAGGAGAAACCTGTCAGGCGTTATGAGATTACTCAGATCTTCCCGGAAGGGCTTTCAAAGGATAAGGAAAAGGAGCTTGCGGCTGTATATCCGAAACCGAAGGATCTTGACTCTCCGGACAATCTGATCGCGCTCTGCGACCGCTGTTCAAAAGACTATCTATCAGATCCGACGGCAGACGATTACAAGAAGCTTCGGGATATTAAGACGGTTCTTTCAAGAAACTTCAAAGCGAAGGAAGCCGTTAGCGCGGTTGAGCTTGAAGAATACATCCGTGTTGTACTTGATGCACTGGCACAGGTGGATGATTCCGTACAGCTGGTGCCGCTGGAATACGATGCTATCCACATAGACAAGAAGATACCGGACTTTATTCTGAAGAATGAGATCCAGATAAAAGTCCTTCAGTACTACAGATACATAGAGTCTATCTTTTCTGATTCAGAGACGGATTTCGACCTGATAGCGTCAGAGATCAAGATGAGCTCGATGAAGTTGGAAAAGAGCGGAATGTCACAGCCGGATATCATAGAGTATCTTGCTGAGTGGATCCGTAACAAAACAAGTTTAGGAACAGAAAGCAAGACTGCCTGCCGTATAGTCGTTGCCTTCTTTATCCAGAATTGCGAGGTGTTCTACAAAGATGAAGTTTCCAAGTAAAGTGACTCCATACAAAGAAAGCATCATCGCTAAGTTCCCAATGGTTCTGGAAAAGCTGGAGAAGAAAGATATGGCTCCAGGGGAACTGTATAAAAGCGTAAAGAACAAGGTGGCTGATATTAAAGAGTTCATGGATATCATGGACTGTCTGTATGCCCTGAATAAAATCGAATTAGACGGGGAGGTGGTTCGTTATGTTGGTTGAAGTACAATGCGATAAATTCATATCACACGGAAAGATCAGAGAACCTATACGCTTCCACAAGGGATTAAACACAGTCCTGGGTGATGATAACGGGTCAAACTCCATCGGTAAGTCAACGTTCCTTATGATACTTGACTTTGTTTTTGGTGGAAAAGACTATGTAAACAAGTGCACCGACGTTCAGCTGAACGTGGAAGAGCACAACATCAATTTCACGTTCGAGTTTGATGGTGTGTTATATCATTTTTCGAGAAACACCGTGTCTTACAATACAGTGACGCGTTGCGATAAAGACTATAAACCTCTGCCGGAGGACAGTCAGATGACGCTGCCGTCATATTGTGCATTCCTGGCTGAGAAGTATGGCACTTCTGTTGAAGAGGGCTTAACATGGCGTGCAGCCGTATCCCGTTATATCCGTGTATGGAAAAGGGATACGCTTGATGAAGAAAGACCGCTTAAAGAAGCAAAAGACGAAAAAGCGGAAGCCGCCATCAAGAAGTATATGCAGTTCTTTGGAAGGTATCTGCCGGTAGAAGCTCAGATACAGCAGGCGAAGGCTGCGGAGGATGAAAAGGACGCCTTCAAGAAGTCAACGGATTATAAACACATTCAGGCTGCTAAGAATAAGACTGAGTATGAGGATAATGAAAAGCGAATCGGTGTTTTGAAGCAAAAAGAACAGGAGCTTGCTGAACAGAGCAACAGGGGGCTTCTGGATCTTGATGCTTTCCAGACAAGACACCTGACGGAACTGGAAAACCAGCTGATCCTGTACCGCAGGCAGAAGGCCAGAGTGCAAACCCAGCTGAATTCTATCCGTCGTGAGATGACGGAGGGTAAGAAGAGCTTTAAGAAAACATACAGTGATCTGGAAAGATTCTTCCCGGGTGTGGAGTTCCAGACACTTGAAAACATAGAGAGCTTTCATCAGAAGCTTGCAAAGGTTTTGGGCGATGAGTTCAAGGAAACTGAGAAGGACTTAGCGACAACCTATATGATGCTAAGTAATGAGATCGTCAGGATCTTAGGTGAAATCGAAGAAATCAAGAAAATCCCGAACGTTTCCGAGGCTATTCTGAAGGAATATGCCCAGCTCAACACAGAACTGAACAATCTCATGACGGCTAATGCAAATTATGACCGGCTGAATGAGCTTAAAGATATTGCTGCTCAGTATGCTGAGACAAGAGACAGGGTTATCAGTGATCAGCTGCTAGCCATAGAAACGGATGTTAATCAGCGAATGAGAGAAGTCAGCGACAGCATCTTCAGAAACGAGAAGAGGCTGCCTCCGGTACTTCGTATGTTGAAACTAAGCAAGTACACTTTCGATACTCCGAATGACGGAGGTACCGGCGCTCAGTACAGAGGGCTGATCACGTTTGATCTGGCGAATCTTGATGTGTTGCCGCTTCCGTTTGTAGTACACGATTCACCGCTGCTGAAGAATATTGAAAAGAGGGTTCTTGCAGAGATCATCCGTCTGTATGCAGAGCAGGAAGCCACAGGGAAGCAGGTATTTATAGCATTCGATATGCTTGATACATATAACGATGAGATGCAAAAGGTTTTAAGGGATCACTTGGTATTAGAGTTATCGCCGGGTGGAAATGAATTGTTTGGCCGCGCTTGGAATAAAGAAACGGAGTCAAAAGAAGATGGCGAATAAGAAAGAAACAAAGACACATTTTAACTATAACCGTCTGTGGAAGCTGCTGATTGATCGCGGAATCCAGAAACAGGAGCTTCAAAAAATGAGTGATGTCAGTGCTGCTTCTATCGCAAAGATGGGAAGAGGGGAAAATGTTACGACAGATGTGCTTCTAAGGATTTGTGAAGCACTGGATGTTAATGTGGAAGACATCATGAAGAGAGTCCCGAACGAAGAAAAGAGGTCTGAGTCCTGATTATGGGACAGGTAGTTTTATATACTGAATACAGATGAAAGGAAGTGCCGCTTATGCTGCCTGAAGAACGAGCACGAGAAAAAATCGATAAGCAGCTTATTAATGCTGGCTGGGATATCGTGTCACGAAATGAGTATATCCCCAAGTCAACATCGGCTGTGAAAGAAGGCCTTATGCAGGGAAACACAGAGAGTGACTACCTGCTCTTTGTTGATGATAAGGCTATTGCTGTAGTTGAAGCAAAACGTGAAGACAACCCACTTGGACCTGAGGTTGAGAAGCAGGCTGAAGGTTATGCCAAAAGCCCGCAGAATTGGTATGGTCTGTGGTATCAGGGGCTGATTCCGCTTGTGTATATGGCAAACGGAAAGAAGATCTACTTCAAGAACATGCTTACAGATCCTGATGGCGATTATGTTGAACTTTCGGAGATGCATTCTCCAAAGAAGATGTTATCGCTTATCAATAAGGTGTCTGAGTATGGTGCTCTTCCACGTCTTGAAAAGAAGGGACTTCGTGACTGCCAGTACAATGCAGAGATCGAGCTTGAAAAGTCGATGAAGGAGGGGAAAAAGAAAAACCTTGCCATCCTTGCTACCGGTTCCGGTAAAACTTATCTGGCATGTCTGGCAAGCTACAGGCTTTTAAACTATACGCCTACAAAGAGAATCCTCTTCCTTGTAGACAGAAATAACCTTGCAAGGCAGACAGAAGCTGAGTTCAGTCAGTTTGACCGTACCGAAGGTCAGGTAGAAATGAGCTCTCTGTATGAGATCAAGCGTCTGAAGAAGGAAAACGATATAAAGGCAGATATCGTTATCTCCACTATTCAGAAGCTTTTTGCCGTGCTTACAGGCCAGGCTTTGTCGGATGACAGCGAAGATGCTGAAGACGAAAAGACCATGACAGATGAAGAGAAGGAATCGAAGGAAGTCATCACGCTTGGTGATGATCTGAAACTTCCTCCGGATCATTTCCAGTTCATCATCGTTGACGAATGCCATAGATCCATCTATGGCAAGTGGAGAGCAGTATTGGATTACTTCTCCGGTGCAAAGGTTTTGGGACTTACAGCGACACCCACACCGGAAGCATATGCATTTTTCAATAACAACATCATTGAAGAATATACCTATGATGAGTCGGTAGTTGATGGCGTTAATGTTCCGTCACGTGTTTACCGTATCGCTACTGAGATCACAGAGCATGGTGGAGCTATCAGATCTGGCACGAGAGTTACGGAGACAGTCCGTAAGACCGGAGAGACTACAACGTATGATGCACCACAGCGGATTGATTATGACAATATGCAACTTGATCGGTCTGTAGTAAACAGAGATCAGATCAGGAAGGTGTTGACGGCATATAAAAAGGCTATTTATGAGGAGCTGTACCCGGAGCGTGAAAAAAGCTGGGAGTATATTCCGAAGACATTGATCTTTGCAAAAGATGATAATCATGCCTCCGAAATCGTGGAAGGCGTGAAGGATGTCTTCAAGAGTGAGTTTGAAAACGAAGAAGTTCCAGAGCATTTCGTGCAGAAGATCACATATTCTTCCGGAGACTCCAACGGTCTAATCAGGGATCTGAGAACCGAAAAGGACTTCCGAGTTGCTGTTACTGTTACGCTGGTTGCTACCGGTACAGATGTAAGGCCTCTGGAAGTGGTTCTTTTCATGAAGGATGTCCGTTCGGATGTGCTCTATACACAGATGAAGGGGCGTGGTTGTCGTATCATCAGCGATGACAAGCTCCGTGAGGTTACACCGAATGCGAACACGAAGGAATGCTATTACATTGTTGACGGTGTAGGTGTAACAGAGCATGAGAAAATTATCCCGCATCCGGTTATCAATCCGGGTCCGGGAAAGAAGATCCTTTCACTGGAACACCTTCTGGAGCACTTGGCACACAATGAAGTGAGCGATGAGAACCTTTGGCTGTTAAGGGATTATTGCTCTACTATCAACAGACGGTATGAAGATAATCCGCTGTTTGGCAGACACTTGGATTACTTCATCACGACCTACGGTTTCGCTCCGAGAACTATTGCGGGAAATATCCAGAACGCTACAGATCAAGGCTTGCTGATTGAATGCCAATATATTGATCCGTCGCACGATAACAGTGCGCGTATGGCGCTGATATCAAGTCTGATCAGCAATATAGCAGCCAGGAAGAAACTGCTTGAAATGCAGCGCGGTTATATCCTGAATACAGAGGAAGACCCGGATGAGGTTATATATGCCGGATTCTCCAAGGAAACTGCGAAGAGCTTCATTGAGAACTTCGAGAAGTACTTGAATAATAACAAGGATAGCATAGAAGCACTCAGGATCATTTACAATTCCGAAGACACTATCATAACACATGAGATGTTGAGTGAGCTTCGTGATCGGCTTTTGGCTGAGAGCAGGCAGTACGGCGTGTATCAGATCTGGAAGAACTACAAGGTGCTGGATACCGAAGGCAATGTTGATGATCTGGATGTGAAGACAAACGTGAATGCTCTTACGAACCTAATCCAGATTGTCCGGTATGCATACGGGAAGAACCAGAAGCTTACAAGCCTCATCAATGGTTATGCTAAGCGGTTTAGCCTGTATTGCGGACAGCAGCAACGTGTACTGACTGAGGATCAGGTGGAGATCATGCGTCAGATAGCTGAGTTCGTCATAAATGACGGTGCTATCTCCGTGAAAGAACTGAATGAGATCGACACTGATCTTTGGAGAAAAGGCATTACAAGTTTCGGAGGCAAAGCGCTTGCAGATGAAATGCAGGCACTATCAAGATTTTTATTAAAGGTGGCATAATATGGCAAATCAGAAAACAGAAGGTGCATTACTGAATAAAGTATGGAATATCGCAAATGTTCTTGCGGCGGCGGGTGTGGGTTTTACAGATTACATCACGCAGCTGACCTATATCCTTTTCCTTAAGATGGATGATGAGAAGGAAGAACTGGGACTGGGAAGTTCTATTCCGGATGGATACAAGTGGGCGGATCTTATCAAGCTCAATGGAACGGATCTGGTGGATAAGTATGAAGAAATTCTGGAAGAACTTTCAAAAGACGATGGCCTGATAGGGACCATCTTCACCAAGGCAACAAATAAGATTGATCGTCCGGTTATGCTGAAGAAAGTCATCGATATGGTATCAGAGGAAAACTGGTACATGATGGAGGGCGACTTTAAGGGGGCTATCTATGAAGGAATTCTTGAAAAGAATGGACAGGATAAGAAGAGCGGTGCTGGGCAGTACTTCACGCCGAGAGCGTTGATCAGTGCAATCGTGGATGTAATTGATCCGAAGATCACAGAGACCGTTGCGGATCCATGCTGTGGAACTGGTGGATTCCTGCTTGCTGCATATGAGCACATGCGCAAGCAGAGCAAGGATGTGGAGAAGCAGAAGTTTCTAAAGAATAATGCTCTTTACGGTGCAGATAATACATCCCTGGTTGTTACGCTGGCTTCCATGAATCTGTATTTGCATGATATCGGTGTGAATAAAAGCCCAATTGCATATAAGGATTCACTGATTGAAACTACGGATGATTTGTACCAGGTGGTCATGACTAATCCTCCGTTCGGGACACGTCCGCAGGGAAGCGTCGAGGTATCTGCGAACAGGCCTGAGTTTATCAAAACTACGGATAATCAGGTTAATTTCCTGCAGCACATTATGTCTATCATAAAGACCGGAGGAAGGGTCGGTGTAGTCCTGCCAGATAGCGTATTGACTGATGGCAGTGCAACAGCGAAGGTCAGGGAAAAACTGATGAAGGATTACAACCTTCACACGATTTTGCGTCTTCCTACTGGAATCTTCTACGCTAACGGTGTCAAGACAAATGTGCTCTTCTTTGAGAAGGGAGAGTCCACAAAGGATATTTGGGTTTATGACTATCGAACGGGTGTTAAGCATACGATGGCAACTAAGCCGATGACGAGAGAACATCTGCAAGAATTTGTGGATTGCTACTGCTCAGGGCACATGCAGGATCGTAAGGAAACATATGACGCCGATACGAATCCGAATGGAAGATGGCGTAAGTTTACGGAAAATGAAATTAAAGCACGCGAAGACCTTAACTTCAAGTGGATTGATTTCACAGAAGAGGATGACCGTTCTGTTGGAGAGATTCTTGATGAAATGCAAGATGAGGCAGACGGTATCAGTGCGGCAGTCGCACAATTGAAAGAGTTATTAGGAGGGATCGAGCTTTGATTGATACTTTATCCATAAGGAACAGTATTCTACGCTTAGGCTTTAGTGGGAAGCTAACCTCGCAGCAGAACACAGATGAAAAAGTATCTGATATGCTATCTCGCATCAACCCTAAAAAAGATATTGTTCAGACAGAGAATACTCCATATGAGATTCCGCAAACTTGGTCATGGGTGAAACTATCGGATTTGTACAGTATTAACCCGAAGGTAGAAGCGGCGGAATCGGACGAAGCTGCTTTTATACCTATGGAAAAGATATGCCCAGGATTCACTGATAATTTTACTTATGAAGTGCAAAGTTGGGCAAAGGCTTCAAAAAACCATACGAAATTCAGAGATGAGGATGTTGCATTTGCAAAAATATCTCCCTGTTTTGAAAATAGGAAATCTTTTATTGCTAGAAATCTTCCCAATGGTATTGGTGGAGGTACAACGGAACTGATAATTTTACGTCAGCCGGAGATGCTGCCTGAATATACTTATTATCTTGTTCTTGACCAGAGATTTATAAATACCGGTGCAGCTTCATATAAAGGAACCGTTGGACAGCAAAGAGTACAGTCAGATGTGATTAAGAACTATCTGGTACCTGTTCCTCCTTTCTCTGAACAAAAACGAATTATAAATAAAGTGTCAGAGGCTTTTTCTATCTTGGATGCGATTGATGAATTGCAAAACCAGTATGCTTCCAATCAGGAAGCTCTGAAGAGCAAATTGATCGATGCCGCCATTCAGGGAAAACTGACAGAACAGTTGCCAGAAGATGGAACAGCGGAAGAACTGTATCAAATGATATCTGGAAAAAAGAAGGAGATGCAGAAGAGAAAGGAAATTAAAAACAGCAAGCCATTGCCAGAGATATCAAAAGATGAAATTCCATTCGAGGTACCTTCAAATTGGAAATGGGTTCATCTTGATGATATTACTACTAAGATTACTTCCGGAAGTACACCCGCTGGTGGCAGAAAATCTAATGCTTATGTCGAGAGTGGTAACTGTTTCTTCAGGGAACAGAACATATACAATGATGGGATTCACGAAGAGGGTATGGTTTACATTACTGATGAATTATTAAGTACAAGGGAAAACAGTACAGTTATTGCAAAAGATATTCTCTTAAATATTACAGGTGGATCAATTGGAAGATGTGCATTGATACCAGATGATTTTGGAAAAGGAAGCATAAATCAGCATATTCTTATTATACGGATGGTTGATGACCGTTTAAGGTATTATGTACACAAACTTCTTTGCAGCCCATATGCTCAAAGATACATAAAGGACAAGTCAGTAGGTGATAAGGATGGTTTTAGCGGAGGAAGGTGCAAGCAGATGTTGATTCCTATTCCGCCACTTGCTGAACAACAACGTATTGTAGAAAAAATAGATGAGGTCCTATCCGCTATAAGCATGGCAGGGTAAGACTGTCGGGAGGTGCGCCATGGGTGAATCAAATCAATTTGACTGGGTGGATTTTTACAAAGAACTATCCATCAAATTAGGTCAGTTTACAAGGAACTACACGCAGACCGTGAAACGGGCTGCTGACAACAAACGGCGCTATGCTCCCGGCTGGGTGCATAGCACCTGTTTGTTGCGGGGGTTTCCAAAGGGGGCAGCGCCCCATTTGGCACACG
>JAFXXN010000169.1 GCA_017542245.1 Lachnospiraceae bacterium
CAGGCATCCGTGACGCCAATTCCGGTGAGTTTGATGAGCAATGCAAAAACAAAGTGATCGACTTCATGCCGGGGCAGAGCGAGGATATTGTCAAAGGCGGCACTCTGTGTCTCGGGTCTTATCCCTGCAGGATTCAGCAGAACACGACCATGGAAAAATGGTATGGTAAGATTCATATCTCTGAACGTCACCGTCACCGCTATGAGTTCAACAATGACTATCGGAAACAGCTCACTTCCTTCGGTCTGTGCTTAAGCGGTATTTCGCCTGACGACAGACTGGTGGAAGCCGTAGAACTATCGGAGAGAACGTTCTATGTCGGCGTACAATATCACCCGGAATTCAAAAGCCGCCCCAATAAGCCCCACCCGCTGTTTTCAGGCTTTATCGGCGCGGCGCTGCAGCATGCGAAGGAACGGAAAATTTAGATTTATGTGAAGCTGCAAGCATCCTTTTCCCAAAAACACTTGACTTAAAGTCTGGTTCAGGCGTTAAATATATAGTAAACGAATAAAATGCATACGTTTTGATTCGTTTACTGCTCCGAATTTATGCCGCTGCAAGCGGCATGATTCCGCGGTAAATTCGTGCGCATACCGGAAAAGAATGATTCTTTTGATTACCGGGCAGTCTGCACGAAGACGAGAACCTTATTCAATCATAATGGAAGGCAGATATGATTATGCTGCCGTAAAGAATCATTAAAATGGTAATCCTGGTTCGATAACTAAAAAAAATAAATCCCGAACGGTTTTTCCGCACGGAATTCAAGGTGTTTCTTAACAAAAACAGTGTCTGACAGTGATTTTCGATGCAATCATGGCATTCCGGATAATACGGATGCTGAGGTTCCCGATACATGGAGGATTGCGAGGTGTTTTATGTTTAGAGAAATGATGAGAAAGAAACAGCAGCTCACCCGGGAGGAATGTATATCCATCCTGAAACCTAAAAGTCATGAAATAGTCACCATAAATAATTTAAAAAGTACAGAAAACGCCTATATTCCTTAATTTATGGGCTTGCATATCTGGTTGCTATGGTTTATAATAGTCTCCATTAATAGGAGATTATTATTATGGGAAGAAAACCATCTGGAAAACCGTCCATTGACAGGATTCGTAGAATTCAAAAAAACGGTTACGTCTATGTATACGAGAGAACCCGAGTTTTAGATGAAGAAACTCATAAATATAAATCATCACAAACGCTTCTGGGACGTCTCCCCGATGGCTCAGAAGATTTATACGGAGAATTACTTCCTACAAGGCCAAAGAGAAAAGCACTTAACCTTTTCGTAAGCAATCCCTCACAACCTTCTATTCCTGAATCGGATAAACTCCGTACAGGAATGATTGACATTGTAAGCAATATCTGCGATTATTCCGGATTATACTCCGTTTTCAATACAATCCTCAGTGATGAAGCCGGGATACGGCAAAAGATTTTAACGTGTGCATGGTATGATTTTGCCTCTGACGGAGATACATGGCCTGGAATTACAAACTGGAGTACAAAGTATCAAGGACTCCTCCCATATAGTTCCGGGCCTATCACAAAGAATATGTATCACAGTCTTTTCGCAGAAATTGGAACAAGAGAAGATATAAAGATTGGCTTGTTCCAAAAACTATGTGACGGATTAGAAGATGAAACACTGCTCGCTCTTGATTCGAGTACTTTTTTCACTGAATCGGAAAACCTGGTTAACGCCCGAAATGCTGTACACAAAGATGGGCAAATAAAGAATGTGTACAAGATAGTATACTTTTATGCGATTAATTGTAGAAAACCTATCGCTTATGCAATTATTCCAGGAAATATACCTGATTCGGAAACTGTATACAATGCATTGCTTCAACTTCAGATGCTAAGGCTGAACAATGTGGAAATCGTATCCGATAATGGGTATTGCACGGAGCCGGTTATTGCACTTTATCTCGAAAAAAGCCAACCATTCCTAACCAGGATCGAGGCAGATATAAAATGGATATCACCTATTATTGAAAAAAACCGTTCAAAGCTGGAACATGGTTGGGTAATGATGGATTGTGATCCCAAGTTCTCCGGGTATCAAACATCCATCCATCGCACGTTTATCCGCAGATACGAAGAAAATGGTAAGTCCATTGAAAAAGAAGTCAATGGAAAAGTCCATGTATTCATTTATTTTAGCTCTGTTAACAAAGCAAAGGATGACGTGTACTTTCGCAATACATTCAAAGAATACAAAGATGACTTGCTGCTTGGCCGATATCTCGGCGATGACCAAAAGAAGATTGATGCATTTGCAAGAAAGTATATGGTTATCGAGCGAGATGAAGGTGGAAGAATAATAAACATCACACCAAATAAAGCTGCGTGCGAAAAGAAACTAAAAACCAGCGGATATCTTGTCCTGCTATCAAATAAAGAAACTGATTTGGAAACCGCACTGGTTAATTTCAGGCAGAGGGAATACATTGAGGAAACTATAAAAAACTTTAAGGGCCATACCGGAGGAAGAAAACCAAGAGTATGGAGCGATGACACCTTGGATGGTGAGGTTTTTGTTCAGTTTGTTTCTCTCATCATGCATGACTCTTTTGAATCCAGAATTAATAAGATAAAAAGTACTCTGGCATTGCCCAATGGAAACATAGAGCACGATACATCAGAAGTATTGAAGATTGAGAATAAGTTAAAATCCTTTTTATATCGAAATTCTCTACATGATGTTCTACAGTGGTTTGACGCAATAGTAACACGTGAGTATTATGAGAAAGAATCCGATACAAAATGGGATGTAGTAACCGAAACAACTAAACGTGATAAGTTACTACTAAATTTGTTGGGTATAGTATAAAGCTTTGGAGATAGTCATCAGGGTCATCCTTCGATTTATGGTGACTATTTCGTGACTTTTAGG
>JAFXXN010000170.1 GCA_017542245.1 Lachnospiraceae bacterium
GTAGTCGGCATTGTAGGAAAATCCAAAAGTTTAGATTTTCTCAAAATGCTTATCTTTTGGTCTTTGGTTCGGAATAGTGTAGTGCTGGCGGTCTATCTATTGTTTTCGGTTGCTTGCTTCTTTACCGTACATGAGCATTATCACATGCCATGTATTACAAGATGCTGGGTGCTGTCAGAAGTAAAGAGATACCATTTCACTTTTTACATGTGCAGAACGCAAATCAAGTCATTGAGAATATATACAGCGTAGTAAAGGCGGAAATAGAATGAAACCCGTAGTATAGGATCTATCAGTATTGGAGGAATGATATGAACGGATTCGACAAGATCCCCGAGGAAAGGAAGAGACGGCTGGATGCGCTGTTTGAAGCTTTTTCCGTAATAGGTGATGACACCTATGTGTATCTGTGTGACATGCAGTATGATTTTTCGAGATGGTCAAAGGTACTGACGGATGCTTTTGGTTTACCCGGAGAATATATGTATGGAGCAGGGGCTATATGGGAAGAACATATTCATCCCGAAGACAGAAACGCCTTCCACCGTGGAATAGATGATATATTCAGCGGTAGATCAGGCGGACATGATATGCAGTATCGTGCAAGAAGGAAAGACGGGGAATACGACGTCTGCACTTGTCGGGGGATTGTAATAAAGGATGTATCCGGTCAGCCTGAGTATTTTGGCGGCGCGATAAGAAATCATAGTCAGCAGAGTCATATAGACCGATTGACAGGGTTAAGAAATCAGTACGGTTTTTTTGAGGATATACAGAGCCATATAGACAACAGAATCCCTATGCGTGTCTGTCTGATAGGTATCAGCAAGTTTGCGGAGATCAATGAACTATATGGATATGCTGCGGGGAACGCCGTCCTGCAGGGCTTCGGTCGTTATCTTATGGATCACATAGGCAACAGGGGCGGAACCTTCCGCATGGATGGATCTAAATTCGCCATTATTACCGAGACCCAGACATACGAAGATATGGAGAGAACCTATGAGGGACTCAGGGCGCATTTTAGGGAAGGCATAAAGCTTGGAGATGAATATGCACCTTTGGAATTACATGCAGGAACGTTGGTTGTAGATGATTTTACGACGGATGATCAGACGGTGTATTCCTGCTTGACATATGCTTATGATGAATCAAAGTTCAATAAACAGGGCGATATCGTGGAATTCTGCAACAATTTAAAGGCAGATAACATAAAGAGCATAGCAAAGCTGCATTCCATACGAAATTCGATCAATAATGAGTTTGACGGATTTTATCTTTTATATCAGCCGGTAGTTGATGCCAAAACAGAAAAACTGATAGGAGCCGAGGCACTTCTTCGGTGGAAAAATGATAAGTATGGCATGGTTCCGCCGGATGATTTCATTCCTGTACTGGAAAAAGACCCGTTATTTCCTGTGCTTGGAGAATGGATACTTCATACGGCAATGACCGACGCAAAAAAAGTACAGGAGATACTTCCGGATTTCATTATCAATGTCAACCTCTCCTATGCGCAGCTCGAAAGGCCTGATTTTACGGACAGCGTATGGAATATAGTTAATAATACGGGATTTGATCCGCAAAAGCTCTGCCTTGAAATAACGGAAAGATGCAGGCTGATTGACATGAAGCTCTTAAATAATGTCATGACAACGCTGCGTGCCGGAGGAATCCGCATTGCACTTGATGATTTTGGAACAGGGTTTTCGTCAATAGGGCTTCTTAAAAATCTGCCGTTTGACACGATAAAGGTTGACAGGGGATTTGTGCAGAAAATAGAAGAAGACGAGAAAGAAAAAAGGCTCATTAATAATTTTACAGATGCGACCGATATTTTTGGCTCGGATGTCTGCGTGGAGGGGATAGAGACATCCGGAATGCGAAATATACTGAAAGATATGAGCATACATAGTTTTCAGGGGTACTTTTATTCCAAGCCGGTTGAGGTGGGGACAATTATTTCCGGTTTGAAATCGGAATCGGGAGAGATGTGCTTTAAAAATCCGTAAAAGCGGGTTTTGAAAATAAAGAGCAAACATTTACTTACTAGGAGGAATGAAAAAAATGAAGGGCAAACAAGGAATTTCAATCTATCTCATGCAGGTGCTTTTTGCACTTGTACCGCTTATTATCGGAGCTGTGGCATTGACGCTTATGTCAGTGGGACAGCTGAGCGATAATATGGAAGAAGAGGTATATGAGAGGCTTGAGGTGGCTGCAATCGGGGCGGCGAATTATTTTGAATATGATATCCAGAACGGAATAATTGCCCAGGATGACGACAGCTTTGCCTATGTTGATAGTTTTGCCGGCAATGAAGTCGATATAACAATCTTCCAGGGAGATGTTCGCTTCATAACTTCAATTAAGAATGCTGATGGGAGCAGGAATATAGGTACCACATCGGCACCGGAGATATGGAGTGCCTGTCAGTCCGGAAAGACAGTGGAGAAGGACAATGTTGATATCGGCGGAAATAAATTCTATGTATTTTATATGCCGATTTATGATGCAGACGGAAATGTGTGGGGCATGTCTTTTGCCGGTGAGCCGATGGAAACGGTAAAAGCGGCTCAAAGCAAAGCCATTACCACTAATGTTATGGTA
>JAFXXN010000171.1 GCA_017542245.1 Lachnospiraceae bacterium
AATCGATTATTCAGTACTTGATACTATGATATCCATCACTATTGGCTCTGTTTTGAGATATAAAAAAATCGTCAAAGCCTTGAAAAATCTAAAAAAAGGGCTTGACAGAATAGGAAGGTGGATATTATAAGGTTACATTTACGACAAACCTTGATGATTTACTCGGACCTATTGGAGTATATATGGATAATGCAGGAAACGTTATTGGGTCGGATTATCGTGAATAATTATAGGTATTATAACTCTATATAGGATGTTTCGTATATGTTATGTGTGGTGGATTAAAAATATGAGTAAAAAGAAAAAAATAATTATTGTCATTGCGATTATTGTTTTGCTTGTGCTGTTTTTCCCGATACCTCGGGGAACATATGAAGATGGTGGCACTAGGGAGTATAGTGCCTTGACATATAAAATATTAAAGTGGCATAAGCTGGTTGCTGATAGAAACAGTGATGGTAGTGTAGATGCAGTATATTTTTATAATAAAACATCTGTTTTCTGGATTCCGGACAAATATAGGAGTATAGATGAGTTATGGAAAATGGATCTTGAGAAAGGTGGATTTGAAAAAGTACTCCATTCAAAAAATGAGTAGTAAGTTTAATTTTGAAATGGTTAATACACGGACTTAACATAATAAATACGAGCGGTGGTTTAAGAAAAAATCTTATCCCACCGCTTTTTTTGTTTTAAATGAAATCATAACTGAATAGCACAGCGGTACGGCGTAGGAATGAGAGAAATCTTGTCCCTACGCCTTTTTTTATTGCTAAAAATGGAGGAAAAAGGTGAAAGCACAGTATCTTCGCAAGTTCTTACATGCCCGGGACCCTACTTATTGCGGGAGACCTTAAAAAACAATGTTACAGATCAAAGTATGGCATAAGGCTCCTATGTTTCGGGATCCTATCTCAGATACCCTATTCCTTAGCCAGATACGGAACAATATCAGGAACAAACCTAAATGTGATGATCACTCTGTTTATGTCATTTTTGATGCTGGTCATAGCAGACAAGATGAAGGATAAGGTCATGAAGGGGATAGTTGTATTTACCTTCATGATCCTTACATTATTCTCAGACTGGGGTGTACTCGGACCATTTATGGTCTGGTTATTCTACATTTATCGGGAAGACCGAAAAAAGCAGCTGATATCTTACATCAGTCTGTGTCTTGCAGAGATAGTGATGTCGGTTCTTATCATCATGTCGGGTGCTATAGCCTGGTATGAAGTAATCTGGCAGATAGGAATGGCATTGCCTATAATCCTAATATATTTATATAACGGAGAATCAGGGAAAAAGAATTTCATATATAAATGGTCATTTTACCTGTTCTATCCGCTGCATTTTTTAGTGTTATGGCTTATTTTACAAGCCTGAAAAGTTTGACTTGATAGGTCAATTTTGATATACTCTTATAAAATATAGAATATGTCAGACGGTATATCTATTTGAATTATAACAAGAGGAGATTTTATGAGTATAGAATATGATGAGAATGGAAATGCTTTTGATGTTGAATTATTAGAACAGCGATACAAAATTTGTCCGATAACAGGTCTTGCTACAGATGATTTTACTTGTAATGAACTTGATTGTAGCAATGTTAAAGATGATAAGACGGAAACGCTGTATGGACGTGAATATCATTGTGAGGTAGAGAAGAAACACATTACCCATGAGTTTAATCGTCGTTTACAGAAAATGATGGATCTTCTAAAAGCCGATCAGAGACGGAGTGCTTCGCTGGATGTTGCAAGAAACATTAAGTTGGACGAATTCTTTTCGTTTTGCAGAGATCTTGAAACATTCATGTATCAGAACAGGCAGGCTTATAACAAGGACTTTGTTATAATACCATATCGTGATCCGGAGGATTTGTTTTTGGTATTTTGGTATGAAAAAGATACAGTAATAGATTTTTCGGTGAGTGAAAATATTGTAGCTAATGTTAATGTCCGTTTTTCAAAAATGAAAGAAAATCCTGATTTTACAGTAAGCTATCGCATAGTACCGGGCTATTTGGCGGAGGCTATAAGAATTTACTTCTGCATAAAATATGGAGTGGATACAAAAAATATTCTTAGGGATGATAATCCGGTATATGTGAAGGCAAGAAATTTGAAAAAGTACCTGGATTCTGCATATGGAATGTCTTTACAAGAATTTAGGACGATACGCCAGAATAACCCGGGAATGACAGAAATTGTGGATTTTGATAGTGTAATAATGATAAAACAGGAAATAGACGAGGCTATTAGACGGGATTCGTTATTGAAATCATGATATATAAAATAAAATGAAATGCATACAGTGATATTCCGATTCTGCGATGTTTGGTAGATTATCTCGCAGAAGAACAAATTTTATCTTTAAATTAAAAAAGGCTATTGACTCTCACATAATGGTAGGGATTAAAGTAGTGCTGAGCTCAAAAAACAAACATCCATGGAGGTAGAAATTATGCTGAAAATAGGAGATTTTTCAAAATTATCCAGAGTAAGCATCAGGATGCTCCGCCACTACGATGATATAGGTTTGCTGAAACCGGCACAGATTGATGATTTCACGGGATACCGTTATTATCGTGAGGATCAGTTGTTTATCGTTGCAAGGATCACAGCTCTAAAAGACATGGGCTTTGCCCTGGCTGATATTGTTCGTATCCTTGAAGTCTATGACGATAAAGAAAAACTTGATGGCTTTTTAGTGGCCAGACAAAAGAAACTGGCTGAAGAAGCCAAGGAAATGGAGTATAAGCTGATGCTTCTGGATACAGCCCGAAAGAGGCTGAGAAAGGAGCAAAAAATGAGTTTTGATGTAACCGTAAAGACAATACCTGAGAGATATGCAGCTACTGTACATATGGAGGTCCCGCACTATGAGGATGAGGGGATGGCATGGAGCATGATGAGAGAATGCAAAGAGCCTCTCATTCCTGCCGATCCCTGTTATGCTATTACAGAGTTCCTTGACGATGAATTCAAGGAAGAAAACGTTGAAATTGTTGTATCCATGGCAGTCAAGGGTAAGTATCAGGATACCGAGCATGTGAAGTTTAAAACACTTCCGGCAGTTAAAGTAGCGAGCTGCATTATCAAAGGCAGCTATGATCAGATGGGAGAGGCTTATGCAACGGTGGCTTCATGGATTAAGGAAAACGGATATAAGATGAATGGACCAATGTTCAATATATATCATGTGAGCCCTGCACAGACGCAGAATCCCGAGGAATATGTAACGGAGGCTTGCTTTCCTGTTGAGTAATGGATACCAGGTACCGGGAAGTTTGATGGCTTCCTGGTAAGCTCTATGTGGGAGGTTTTGTATGGAGTATATCAAGGTAACAAAAGAGAATATTGAAGATGAACATATCTGTTGTGCTATATCAAATAATAAAGATGTTCAGGTAGCATCGAAGAAGGCATGGCTTGCGGACAGATTTGATGAGGGGCTTGTATTCTTAAAAAGCGTGGAGCGCGGGAAATGCTTCATAGAATATATTCCGGCAGAGTATGCATGGAATCCGATTGATGCGCCGGGTTATATGTATATAGACTGCCTTTGGGTTTCCGGTTCTTTCAAAGGACATGGGTATTCAAGTGACCTGCTTTCCGAATGCATCAAAGACAGCAAGTAGAAGGGAAAGAAAGGACTATGTATTCTTGCCGCAGCAAAGAAAAAGCCATTCCTGGCTGATCCCAAATTTCTGAAATACAAAGGATTTGATGTATGTGATGAAGCGGATAACGGAATACAGTTATGGTATCTGCCCTTTGAGAAGAGTGATGAGAAACCGACACTCAAAGAATGTGCAAAGCATCCTCACATAGACGAGAAAGGATATGTTCTTTACTATACGAACCAGTGTCCGTTCAATGCAAAGTATGTACCTTTGCTGGAAGAGACTGCTATGAACAATGGTATTCCATTTAAAGCCGTAAAGATTGAGAGTAGGAAAGATGCACAGAACGCTCCGACTCCAATCACTACATATGCGCTGTTCAGCGATGGGAAGTATGTGACCAATGAGCAAATGAATGATAAGAAGTTCCTAAAGTTGGTAGAAAGATAACTCGCAAGTCAATTTGCTAACCATACCATAAAAATACCATTTGGAAGCACATAAAACTGAATAACATTACAGCGTTAGCGCCCGGGATTAAGAAATCTTATTCCCGGGCTTATTTTTTTGAAAAAGGAGGGAACAATGAAAGAAATTGTAGTACGGACCGGTACGGAACTTAGAGAAGTGATCAGAGCGCAAGGCGAGTCAATCTATACCATAGCCAAGCAGGCAGGAATTAAGCCATCGACATTGTATGCCGCTGTGAAATCAGACAAGAGGCTAAGCTTTGAAATATTGATAAAGGTTGCACGGGTACTGCCTATAAAGCTTGAAGATATTGAGAGTGACTTTATCCAAAAGGTGAGAAAAACCGATGCCGGAAAGTTCCTATTTAATGGAATTACGGTAGGTAAACTAAAACAAATGAACCAGATACAGATGTTTTGCCTTGGAGATATAATCCAATGTATGCATCGTATGGATGATACAGGATGTAAAGAGCTTAGGGACATAGCAAAGGTTATCATGAGAAACAATAGAATAAAAAATCAGTGATAGGCGCAGGTTTAAGAGAAAATCTTATCCCTGCGTCTTTTTGCTTTTTGAGAAAGGACAACCATTCTATGTTTTCATTTTGGAGGAAAAGGAAAATGTATATCACAAAGTACTTGCGCATGGTAATTCATGCCCGGGATCCTACAGCATCGGATATCCGGAAAACGAATATAACTCACAGTTAACAACAAAATAATCATAAAAACAAGGAGAATAAGAAAAAATGTTTAATCTTTATAATGCGAGGGCATCGCATTTTGTGCCCTTAACAGCAGTAATGACAATGACGGTATTTCGTCTTTTTGGGTATTCAGGAGGCGGAATTTATCTGATGGGATTCTTCTCATCAGCTATTGACGGATTAAAGACAGTTATCACAGCAATCGGTGCCGGTATCGGTGTCTGGGGAGTCATAAACCTGCTTGAAGGCTATGGTAATGATAACGCAGGTTCCAAATCCCAGGGTATAAAACAGCTTATGGCAGGGGGCGGTATCATAATCCTTGCCCAGACAGTTATCCCGTTACTTTCAAGTCTCTTCGGAGGCGGTGGCGGCGAAGGCGGCGGAGAAGGATAATTCATAAAGGAAAAGGTGAACGCCTATGTTAGATTTTATACTGGATCCTAT
>JAFXXN010000172.1 GCA_017542245.1 Lachnospiraceae bacterium
AGATGATCCTTGACGGACCTCAGAGGAAGGGCGATCTGAGAAGGTCACGTGCAGGCGCGATCAACATCGTTCCCAACTCCACAGGCGCTGCAAAGGCAATCGGTCTGGTTATCCCCGAGCTTAACGGCAAGCTCATCGGTTCCGCTCAGCGTGTACCCACCCCTACAGGTTCTACCACTATCCTTACTGAAGTAGTTGAGGGCAATGTAACCAAGGATCAGATCAACGCAGCTATGAAGGCAGCTTCAAATGAGTCATTCGGTTACAACGAGGATGAGATCGTTTCAAGCGATATCGTAGGAAGCAGATTTGGTTCAATCTTTGATGCTACACAGACCATGGTTGGCGCTGACAACCTTGTTCAGGTAGTTTCATGGTATGACAATGAGAACAGCTACACCTCACAGATGGTTCGTACAATCAAGTACTTCTCAGAGTTAAAGTAATCCATACTGTAAGATAGCGGTTATTGATACTAATCAAGACCTATAAGGGTCCGGTCAGATTGGACCGGACCCTTTTTTAAAATTTTAAATGGAGGAACATAAAAATGGGACTTAACAAAAAGTCAGTTGACGATTTTAACGCAAAGGGAAGAAGAGTTTTGGTTCGTTGTGACTTCAACGTACCGTTAAAGAACGGCGAGATTACAGATGATACTCGTATTGTTGCAGCACTTCCTACAATCAACAAGCTTGCAGGTGATGGCGCTAAGGTTATCCTTTGCTCACATCTTGGCAAGGTTAAGGAAGGACCTAACGAGAAGGAGTCATTAGCACCTGTAGCTAAGAGACTTTCAGAGAAGCTCGGCAAGGAAGTAAAATTCATCGCTGATTACAACGTAACAGGCGCTGACGCTACAGCAGCCGTTGCAGCTATGAACGAGGGTGATGTTATCCTTCTTCAGAATACACGTTTCAGAATGAAGGAAGAGACCAAGCCAGGTGATGCAGGCGAGGCATTTGCTAAGGAACTTGCCGATCTTTGTGATGATTATGTATGTGACGCTTTCGGTTCATCTCACAGAGCACATGCTTCTGTATCAGTTGTTACAAAGTATGTTCGTGAGAAGGGCGGAAACTGTGCTGTTGGATATCTTATGCAGAAGGAAATCAACTTCCTTGGCAATGCAGTAGAGAATCCTGTAAGACCTTTCGTAGCAATCCTTGGCGGCGCAAAGGTAGCTGATAAGCTTAATGTTATCAATAACTTATTAGAGAAGTGCGATACTCTTATTATCGGTGGCGGTATGGCATTCACATTCCTTAAGGCTAAGGGATATGAGATCGGTAAGTCACTTTGTGACGATGAGAAGATTGATTACTGTAAGGAAATGATGGCTAAGGCAGAGAAGCTTGGAAAGAACCTCCTTCTTCCTGTAGATACAGGCATTGCAGCAGGTTTCCCTGATCCTATTGACGGACCTGTAGAGGTTTCTTATGTTGATTCAGACAAGATTCCTGCAGATATGGAAGGCCTTGATATCGGACCTAAGACCTGCGAGCTTTTCGCTAACGCAGCTAAGACAGCTAAGACCGTTGTTTGGAACGGACCTATGGGCGTATTCGAGAATCCTACACTTGCAAAGGGTACTATCGCAGTAGCTAAGGCTCTTGCTGAGACAGATGCAACCACTATCATCGGTGGCGGTGATTCAGCAGCAGCTTGCAACCAGTTAGGTTTCGCTGACAAGATGAGCCATATTTCAACAGGTGGCGGAGCTTCTCTTGAATTCCTTGAGGGCAAGGAGCTTCCCGGCGTTTACGCAGCAGATGACAAATAATATGATACCGAGTGAGAAAGTCTATAAGTCTTGCATGCTTGCATGTAAAGACTTAAGGACTTTCGAGCGAACAAACACCGAGAAGAAGCGATTTTTGTAGAAAATCGCGAGATTCGAGGTGTTTGCAGGATTGCGAGAGTTGTATACAACGGAGCAATCCATGGTATCAAAAGATAAAAAAGGAGACCATAAAAATGGCAAGACGTAAAATTATCGCAGGCAACTGGAAGATGAACATGACACCTTCACAGGCAGTTGCACTTTGCGCAGAGTTAAAGGATCTGGTTAAGTCAGATTCAGTAGATGTAGTTTACTGTGTACCCGCTATCGACATCGTACCTGTTGTTGAGGCTGTTAAGGGAACAAACGTACAGGTAGGCGCTGAGAACCTCTACATCGAGGACAAGGGTGCTTACACCGGCGAAATCTCAGCTCCCATGCTTGTTGATTCAGGCGTTAAGTTTGTTATTATCGGACATTCTGAGAGACGTGAGTATTTTAAAGAGGATGATGCTTTCCTTAATAAGAAGGTTAAGAAGGCATTTGAGGCAGGTCTTATCCCCATCCTTTGCTGCGGTGAGACATTAGAGCAGAGAGAAATGGGCGTTACCATGGACTGGATCCGTCTTCAGATCAAGTCAGACCTTGTAGGCATCACTGCTGATCAGGTTAAAAGTATGGTTATCGCATACGAGCCTATCTGGGCTATCGGCACAGGTAAGACAGCTACTACCGAGCAGGCTGAGGAAGTTTGCAAGGGCATCCGTGAGTGCATCGCTGAAATCTATGATCAGGCTACGGCTGACGCAGTACGTATTCAGTACGGCGGATCTGTTAACGCAGGAAACGCAGCAGAGCTTTTTGCACAGCCCGACATCGACGGTGGCTTAGTAGGCGGCGCTTCACTTAAGGCTGACTTCGGCAAGATCGTAAATTATTAATTACAGAATTTGATTTCATGTAGGAGATGACCTTAAGAAAATTTCAATCTATTAAGGTCATCTCCTTATTGCCTGTAAAAAAAGAAAGGAATGGAGTATGTTATGAAAAAAAAGCTTTGGTTTGGGGCATTTGTAATTATATTTGTTTTATTCCTTGGTTTTATTTCAGATAAGGATGTCAGTGCGGCATCAAAAGCAAGCATTCCCGAAGATGCACTGTTGTATAACGGACATTATTATTATCATTATGCAGAGACTGTTACATGGGATGAAGCTGAAGCTAAATGTGAGGAAATTGGTGGACACCTTGTTACTTTTTCAAATAAAGAAGAAGAGGATGCAGTCTGGAATTACATTGAATATAAGGGTACGCCTGCATGGATTGGTTTATATAATACAGGCGGCATTGATCGTGTTTATTATAAAGTAGATTATGACTGGAAGGCTGTAAACGGAGAAAAAATCAAATATACGAATTGGGCTTTGGGACAGCCTGACGGAACGTATTATTTTTTTACGGATACTTTTGATGCATATGCAGTAATCGGAAGATATGATGAAGTAGGTGGATTTATTGACAGCCCCACTCCTTCCTGGGGAGATTTTGACAGTGTTGCATGTCTTGATAACGTTAAAGGTTATATATGTGAGTGGGATGTTTATGTGATTGAGACAGAATTTCCCATTATGGAACTGACTGCCGGCGGAAGTGATAAAATAGGGTATACTGTTTATGATGCAGCCGGTATGGAAAAAGTTAAGGGTAAGGTATCTTTTAAATCCAGTTCAAAAAAGATTGCAAAGGTAAACTCTTCAGGGACAATTACCGCTGTTAAACCCGGAACCTGCAAGATATCACTGACATATAAGAATTCAGTTACTAAAATCCAGATACGTGTACTTCCAAAGAAAACTACAGGTCTTAAAGCATCAAAGAAAACAAATAACAGTATAACTCTTAAATGGGATACACAGGATGGAAGCGCCGGTTATCAGATTTATATGTATGATAAGAAAAAGAAGAAGTTTGTTCTGTATAAAAATGTAGAAAACAATAAAGGCACTGCGATCGTCTTAGGCCTTGATGGGAAAACAGAATATACATTTAAAGTGAGAGCTTATATAAAGAAGGGCAAG
Source organism: Lachnospiraceae bacterium (assembly GCA_017542245.1). Taxonomy (GTDB): domain Bacteria; phylum Bacillota; class Clostridia; order Lachnospirales; family Lachnospiraceae; genus RUG11977. Next base: position 3,862 of record JAFXXN010000172.1, read on the forward strand.
AAGAAATACACGGGTGAGTTCTCCAAGGAACTGTCTGTATCTACTAAATAAATCTTGACTTATAAAAACTGCTGTTTTATAATACAGTTTGGTCTGATGGGATGAATAGAAAATCCCGGATGAATCAGAAAAGAAGAGTAAAACGATGTTCGTTTTACGGAATGGAGGAAAAAATGGCTAAGAAGCCTACAGTTTTACTTATACTTGACGGATATGGATTAAATGAAAAGACAGAAGGAAACGCAGTTGCTCAGGCAGCCACTCCTGTTATGGACAGGCTGATGAAAGAATATCCTTTTGTAAAGGGAAATGCATCAGGAATGTTTGTAGGACTTCCTGACGGTCAGATGGGAAATTCTGAGGTAGGTCACCTTAACATGGGTGCCGGAAGAATAGTATATCAGGATCTTACCAGGATAACAAAAGAAATTCAGGATGGTGATTTCTTTAAGAATCCTGAGCTTTTGAGAGCAGTTGAAAATTGCAAGAAACATGATTCATCACTTCACCTTTACGGATTGGTTTCCGATGGTGGTGTTCACAGCCATATTACACATATTTACGGACTGTTAGAGCTTGCTAAGAGAAATGGGCTTACTAAGGTTTATGTTCATTGTTTCCTTGACGGACGTGATACACCTCCTGCATCAGGAAAAGACTATGTTGCCCAGCTTGAAGCAGAGATGGCAAAGATAGGTGTTGGTGAGGTTGCTTCAGTTCAGGGACGTTATTATGTAATGGATCGTGATAAGAACTGGGACAGAGTAGAAAAGGGATATGCAGCTCTTGTATATGGCGAAGGAAATGAGGCTGAATCTGCTACCGGAGGTATTCAGGCTTCTTATGATCAGGGTGTTACTGACGAGTTTGTTGTTCCTTTTGTAGTTAAAAAGGATGGAAAGCCTGTTGCAACAATTAAAGCAAACGATTCTGTTATTTTCTACAACTTCAGACCTGATCGTGCAAGAGAGATTACACATGCTATGTGTGATGAGCAGTTCGACGGATTTGAGAGAAGATTCGGTTTTCTTCCGCTTACATATGTGTGCTTTACAGAGTATGATGTAACTATTAAAAATAAAACTGTTGCATTTGAAAAAGTTCAGCTTACAAATACATTCGGAGAGTATATCTCAAAATTAGGATTGAGACAGGCACGTATCGCAGAAACAGAAAAGTACGCTCATGTTACTTTCTTCTTTAACGGCGGTGTTGAAGCACCCAATCCAAATGAGGACAGAATCCTGGTAGATTCACCCAAATATGTTCCTACTTATGATAAGAAACCAAGAATGAGCGCATATACCGTATGTGATAAGCTCAGCCAGGCTATTACGAAGAAGGATGAAAACGGAGATGCTTATTATGATGTTATCATATGTAATTTTGCTAATCCTGATATGGTAGGACATACCGGTGTTCTTTCTGCTGCTGTTAAGGCAATAGAAGTTATTGATGAGTGCCTGGGCGAGCTTGAAACATTCATTAAAGAGGTTGACGGTACGATGTTCATATGTGCCGATCACGGAAATGCAGAACAGCTGATCGATTATGAAACAGGTGCACCTTTTACCGCTCATACGACAAATCCTGTGCCTTTCATTCTTGTTAATTACAAAGAAGGTGTTAAACTGCGTGAAGGCGGAAAACTCGCTGATATTATACCTACTTTACTTGAAATAATGGAGATTGAACAGCCTAAGGAAATGACAGGTGAATCCTTACTTGTAAAATAACTTAAGTTTCCGGAATGTGTCAGAAGGAATGTTCTTTAGTATTCCGGCTGATTAAGGGTACTTAAAATGTGGGTTATAAAAAATAAGAAAATTAAAAAGGTTTTAAATATAGCGATTCCCCTTATACTGATACCTTTGGTAGCAGTATCTGGGGTATTGCTTTTTGACGAACAAAAACATATTTTTGTTTCTCTTATGGTTGCTTTTTTGTCCCTTATCCTGTTTATAACCGGATTCGAAAAAAAGGTAACCGGTACGAGACGTATGGTTTTGGTAGCAGTTATGACTGCTATATCTGTTCTTGGAAGATTCATTCCATTTTTTAAACCTATTACAGCCATCACAATCATCACAGCAATGTATATGGGCGGTGAAGCCGGATTTCTGGTTGGTTCTTTATCGGCACTGCTTTCAAATTTTTATTTTGGTCAGGGACCATGGACAGCATTTCAGATGCTTGCATGGGGAATTATTGGTCTTGCAGCCGGACTAATGGCTAATAAATTAAAAACGAGCAGAGTATTTCTGCTCGTATATGGTGTGATTTCAGGAATCCTCTTTTCACTTATTATGGATGTTTGGACAGTACTGTGGTATAGTGCAGGTTTTGATATCGATCTGTATCTGGCATCGATCACAGCTGCAATACCTCATACTATTCTTTATGCAGTTTCAAATTTTATATTCCTTTTGGTACTTGCGAAGCCTTTCGGAGAAAAACTAACGAGGATAAAGATTAAGTATGGAGTCTGAAGATATAAGATTTAAGAATGCTCTTCTTTAAAGAGTTCAATTCTTACTTTTGTTACACGATTTTTGGCAGTTGCTGTTACGGTATACTTTGCATTTTCCGAAACTATGGATTCTCCGGGAGTAGGAAGATGGTTCAAAAGATTTATTACATGACCGGCTATGGAGTCATAATCATCGGATGAAAGCTCCAGACCGGTCATTTTGTTTACTTCTTCAAGAGAAGCAGAACCGGAAGATTCAAATACATTTTCTGAAACCTTTCTGACATTGTCGACCTCATCTGTGTCTGTTTCGTCACGAATCTCACCTACGATTTCTTCTATAAGATCTTCTATGGTAAGGAGCCCGGCAGTTGTACCGTATTCATCTAGGACTATCGCCATGGATTTGTACTTATCCTTCAGCTCACTCATGAGTTCGGGAGTTTTCTTAAACTCATAAGTAAAGAAGGGTTCACGCATATAATCGGTTACTTTAAATTATTTACTGCTGTCGTATTTTACAAGAAGATCCTTTGCCCATATGATACCGATGATATTGTCACGGGATTCATGGTAAACAGGCATTCTGGAATATTGATCTTTGCCAAAAACCGCTATCAGCTCGTCATAGCTTATGGAATCTTCAACACATGTCATGTTAATAGCGGGAACCATGACATCTTTTGCTAAAGTATCTCCGAAATCCACAACATTTGTGATCATTTCCTGCTCGCCCGTTTCTATAACGCCTTCCTGGGCACTTGCATCAACAATCGTTAAAAGTTCATTCTCTGTCATATGCGAGTCCGAACTGTTTGGATCGATCCTAAATATAAACATAACGCCACGTGCAAGATTTGTTACGATAAATGTTAAAGGAGTAAGGATTACAACAAGAAATTTTATTATCGGAGCATATGTAAGGGACATTTTTTCCGCATGTATGGAAGCCATTGTTTTTGGGGTAATCTCACCGAAGATAAGGATGAAAAGCGTAAGTATTCCGGTAGCGATACCTATAGCGGTATTGCCGAAAAAGTCTATGGCAAGAGTTGTAGTGAGGGACGAAGCAACGATATTTACTATATTATTACCGATAAGTATGGTACTTAAGAATTTAGCATTGTTCTCTATTAGAGACAAAACAAGAATAGCTCTTTTGGAGCCTTCGTCGGCAAGAGTTTTAATTTTTATCTTGTTAACTGATGTGAATGCAGTTTCTGCAGATGAAAAAAAAGCAGAAAGTATAAGAAGAATACCTAATATAATCGAGCGCACCGCGGCACCGGGTTCCAAAATGATCACTCTCCCTAAAATTGTATTTCTATTAGTATAAGAAAAGAACCTGTAAAAGTCAATATTTTTTTTGTTGAAAAAAAATAAGATTGAGAGTATAATATAATTTTGTATGAGCTTATACGGGAAAAGGCACAGATAAACCCGTATCTCATATTCATATCGGTATGAAAGGTGGTGGTTTTATGTGTACAGACAGTTCGGACAGTTGCAGACGAAGTGACAGCAATAAGGGTACAGACGTGCCCCCTCATTTGTGCACCATAAAACTAAATAAGGAGGAACCTAATCATGACCGATCTGAAAGAGATGGAGCAGGAGAATTTAGAAAATTCTGTTCAGAATGAAGAACAATCTGCTGCTTCCATTCAAATGGATGTTTTGGAGCAGGATGCAAACAAGGCTGTTGAATCGGCTGAAACTGAATCGGAAGAAGATGCGGAAGAGTATACTATGATTGACCGCATGAAGGAAATTATTGATGAAAAGGATTTCAAAGAGTTTAGAAAACTTGCTCCGGAAATGAATGAAGCCGATGTGGCTTCTTTACTGGAAGAACTTGAGGAAACTGAATTGCTGAAGTTCTTCAGGGTATTGCCAAAGAGCATAGCTGCTGATGTATTTGCATATCTTCCGATAGATCTTCAGCAGAGTATGATCATGGTACTAACAGAAGGCGAAGCAACAAATATCATTGAGAACATGTATGTGGACGATGCTGCTGACCTTTTTGATGAGATGCCGGCCAATGTAGTAACAAGACTTTTGGCTAAGACCAGCGCAGAGACAAGACGTACCATAAATCAGCTTCTGAAATATCCCGACAGTTCCGCGGGAAGCCTTATGACTACCGAATATGAAGCATTAAAGCTTCATCTGAAGGTTTCGGAAGCTATTGAAAAAATAAGAAAAGACGGAATAGACAAAGAGACTATAAATACCTGTTATGTTCTTGATAAAAACAGAAAACTTTTGGGAACTGTAACTTTAAGAACACTTCTTCTTGCAGATCCGGAAACGGAAGTTGGCGATATAATGACGGGAAATGTAATATCCATAACTACTTTGACCGACCAGGAAGAAGTTGCACATGATTTCCAGAAATATGACTTCTCTGTTATGCCTGTCGTAGACAGTGAGGACAGGCTTGTCGGTATTATCACCGTAGATGACGTTGTCGATATCATGCAGCAGGAGGCAACCGAGGATATTGAAAAAATGGCCGCTATCCGTCCTACCGATACACCGTATGTGAAAACAGGTGTTTTTGAGACATGGAAAAAACGTATTCCATGGCTTTTACTGCTTATGATCTCGGCTACTTTTACAGGCATGATCATAAGTCATTTTGAAAAGGCATTGGATGCGTATATTGTTCTGACATCATTTATTCCCATGCTTATGGATACGGGTGGAAATGCCGGAAGTCAGGCTTCGGTTTCCATAATCCGTGCATTATCGTTGGATGAGCTTGAGTTTAGGGACTTGCCCGGAACGGTATGGAAAGAGGCGCGGGTCGCCATTCTTATCGGAGCAACACTTGCGGTTACGAATTTTGTAAAGCTTCTTGTTATAGATCAGGTAGAGGTTACCGTTGCAGCTGTTGTATGCCTGACTCTTGTGGTAACCGTTTTTGTAGCAAAGCTTGTCGGTTGTTCGTTACCTATGTTTGCCAAAAAGCTCGGATTTGACCCTGCGGTTATGGCCAGCCCTTTTATTACAACGATTGTTGATGCATTATCACTTTTGATATATTTTGAATTTGCCCAGTTGCTTTTGGGAATAGTAGTCTGAAGGGAGTTTTTATGGAAAAGATATTGGATTTATTATCGAAGAGATTTGAAGATGCTTTTGAGAAAGCGGGATATTCAAAAGAGTACGGAAAATGTGTTGTCTCAAATCGTCCCGATCTTTGCGAATTTCAGTGTAACGGTGCCATGGCTGCAGCAAAGGCTTATAAGAAGGCTCCCATAATGATAGCGAAAGAAGTGACAGATGTACTTATAAATGAAGGAATGTTTGACTCTGTTGAGGCAATTGCTCCCGGATTTATTAACATAATTTTAGATGATACATTTTTAAACAGTTATATAAATGAAATGAGCGTATCCGAAAAGAACGGTTATGAGCCTGAGAGCATAGGTAAAACTGCCGTGATCGATTACGGCGGAGCCAATGTGGCAAAGCCTCTGCATGTAGGACATCTGCGTCCCGCGATCATAGGTGAGAGTGTAAAAAGGATACTTGCCTTTGATGGCTATAAGACCATAGGCGATGCCCATCTCGGAGACTGTGGCACACCCATAGGACTTATTTTTACAGAGATGCAGGCAAGAACTCCCAATCTAGTATTTTTTGATGAAAATTATACTGGTGAATATCCGGCTGAATGTCCGGTTTCATTAAAAGAACTGGAAGAGATATATCCTTTTGCAAGTGCAAAGTCCAAAGAGGACGAGGAATACAGAGCAAAAGCCCGTCAGGCTGTTTTTGAGCTTCAGCAGGGCAGACGCGGTTATAGGGCGCTTTGGGAGAGGATAATGGATATCTCAAAGGCCGATCTGAAAAAAAATTACGGCAGTCTAAATGTTCATTTTGAACTTTGGTACGGTGAAAGCGATGCTGACCCGTATATCATGCCCATGATAGAGGATATGAAAAAACAGGGTATTGCCAGAATCAGCGAGGGAGCTTTGGTAGTTGATGTTAAGGAAGATTCTGACAACAAGGAAATGCCGCCTTGTATGCTGCTTAAATCGGACGGTGCCGTAGGCTATGATTCCACCGATCTCGCTACGATAGTACAGAGGCAGAAGGATTTTGCTCCGCAAAAAATAATATATGTTGTAGATAAGAGACAGGGACTTCATTTTGAGCAGGTATTCCGTGCAGTTAGAAAGGCCGGAATCGTTGGAGATGATACCGAGCTTATTTTCCTTGGTAATGGTACTATGAACGGTAAGGATGGGAAACCATTTAAAACACGCGACGGAGGAGTATTAAGACTTGAAGACTTAGTACAGGATGTACAGGATCATGTGGCTGAAAAGATGTCAGACAGGGAACTTGCGGCAGAAGAAAAGGAAGCTATCGTAAAGAAAGTAGGCCTTGCTGCACTGAAGTACGGAGATCTTTCGAATGCAGCTACGAAAGATTATATTTTTGATATAGACAAATTTACATCTTTTGAGGGAAATACAGGTCCATATATTCTTTATACCATGGTACGTATAAAGTCTATTCTCGGGAAGTTTGCTTCAACGGTCGGAACAGATATTATGTCGGTAAGAAAAAGTGTTGATGCAGGTGATATAAAACTGGAACTTAAGGGAAATGAATCTGAAAAGAAACTCAAAACTCAGCTTAGTCTGTTTTCGGAGAGTATATCACAGGCAGTACAGGATGTGGCACCGCATAAGATATGTACATACATATTTGATCTGAGTAATCTGTTCAATACATTTTATCATGAGAATAAGATAATAGCTGAGGAAAACGAGGAAAAGAGAAAAGGGTGGATAGCGTTGATAACACTTACGCTGAAGGTTCTTGAGGCTGCTGTTGATCTTTTGGGAATAGAAGCACCCGAAAAAATGTAAAGCCTATTAGAATAGTGATTGACTAATTAGAAATTTTATAGTATAATGTATAAGTGATACTATGAAATGAAATGAGGATGATTATGTCTAAAAAATCGTTTATCATATTAAAAAGATTATTTCTTTCCCTGTTCTTTTTAACTTTGGTAACAGCTGTAGGAGTTGTAAAAGTCAGAGCGGAAGGCGAAGATAGCGAACCCGAGTGGGTTCATTATGAAGGTAAAGTTACTGCAAGCAATGCACTTAATGTACGTACCGGCGCAGGAACAAATTTTGATCAGCTCAAAGATGAAACAGGCGCTATTATTCAGTTGAAACCTCAGGAAACTATCATTATTTTAGAAGATGTTGTTTCTGACGATGCCAAGATTTGGTACAAAATACAATTTGTTCGTGAGAACAAAACTTATGAAGGATTTGCTTACGGTGATTATATAGCAAAGGATGAGGAAAAGAAGATAACTCCTTCACCTACTCCGGAACCTACTGCTACACCTACACCTAGTCCCACACCTATCGTAGCTACAAAGGCTCCTGCTACTCCTACTCAGTCATTGGCAGATCTTTCAAAAGAAGAACCCCCTGCCGAAAACAAGAACTCAAAATCAAGTATCCTGTTTGTTATTTTTGCAGTAATTGCTGTAGCTGTTGTATTCTTCGGCCTGTTCATCCTGCTTGGACTTATTAAGCAGAATAAACGTAAGAAACGTATTCATAATGCAAGAAAAGTTGACAGGATGAGAAATTCCGAACAGGAAAGCGGAACCGGAAAGAAGAAACCGGAGATAAGACGTGCCGATGATGACGGATATGTTCGTGATGTAAGACAGAGTGTATACTATACAAATTCTGATGATGAGGATGACCTTTACGGAATCATGCCTAAGGAAACAGACGAGAAGAGGTCTCTTAGAGCTGCTGTAGACAGACTTCAGGAACATGATATCATCAACCATAAAATTTATGGTGAGGGTGAAGTATATGACAATTCCGATGTTAAACTTATGGAAGTTCGTTTTGGCAATGATGTAAGATTCCTGAATAAGGACTCAATTGTCGCAAAACGTCTGATTGAAATAATTGATGATGAAGATCAGGCTACTGCCAGACGCAGAAACAGAAGAAACAGAAATAAAAGAAATGATTATTAATACTAAAAAACAGGCCGGTACTTAAGAGTACCGGCCTGACGTTTATTTTATGGAAATTATGAATTAAGTACTGACTCACAGTGTTCAAGCATCTTTTCTATAGCAGAAAGACCGGGAGCACCAATGGTATTACGTTTTTCCACACAGGTTTTAAGAGAAATCGCATCATAGATATCGTCGGAAAATACCGGAGAGAATTTTTTAAACTCATCAACGGTAAGATCATCTAAGGCACAGCCTTTATCTATGCAGTAAAGCACGAGCTGACCGATTATACCGTGAGCATCACGGAAAGGAATACCATGGTTTACAAGATAGTCGGCAGCATCAGTGGCATTTGTGAATCCGTTCTTTGCACTCTGAGCCATAATATCTTTGTTAAACGTAAGGGAAGAAAGCATGCCGTCAAAGAGTGTAATGGAATCTGATACTGTATCAAGGGCATCAAAGAAAGCTTCTTTATCTTCCTGAAGATCTTTGTTATATGCTAGCGGAAGGCCTTTAAGGACTGTAAGAAGTGTCATAAGTGAACCATAAACACGACCAGTTTTCCCGCGCACAAGTTC
>JAFXXN010000173.1 GCA_017542245.1 Lachnospiraceae bacterium
AATCTGAACGTGATGACACCGTCCGAGTATCATAAACAGTACTATTTGGTGGCATAATAATACCGCCGGCTGCATATACAACTGGCGGTACGAAAATTTTTTTAATTTTTCACTGTCCTCTTGACGGGTAGCATACCACTACGCTAAGAGGTGGGGAATATCTTCTGTTTTGTTATATCCATGTATATCCCAACAACTTTATCGGGCTTAAAAAATTCACTCCCGGTACCAGTTCAGCCACGAATACCCATATCACCATAATTATCGTCACTCTGCATATCACAGAAAACTTGTCATCTCCCATATGGCTGATAAAAGCTGTAATTATCCCGATTATAACTCCAAACAGCCCTCGAACGATCAGAAGCAAAACAAAAAAGGTCTTGATTGAAACATACAAGCCAAAGTCATTTAAGTATCTGAGTCCTTGTACCGGTGCATCCATATCAGGAAATTGCATGCTCTTATTTATCAGTATCATCTGAACTAACGAGAGGATTACAGGACATAAGAATGCTGTGGCTCCTACTATAAGCGGCTTAATCAGGCGTTTAACTCTCCTGCCCCTATAAGTTGAGTTTATCATCTGCTCCATATTTGTATGCTTTTCAAACGCAAATATACCTGCCAATGCACCAATTATTGCAACTATTGCAAGGAATGACCCGCGTTCCCTGGTCTGAGTATCCCTGTTCAGCAAAACATCGTATGCATAAGGTTCTACCAGCGAAACACTGTTTCCGGTCCACAGACGATATTCATTGGCAGACCTCAGATCCATCAGCACCGGTTCAAATGCCTTCTGGTTTGCCCTGTTCTGGCTGAGGGCTTCCGAATACTTCACATAGCTGTCAGACCCAAATTTTCCTTCCGCTTCCAGATTCTCCAGCCTCTTTACATAATTCGCCTCGGATTGTTTCAGCTGGGCCATCCACCTCTCAGCATGCTCCATCTTGCTGTCATCAATTTCCCCACTGTATTTTTTATAATTCAGCCTCTCATCCGGATCCGCACCATAAAAATATCCATACTTTAATGACTGTTGGATATGAAGCCCCAGACAAAGAATTATAAAAATAAACGCTCCCTGCCTGACAAATACCTTGTAGGATTCCCAACCTAAAAGCGTGCGCTGCAAAGCGAATCTTTCTTTTATTCTCCTGATCAATCCGCCCAGCCTTTCGCCACCCTTGTTCCTTACGGCATATTTCCTGCCAAATATCAGGAAACCGGCCAATAACAACAGCACGCTAAGGATTATGGTTATAATGCACAGTACGCTCAATGCCCTTACCGCATGGTCAAACAGGTTAAGATACACGCTCCCGCAAAAAAAATCATCCGTTTTTATCAAAGAATAAAGATTTATATATTTAAATGTATTAAGACTCGAAACAGGTGGTATAAGTATCCCTGTCAGAATTTCAGCTATGACCAGCCCCCCCATTGTGCAGTAAAAAATGAAATCATTCACCAGACCCCTTAGGACATACATGATCAGTTCCATCAGAAAAACACCCATGGTTTTCACTACAACAAGAATCAGAACAAAGCCGATAATAGAAAACCCATATGGACATTTCTGGTATTCCGGGATGGACTGTATTGGTCTGAACAAATCTCCCGTTCCAAATGTGAGTGCAGCACCTGTAAGATTTGCTCCCATAAGCAAAAGTACGCTCACAAAAGCCGTAAAAAATAATATCCCGATCCTGTAAATGCACAATATCGACCGGCCTTTGCAGGTGGCTCTTACCATATGGACAAGCCCCTTTTTTCTCTCATCAAAAAAAGAACTGACCACATAAAGCATAAAAAATAAAGCCAGAAGTTCAGGGATATGAGACTGAAAAAACAGAACCATCCCCCTATTTTCACCTGCTTCCGGCTCGGTCCCTATAAGGCTTTCATACATTGTCATTGATTTAGCCGTCACTTCTGAAGCATACCCTTCTTCATAAAGCTTTAGCTGCGAACGCAGTTTCCCCTGCTTCACGGTTTTATCCAGGAAATATGGATATCCATTTATATACTGTTCCAGTTCATCCCCTGTCAGCGTTATTTCCTTGTTCGGGTTTGCCCCAAATATGAATATGCAGATGCTCGCAACCAGCAGCAGGGAAAACAGCATCGTGGTTTTCTTATTATATACACGCAGGAATTCTACCATATAACTACCGCCTCATTTCATTATAAGTATATTTTTGATAGGGTATTAATAAATCTCAACCAAGAAGAGAATTAAGTACCTCAAATACCATTAAATCGAACTCGTTTTGTCATCCCGAGCGCAAGCGAAGGATGACACTTGTTTAACACCATCAGGATCTTTTCTCCGAATAATACAGGTACACATCTTCCAGCAAATTTCTTTTTCCTGTCACTTTATCCACCTCTTGCTTAAGTTCTTTTGGGGATGCATAACGAATAATCTCGCCTTTCTTAAGTAATACGACCTTATCCGCTATTGACTCTATATCGCTCACTATATGTGTAGTGATTATAACTACCCTGTCCTTAGCCAACTCTGCAATATGGTTCCTTAAGCGTATCCTCTCCTCAGGATCAAGCCCAGCCGTCGGTTCGTCAAGTATCAGGATTTTAGGATTGTCCAGCATGGCTGCTGCCAGAAGTACCCTCTGTCTCATACCCCCTGAAAAACCGCCAAGCTTAGTTGACGCATACTCCTTTAATCCAACCAGTGACAATAGCTCCGTAGTCTCTTTTTTCACCACAGAATGCTTCATGCCCTTCAGGGATCCTATGTATCTCAAAAATTGTCCCGCTGTAAAATCCTCATACATCCCCTGGAGCTGTGGAGTATAACCCAGAAGCTTTCTATATCCGGATCCCAGTTCCAGAATATCCCTTTCATTATACAAAATGCTTCCCGATGTCCTTTTTATGTTGTCCGTTATAAGATTTAACAATGTAGATTTTCCTGCTCCGTTCGCGCCCAGTATCCCTGTCACACCCTCATCTATCGTCAGGCTCACATTATTAAGAGCGGTGAAGTCACCATATTTTTTTACCAGATTCTCTATTTTTAGCATATCTTCTCCATTTTTCAATCACAGGGACGGTTCTTTCTCCCTCTGATTGATTTTACTCCTCATGCAACGTCCTGAATGTTTCACTCCATTCACCCTTGCCGCTTAATATATCTGCAATAGCACAGCTCTGATAAAATCTTCCGTTAAGTATATATGTACCCATCTCGGCATGGGTGATTTTTTCCTGTTCTTCCGGAGTATCCGGGAATGGTTTGGTATAAACCCTGTAAATTCTATCGTTACAGATTTTAAACTCATCCTTTTGCAAAGTCAGATTGCCTGTATCCTGTTCATATGCCTGTTCACCAAGCTTTTCTCCAAAGTTATCCGGTTTTGCTGAATAAACAGTAACCTTATCCTTCTCTATCGTCACAAAATAATCACCATATACCAGCATATCCTTTTCTACAATTTTGTTTACGCCTGTCTCGCCTACCACCTTTTCATATATCTTTTCAGCATTGCCATCATCCTTTATCCTATAGGCAATGATCTTTTTATCATAGCGGCTGTTTCCTTTTCGTCCTTCAGCAGATTTATCCTCCGCCAATTCCGTATAAAACACATTGTTCTTTATTCCAACCATAACTCCATTGTATGCGTTCCAAGGACTTTTCTCAAATACGCCTTTATCAGTATCGTACCTATACCAGCTTATCTTTGCATACCTATCAGCCATGCCGAAGTACACATAATCTCCCGAGCCTATCATCCAATATGGGAAATCATCCCCGTCATCGGTCATCTCATAAATTTTCTCCTTCTTCCCTGTCTTTATATCAATCCTTATTATCCCACCGCCTCGGAAACTGTCCTTACCTTTTCCAATTCTCAAGTAATACGGGCAATAAGCATAACCTTTATGAACAACAAGATATTCCCGAGAGTCTCCGATATGTATATCCGGTTGGATGATGTATTCAGATCCGGTTTTGTTCTCAGCTTCAAACACTGTAGCCACACGGTCTATGGATGACCCATCCAGAGTAGTCCTATACAGCGCAAATGTACTTATTTCGTTATCGTTCTCCTCGCCATAAGTATATAGATATCCGTCATATATCTCCTGCCCAAAAACCCACAGCTTATTATAAGTTGCCACACAATCATCAGTCTGCTGGTGCCTGCATTCCGGTTTGTCACATAAATGCACTGCTATTTGGGACTCCTTGTCAAAAAAGAACATATTCATGAGATTAGTCCTAACTGCAACATTTTGTCCCTTTTCATTGTACACGGTATTGACCAAACCAATATTGTAATAATATCCAAGTTCTGTCTCCATCACCTTGAATTGCCCATGATTGGCCTGATTATCTTCCGGCAGGTCATATTTTTCGCTTATGTGCTTGTCTATGTTCTTGCCACCATTTTTATCACCGGAAGCATTATTATCCCCATTATTTCCCAAATTGTTATCCACACCTTGTTCAGTGTCGTTTTTACCGTCACCATCGTTACTACCGGAACAGGCGGTAATGCCCATAACGATTATCATTGTCAAAATGAGCATAACCTGCCACCTTTTCTTTATTTTTCCAAGCAATTCCATTCCATTTTCCTTTCCAATCACTGGTCAATCACTGCCTTCTTCAATCAAGTATACCAGTTCCCATCTTCCTTCTCCATTAAGAATGCTGTCTACAGGGCAGGAGTAGTAATAAACATATGAATCTATGCTTGCATCCCACTTCTGGGTATAATATAGTTTTCCGCCCGTCATCCTATACCCTTCATAGTAGTTATATATAGCATTATTTTTTCTCTCGTCCCTTTCTGTAACAAACTCATCATCAAAGTTGAATACTCCGATATTTTTACCCCATTCATCTTCCTTTAAGCTATACATCAGGATTCTATTATTACAGATTAGAAACAGCTGTTCATCATTCACCATTATGTTTTTCGAAAACCAGCTATTTAATTCAATTTCACTTTTTTTAACATCCGTGACTATGCATTTATCCTCAATCGCATCCAAGCTATATTTCCCATACACAAAAATCTTATACCCAACATCGTCATCGCTTAGTTCGTTTATAGTCAGATCCCCATTTTCTAAACTTTTCTGTTTTCCCTCGTCCTTGATCAAATATCCCAGATCAAAGCCATACTTTTCATTTTCTGCCAACGGATTGTAATGATACTGATTTTTTTTAAGGGTAATATCATATTTTTCAGCATAAGCCTTATCCCATTCGGTATAATCAACTGATTTTGTTGTAGTATTATATGACATCCAACCCTCAGGCCTATTATTCCCCCGCAAATACAAATATATTTCATCTCCTATGGCATATAGCCGGCAAGGGAATGAATCATTTGCAAGCTGAAGGTTATATACATCTTCTACATTTCCCGTATCTATGTTCATTCTCTTTAACCCGCCGCTCTTAAAGCCCATCATACCTTCCCCATCACGGAAATAATATGGCAGGTACGCAAATCCCTTATGGATAATAAAATAATAGTCATCATCCAGAACATAGTTTGGTTTATCATAAAGCTTATTATCATTTATCTGCCTGTCTTCATATACCGTTCCAACAATATCTATGCTTGATCCGTCCAATGGAACCCTGTACAGGTTAAACTTATATTCCTTATCAATCTGCTCTACCCCATACACATAAATATAATTCTCGTACAATACCGTATTTATCACACGCAGGTTCTTATATGTCGCTACACAGCCTTCATCTCCCAGATGTTCACACTCCGGCCTGTTGCAGAGATAAATAATGATTCCGGACTCTTTATCAAGATACTTTAGATTCATCCAGTTTCTCCTCGTACCACTACCATGCCTGTATGAATTTACCGTATAGCTTGGCCAATACCCCAGATTGAAATAATATCCCAACTCCGTCTCCATTATGTTAGTATAACCATTGTTGTTATAATTGTCAGGCTCATGATTTTTATTGGAGCCGGAGCCCGAATTATCCGCAGATTTGCCACCGTTTCCATTCTGGGTGTTTTCTGTTTTATCCTGCCGGCTTTCCGTTTCTGAGCTGTCGGAATTTTCAGTACCGTCATCTGAATCATCATTACTTCCGCATGCAATTATAGAAAAAACTATAATTATTAAAAGTGCCGTAAAAATACATCTCTTCATTTCACACCTCCGTATTTGTTTGAAACATCGGCCCATTTGAATTCTGCTTCACGGTGGGCCGACACCATATGGATTCTTCGCTGCGCTCATAATGACAAAACCCAAGTTTAACATACTACTGACAATGTAAATATGTTACAACAGCAAGTATACCATAATCCCCGAAAAACAAAAGACTTCTGTCACAAATGGTCTCATTTGCAACAGAAGTGGAAAATTCTATGCGTTCATTATCACAGAAACCTTGAATACTCCGTCCGTATCTTCTATATTAACAGTTCCCCCATGCTTTTCAGAAATTCTTCTTATCTGCTTCAGTCCCAGCCCATGATTTTCCTTATCCTTTTTGGTAGTAATGAAGCTGCCGTTTTCCTTCTCAACCTTATCATAGAGATTTTCGCAGAAAATACACAGCATGTCCATCTGGCGCGCCGTCCTTATACTTATCCATCTGCCGTTTGCCTTTAGCCCTTCCACCGCTTCGATTGCATTATCTATGATATTTGCAAACAGCGAACACATTTCATACTCTGAAACACTTATGCCGCTATAGTCATCCTCAATGCTCATTCTAAAGTCTATCCCTTTTGATACGGCCAGCGAATGCTTGTTCCACAATAACAAATCCAAAGCCTTCATTCCGGTTTTTTTGACATCCCCAACATTTGATGCAGCATCGGTCAGTTCCGTCAGGTATTTCTTTGCCTCCTCGTTCCTACCCGCATTCATCAGGAAAAGAACAGCAGAGAGATGATTGTTCATGTCATGCTTTAATGTTCTCATTTCATTATATTTATCATTTATCTCCGTCAAATATTCCTGTTCTGCCTGCTTTCTCTCAGTAGTCACGAAGCTTCGGAATCTAAATTCCATGATTATGAGCATTATTGCCATTACAAGTACGGAAGCTATAATAAATCCATATATTTCCTTATGTGAAAACATTAGCATTTTTTCCAGGCTTACGATTCCCGTAATGTCAAACAGGCTTCCTTTCAAAACAGAAAACTCCAGAATAAATCCCAGCCCCAATACAACTATGCTTAATAAATTCCTTTTCTTTAAAATTATAAGCACCAATCCACTATAAATGACATAATATGCCAAAACCTTAAGTACTGTTCGCAGTAACAAAAACAGGCCCATGCTTATATTCACAGTACAGGTTTTATATCCTGTCACCGTCTGAATCGGATAGCCGAGCTCCCCGATATCGAAGGTCTGACTTACCGCAACTCCCTCCAGTAAGAACAAGCATATCAGTCCTGCTATAAACAGACCACTATATAAACCTCTTCCGTTCCCTTCATTCATAACGGATTTTTTGCGTTTAACCAGATCTCCTGAAACGGCTATAGAGCATATCAGCACCATAAGTACAGCCATCATATTTCCAAAGGGATTATCCATCAACTTCTCAAATCCGGTAGTAATATATGCTCTCATCTTAATATCAGAAAGCTCCGAATATTCAGTTCCCTTACTTTTAATATCATCCTTTGTTTCGTCATCAAAAATCCTGATCTCAGAAAGTTTTTGAGAATGATCTATGACGTACTGTACATAACTCTCATATTCTATTGCATACGAAAGAGCTCCATACACGGCCAGATATGTCTGATATTTATCATCTATCTGAGATGTCGTTAGACTATTATACCATCCATAAACATTGTAGATTTCTTCCCTTTCATATCTGACCTTATCCAGATATACATAGTCCTTATCTGATTTTTCTATTTCTGTCAGGGCGTTTTTCTCGAGTATCAGATCTTTATATTGTCGTATTCTGAATATTTCCTTACCATAGTATTCAGTCTTTTCAGCGTATTCACCATAATCTATTCCCTGTAATATGAAATTAGCTTCATTTACCTGTTCTGACGATAACTTCAGGACATAACCCTCCCACTTTAAGTGCGTCTGCAGGTCATCTTTACCCACGGTATAATCGTACATCTGGTTCCTGTTATAGAAAGAAGTCACCAGATATGCAAATACTATGCAGAATAGAATCCCCAGAACAAAATACAAAAGGTGCTTTCTCATAAAATTCCCTTTACCTTGTTTAATACCGCGCACAGAACATCATTTCTTTTTCTTCTGCTAAGCGGCAGCTCCCTGTCATTCGACATCGTAACCGTATCATTTCCAACACGCTTTATCTCACGGATATTTACAAATATCGCCTTGTATATCTCGACAAAGTCATCTGCCGGAAGCATCTCAGCCAGCTTTCCTATACCCAAAGGGCTTTCGATTTCTTCACTGGTAATACCAGTATTATGGTTATGGACTTCTTTGGATGGCATTCTCATATTTGACCCATCAGAATTCTTTACCGTCAGTCTACTACACCTTCCATCCGACTCAACCCACAGAATATCCTGTAGTTTTATTACAGCCGTTTCCTTGTCGAATCCTGCACCGTCACTACGGGTATCATCATTTCGAACAGCTTTCTTTACGGGAACAGCTATGGTGTTGGATTTTTGTTTTTCCATGAATCTTGAAAGTGCTTCCGGCAGTCTCGTATCCATATCTTTCTTAACCACATAATCAAGGGCATCCACACTATATCCCTGGTATGCCCTGTTCTCTATGCCGGTCACAAATATCACAGGAATGTCTATATTTTTGTCTTTTAAAATCCTCGCTATCTCCATCCCGTCACAATGTTTCATCTGCAGATCCATAAGTATAAGGTCATATTTCCACCCTTCATCAATTTTCCCCATAAGCAGAGTTGCATCAGAAAAAGAGTCAGTTGCTATGCCGACTTTCTTTTCTCTAAAAAAATCCGCTGTCTTTTCTTTAATTAAATCAAGATAAACTCTTTCATCCTCACAAATAGCTATTCTCATTATTGTTTCCTTTGCATTATGCTGATAATATTCCTAAAAAATTATAACACAACTCAGATTAGCGGTAAATACATTCTGCACAAGTGGAGGGTATACTGTCAGAAACGGTATCTTTTAGATAAAAAGCTTCTCTCGGGCTTCCTTATTTCCGAGAAGAACGTTAAGTTAGTTTACACAATAAAAAAAGCACTGATTGAATGTCAATAAATATCGAGCATTCTGTCAGTGCTTTATTTTATGCTGTTTCAACTATTATCATGAAAATATAGTCAATTTTGTAAACATCACCTGAAAACGCCTTCAGCGTTTCCTCGCTAACAAATCATCAGCCACCAAAATAGCTTCCTAAACTAAATCCGGTAGGCAAAGGAATGGTGATCATATAGATTGTTGTAAGGATAAGTCCAATTATTGCAATAATGAGTACTACCGCACGATTTGGTATTCCTTTAAAGATTCCGACTATACCAAGTAAGAAAAGTACAAGTGAATAAATAACACTGACAAGATTGTACGCATCGCCGTTGGAATTATCCTTCTGTCCCTCTTCAAGAAAAGTCTTAGACTGTTCAAGAAGTACATTCGCCGATTCATAGTATCTGTCAAGCATGCCCTCAACTTCAAACGGAGAACTCATACCATCAGTCATCTCTAAGGCAGCCTGAGCAAGAATCGGACTGCCGTTCTGATCCAGGTAATTATCCAGCTTTGCTGCGATTAATTGTGCTTCAAGCTCATTTCCGTTAGCTTCCGCCAATGATTGGTCAAAAGAATAATCCATAACGGTATTCCATGTCAGCAGATCAGACAGATATGTCTGTAAACCGGCATTGTATTCTGCATTTCCTTCTGCTGCAAGGTTGTTGCTCTTTGTATAATTTGTTGCCTGATTTCCACCGTGTAATGAGCTTATCCACGATGCCCATGCTGTAAGAAGAGCCGTTATGCCAAGGAATATTGCTACAAGAACTTCTATTCTGTTCGCACTAAAGAAGCCTTTCTTCTCTTCCTTCTTACCATTCTTATCATCCTGCTTAATCTCGTCATTTGTGTTTTCTTTTGTTTTCTCAGCCATATTCTGCCTGCCTTTCCAGTATTTTATAAATGCCCCACAGTATACACCATGGGGCAAACAAGAGTTCATTCCGAAGAAATGATTAATTATTCGTAATCTTCTTCACCTTCTGAATAGGTCTCTTCTTCTCCGCCTTCTGAAGCGCCTTCTGAAGCACCTGCAGAGCTGCCGTCTGATATTCCGGCGCTGTTAGCTATCTGATAAGCATCATCAAGGTTTTTGCTGCCCTTTACGAAGATGTATTCAACTGCGGTACTCTCGCTTTCACCGAGCTTCATAGAAAGGGTATCAGCCTTTTCATCATAGATTAATGAGATTGCAAGCTGATCGCCAAGGTATCCTTCAACACCGTTGCTGCGCTTCTTAAGAGTAAATGTAGAATTAACATGAGCACCTGATCCATCAGTATTCAATGCATCATTCTTAATTTCTGTATCGGTAATAGTGTAGTTTAAGTAAAGGAAGCACTCATGCATTCCTTTTTCATTTGCTACATCTGTAATGGTTTTTCCACCGATTGTGCTAAGTGTCCAATCACCCTTTACCTTGTTCATGTCGATACCGCCACAAGCTGTTAAGCTCAGCATCATTACTACAACCAATAACATGGCTGCAACTGCTTTGAAACTTTTTTTCATTTCCTTTTTTCTCCTCTTCTAATTAAAACAATATTTATCAAAACGGCAAATGCCGAAATGAACTGACTTTTGGAAAACCTAAGCTTATTTGTCTTCCATTTTGGTAAGCATCTCTTCAAGTTTTGTAAGATGTTCCTTCACTGCATCAATCTCTTTTTTAATATCCGCAGTACCCTTTGCCTCATGCTCTTCTTTCTTGTTGAATTCTGCGACCTCACTGATGGCATTTACTACGATACCCACTACAACATTCATCATGGTGAACGAAGATATCAGAACGAAAGGAACGAAGTAAGCCCATGCGTAACTGAATACATCCATTACCGGTCGGCTGATACCCATAGACCAGCTCTCAAGTGTCATAACCTGGAACAGAGTATACATAGCTTTCGGAATGTCTCCGAACCATTCAGGAAAAGCTTCTCCGAACTGTGAAACTCCTATTATGGAGAAAATATAATAAATGATCAGAAGAAGCAACGCTGTCCAAGTAATCCCGGGGATTGACTTTCCGATGGCGGAAATAATCACCTGCAACGGTTTTAAGGAACTTACCATCTTAAAACCTCTGAGGCCTTTAAGCGAACGGAAAACCCTGAACACTCTCAGTATTCTTACAGAAGAAAGAACTGACAAACCTGAAAGAATCGAAGCTATAACAATTATAAAGTCGAACCAGTTCCACGCGCTCTTAAAATATCCAAAGAACTTATATGCGATCATCTTCAAAAGCATTTCAACAACAAAAATGCCAAGGCATATCGTATCAATGACCGAAAGAATATCCCCTATAGAATCCTCTATCTTCTGATTTGTCTGAAGTCCAAGTACTATGGAATTGATTACGATTACAATAAGAATAGTATTTTGGAACAGACTACTGTCCACAAATTTCTTCAATTTTTCCATAATTACTGTAGTCCTCCACATTTTTACGCCTTTGCGTTTATATCATAACGTATGTTAAAAATCAACATTTTTCGCACGAATGGCATTTTATATCGCACGAAAAGCATTTTTAGGTTGACAGTAAGCGTCTTTACTGATAAAATTGTATAGCTAATTATATTTAATAAGAAAACTAATGAAAATATATATAACATTATTATATAATAATTGAGGGATTGTAATGAATATCGCTATTGTAGATGATACTGAACTGGAAGCCAAGATCATCACAAAATTTATTAAAGAGTATTCCGCTCAAAACAAAATAAAATCAGAAATCTCTTACTTTAACAGAGCAGAAGATTTCCTTAAAAACTATAGCCCATACAAATATACCGTCATTTTTATGGATATTTATATGGAAGGCATAACAGGCATAGACGCTGCCAGGCAGATTCTGCAAAAGGACAGTGACGCCAAAGTAGTATTTCTGACAAGCAGTCCTGACCATATGGCAGATGCACTGATGATGCATGCCTTTGACTATCTGCAGAAACCAACGGATAAAGACCGGTTCTTTCATCTTATGGATGATATCACAAAAAAGCAGACATCTATACGCAAAAATCTATACTTCACATTTGAAAAAAAGGACTACAGTATTGACGTCAGTGATATTATTTCAATATGTTCCAATGGGCATTATGTTGACATAAAGCTTACGTCAGGAGAAATCTATAAACCTTATCTAACTTTTTCTTCGATTTACGATGAATTGTCCGATGGAAGTTTTCTCCTCATTAACCGAGGAATTCTGGTAAATATGGACTATGTGAGCAGCTTTGAGAGCGGAATATGTAATCTTAAAGATGAAACCATTCTTCCTATAAATATAAAAAAGAAAAAAGCGTTGGAACAGACTTGGGAAAACTATAAATTTACAAAAAGATTTAACCATTGATTTTACAGCAAGAGTATGATAAAATCAGAAAGATAGTTTTTAACCTAAGGAGACCGGCTATGAAAAGATATGTAGCACTTATAATATCTGTAATGTGTTTAGCTTTATGTGCCTGCAATAAGACTCCCACTGAGGATAATACAGTAACATTAAGCCCTGAAGAGCAGGAAAAATATGACAAATTACACGAAGCAAGAATGCGGAGAGTAGATTTCGAAAACTCAGAATTAAAAACATATTCCGAAAATTATATCCTTGATATCGTAAAAGATGTATTTCCAGACAAAAATACCGATAGTATTAAAATCGTGATACAGAAAGAATTTCCTACCGAAGAAGATATAAAAGCTCTTGGCGGCGACACCGATAAAGCATTTGAGCTCTTCAAAACAGGAGATTTTACCATAAGTGTTACCCAGCTTGATTACAGCCCTTTCTTTACTGAAGAAGAACGTGTACAATTTATGGATGCCTTGGGAGAACGTGGATTTACCGCACATGTTGAGATGGGGTATTACGAATACGCCTATCTCGTTAACGGAGAAGTTCATCTTGAGCCCAAACCGATGTATTAAGCCCGAAACTGAAAGAAAACATTTATGAAAGGTGACTCATCATATGGCTGATTATATTATGGCAGACGTTCAGGGTGATATAAACTCTTTTAACAGGCTTCTTGACAAAATAGCTTTTAAGAGTGGAGAAGACCGCCTTATAATAAACGGGAACATTCTTGACATAAGGTCGAATGGTATTAAAATCCTTTTCACTGTTAAAGATATGGTTGAAAAGGGTGACGCCGTAATGATAAAGGGAAATCACGAGTTGTTTATCCAAATGTGCATGGAAGGAACCCTTACCGAAAGAAACTGGGTAAGATCTTATGATGAAAGTATGCTCAAAGAATTACAAAAGCTTGAGAAAGATAAACAGGATGAATTATTAACCTTTATAAAAGGGCTGCCGTTGTATATTGAACGCGAGACACCCAAATTCGGAAAAACAATAATCACGCACACAGGACTTATGAACGATTATCTGGTGGCCGGGCCTGACGAATGCATAGATGCGGAGGCCTCTATCCGGAATGCTGTCAACAATGATGAGTACGGATATCTGATTTCTGCGGATATTCATTATTGGGGACACGAAAAATTAAACAAAATAGATAAATATATTATATGCGGTCATGTTCCCACTTACCAGCTTGGACCTGAATATAAAGGCAGGATTTTCAGGTCAAAAAAATATATGGATATAGATGCCGGATCCGGATATCGTGAGCGCGGCGGACGATTGGCATGTTATTCTATAGATGAAGACAAAGAATTTTATGTATAATAAAGGCCCGGATTATTCCGGGTCTTTCGTAATAGCAAAGTCTTGACATAAATATTATCATAGAAGTGAGGAAAATCACATGAAACAGACCTTTGAATTACCGAATGGGATCGATGAATGTCTGAAATATCTTCAGGAAGTTTTTGATGGATTCAAACTAAAAAAAGCAGAAAAAAACAGAGCCCTTCTTATGGCTGAAGAAAGTCTGACCAGCATTTCAAAGCACAGTAAAGACAGTGTTCTGACCGTGACTGTAAAAAGATACATAGGAAAAATCAAAGTTTGTCTGATGGCTGACGGCGAAAGATTTGATCCTTTTGAAGATGCATCGGATGTAAATGCTATACTGATGAAATCTTTCTCACCGGATCTGAAATATGTCCATACACATACCAAGAATCGCATCACCATCTCGGCATATAAATCCAGAAACCTTTTCCTATACAGAATAATCGGAGCAGCGCTTTTAGCAGGATTACTCTCATTAATACTTCGTAATGTATGCTCGGATGAGACCCGAACCTATCTTACAAATAATGTATTTGCCGTAATGAAGGATATCTACATGAACGCGCTGACCATGATGATCGCGCCTCTGATATTCTTCTCGATATCGTCATCCATAGCGGGTTTTGGAAACGCCGCAGATATAGGCAGAGTCGGTGCCCGTATAATGGGCATATATCTGATGACTACTGTCATATGCATATCTATAGGTTTCGGCCTGACTTTCCTTCTTAAACCCTATGATTATGCTGAAGCCGTTCAAAGTACTGCTGCCGATGTGTCGCAGTATACAACAACTCAGATAGATACATCCGTCAAAGGATTCTTAATGAGTATCGTTCCGTCTAATTTCTTCGAACCTTTTGTCAAGAATGATACCATTCCTATTATGTTCCTTGCTTTTCTTGTCGGTCTCGCAACTCTTCTTGCAGGTGAAAAAACAAGACCTTTTGCAACCTTCCTTGATTCAGGAAATGCAGTGTTTATGAAAATCGCAGATGTAGTAATGCAATTGATCCCGATCATGATCTTTTCATACGTCTGTGTTACTCTTGTTCCGCCAAAAAGCGGATTAAACAGTGGCAGCCTCAAGTCCATGATCTGTGCCGCGGTAGCATTTGTACTTACTATTATCATTATGCTGGTTGTATATAATCTGTTGCTGTGGCTTATGGGTGGATTAAATCCGTTTAAATTGCTAAAAAAATATGCTCCGCACGCACTAAAGGTCATTGTAATGGGGTCAAGCAGTGCCGCAATACCTATAAATATGCAGGTATGTGAAGAGCTAGGCGTTCCGTCTAAGATTTATTCACTCTCAATTCCTTTGGGAGCAACGATAAATATGGACGGTATCAGCATGTATCTTGCTGTGTTCGGACTCACATTTGCCAAGATATACGGTATTGAAATTACTCTCCCAGTACTTCTCTCGATGGCTTTTACTATAATAATGCTTTCCGCAGGTGCCCCTACCATATACGGTGTCAGTCTCATCTGCCTTTCAGTAATGTTAACTTCCATTAATGTTCCTGTTGATGAAGCTCTCGGTCAGGCTGTAGGAATGGAAGTTATCGCCGGTATGTTTAGAACAATCAATAACTCCATCGGAGATATGGTCGGTACACTTATCACAGCATCTAAAGAAGGAGTCCTGGATCTGGCTAAATATAATAAATAATATTGTATTTTTACTGCTTACATGATATAATAATTCCTGCAGATACACATAGTTGATTCTGAACATAAAACACCGTTCAGGAAAGATATTTATTATGTCAGGAGGATGTATTATGAGGAAAAACTTTTTTAGGGGATTAGCAACCATCACTTTGTCGGTTGTGCTGGCAACGGGTTCTGCAGCTGTTCCGATAACAACTCAAACAGCTGTAAGCGCAGCCACTACAGGCGAAAGTGAAAGCAAAAGTATAACCGTAAAAGTCGGTGCTAAATACAAAATAAAAATCAAAAACATCAAAAAAGTTGCGACAAGCAGTAAAAAAATCGCGAGTGTAACCAAAAAGGGAGTTATCACCGCTAAAACGGCCGGTGAAGAAGCTACAGTTACAATTACAACAAAGGATGGTTCTGTTTATATTTTTAATGTAACCGTTCCTAACGCTTCAATTAATAAGAAAACAAAAAAGCTTAAAGTAGATGAAGAATTTACACTGAAAGTATCTAAGGCCAAGAATATCGAGTGGTCCTCAGACGATACAAGCGTAGCTGAAGTAGACAGTTCGACCGGCGTGGTAACCGCAATCTCCGCCGGAACCGTAACAATCTCCGGCAAAGTTTATAATTCCGTATTTAAATGTACGGTAACTGTAGAAGAACCTAAAGATCCCGAAGATCCCTTGGATGTTCCTACAGAAGAATCAAAAGTAAAGCAGCCTACAATAACCTATTCAGAGAAAAACAGGCAGGCTCAGCGCAGTGATAAGCTTATAAGCGAAGTAGTCAATGAGGCTAAGATCACATTTAATGGATTCCCTACCACCGCAGCAGACCTAAAAAAAATTACACGTACAGACGGAAACGGTTCTAAAGAAGACGGCAAACAGGACGGCAAGTATCTTACAGTAGCTCTTGCCATTTCAGCCATTGCTGCATATTCTAACGGTGACAGCAAAAACGGTCAAGCCATGCTGAATGAACTTTTAATATCCCCGACCATTTCAGCTGCCTATGTCGGTGATGCATCATATATTGGTCAGGATAACTTTGATTACGATAATAAAAGAGAAAAACTTCCCTGGGGATTCTTTGACGGTGCAACACCCGAAAACAGTCATAAGCCCGATGAGCCATATACCATAACATTGGAAGAAAGTGTATATGCCCCCACGACAAGCACGATCTACGGAGCTACTCTTACCTTAGAGGAAATATACATCCATATTGATACACATCCCTGCCTTTCAAATACTCTTTCTATAAAAGTATACAAGGATCCCAAAGACGGTAACTGGTACTTATGGCCCAGCGGATTCTATGCGCTTTATCATGGTGGTTCTGTAAGATAATGTCTTTTGTCTGAAAAACATATAAGATCGGAATCATTTCTAAAACACTCTATAACATAATAAAATAAGCTGACATATCAAAAGTGTGTCAGCTTATTTTATGAAGCGGCCTTCGCTGCCACTCTTCTCATCTCATCCGAGATACATTTAGGACGATATTTTATTTCTTCGGGAGAAATATCCAGTATCGTTGAAAGAAGTGTAAGTCCGACTATATATCGGCCGGCATATGTAAGATGTCTCCCATCAGTAGTAAAAGTATCCCCAAAAGAAGAACTTCTGGCATTCTGAATTGCTGTACCAGCTGGTACGATCAAGTCTATTTTTGCATTTGTCTTAATCTTCTTTTCCGTCGCATAAACAATTTTTTCATACATTAATTCCTGGTCATAATTATATGCGCCAAACCTTTTTGCCTTATAATCACTTTGGAATGCCCATACCATGTTCCAGATAAACTTCGTGTGTTTTCCGACCCGTTTTCTTACATACTTCAGTAAACTGTTAAGAGGTTTGTATGTTGAAGGTTTTCCCGCGTCACCGCTGTACTGCAGAAACATAACATAATCCCAGTCTTCATCAGCAAGAGCTTCGCTGATGCTCACATTATCGGTTATCTCCCACTCTCCGGCAGTCTTTTTATAATATTTGTATGCTTTGTTGTCATCTCTTGCATTTATCCGGTGCTTTTTAAGTGAACAGCTTCCTATATACAGATTTCCCACAATTACTTCGTCTATCCCTAAATCCTTAGCCATCTCATAAACATAGAACAGACTGTTTGACGAAAAACTGTTCCCTATAGCGATGATTTTAAGTTCCTTCGGTATTTCCTTAGCATCTGTCATGACCGATGCCGGAACATCGCTGATAAAAACCGGCACTGCAATAATAAGTATAAATATGATGCAGAGTATTTTTATTTTTTTCATAAGATTTTCTGATTTATGCCTTTTTCTTATTTCCCCTGTAAATCGCGAGAGCTGCTACCAATGCGGCAAATGTCAATCCGATGATCATAGAGACCTCATAAGAAAGTGAGAATCCGATAGAAGCTCCCATCAGATACGAACATGTTACGAACGAATAAAATACAAGCGGGATAAGCGGTATCCATAAATATTTCTTCTTATCATGCTGCATCAGCCATATAAGGATTGAGGCTAAAGCAAATATGGCTACTGTCTGGTTTGACCAGCCAAAATATCTCCATACGATATTGAAACCGTTCGGATTCACTTTAGCTAAGATAAGAGTGACATAAGCAAGAGCAAAAATAGGGATAGCTAAAGCAAGTCTTTTAAGCCCTTTATTCTGCTTTACATGAAATGTCTCTGCCAGAATAAGGCGTACCGAACGAAGAGCTGTATCGCCTGATGTTATCGGAAGAACTATAACTCCTATAACCGCTATTATTCCTCCTACGGAACCAAGCATATTCTTACATACAACTCCGACTACACTGGTTGCGGATATCTGCTTAAGCTGACCTTCTACCAGCATAAAGTATCCCCAGCCCTTCTCTGTCTGCTGCATGGTAATACCCATATCTCCGGCTCCCGCACTTATCATAGCCATAGTTCCTGCAGCCCACACCATTGCAATAAAGCCTTCTACTAACATCATGTTATAGAATGTAAAGCGTCCTTCCTTCTCATGCTTCATAGTTCTTGTAACAAGAGTAATCTGCGTAGAATGAAAACCGGAAAGAATTCCGCAGGCAACGGTTATGAAAAATGTCGGGATAAAATTCTCGCTGCTGAAATATGCTCCAAAGTCAAAACCATTCAAGGTCCACGAACCCCAAATTTCCGATAAAGGATACCCTTTCACAAAGAGCATAATAAATACTCCGACAGCAGAGAGCAAAAGTACCGCACCAAACAGCGGGTATACCTTTCCTATTATTTTATCAATAGGAAGAACTGCGGCAACTAAGTAATAAATGAATATACAGGAATAGATTATCCATGTGGAAGCTTCATCTGCCGTCCCACCAAATCCAAATACCTGTGTAGCCATAATATCTCCCGGAGTATAAATAAAAACTACTCCGACCAGGAAAGTAACCAGGCATACAAAAACAGTATATAACTTGTGAATAGCAGCATTTGTATTTAATTTGATCATTTCAGGCATCTGAATTCCGCCTTCTCTTACAGAAATCATTCCTGAAAAGTAATCATGCATAGCTCCGCCTATCACACAGCCTATAGGAATAGTGATAAACGCTATCGGTCCAAACAGTATCCCTTGAATAGGTCCAAGAATCGGTCCTGTTCCGGCAATATTTAACAGATTTATAAGAGAGTTCTTCCACTTTGGCATAGCTACATAATCTACGCCGTCTGCTTTAGTATATGCAGGTGTCTTTCTGTTATCGGGTGAAAAAACCTTTTGACATAATGCACCATAAAGGGCTCCGCCCACAATAAGAATAGCTAAACCAATAATAAACGTTATCATCTATATTTAACCTCCTTCAAACCTTGTAGGATTAAAATATACCACATCCATCACTAACGATCTGTCAATTTACCATACTATTTACATAAAACTATGAGTATATACTATCACCAGAACCTCAGATAGTCAAGTTTTAAGCAAATCTTTCACATTTTAAAGGAATCCATTTTTATATTTCAAAAATCTGTAATGATATTATATGTACAGAAAGCAATACAAACTTAAAGATGCAGGGAGGTGTCGATATGCTGGACGATAAAGCCATGATCATATCTTATGAGGAAAAGAAAAACGAAGACGGATACCCATACTTTGAATCTATGGATATCAAGCATTTTATAAGAGAGAATGATACTATAACTGTTAACAAAAAGCTAAACGTCAGGTGTATCAACAACGAAGAAACTATATTTTTAATATTCGATGATTTCGAGTATGGAATAGCGTATGATCAGCAATCAGGTATTTTGACATTTATTGATTATGCAACAGGAAGACATATCTGGAAAAGCCTGTCTAAGCTGAAGAACATAGTAGCTTCCAAGGGATTTACGCTTTCACAAATGGATAAAATGATGCATCGTTGGAAGGAAAAGAAACCGGTGCACAGACCCAACAGCCACCGGATTTCTTAATTCCCTCCTCTTAAACTATCGTGCTGAAGAATCGCTTTCTCCAGATTTGCCATCTGCGCTAAATCGTCTTCCAAAATAGATGCCTCGATAATATCCCGCAGCATATAAATAATATTTAAAATCTTTAAAGTAAACCTTTTTCCCAGATTTCAACTTCTTTATCTGTTTTTTTGTAAGTTTATAATTCTGTTTTAATTCATCAATATTGTCATAGGTGTCTATCTCATATTTTAAAACTTTTGTTTTTCCTGATTTTATTGTCTTAAAACTAGGTTCTTTTGAAGTATTTTCTATATCCAGAATAGCTATCTTCATGGTCGAATCCGAAATATTTTTTAATGTAACTTCATAATATTCCTTTATGATCCCATTTTTATCCATTTTTATATATGCTTTCTCAACTCCGTCTATAGGTGTTCCATCAAGCGGATTTTCAGTTGCTTCAACAAGTTTTAACTTAAATGTAATAACCGTTTTACCATTTTTATCAAATAACTGGATCGTGTATATTCCGGTTTCAGCAAAAAAACTTGGACTCAAATGTAATCTCGTATTCTGATTGCCATAACTAGAATAAATAATCTGACTTGCCCTTATCTTATCATATCCGACCACATTATAATCCGTTATGGTATCTTCAATGTCAAACGTTTGGCCTTTATACATTTTTAGTGTTTCATTGTTCTTTAATCTATGAACTACAATTAATTTTTGTTCATCACTATCAAAAATCCCCAAAGCGACACTAACCTCTTTAGCATTAATTTTTGTCTCGTTTAAAGACAATATGCATATAATTGTTAATAGTAATGACATTAAGCATATTATGTATTTTTTCATCTTTAATCCTCCATATAAGTAATTCAGATAAAGTCAATAATCAAATCGTCTATATATGCTCTGTTATAACTTCATTATACATTTTTAGATAGCTACTACGGAAAACAATAACAAAAAATCCCCTAATAGTCAACACTGAAATTTGGTATAATAGCCTCTTTGTATAAGAATTTTCCGTCATTTAGAAAGTTATAACTATAGCAATATAAAATACTTGAAACAATTTGTTCAAGGGTATATAATTATGGAAAATCTAAAAACACGAGGTATAGAATCTATGAGAAAATTTAAAACTATCATTCTATCTCTGGTACTTATCATATCATTAGCAGGTATAGGATACGCTAAGCTTGATTACCAGCCTGTTTACGCGGCAACCGATACCGATGGTTTATGCGAAATGATCGAAGACACCATTGAATCAGATAAAAAAGATCTGAATGATCTGTCTCCTATTCTAAAGAAAGCCTATGAAAAACTTGTTTCGGCATTCAAAAAATTAGGTACCCTAGCCAAAGATATTTCTAAGGTCGTAAAGATGTATAACGCACTTGATGAAACCTCGGAGGATTATCCGGAGAAGCTTCAGGAATTTTTTAAAGAGTATAATAAGCTTGGACCTGTAAAGAGAAAAGTAGTTGATTTTTGTACAGGAGTTTTAAATGCAAAAGACCAGCTTCTTGCAAACGTACGCCATATAGTATTAGTAGATCTTTATTCAGAAAAACAGCTTGATGGTCAGCTTGACGGTGAAGAAGTTTTCGTTTCAGAAAACGAAGCAGTTGCTGTGGTTAGTAAATCCGGGAAAATAACAGCGACAAGTGTTGGGATAACCAAAGTTGAAGCAACAAATTCCGCCGGTGAAGAGGAAACCTTCAGAATCTTCGTAAAAAAGCCTCTACTGGCTTCAAAAGTAGCCGTAAAAAAGGGAAACAAAATAAATATTACTGTATCTTCCGAATACAGCATTTTAAAAGTTGTTTCAGGAAGCAACAAAATCAGTGTCGAGCAGAATGGCAACGTACTTTCGGTAGAAGGCAAAAAGAAAGGAACCGCCTATATCTATGTGGGAACAACATCCGGAAAAACGCTAAAATACAAGGTGAAGATCTCGGGATAAATTTATCGTTATATAACCTTCGAATTATCTTAGGAAATCTAATTTACAGAAAAACTTTCATACACTCCGATATTTTGAAAATACGCAGGTAGAGCATCAGCCCCGCCTGCGTTAATGTTTTTTACCAATTTTTTGTTTTCAAATTGTAATCAAGTTTTTTCTATAATAATTAGGAATATATTTTTTATTTGCATAAACTTTCTCAAATTATAAGCAATAAATGTAGCTCTGTATTTTATCCCCCATAAAATTCTGTTTTGGTGGGATTTGCCTGGATCATAATCGCACTTTGGTTAAACACTTTTATAAGTTCATCAGACACCTTATGGATGCTTTCTTCATCAGTATCGCTTAAATAAATCACCAAAGTGTATTCCTTATAAACGATATCTCCGTCTATCCAGCCGCCATCAGCCTCCATAATGGTATATCCGCCGAAATGTTTAAGAAGAATTTCTTTAGCCTTTTCTTTAGCTTCTTCAGGCGAAAATACGGGTTCATTTGTATCCTTATCATTAGTTCCTAAGTATAATACATACTGTACATCTGTAAATTTCTCGGCATCTGCATTTTTTCTGGCTCTATACTCAGAAGCCTCTGCCAATAAATACTTAAAGAATTTCATTGCTTTCTTCATACTCATGTATTCATCGGCGTTATCAATATTATTAACATTTTTATTTACAGAAACTTCCGGATGGAACTGGATACCTAATGCAAATGTCTTATCCGTTCTCTCAACAGCTTCGATCATCTCCACACCGTTAATATTTACAGAACCTGTAACCTTAAGCCTGGTATCATCCACATTCAACAAAGCTTGATGATGCCACGAAGGACATCCGGTAAGCTTTGTTTTACCGACTATATTATAAAGATGAGATTTCTTAGCTATAATAACATCATGAGATGCATAATCACGGTATGAATCAGGAGTAGCTTTAACATTTCTATGTTCATAGTTATACTCAACACCAATACTCTCAAAATAAGTAGGTATATCCTGAATAACTTCAGAGCCGGATACAACTCCTAAAAGCTGCATGCCGCGGCAGGAGCCCAAGATGGGGATGTCCATGTCCAGACAATATGTCATTGTGAGGTAATCAGAAACATCTCTTTCTGCATTATAATCAAGTTCTTCCTCTATACCATGCCACTTTTTCTGCTTATAATACAAGCTGGGGCTGATATCTTCCCCGCCGGTAAATACTACGGCATCAACATCTGCTACCGCTTCGGCTGCATTTGAACCATACCAGGTATTATTTCTTATAAGCTTTCCTGCTGCATTAGTCAGAGCTCCTGTCTTAGCAACACCCTTTTTCAACTTCCCATTCTTGTCATATTTCAAATCAGCAGACTTGACCTGGGACAACAAAATCCAATTTCCCCCTGCTTTTTCAATTGCCAAACAAATATTGGTATAGAACTCTGAGTCTGTATCTGCTCTCCATGCAATCCCAATCAAAGGCTTGGATACGTCAGATTCAGAGGCAAATGCGTCTACATTTGTCACTCCTATACATAAAACGATTACAAGCAAGAAAGATAACATTTTCTTCTTCATATTTACATGCCTCCATAATTATTATTCGTCATAGTTATCCAGTACATATTCTTCAAATAACGGTAAGGTAAAACTGACATATCCGCGTCCTTCGCCATCTATTATACCCCGTTTTACTAAGCGTTTTCTGTACGGATTGAACTCATTAGTTTCCATATTTAGTTCTTTTCGTATCTCAGAAATTTTCCCTGATTTAACTTTTGCGATACCGTAAGCTAATCTTTTGTCACCTTTAGATAAACCGGACCAGATTTTCTCGTATACATAATCTTCAAGATATTGCCTGAAATCACCTAAAGCATCTTTGTAATTTCCATTGTTACTCCAAGTGAAATAACCTAATACTTGGAATGCAAATGAATATCCTTTGGTTAGTTTTGCCATATGCATAGCTGTTTGATCGTTAGTTTTAAATGTTTCTTTGTAATTGTCAGCTATGGTCCTGATATTTAAAGGTTTGAGTTCTATCTTAGGTGCCCTATACAGAAAAGTCAGTGTTTTTTCATTCTGTAATAAGTCAATATTCTCATACAGTCCTGTCATTAATAGAAAAATGGGAAGATTCTTTCGAATGAAAATCTGAAACGATCCGGCGAAAACTCGCATATTTGCATTTTTAGCAACTTCATCGATTGTAACAAGTAATTTTTTTTTGCATTTTTTTATCGTCAAAAGCATTTTTTCTATGGCAGTTTCTATATCTCTTATAGGGGCTACACCATCTATCTCTACTCCAAAACCAAAGAATGATAGATTTATCTTTGCAGTTTTGAACATTTGGGCAAGTGCAGTTTCTCCGGATAATTTTGCTGCCAGCCCCTCTAATAAATCCAATTCAGGATTGAGTTCGACAACTATCCAATCTCCGGAAGCCTGAATCTTTTGAGACAGTTCTGTCATATACACCGTTTTGCCACTGCCTCTTACTCCTGTAATCATATAGAGTTGCTGTGAAGGATTATCATCATTAAAAGTCTCTATGATATCATTCATGCTTGAATTCCTTGAAATTATCTGCTTGGGCGACTTGCCAAAGCTCAATGTATAAGGATTTTTTAACGCTTGCGCCATGGTTTTCTCCTTGATTTACTGTGGTTTACAGTTTTATGTTTTTTTACTGTTGTTTACTGTTTTATAATTCTTTTACTGTTGTTTACTGTCGTTTACTGTTTTGATATTAGCATTAAATCAAATATTTGTCAACAGAAAAAAGATAGAAAGAAGAAAATAAGAACCATGAATCAAATTTTTGCTACTTCTGTCAAAAGACTAATAGTATCAGTACATGAACCTGATACTATCATATATTTCCTTGAAATTAATTCTACACTTACCATCCCAAATATTTACCTGAACCTTATCATCAAATGTGTATTCTACGGGATAGGGAGATTTTTCAAAAAAATAGACAATTACTTTCTTTGTTTCAGGAACTACCATCCAGTACTCCCTAACACCTGCGTTTTTATACTTATTTAGTTTGCGAATAGTATCGTGATACCAATTTGAAGGCGATACTACCTCTATGATAAAATCAGGTGCTCCGTAAATTCTTGCCTTAGTTACTTTGTTTTTATCACATACAACAAATACATCCGGTTCAACAACAGTTTTGTCATCACAGTCCAGTTGCACGTCCATAGGAGCGCAAAAAGCCATGCAAGATCCCTTATTAGCTCTTATATGATTGCATAATGATGTCGCTATTTGAAGATTAAATTGCTGATGTATAGCTGTAGGTGAAGACATATCATAAAACACACCATCTATCAGTTCAACCCGGATATCATCCGGTAAAGCCAGATAGTCTTTGAGCGTCTTGTTGTGTTTATTTAAAGCCAATGCACTTGTCCCATCGGTAGCCAAATACTCGGCTTCATTTTCCTCTGTCCTACTTATAGAATCTTTTTCTGCAATGTCGCAATTATAAGAATTCTCGACAGTAACATTTTCCTTTTTTCGTTCAAAAAATTTACTAAGAGCTTCAAGAGTGATTCTGCGAGGAGTATATGTAGTTCCGCTGAATACTTTCTGGATAGTACTTACCGGAACTCCGGCTTTTTCCGCTATATATTCATTAGAATAACCATAATCTTTTTTTATTTTTATCATTTCCCGAATAGTCATATGATACGCGCCTCCATTATGAAAAATAACATAAATAAACACTTATCATCCATAAAAATACCATTTATTATACACCATACAAATATAATGCCATATTAGTGCCATTTTGTCAATAAAAAACTCTATCAGCTTAGCAGGCGGTTTGTTTGTATGTACCTGCGATGTATATACCAGCGATACACCTGTGATACCAAAAATGATACAAAATTAGGTTAGACCCTTTATGGAATCTAACCCTTTGAGCTTAGCTAATAACATTTGTTGTGAATAATAACATCGCATATTAAATTATAAATCGCATATTTTTACAATTTCAATGTTTTAAGTCATAATTTAAGCATAATCTTTAATCCTCATAGCTTGACGATTCATATCCTCTTTCTATTAGATTTTTAACCATTCGATCCAATTTTTTCTTCCAAATATTTCTAAACCACCCTTTATCTCCAAACCACTTTACGAGTGTTGGACTAATGGCATAATAAAATCTAATAAATCCACGCCCATACCAAGTTTTTGAAAGACTGTAGTCACGAAATCTTCTTAAAGTCCATACTTCAGGGCAATCATAACTTCCATAAACAGCAGTAGCTATATAGCAGCCTTTTTTACCATAAATATTAAATTGCGGATTTATCTGTCTGATTTTTGCTTTCCATTCATATATTTTCTGATTATTAGGTTTCAATATATTACTTTCTGGTCTAAAATACGAATACCTATTTGTACTTGGATTATATAAACAACCATAAGAATTATTAATATGTGTCGCAACAATAATCATACTATTATATTT
This sequence comes from Lachnospiraceae bacterium, assembly GCA_017542245.1. Classification (GTDB taxonomy): domain Bacteria; phylum Bacillota; class Clostridia; order Lachnospirales; family Lachnospiraceae; genus RUG11977. The sequence continues at coordinate 26,525 of JAFXXN010000173.1, forward strand.
TTCACAAGATTTTTCTGAGCTTATATTCAGCGAAAGCTGAATCAATTCTATAATTATATATCCTCTATCCATGAAAGACTTCCATTCTTCCTTTGTCGGATGAGGATCTGATTTATACTCTTTTAAAACAACATTTTCCCATGCTAATAATGCACTTGAATATATATAATCTCCGATTTCTTTTGAGAAATCACCTGCTATTCCACCCCATTTAGATACTACTTCATAATTATATTTAGTAAGCAGAGAAATCTTTTCTTCTGTATTTTTTAAATTTGCTTTTGTAGGATTCGCAACAAAAGTATCACAACATAATTTTACAATCGAAATAAGAAAAGGTACCATATACTCTGAAGCATTCTTTTCTAATCTTGTTTTTTCCTGCTCCGGTGCATTTTCTATAGATTTTGTAAAACAGTTAATTACTTCATCTACACGCAAAAAATCTACCGTAGACTGCCTTCCAGCAGATTTTCCTTTTAAAAACCAAGCCATATAATCCTTTAAATCACTTTCAAGGATTTTATTACAATAACTTTCAGACTCTCTAAAATTATTTGACGCAAAGGCACTCTCAGCCATTTGATAGTAATTTACCAAACGCTCTGAATCATCGATTTTAACTGCACTACCTGAAACATCAACAACACCTTCAATTAAAAGTTTTTTCGCCTCTTCAAGAGTATATTTTGCTCCACAGAATTGACATACAAAAACACCATCTTGTTTAATAAGGTCAGAATTTCCACACATTTCACATCTTATCTGCTTCATATTCATTTCTCCTCTTATAAAAATATCCTATTCACTATTTTAGTATTTTCATTTATAGCTTTCAAATGCCTTCTTTAGCAAAGCATTTAGAATTAACTTAGATTGTGGAACCTCATTAAATGCTAAGTATGAAGCTTCAAATGTTCCGTTTATTTTGTCTAGGACAAACTGTATTCTTGCCTTTACTTCTGTGTTCATATACATACAATAACCTGTAAACTCAACAACATCTAGATTTTCTTTCGCATTGTCTGCGTTCCCATTACCATCATTATTGGAGCCCTCTTGTGTTCCAACAAAATACTTCCATGTTGGAGATGAAAAGAATGATGTAAATGCTTGCTCATACGAAACATCCGGATACAAATTGGGATGCCCGCCTTTTACCATGAGTACATTCTCATCATCTAAATCGAAAAAGTTCGCCGCTTGATCAGTAAAATCACTAAAATCACATCCTGACATCATTGCCATAATCATTATTATCAATAAAACATTAATTAGTCTTTTCATGCCTTTTCTCCTTTCCCATATATCTTCCGCCAACCCTTATACTCTCCGGATTTTACTCTTGAATCAACCGGTCTTTCCATTTCCTCTGGGATTAGCCAAACCCTTCCTGCTCGTTCTGCTTCTGGAATTTTTCCCAAAGTACAGTATTGTGATACTGCCCTTATGGAAAGTCCCCATTTCTCAGCTGCTTCCTTTGTCGTCATATAGCCTTTCATACTCATACCTCCTTGTGATAGTAAAAAAGCACTGTAGCCTTTAGGACTACAATGCTTTAACAATCAATTCAGTATAGGTGCAGCTGGCTGACATGAGAAAACATCCTTGTATTACTTTTAGTCCCTAAAGCTTTGCGTCACATCTTTTCAGATGTTTTGCTATAATTTTTTAATACATTGATTATAAGCTTTATAAAGAAAAATGTCAATAAAAATTTTATAAACTCCAATTTAAAACACCTTGTTTAAAAAATCTCTTCCATGATATCTTAATTATCTTAGTCTTTGCCCAATTTGTATAATACAATATATCCGGTTGCTATCAAGCCTACACCTAATATTACAAATATTACTTCTTTGCTTCCACTTATAACCAAGAATATTATACCTGCTAATGCCAAATAAGACATCCAGAGTATAATAATCCCCTTCGCAGTTTTTCTATCTAATTGAGAATCATCCCTTATTGAAAGAAGTTTTGTCAAAAAAACCATTATCGGCAGGCTTATCATTACTCCCACAATAAACCAGATATATTTACTGTTCTCTGATTCTTTCAAAGTTCCTATTATAGCAATAATAATAATTACAAGAGTAATCAAAGTATACAGACCTAGAAAAACCAAGAGTATCTTATTTCTTAAATCATCATGCTCCAGTTCTGTTTTCCTTATATAGGTCCGGTACTCCTCTTTTCTTATCTCGGCTTCGTCAATATTTCTGTAAATATACTCTCTTCTTTCATTAATACTTTGCCCTAAAAGAGGACTTCCGCAGTAAGGACAGAATCTAATCTCATTTCCCATTTCCAATCCTGCTCCGCATGAAGGACAGTAAATCTTTGTCATTTCCATCACTCCTCTCTTAGGGTCTGATTTCTTTCTGCATGTATTATATCAATATTATTGCCTAAGATTTAAAAACGGATTCCATTTACCTATCCTCAAAATAAAACTCTATTGAATTAAAGTATGGTAGTATTTTTTCTTCTATCTCATCTTTAGCCCCAATGTGAGTAAGATTGGGAGCATAAATACTATAATAATATTCAGTCGCATAGAAAAGTTTTCCATCACTAAATAAAAGAACTTTTATTTTAGCATATTTACCTAAATTTTTCTTTTTTTGTTTTAATTCTATATATATTCGCGATCCTCCTGTATTGTAATGAACAGCCTCCACGGCATCCGTGTCCCCAGCCCAAATTGATTCGTACGAATACTCAGAAAATGAGTATAAATAGCTATTATTTATATATCCATTTCTGACACGTAAAATAAAAACATTATTTTTTCCTTTTGTTAAAGAAATTGAATCTGTACCGTAATCATAAATATTTCCCTTTTTATCTTTTATATAAAGTACTAAATCAACATCTATTGTTTTTTTTGCCTCAACCACATAGACAAGATATTCATATTTTTCATCGCTGCTTGTATATCTGTATGAGTTTATCACTTTATAAGCACTAGTATCATTTAATTTTGGAATAAAAGGTTTAACTGACAACACTCCACTTCCGTTTGCCATATAAACGGTTCCTGATTCTTTGTCTGTAACTTCTTTATTACAAGCAACCTGCCCATTAGTATCAGAATAATAGTAATTGGACCCTATATAAGTAAATCTATCTGTAATAAGTGAACCATCGTCCTCAAATATATAAAGCTGACCTTTTATCTTTGTTAAGCCCTTTCCTATTGAGTGCCCATTCTTATAATAATATTTTTTACCATTTTCAGTAATCCAACCGCTTATATCTTTTATAGTTCTACATTCAATTTTCTTAGACAGTTTTTGTTCTGTTACAACTCCGTTTTCTTTGGCATTTACCGCTATTTTAAAATAATAAACCGTGTCCGGATTTAACTTTTTTACGGTATATGTTGTTTTTTTAGTCTGTTCTAGAAATATATATTCCTTTTTTTCTGAATCATACATATATACCGAATAGCTTTTTGCATTTTCAACACTATTCCACGCAAGGCTTATTTTATTTGTTTCAGAAGTATATGTAATACCTGTAGGCGCATCTAACTTCCCTACCTTTACTTTACATTTCAGTTTTTCATCTCCCAGCTTAACGATTATAGTTGCTTTTCCTGAAGATACAGCAACAAGATTTCCATTTTTTATCGCTACTACCCCACTATCAGACGAACTGTATTGTGGCTTCGCTTTTGATCCAATTATATTAATCTTAATTTTTTGTCCCTTAGTAGCAATAATCGAGTCATTTGATAAACTACTACTATTAATTATTACTTTACATTCAAGGACTTGTGCGCCAACTTCTGCAGTAATATAAGCTATTCCTGGTTTCAGAGCTGTTATTTTACCATCCTGAACAGTAGCAATTTTTTTGTCACTTGATTTCCATTTGACATCATTACATCCTTCAACAAAGTTTATAATTTCCTCCCCCGAATACATCTCTAAATTATTAAATTTTATTTTATTGGAAAGCACTTCAACTTTCCAATACTGAGACCAACTTCCTACTTGGGCAATGATAGCAGCTATTCCCGGATTTAATGCCGTGATATTTCCGTTACTATCTACACATACTATTTTACTATCCGTAGAAATCCACTTTACATCAGTAGTAGAATCTGAAATCTTAAGGACTTCTTTTTCACCCGAATAAAGTCTTAAATCAATATCTGAATTCGTTCTTGATAATACTTTCGCTTTAAAACTAACTGATGTATTATGGTAAGTTCCTATTGGTACATCAACTATATTGTTTTCTGCCTCTGGCATCAATATCGTTGCACTTAAACCTGATTTGTCGGCGTATACAAAATCTCCCAAATTATATATTCCACTGTGAATAGGCTCGTTTGCATAGATCTTCATATCTGTAATTGAAACGCAGATAATTGAAAATAATGCTATTGCAAAACATGATAATGTTTTTATTATATTTCTACACATCGTTCTTTTCATAATTATTTTTGCTCCTTTTCTTTTTTATCTTTTATTTCAATTTTGTTATTTATCTTAATGTCTCACTGTTTTTTATTTCTTCAACTCAATCTTATCGACCCATGCACTTGGAATTGTTATAGTAGCTCCCGAAGTTGCAGTATATGAATATAATCCAAGTGAATATCCATATATTGTAATCTTATCATCCTCAAGTAGTCTGAAGGTTAGAATCGAAGGATCATATGCACAATATAATACTGTATCATAACTGTTATTTACAGCAAGTCGGATATGCGTTTCATTTGTCCCTTCCAGAACTTGAAGAACTTTACCTGAAAATTTTATTTTCTTTGCAATATAGTCATCAGGTGTTCTGGCAAGCTGGTTATAGGTTATCCCTGTATTATAGCCCTTTTTCTCTTCCTCTTCTTTCTTCTTCTGTTCTTCTTCCTCTGCCTTTTTCTTTTTTTCCTCTTCTTCCTTTATCTTCTTTTCAGCCTCGATTTTTCTGGCCTCGGCTTCTTTTTCATCTAATTCTTCAAATGGCTGCATTTTCTTTTTGTACTCCGAATACTCCGTATTCAAAGTGTTATATTGCCCCTGCAAATAATCATACTGATTTTGTAACTTGTCGTATTTATCAGACATATCATCATAAAGTTTTTTCTCTTCGGACATATCGATATTAAGCATTTTATTTTCTTCAGTTAATTTATCGTATTCTTTGTCTTTACTTTCTATTTCCGATTTTAAACCTGCGTTTTCCTCAGTAAGTTTTTTAACTTCTGATTCTGTATTTTCCATTTTAGTTTTTATGCTGGTAAGCTCTTCTGAGACTTTGTTATATTCAGCTTGTGTTACTACGGCCTCCGAATTGCCTGAACATGCACATAACAACATACACAGTACAACAATTATCAACATAGTTTTCTTCATAAAAAAGCACCCCCAATTCATCTTTTCTTTCTTTTAACTACTCCTATATTCTACAATATTTTTTCACTGTTTTGGTGTGCTGTCAGCACAAATTTAGCGGTATATTTTGCCGCATAAACAACTTGCCAATGTATACTGATTTGTGATATTATGACTGTGTTGGATTTTTATTCAAAGTAAAGAGGTGTGTCGGATGACAGACGAGGAACTTAACATTGAGCTTAAGCTTTCATATTACAAAGAGATAGGTGTACTGAGCGAAGAACATGGAGTATACCTTGTTCAGCATGTCGAAACATCGAAAACTTATGTAAAGAAAGTCAGAAAACTTTATAACCCCGAAGTCTACAAACAGCTACGCGAACATCCCGTTGCCGGTGTTCCAAGAATTTTTGACTTTTTTGAAAAAGACGGGAAGCTTATTGTCATAGAAGAATATATTTCCGGTACCGATCTTTCTTCATATCTTAAAGAACATGGTGCATTTTCCGAGAAAGAAACCGTTGAATTCGGAATTATGCTCTGTGATATTCTCAGCCGTATCCATTCACTTACTCCACCCATCATTCACAGGGATATTAAACCTTCCAATATCATGCTTACCGATGACAAACGTATCATATTATTGGACCTTAACAGCGCTAAACCTGTAACCAAAGGACAAAAGCAGGATACTTTGCTTCTTGGTACCCACGGCTTTGCTGCCCCCGAGCAATATGGTTTTGGTGCTTCAAATGTTCAGACAGACCTGTATGCTGTCGGCATTCTTCTTAAAGTTATGCTTTCCGGGTTCGATGATAAAGATTCCGGAATTTTTCAGAATGAACCAATCATCAAGTGTTCTGCCAAACTTCTTTCTGTCATCGATAAATGTACTCAGCTTTCTCCTGATAAGCGTTACTCTTCAGCCATCGAGCTTAAAGACGCCCTATTAAAATGTCAGAATAAGCCCACTTTTAAGCCTGTTTATTCTCTTATAGCATGTATGGTTCTTATTGTAGTTGTACTTACAGTATGTATAGTCAAGGCTTTGCAAAAAAATGATAAAACCACAATTACGCCGGAGCCCTCGGTTACCGAAGAAATAACCCCTGAAACTACTCCCGATGCATCTCCAACTCCTACAACACCGGCTCCTTCTCCGTCTCCTACCGAAATTCCGGCCGATGATGGTTTAAACCTTAACAGCCCGGTCGGTACTTACGAAGGTAATGACAAAGAGAAACTCGTTATATCCGCGAATGGATTGGCATATTATTACTGTGTTGATGTTGAATTTACAGAAGTGGAGTGTCCATGGACATATAAAGATAATAAGCTTACCATAACCCTTTCCCTTATGCACTGTGATATAACTGCTGATATAAAGTCTGACTTTTCAGAACTTACCCTAAAAACAGACAGCTATAACTGGAACACTGAAGTATTCACTAAAGTAAGCGCCGATGCAGAAAGCTTCATTCTTGACCCTCCACCTTCTGCAAATGAAATGATATCTGTTCTTTCATCGGGTGAAAAAGTTTTTGAGCTTGAAGGTATCCGTTTTACCGTACCCAAACATTTCAGAATGGTTCCAGACGAGTCATATAATTCATATTTGGGTCTGAACAGTCGTGGCAGGTTTGGTTCTGTATCCACTAAATATATCATTCTCTTAGATACCGATGTGGGATACAATGATCCATATGACGCTTTTGAAGCTAATATTATCTCATATCCTATAAGTATTAATTTTGAATCTATTAAATCAGATCCAAAATCTGCTGCTTCACAATATATGTCTTCATTCCTTGATAACTTACAGGTAACCTATACAGAAGAGCCGGTCGTAGGAGGAAGAAATTCTGTTTTAGTAACTGTCAGCGGAACTCTGAACAGCGGCTTTGGAGAGCTTTATTCAAATATATATACCGGTTACGTAGTATTTATCCCAACAGAAAATCCTGACCGTGTTCTGTCACTTCAAATGTTACAGCGTGTGGGTACCAAAAATAACGACGAGGAGAGTTTTCGTTTTGTCTTAGAGAATGCTGTGGGAATCGAATAAATACAATTTTGAAAGGAATGATTCTTTCCATGAACGAGGATACTACCTCTCGGCTCGATGAGATATTAAAAAAAGCTGGGCCAAAAGATTTCTCTAAATTTTCTGAAGAGGATTTAAAAGAAAATCTGCCTTCCCTAGCAGATTACCTTAATGAATATATTGCAAAAGAAGGGCTTGTACTGTCGGATATAGTTAAGAAGAGTACCCTTTCTAAGGATTATGCTTATGCAATCCTCAACGGTAACCGTTCTAAACCTACAAAAGACCGTATAATTGCTCTCTGTCTCGCTATGCACATGGATCTTAAGTCTGTCCAGAGAGCTCTCAAGCTCTGCGAAATGGTCCTTTATTCAAAAAACAAAAGGGATGCTGCTTTCATCATCTGTTTCAATAACGAGATATATGATATTGATAAAGTAAACAGTTTTCTTGAAGAAAATAATCTTGCAATTTTAGAGACCAGTAAGCTGTCATAAACCGCTTTAAAGTTTGTACTACCAGTACACCAAATGTATTTTGATTTGTGCTATCATCTATTTTGTTCAAATGATACTGCTGTTCTATCCGATTTCCGTTTGAACAATATTGGTAAGGAGCACATATCTACAATGATCGATGAAAAGGCTTTAGACATTTATGATAAGCTAAATTGCATAAAAAAAGAGCGGTTCGGAGACTTTTGTAAGGAAAGCCTGTCTAGTCCGCTGCCAACCATATCGGAATATCTCTATAGCTATATCATCTCACACAAGCTTTCTCTCGCGGAAATTATAAAAAACAGCGGTCTTTCAAAGGATTATGCCTATGCCATCTTAAACGGCAACCGTACAAATCCCGCCAGAGACCGTGTTATTGCTCTGTGTCTTTCTATGAACATGTCTTTATATGAAGCTTCTGTTGCACTCGCTCTCTGTAAAACTATTCTCTATCCCTATGACAAACGTGATGCTGCCATTATTCTCTGTTTTAGCCAGAAAATCTATGATATTGATACTGTCAATCTGTTTTTAATTGAAAACGGACTTCCCGTCCTTGAAACTACTAAGAGCTGATATCCCTAAATATCTCAAAATATCCCAGATTCCGAAAAAAAATTCCGGAAAAATTTTCCGGAATTTTTTTATGCCCTATTAAGTTTTCGCGTCAATATGTCGATATAATAATGTGTACTAATTTCAATCGGAGGTTTACTATGGATAAAAGTATTGAAAACTATACCGTAGATGACATTGCAGGCTTGATAAAGGATAATACAGATGCCATTCTTATTGTGGATGCTTCTGCAGATATTTATAAATCTCTTAAAAGAACCGGAATTTTTTCCGATCTCATCGAACAGACCGGAAGCTATCACGAGCTTATAGAAAAACTCTGGTTTCATTTAAACAAAACTATGGACAAGATTGCCGAAGATTATCAGGTATTTGTACCGACTTACGGTAAGTTCAGCGGCAAATACAGTAACCGCTTAAAGATTACTGTAAATGACGTTCCTCACGCTGTACAGATGACAGTATATCCCAAAAGGGACGACTTTTATATTTTAATCTTAGATGAGCTGGATACAAGCGAATATCTTAAGGATTTCTTCACAAACGAAAAAGTTACAACCATTCAGAACACCTATCTGTTTTCAATGTATATAGATCTTGCGAAGGATTCAACAAGCAGTATAAGTGTTACGGAAATTTCAGATGAGACAATTCATTCAAGTGTTAAGTACTCTGAATGGAGAATGATGATTGTTAACATGATCTGGCCGGATGACCAGACCATGTTCTTAGAACGTACAGATCCCGAATATCTGAAGAAAAATCTCATGCCCGGACGTACTTCTTCTTTTGATTGCCTCATGCAGAACCTTGAGGGAAAATACATCTGGGTAAAACTAATCTTCTCTCGTTCGGAAACCAATAACAGTGAGGAAGACTTCCGTTATGTATTCATGGTTCAGGATATCCACGAGAATTCCGTTCAGCTTATGTCTACCCTCAAAAAATATGAAGAGCTGGCTTCAAAAGATGCCCTTACCGATGTCTTCAATCATGGACGTATAGAAACAGAGATCAATAACGCCATAGAAATTGTAGGCCGTACCGGCAGGTCTGTTTCAATGATGATGTTTGATATCGATTTCTTTAAGAATGTTAACGATAAATTCGGGCACGCTGTAGGCGATATGACACTCAAACACTTTACATATATGCTCAAAGACTACTTTAAGAACAATAATACCGTTATAGGGCGCTGGGGCGGAGAAGAATTCGTTGCTGTATGCTACGATGCCGATATCGAGACTGCTATAAGATACGCTGAAGAGATAAAAGAAAATATCTCCAAGGAAGAGTATAAAGTCGCCGGAAAGATTACCTGCAGTATAGGTATTACCGCCATAACCAACGAGGACAATTTCAGTTCTGCCTTTGAGCGTATGGACAAAGCGCTTTATAAGGCAAAGTCAGACGGCAGGAACTGTGTCCGTTATTGATATTAAGGTAAATTTTTCTTTCAGATATCCCCCACCTGTGCTACTAAGGTGTGGGATATCTTTTATTTTGTTATACCCTTGATTTCTTTGCCAGCGAGATTGACTTCCTGTAGCACAAAGAAGTAAGCAGTCCGAATACCAGGATAAGCAGAGCTATAAGCAGGCTATGTTCAATACTGCGTCCGGCTAATACCATGATAACTCCCAGTATCATACCTCCAAACATATTGGGGAACATATAGATTACGACTGCTGAACTCTGTTTGATGACTTCGATCTCGTTTTCCCAATCAAGCTTCATGTGCTTTATTCCGCATACACATCCCCACGTAGTCGAAAAAGCACACATTACACAACTGAGTATTATATATAAAACAGTGTCTATTATTGGAGTACGTGTTACTATACATAAACTTAATGTTGTGAATATCATAAACGGGACAGTTATATACATATTAAAAAGCATCTTGCCCTGATACAGTTTTTTCTTTTCAATCGGCAGACTCTGAACTATCCAGTAGTTTTTTCCTTCCAGTGACGGAGTGGCTGTAGTTGTCGCAAACATACCGATGAAGAAATAAGATATAAATGGAATTGCGGGTCTAAGTATCGAAATTCCATCGGGTATAGCCTTTAAAACCAGTTCATCCAATTTATCCGGTCCTATGACAAGTGCTACGATTCCCACAATTAAAGAGAATATCATACCCATAGCTCCATTCGTCAAGTATACGGAAGAACCTGTCATTCTCTTAAATTCTTTAAAAGCAATAGCATTTAAGATGCTGCTCTTCTTCTGCTTTGACATCTTATAATTCTTTGCTGCCGCATGTGATTTAAGATTTGAATTTATCTTTCTGTATGACCTGCCGACTATAAAGAATGTCAGCCCAAACAGTATTACACTTGTCCCTACCAGAAGGCTTGTTTCCAATATCCCATCATTAATTACAGCTTTCGAAAACCAGCCTATAGGCAGATATATTTCAGACACATTATCCATGGTCCCGGACACACTTTCAAGCGTAGCCTGGACCTTATTGTTTCTAAACATATCTTCCATGAAAAATCTTGCTGCAAAACAAAAAAGTACAAATATGACCGTCAATACGGTCTGGATAATGGTCTTGTTTTTAAACCCTGAGCTTACTTTTGCGATAAGAAAACCGATAAATGCAGATAACAGCATAGGGATTATGGGAATGATCAGCGCCAATATGATCCATAACGGATAAACATAAAATTTCGGTGCTGCATAAATCCCATATCCGATGATCATAGAAAGAGATATGCTTAAAAACCACGGCAGACTGTTTATGTACATGTACAGAAACTTACATCCGGCAACTGAGCTTGTCTTAAACGGAAGTGACATAAGCATATCATATTCTTTGAAATTAAAAAGATAACCGTTGGTTTTAAATAATGTAAATACAAATGCAAGCACACTGATGGTACCCGCACACATTGCAGGAACCGAATCTATAAGTCCATACTCTCCGTATCCTATGCACATCCCGATACAGTATGCCATAAGCATTAAGTAGAGTATGCCTACGCCGATAAAACCTCCTGCTATTTTCTTCTTTTTCTTTTTATCTTTACAGTGTTTATACTGATTGATCCTGCTGGTCGACAAGAGCAATCCTTTTAGAAGTAGGAAATTTTTATTTTTCACTCTCAGCCTCCAAGAATGTTTCCTCAAGAGAATGGCCTTCGGTAAGTTCCTGCATGCTTCCGGAAGCTATGATCCGTCCATTCTTTATTATGGCAACTTTATTACATAATTTTTCAGCAACATCCAATACATGCGTTGAGAAAAATATAGCTGTTCCCTTTTCGCACATCTCTTTCATGATATTTTTAAGAATAAATGCTGCTTTTGGATCGAGACCCACAAAAGGTTCATCCAGTACCATCAGCTTAGGATTATGGATAAGAGCCGATATAATCGCCAGTTTCTGTTTCATACCGTGCGAATATGAACCGATAAGATCTCCGAGTGATTCAGTGATTTCAAAGATATCGGCATATTTCTTTATGCCTTCTTCACGTTCCTTAGAGCCTATTTCAAAAACATCGGCTATGAAATTCAGATACTGGATACCGGTAAGATTTTCGTAAAGATCGGGATTATCGGGAATATATGCAGTAATCCGTTTGCACTCCATAGGCTCATCTTTCACTGAATGTCCGTCAATAAAAATATCACCTTCGGTAAAGTCCAGAACTCCTACCACCGCACGGATAGTTGTGGATTTTCCTGCTCCGTTATGTCCTATGAATCCGTAGATGTCACCTTCCATAACCGTTAGTGTTACATTATCTGCCGCTCTTTTTCCTTCTCCATAAGTTTTTGAATAGTTTTTTATTTCCAATACCGGTTTTTCGGTCATATTTTTAATCCTCCCTTTTCAATCTTTATGATCTTTTTAACTGTTTTAGCTGTGGTGTAACACTGAAAAAGACTTCACTTGTTTCCTCCGCTGTCTCACCGCCTATATAATAGGTTACTCCATCAGCTGTTACTTTTATACAATTTCCATTCTGCGGATTCAGAAAAACCTTACAACTGCTTTCTCCGTTAACCGCAAAACTGCCTTTCAGCAGATTATCTATTCCAAAGCCTGCTATTTTTACGAACTTAAGTGAATTAGTATCATTTATAAGAACTATGTCAGACACGGAATCAAAATCAATCTCGTAATCATTTTTTAAGTGATGACAAACAATCTTATTATCTTCTGTATAAAGCTTTAAAGGTGTAGCTTCGGAAATTCCAAGATAAACCATTGCTCCAAAGTTAAATAAGATTACTGCTATTATAAGTCCGCAGATGATTTTGCCTACAGGATGTGCAAGATTAAATGTTCCGCCCACTCCCACTCTTTTTTTGACAAAAAGTCTTTTATTATTTGGATTATAATAGATAAGCCCTCCGATCCATTGATCGTCTTCATCCTCCGAAACAGTCATTTCTTTCTTGTATCTGTTTTCAATCTTTCTATCCCTGTTCGTGAATAGTATTATTGCTGCTATCAGAATTACCATATAAACACATAGGCAAATGAGTATTTCGATTTCTGAATAAACAAACATAGAAAAAACTGTCACAAAACCGGATAAAAGTATCGTATGCATCCAGAGAAATATCATTGTAAAATTCGACAGATTTTTCTTCTTTGCTCTGTTATAATTTGCATTTATATCTGAATCCGAAGATATTACTTCATTTTTAAGGCCATCCATAATATATGCGGCAATAATTATTATAAATTCAGTCAGCCAGATTATTGCTGAACCGCCTGTGCATACAAATGTTCCCTCAATGCCGGTATTTGTTGGGATTACTTTTAAATCCACCAGCAAAGATGCTATAACTGCTAATAATCCCAAAAATAACGGAGGAATTATCTTCGAAAATTTTAATGTGTGTACAGCTCCGGCATTACGAAAATCGGTAAGGCTTACTTTCTTTTCAATTTCCAGTCCAAGACTTTTTTTCAAAGTCTTCATCTCCTTGTTACCGAGAGTAAAAGGAAGCGCCATCCCTATTATGGCCGCAAACATCAGTATCAGCCATCCCATTACCTGCAGGATGAAGTTTCCGAGTACTAAAATGAGCACCGCAGTCAAAATACTCGCAATCAGAATTTTTAATGCCTGACTGCGTCTTCTTTGGCAGATATCCAAAACCGTTTCCGCATTTTCCCCTTCTGTATACTCTTTTCTGCTCATAACACCGAATATCAGCTTATTTTTTTTCGGGTTTTTCGGATATAAAACAATGAATAATATTACGAGTACCGGAAGAAGGCAGACACACATTACCACACTGAATAATATTTCCATCACTTGCCCTCCCAATACAGTTCAACAAGATTTAAAATTTCCTGTTTTTCCACTCCGGATATCCGCGCTTCCGAAATTATTCTCTTCAGTTCGGTTTTATTTGCATCCGAAACAGATGCTTCCTTTTTTATCTCGGTACGGATCCTTGCTCCGTTTTTACGGTCGGTCATAATATACCCTTCAGTTTTTAGCAGCTGATAAGCTTTACTTACCGTCATGGTATTTATTCCCATTTCGAGAGCCAGGTCACGCACCGTCGGAAGTTTTTCGCCTGCCTGCAGCTCTCCGCTGGAAATTCCCATAACTATCTGATTTCTCAGCTGCATATATATCGGTACATCCGAAAGTTCATCTATTCTTATGATCATGCCTTTAACCTTCCATACGTTCTGTCTTATCTTCCGTTTATTGCTCTTATATTTTACAGTTTTCTTTTATCAAATACTATAACACCTATTATAACACAAATGATGATCATTATGGAAGATATAATTACAGCTCCTGAAAAATCAGATGTTAGAGCTGCTCCGGTAGAAAGTTCGAGTCCATCCGCAAGTTTAACCGGCATATATTTGCTGATGCTCGGTATTTGTCTTAAGAGGATCGATATGAACAGTATACCTCCGGTTCCCAAAAGTACCTGTCCACTGTTTCCTGACATCGTACCGAACATTACAAGAAGGCTCATAACCAACATCCCAAGAAGCCATAAGAACAATATTCCAAAGAACAGATTCGGCACTTCATCTTCGCCCCAGAAATACTTTGTATAACCAAGGGTTATTCCGGTATATAAGAGGAAAAGCAGAGTCCATGTTCCGTATCCGACCAATAGTTTTGCTAAGAATATTTTTCTCCGGGACAGGCCTTTTGTAACAACCAGTACAAGGCTTCCTTTTTGATATTCACCGGTAAAACCCGTGCTGTTCATGAGAATAAATGCTATTATGATCATAAGCGCATTTTTATAATACTGTGTCCAGCTTGTAAGTGCATTTACTGTTACTTTCCCGACTTGTAATCCCTGTTCTGACAAAGAATCCTGTAACATCTCGTATAACCAGGGAGTCAGTTTTGCCATGGCAGGATTAAGAATCCCAAAAATAATAAATATAATCCCAAGAATGAACAGACGTCCCGTACGGGTAAGTTCCATGCATTCCTTTTTTATATATGCTGTCATTATTTTTCTCCTATCGCATCTATAAATATATCCTCTAATGTCGGCTCCTGTTTTTCTATCCTGATAAATGGCAGTTTATTATCTGCCAGATAACGGAGCAGTTCGGGTAGTCTTAAATTATCGCTTAAGATAACAGTCTCTTCTTTATTACCTTTAAGATCAAAAATTTCAGAAATTCTTCTGGCATCTTCCTCTCTCTCCATCTTTATCTCAACAGCATTTCCCCTCCGTTTGTTTTTTACTTCCTCAATAGTTCCCTGCATGATGATCCTGCCTTCGTTTAACAATGCCATCTCATCACATATATGCTCAACATCCGAAAGAATATGTGTTGAAAAAATAATGGTTGTCTCTTCCTTTGCCGAAACCAGTATGTCAAGAATTTCCTTTCGGCCTATAGGGTCTAAGGCTGATGTAGGTTCATCGCATATCAGCAGTTTAGGTTTTGAAAGAAGTGCCTGAGCTATACCAAGCCTTTGTTTCATACCTCTTGAAAACCCTTTTATACGATGTTTTTCCTTTCCTAAACCTACCAGCTTGAGTAGTTCTTCACTGCGTGTGCGGATTTCCTTTTGCTCCATTCCGGTTATTTCCCCACAGAAAGCAAGATACTCATAAGGTGTCATAAAAGAATAATACTCGGGTACATCCGGAAGATATCCTATGTACTTATTCGTTTTATTATTTCCATAGGTTACTCTTTCGCCCTCTACCAGAATCTCTCCCGTGTCTTTCTCAAGAAGTCCCAGGACGATTTTCATGGTAGTAGTCTTTCCCGCTCCGTTTTTTCCTACAAATCCAAAAACTTTTTTCTCAGGAACCTTAAGGTTCACTCCTCTCAGTACCTTTTTATCACTGAAATGCTTTTCCAATCCTTCTATTTCCAATATATTGTGAACTGCCATAACCTATTCCCTTCATAAATGGTTTGTTATTTCATGCCTCTTCTTTGCCAAGAACAAAATATAAAATCGGTCCTATAAATTCCATGCCTACTATGGTGATGATAACCCATAATACCCTGTTGCCCCTCTTATAATTCTCATGAGTAAAAATATGACGAAGCGTTATAACAAGTAAGATAACCTCCGCAATGATAAGTGGGATGATAAATGGTAAAAGTTCTTTAATGTCAGGCATAATGTTCCTCCTTTTGTATATCCTGTATGTTTTGTATTATTTGTTGTAATACATATAATATATCGTTAATGATTTTTTGTCAATACATTTTTTATAATTTTTTTGTAAATAAAAAAACTGTGCCACAAAACACAGTTTTAAGTTTACAAATCAATCTTTTTTATTATTGTCCGCTTGTATCTGATTTATGATCGCTTTCTTCTGTATATATGTAAGTCCAAAACCTATAGGAAAGGCGATGAGCATTGAAACCAAAAACATTCCAAACCCCTCTCCCGTATAAGCCACACTTGTGACAAAACTCGGGAATGCAAACGTTATACATTGTGAACCGGCCATGCCTGCAATAGCTCCGCCGACTGCACCGGCGACGCAAGCTGAGATCATAGCTCTCGGTCTTTTCATCGTAACCCCGAAAAGAGCAGGCTCGGTAACTCCCAATGCTGAAGAGAGTGCAGCCTGAAATGCTATATTCCTCTGTTTCTTATCCTTGTGCATAAAAGCAATCGCCAGTGCCGCTCCGCATTGTCCGTAAACCGCTCCTCCCAAAAGGGGCAGCAACAGGTCAAATCCATCGGCCGCAATACTTGCTATACTTATCGGAACAATACTCCAGTGAGCCCCGATAAAAACCATAGGCTGGATTATAAAGCCCATAAATACTCCGGCCGCAACATGATTCCATTGGTAAAGCTGGCGGAATAAATATGTCAGGAAGTCTCCTATCCATGTTCCCAAAGGTCCAAACAGAAGAAACGTCACAGGAAGAACTATGATACAGCAGAAAATAGGTTTTAAAAAGCCTTTTATTGCGTCAGGCAGAATCTTATCAAATGGTTTTTCAACAAAATACAGAAGCCCGACTCCCAGTATGACAGGTATTACACTTGAATGATAAACTGCCGGCTGTATATCAAATGCCAGAAATGGTAAACTCCTTCCATTTTCCAGAACATCAATCAGATCCGGATAAAGCATGGCCACCGGTATCAGCAATGCGATATACATATCGGTTTTCCACTGTTTTGAAGCTGTGATTGCCAAAAAGAACGGCAAAAAATAGAAAAATCCATCGGACACGGCATAAAACACCATGTATAGGCCGTCATCTTTTGACAGCACTCCCGCCCCCACCAAAAGGAGTATGACACTTTTTATTATGCTGGCAGCTGTCAGATAATTGATTATCGGAACAAATATTCCGGAAATCTGATCAACCACGCGTTTATATAATCCGGGTTTTTTACTAGTTTCCATATTTGTTATTTTTATGTGATATTTTAGGTTAAAAAGCTTTACTGCTCAGATTGTTTATGATCTCTCCGGCTATTATAAGTCCTGCTACAGACGGAACAAATGCTGTTGATCCCGGGATATCCCTTCTTTTAGAACCTTTTTGTTCAGTATCCTGAGAACATATATCATCCTGCCTGCAGCTTACAGACATGTCTTCAAAAGGACGTTTCGGCATTTCTTTGGAGTAAACTACTTTAAGGCTCTCAATTCCTCTTTTTCTGCATTCCCGACGCATCACTTTAGCTAACGGACATATAGAAGTTTCATATATATCAGCTATCTCAAAAGCTGAAGGATCGGTTTTGTTTCCTGCCCCCATACTCGAAATAACAGGAGTACCGGCCTTCTTTGCGTTTTCTATGATTGTGAGCTTCCCTGTTACCGTATCTATCGCGTCTACTATATAATCATATTCTTTAAAATCAAACTGATCCTGGGTTGCCGGAAGGTAAAATGTTTTATAAGTTCTAACAATACATTCCGGATTTATTTCTTCTATTCTCTCTTTTGCAACATCAACTTTATACTTTCCGATTGTCTTCACGGTTGCAATAATCTGTCTGTTAATATTGCTAAGACTTACCTTATCATGGTCTATCAGATCTAGGGCTCCGATTCCGGACCTCGCAAGGGCTTCAACAACATATCCTCCTACTCCGCCTATCCCAAATACAGCAACCCTTGATGAGGCAAATTTTTGCATAGCTTTCTCTCCATACAGAAGCTGTGTTCTTGAAAACTGATTAAGCATATCTGTCTGCCTCCGATTTCTGTGCTGTCATTTTTTTTATAATCCCAGCCCAAGTACTGCAAGTGCCGCTATTATTGCCGGTATTGAAACAATCACTCCGTTTTTAATATATGAAGTATATCTGAATGCTACGTGGTTCTTCTTTAAAATATTGCTCCACATAATTGCAGCAAGTGCTCCTACAGGTGTCAGAAGCGCTCCTAGATTTGAACCTATGGTCGATGCATAAACGGCGGCCTCGGTAATAGTTGCTGAAGCATTACCGATTATGGGACAGAACAGTACGCTCATCGGGATATTGTTTATCATATTGGCAGTCAAAAATGAAGCCGCACCATATGAAAATTCCGGATGACTGCATTCAAGCAGTGTGCTTATCTTCTCTGTTACTCCGTATTTATCCAAAGTAAGTACTATTACAAACATTGAGATTATAAACGGGACCATCTCCCACGGTACTCTTTTTAGGCAATCTTTCAGTTCATTTCCATGTGTATGTGAAAGTCCTCTGTAACACAGGTCAAATATAAACAGGGAACAGGCAAATACAAGTGTTATCAGCCACATCTCAAGATTTATATATGCAGATATTACAAGCATAATAGTACAGAGTGACAGGTGAAGAAGTCCTATTCCAAGAAGTCTCTTGTCTGTTATCTTTTCTTCCGCCTTATTGGGTTTCAGAGGTTCAGCCAGTTTTTTTCTGAACAATAGATAAAGAACGATAAACGCTACCAGTCCCGCTGCAAGTGTAAGAAGAGCCATAACTTTAAAGTATTCCATAAAAGTTATCCCGTTAGCGGTTGCCAGATAAATATTGGTAGGATTTCCTATCACAAACATCATGCTCCAGGTATTCGCAGCCACAAGTTCACAGAAAAGATAGGGTGTCGGATCTATTCTTGCATTCTTTGCGAAATAACAGATAAAAGGGGTAAAGGTCAGTATTATGATATCATTTGAAGTGAATACTGTAAGTACGGATACTATAACAAAAAGGAAAACAAATAATTTCTTCTGACTCGCCTTTGCCCTTGAGAGTGTAAAGCATGCCATATATCTGAAAAAGCAGACCTCGTCAAGAAATACGGAAAGTATCGACATAGAGAAAAACAGTACCAGTATCTTGATCGGATTTACCGCAGTGTCTGCTGACAGGCCTTCAGCTACTTCTTTCAGTGATATGCTGTTGGTCAGTATCAGGGCTAATGCTCCGACCATTACTACCATCCAGTATATGCTGACATTATGTTTCTTTATATTCACCGACGGCTTTACAAGTATTGAGGTAAGCAACCCCGCACATGTAAAGACGGAAATACCGACTGCTGTTTCCACCTTGTTTTACCTTCCCTTTCACGATCAAAATCATATCCGATATCATGCACTCAGATACGAGATTATACACTTATGTTTCCTTATAGTCAAGGGGTTTTCACAAAATATTTTGTTCAATCTCAGGTATTCTGGTAATCAGGGCATTCAATGAATACAATTGACAAAAATAAGGAAATGATTTAGAATTCAAATGTAACAGGCAGTTGAGTAAACATTATTTTATATCAGAAAGGGATTATCTATGAGAATCGGAACAGGATACGATGTACATAAATTGACTGAAAACAGGAAGCTTATTCTCGGAGGTGTTGAGATTCCTTATGAAAAGGGACTTTTAGGTCATTCTGATGCGGATGTGCTTATTCATGCCATAATGGATGCTATTTTAGGAGCTGCCGCTCTCGGAGATATAGGTAAACATTTTCCCGACAATGACGACAGATACAAGGGGATTTCAAGCATGCTGCTTTTAAAAGAAGTAGCAAAAAAAATCGATAATGCAGGATATCAAATAGGAAATATCGATTCCACCATAATTGCACAAAAACCAAAGCTGGCACTGTATATCCCCGCAATGAAGGAAAATATTGCTTATGCCCTCGGAATAGATCCCGGTCTCATAAATATTAAAGCGACAACAGAAGAAGGCCTGGGATTTACCGGTGAAGGACTCGGCATAGCTTCCCAGGCCATTTGTCTGTTACTGTAATATAACAAAAGATGCTCTGCATCTTTTGTTACCAAGGAAACGCTGCAGGCGTTTTCGATGTGACTTTGACTTCATGTCATCATTTACTTGCTGTTTTAAGTGAAATTGCCACCTCTGCGTAACTGGTTGAGATATAGCTTATCTCATTATCTATCATTACTGCATAGAACAGCTGTGTAGAATATTCCGGATAGTACTCATAGAGCGCTCCCGTTTTGGCCTGAAGCCTGACTTCACAGGTAGTGTTCGGTTCTTTTCGGACATTTACATCGTTTCCGACAACTTTTATTTTCAAAGCACCCAATTCACGAATTTTCTTAATTGCGGCATCGTCTGTAAGAATATACTGTGTAGATACATAACCGGTAACATTCCCTGATTTAATCTTGAACCAGTCACTTCCTCTTTCAATGATTTTTCCGTATCCATTTGCCGGAAGCGATCCGACTACCTTCTTATCCTGTCCTGCGCCTTCGCGCACATTCATCTTATCGCTTACATTCGCAACTATGTAATCAAATTTCGTATGATCCGGAGCCACAAGAGGAGTGGGTGTAGGTGTTGTTTCTCCGCTATCCGGTGTGGGTGTCGGCTCATCAATGGGACTTGGAGCAAGAGAAGGAGTGGGTTTTTCTGCCGTTTTGGTTCCTGACTTCTCGACTTTTTCCTTTGCATCATTCAACTGATTTGAAATAGCGTCCTTAACTTCTTCAGATACTTTATCATTTGATTCATTCAGTACCAGAAATCCTACCCATCCAATGAATATTACCAATAATATCAGGCTTGAGATCAAGCCAACGTTCTTTCTCATCTTTTGATTTCCTTTCATACTATGTCAGTGTTCTCATCCTTCAGAACTTCAGATTATTTCGAAGGAGGATTAAAAACGCTAAGCTGACGTTCAGTATAATCATATGCATAAACCTGCTCTGTAAAATAGTCAAAGAAAAAGCAGTATCCACCGGCGACATTCAGCCATTTATAATTTCCGTCCCGGATTTTTTCTGTCTCATTCTTTTCCCTGTCAAACATATAAACAGCACTGTTGTCACCTTCATCACAATTATAGAAAATATATCTTCCGTCTGAAGTTATATTGTACCATGTAACCGGCTTTGCAACAATACATTTTCTTTCCTTATCCTCATAATCCGTTAAAAAGATATTATAATTATCTGCAACGGAAACATAGAAAATCCCCTCTTCCGTAGCTATGGGCATATATGACTTAGTTTCCACGGCAACACTTGATACACCTGACTGTTTAAGTGAATGGATGTTAGATTCATTTAAATTCCCCGAATAATACAGGTTTCCATTATAAACCGACACAACCGGCGTATCATCGCTGAAAAGTTTCTTCTCGTTTTCTCCGGCTATATCAGCTTTATATAACGAAAGTGCTGAATTCTTGTAAACCTGATAGTAAAGCTCGTTATCATATAAAACAAGGCTTCCGCAAGGCTCTGAGGATATTTTTGCAAGCGCACTTCCGTTCTTCTTTATTCTATATACGCCGGTACTAAAGAAAATAAAGATGCTTTTTGTCGGATTTTCTTTTTTATTGTTCTGTCTTGTATAATAAACATAATTTTCATCAACATTAATATATCTTACATAGTCATTATACAATTTTTTGAAGTTACTTATTGAACTATCCATCGAGTATAGAGTATAATCATCGTTCGGATTACTGAAATAGATTTTTCCTCCGTTTTCGCAGAAAAGGCCTCCGTTATACAGATTACCCGCTGTATTTCCTATCGTTCCTGGAGCACTTTTTTGTACTTTTCCCGATATATAATTATATATAAGAAGTCCCGCCACTAAAAGGATTATGACCGAAATGATCAGAACAGGTTTTAACGAGCTTTTTTTGCCGGTTTCTTTTTTGCTTACGGTCGTTCTGCTGTTTCGGATATTATCTTTACTATTTACTTTTACAATGTTCTTTGAATCCTTAACCGTTCTGTCATCCATACCCATAATCCTCCTTCCTGTATACTTTTGCTGCCATGTATTTATAAATATATTTACGTAACCATTTAATTATATATGATTATATCCTATTAGAAGCAAAAATACAACCATTATCCCTGTCAGTCTTGACATTTTCTTGGTATATAGGTATCATTATATGATGCTACGGTCAAAAAGTCCGGTAGCAAAACAAAGTTTTGTCCCAACATCAGTCTATAAATGTATCGGTGGCATATGCAGGTCCGTCACCGGTATTGTTGCGCCTGCGGCAAGGTATGATATATGAGATATCCCGATTTTTTAAAAGATAACGGAACTATAGGTTTCATCGCTCCCTCTTTCGGCTGCGCTTCATTAGAACCATACTTTTCAAGATTTAAATCCGCTCTTGACTACTTCAGAAGCCTTGGATATTCGACAGTTATAGGTCCAAATGTCTATGCTGAATACGGTATAGGTAAAAGTAATACTCCCGAAAAATGCGGTGAAGAGATTATTGACTTCTTTACAGAAAACAAGTGTGATGTTATTATCTCCGTAGGCGGCGGTGAGACTATGTGCGAAGATCTCGCATTTGTTGATTTTTCAAAAATCGCATCATCCGAACCTAAGTGGTTTCTGGGATATTCTGATAATACCAATCTCACCTTTACTCTCCCGACTTTATGTGATACGGCCGCCATTTACGGCCCCTGCGCGTCTTCTTTTGGCATGAAACCTTTGCATCCTTATCTTACCGATACTTTTAAGCTTTTGACCGGTAAAGAGATGAAATTTAAAAATTACGATAAATGGGAAGCTGAAAGCTTAAGCAGTGAAGAAAATCCGCTGGCAACCGTCAACGCTACTGAACCGTTCACCCTTTCTGCATACCGGAACGGAATTTATTATCTCAATGATACAGATACAGTTTCAGTAAATTCGTCAGAAAAAGCTCATGTTGACTCGTTTAATTCGGAATTCTCAGGAAGACTACTCGGAGGGTGTCTGGATATTCTCACTATTCTTTGCGGAACTAAATTTGACAAGGTTAAGGATTTTAACGAAAGGTATTCAGATGACGGAATCATCTGGTATTTAGAATCATGTGACCTAAACCCTCTTTCCATTACCAGAAGCCTATGGCAGCTTGAAAATGCAGGCTGGTTTGAAAAAACAAAGGGCTTCCTTATAGGACGCCCTCTGCATATTAACGAAAGTATCATGGGTCTTGACTGCCGCGAGGCATTTATCAGGATTTTAAAGAAACATAATATCCCGATAATCCTCGATATCGATCTCGGTCATCTTCCGCCCCAGATGCCCATAATCTCCGGAGCGATAGGAAATGTAAGTGTAAATGGCAATTCTATATCCATCACTCATATCCTGAAATAGAACCTCAATATTTACATATATTTCAGTAATTCATCCCTTACTGCATCAAGTCTTGCTTCTGAAAGTCCGAAATTCATGCTTTTATAAGACCATGCAGCCCTGCCGATATTGTATTTTGTAAATATTTTGTTTATTGTTTTATACCATTCAAGAGTATCTTCTTTTGTTGCCAGGTCGATAACACCATATTCGCCGCAGTATAACGGAACATTATACTTTTCTGCTGCCTCAATAGCGAATTTAAACTGTTCTTCAAAATATATACTGTCTATTACGTCATCCTCGCTTCCGGGTACAAAGAAATCCTTTGCCCAGTTAGCACTCATAGTACTGCAGACTTTCTTATACTCTTTATAGGTATTTTTAAATCCCATTCTGAAATCCGGAGGCATTACATCCACCCAGCCTGCTCCCTGATGAGTAAAAATAAGAGGCTCATAACAGTGGAAATTATATACAATATTCTCATCATACGGAGCATCAAGATCTTTTACCGCAAAAACATGGTTGTTCCAATAACTTCCGACAAGAATAACAACCTTCGGAGCAATCTTTCTTATTTCTTCTATTGTGCGACGGATAATCTTATTCCAAGTAGTGATATACGCTCTATCGGTCACTTCATTAAGAAGTTCAAAGGCTACTCTGTCACCGATATTTCCGTACTTAGAAGCAAGCTTTCCCCACATATTTACAAAACGATCCTGTAAAGCTTCATCATCAAAAAATCCGGTCTCATTTTCACCCTTGTCAAAAGAAAAACCATATGTCTTATGGATATCAAGGATCATGTTCAATCCGTATTTACCGCACCAGTCTATTGCCTTGTCAAGATACTCAAATCCTTTGTCAATATAATTTGCCTCATCATCCTGGAACAGATTGTAATCCACGGGAATTCTCACATGATCGAGTCCCCATCCTTTTATGGTCTCAATATCCGACTCCTTAATAAAACTGTCATAATGTTCATAGGTATGCTTACACTGTGAAAGCCAGCCGCCTAAATTCACACCCTTTTTGTAACCTTTCCAATCTCTCATAGCAATTTGCCTCCCCGTCTTTGTTCAAAAATCCAAAAGCCGTTCAAACTTGCCTGAAAAAGGCTTTGAGACTTTCGAAATTATTAAATAATCTTCAGCATAAAAGCTCCGCAACAGTTTTAAGATCCGGAAGTATCTTCCATGCTTTGTTTCTCATCTCATCATCCGGTCCGATAATATCAGGAACCATGATTGCTTTCATTCCGGCTGAATATGCAGCACGGATACCATTAAAAGAATCCTCTATTACTATGCATTCCGAAGGAACACTTCCGAGTCTTTCACAGCTTCTAAGAAATATCTCGGGATTGGGTTTTCCCTTTGAAAACATCCCTCCGGCAATTATATCATCAAAATACCCTATAAGTTTTGTATCAGTCAGCTGTGGAACAACTCTGTCTATAGGTGTTGAAGATGCCAGTCCAAGCTTATAACCCTTCTCTTTTAATTCATTAAGGCATTCTGCAGCATAATACTTTAAAGGCATTCCATCTTCTTCAACCATCCTGTCAAAATAATTCAGCGTCTTATTTCTAAACTCTGCTCCGGAAATTGGCGCTCCGCTCTTTAACATATATCTGTCAAGAACACTTATTATATTTGTATCAGGGGTACCTATACACTCTTCGAATGCTTCCATGATATTGGCTATACTATACTCTTCGGCAAGTTCAATCCAGGCTTTCTTATCCAGATTCTCGGAGTCAAAAAGTACACCGTCCATATCAAATATTACAGTTGTTATATTATCATACATAATTACAAATATCTTTCCGAATTAATATACTATTTTGTACTATTAAGCAAAAAACACGTTGAAACTCATTTATGATAGGGTGCGCCGGATATTATCCGGTATGACCTGTAAATCTGTTCCAAAAGGATAACCCTCATAAGCTGATGTGGGAAGGTCATGTCAGAAAAACTGAGCTGCATATCACATTTCTTAAGCACTTCATCAGATAAACCCAATGATCCTCCGATAATAAACCCGATGTGACCCACGCCACGTGTTCCAAGCTCTTCAAGCGTAGAGGCAAGTTCTTCCGAAGACAGCTTTTTCCCTTTTATAGCAAGAGCAATGTAATAACAGCCATCCTTAAACTTGGAAAGAAGTCTCTCCCCTTCCTTTTCCTTTATCTTCTGTTCGATAGCTTCACTTGCTCCGTCAGGAGTCTTCTCATCCTGCACTTCAATTATCTCCAGATTACAATATCTTGATAATCTCTTTACATATTCCGCAATTGCGTCAGAAAAAAATTTTTCCTTTATTTTCCCGACACATAAAATTGTTATCTTCAACTTCCGGCTTTTTCTCCTGTCTCTTTCTTGGGACCACCCGTCACTCTGCACTTACGTATCATCTTATTCTTAACTTCCAGAATACTGATGGTATAATCTCCATATGACACATTTTCTCTCTCCCCATCACTGGGAATTCTGTCAAGCAAACTGATTATAAGGCCGTTCACAGTATCGAAGTTCTCCAGATCGGATTCCTTTATACTTATGTCCGTCTCTTCGGACACCTCATTCAGAGTAGCCTCTCCCCTAAGAATATATGAACCGTCCTTGGCCTTAATAATCATCTGTTCTTCGTTGTCAAATTCGTCTTCAATATCTCCGACTATCTCTTCAAGAATATCTTCCATGGCGACAATACCTGCTGTCTGACCATATTCGTCAATAACGATGGCCATATGATTCTTTTTCACCTGCATCTGGTTAAAAAGCTCATCAATAGTCATGGTATCCGGTACAAAGAACGGCTTTCTTGCTATATCCTTTAAAGTCTTATTCTTATACTCTCCCGAAGCATAGCATTTTGCAACATCTTTAAGATGCAGGACACCGATAATATTATCAATATCTTCAGTATAAAGCGGATATCTTGAAAAAGCCTCACCTGCCATAAATCCCATAGCTTCTTCTATTCCAAGTTCCGAATCAACCGCAACTATCTTGGTCCTATGCGTCATAATGTCCTTTGTCTGTTTCTCGTCAAAGGATATAATATTGGAGATCATTTCGGCCTCATCATCATCTATGACGCCTTGTTCCTGACCCTCATTTACGATGGAGATTATCTCTTCTTCTGTTACATTTTCTTCAAGATCCTTAAGCTTTATTCCGAACGGAAGAAGTACAAGGGCACAGCATCCTTCAAGTAAAGCACTTAAAGGTTTAAAGAAAAATGTAATAAACTTCATAAAACTGAAAGTGCTGAAGAATATGCTCTCCGTATTCCTGTTTGCAAGTCTGTCCGGAAGAATATATGTGAAAAGAATAACCAGAAAAATAACTGCTAAAGAAACTATTATCCCTACAGCAATCTGTATCCAGTAAATATCAATCCCTGCCACAATGGCTTTTAAAGGACTTGAAATAAACAGCATTCCAATGAATATCCATGCAATGCCTCTTATAAGCCAGCAGGCATTATAAAAGCTGTTCTCATGTCTGTCGATAAATTCAAGTGCATTTTTGGCTTTTTCATTTCCTTCTTCACTCAAATTTTTCAGTTCGTTCAGACTTACATGCTCAAATGCTGATTTAGCAAGAGCTACAAAAAAATCAAAAATGGTAATAAAGGTAATGATCAGGGCTGCCGCCCATGGATTTATGTCCATTTCCTCCCTTTCCGGTCATCAGTCCTGTTTCATAGAAACTGCCTGTTCATTAAGATGCCCAACTATTACCATCATCTCATCAACTGTCGTTGAATTTCTAAGGCTTGACTCATATGTCTCTTTAGCATGAGCCGAAACCTCTTCCATGATGGCCGAAATATTCTGTACCGCATCGATTATAGTCTTATTTGCTTCTGCCAGTCTGTCCACAGCTTTAGAAAGACCGTCAGCATTTCTTTCAATATCATGTGAATCGGATTTGATAATATCAAGGTTCTTGACCGTTACCATAGTAGCGTCATGCTGTCTCCTGCTGCTCTCGATAAATGCATTTATTACCTTGTCAACATCTAACAGTTTCTTCTCTATGCCTGATATCAGTTCATTTATGTCACCTGTTGCACTCTGCGTCTGATTTGCAAGATTGGATATCTCACTTGCAACTACCGAGAAGCCTCTTCCAGCTTCACCGGCTCTCGCCGCCTCTATGCTGGCATTAAGAGCAAGAAGCGATGTCTGATCTGCAACATTGTTAATAAGCTCGACAATTCCCTGCATCTGTTTTGTACTGTTTTTAAGTTCGGAAAGTTCTTTTGTTGCTTCCAATGAAAACTTGTCGGAAGTCTCAACCTCTTTTTCAAGACTGTCCATATTGTCGGAACCTATAGCAATAGCTTTTCCTGTTTCAGATACACTCTGAGAGATTGCATTCGCATGTGCTGCAACATCATCCAGTCTTCCCTGTATTTCTTCCGTCATCACAATCTGCGTCTGGACAGAATCAGAAGTAAGCCCCGTACCTGTACTTACCTCTTCCATAGCGTAACATGTTCTTTCCATAGCCTCATGCAGTTCTTTCATCTTAACATTCATTTGGCTGATGCCTCCGGAAAGTTCATTTGATACAGCAAGTACGGTATCGAGAAGGGTTGCTGCGTGATTCTTTTCCTGCTTTATACTTTCAAGCTTTTCCCTGTTAATGATAACTCCGGTATTCGCAACAAATATATTAAATATTCCGCAAAGCAGAAGAAGAAGGATCTGGATTTCTGAAGTCACCACTTTTTCGGATGACATGCCATATAAAAGAGCTTCAAAAGCAACCGAAGCGATATTTATAACATTGTAAGTAATAGCTGTAGTGATAGCAAATTTTTTATCGGCATATGCATTAAGTGCGATCATAATAACAAGTGCATAAGTAAACACCAGGTCATTATTAGCGGTAAACAGCATAAATCCCCATGGCAGCGCAAATCCCAAAAGAATGATATATTTTACTATATCAATGTATTTTCGAGTAAAATGAATAACAAGGACAATCGCTCCCGGAATCCATAGAGAAACAAAAACAGTTATAAAATAGCTCAAGGCCCTGTTTCCCTTTATTACTTCCAAAAGATAGGCAAAAGTAATAACAGATATCGTAATGATATAACATAAAATGGCTGCCTTATTCCGGCGTACTTCGTCAGATATAACATTCTTCCTATTACCCATAGTATTCACCTGCCTTAAAAATATAAAATCCCATAAAATCATTATAGCAAATTTCATGTAAAAATCAATCAAAAAAAAAAAATGCACGGTCCCGGAATCTGTTCCATGCACCGTGCATTTCAGCCTTTGTTTTAGTAAATACGATCAGTTCAAACCAATCAATAAATATATCCTTTAGCTTTAAGAAGTTCTGCCATCAGAACGGCTCCGCCGGCAGCACCTCTTAATGTATTGTGTGATAAACCTACAAACTTGTACTGATAAACCTTATCCTCTCTAAGTCTTCCCATGCATACTGCCATACCGCCTTCGGTATCACGGTCAAGCTTTGTCTGAGGACGGTTATCTTCCTCAAAATAATGTATGAACTGTTTAGGAGCTGAAGGAAGCTCTAATTCCTGAGGAACACCTTTGAAATTTGCCCACTTTTCAAGTATCTGCTCTTTGGTGGGTTTCTTCTTAAAGTTTACAAATACTGCTGCCATATGCCCGTTTGTAACAGGTACACGAATACACTGTGTCGTTATTACAGGACTCTGTGCCTTAACAATCACACCGTTCTCAATATGTCCCCAGATTCTTAACGGTTCCTGTTCGGACTTTTCTTCCTCACCGCCGATATAAGGAATAACATTGTCAACCATCTCAGGCCAATCCTTGAAGTTCTTTCCTGCACCGGAGATAGCCTGATATGTTGTAGCAACAACCGTCTCGGGCTCAAACTCTGAAAGTGCGAATAATGCGGGTGTATAGCTCTGGATAGAACAATTAGGCTTAACTGCCACAAATCCCTTCTTTGTTCCAAGTCTCTTTTTCTGGAACTCAATAACATCTGTATGTTCAGGATTAAGCTCCGGAACTATCATGGGCACATCAGGAGTCCAGCGATGTGCACTGTTATTGGAAACTACGGGAACCTCAGCTTTTGCATAAGCTTCTTCTGCAGCAGCGATTTCTTCCTTTGTTCCTTCATAAGCACTGAATACAAAATCTACCTGAGAAGTTACCTTTTCAATTTCATTAACATTTAAAACAACCAGATCCTTAACTGCTGCCGGCATGGGTGTATCCATCTTCCATCTGTCACCTACTGCCTCAGCGTAAGTCTTGCCTGCACTTCTGGGGCTTGCAGCAACCGCTGCCACTTCAAACCAAGGATGATTCTCAAGTAACTGAATAAATCTCTGTCCTACCATACCCGTTGCGCCGAGTATTCCTGCTTTTAATTTTGCCATAATGCTTCCTTCCTTTCTATTCTGCCCCACCCAAAAACCTTCTGTTCATGTCACAGATACGGTATACAATAAAACACTGCTCTGTGTTGTTTTTATCATGCGTACATTTGTCCGTCTGTGAAAATCTTTTGTAATATTAACACATAAAAAAACAAAATGCAAGCACTTTTTTAACTTTTTTTATATTAATAAAGAAATCCCATTTTGACCATAAATCAAAATAAGATTTCGTAAAAATTCTTATCTGATGTTTTTGTTATAAATTATCTCAAGCCCCTTCATCGTAAGCCTTCTGTCATACTCGTCTATCATGGAAGTAGCCTGTGAAATGATACCGCCGAGTCCTCCGGTTGCAACAACTTTCATCTCTTTCAGACCGGCCTCTTCCTTTACTCTTTTAATAATATACTCTGTCTGTCCGATACATCCGTACAAAAGTCCTGCCTGCATACTGGATACAGTATCGTTTGCAAGTATGGTGTCGGGCAGTTTAATCTCTATTTCGGGAAGCTTAGCAGTATCACTCCAAAGCGCATTGGCACTTATTCTTATTCCCGGACATGTTATACCGTAACGGAACGATCCGTCCTTTTCTACCAGATCATAAGTAGTTGCAGTTCCAAAATCAATGACCATCGTATTTCCGCCATAAATAGAATAGGCAGCTGCCAGATCGACTATTCTGTCGGCCCCGGCTTCTTTGGCATTTGCAAGCCTTATCTTTATTCCTGTTTTGGTTCCCGCTCCAACTTCCATCGGACGTATTCCTGTAAGCTTTATTATACCGTTAACAAGAGAATGCATTATAGCCGGAACCACGCTTGATACAATACAGCCGTCAATGCCGTCTATGGGCAGATCTTTTATCATAAGCTGTTCCCGAATGGCAGCGCTGAATTCATCCGATGTTCTTGGAAGTTTTGTTGTCATGGCGAAAAAAGCCAAAAACTCTCCGTTATTGATAACCGCGAAATTTGTGTTGGTATTTCCTACGTCAATAGCAAGTAACATATA
The DNA here is from genome assembly GCA_017542245.1 of Lachnospiraceae bacterium. Lineage (GTDB taxonomy): Bacteria > Bacillota > Clostridia > Lachnospirales > Lachnospiraceae > RUG11977. Next base: position 57,480 of record JAFXXN010000173.1, read on the forward strand.
CTTTCTCCTATATATTTTTATTTATTCCGGTCTGAAGTTTTTCTCCGTATTTCCTTAACCGGCTTAAAATATCTTCTGATGTAAGACAAAGATTAATATCTCTTCTGAGTCCGGCCGAATACGGGAAACCTTCGGTATACCACGCAACATGTTTCCTCATTTCACGAACCGCCGTCCATTCACCTTTTAGTTCGATAAGCATTAAAAGATGCCGTTCTATCATCTCATAAACTTCTTCAAAGCTTGGCTTTACTGTCTTTTCTCCCTTATCAAGATAGCTCTTTATACTTCTGAAAAGCCATGGATTTCCCTGAACTCCTCTTGCAACCATAACTGCGTCACATCCGGTATATTCGAACATCCTTTTGGCATCTTCGGGAGAAAAAATATCTCCGTTCCCGATAACGGGAATCCTGACCTTTTGTTTTACTTCGGTAATTATGTCCCAATCGGCTTTTCCACTGTAATACTGTGCACGTGTACGTCCGTGTACCGCTATGGCCGAAGCTCCGCTCTCTTCCAACACGTGAGCAAATTCGGGCGCATTTCTGTCCTCAGCCTCAAAACCTTTCCTGATCTTTATCGTAACGGGCTTCTTTACAGCTTTAACAATACTGCTTACTATTTCACCCGCAAGCTTCGGATTTTTCATTAGAGCGGAACCCTCACCGTTATTGACCACTTTAGGAACAGGACAGCCCATATTTATATCAAATATGTCAAAATTCAGTTCTTCTATTCTTTTTGCGGTTTCAGCCATTATTTCCGGCTCACTTCCGAAAAGCTGCATAGCAACCGGTCTTTCTCTCTCATCGACCTTAAGCATATCCTTGGTATTGGAATTATTATAATGTATTCCCTTTGCACTGACCATTTCAGTATAGATCAAGTCAGCTCCCTGCTCTTTACAGAGGATTCTAAAGGGCATGTCCGTAACCCCCGCCATGGGGCCTAAGAAAACACGCCCTGCTTCAATATTTCCTATTTTCATTTTTCAAGAACCTGATACCGTTTTTATTTGTTACAGTTCTTCTTTTCTGATAAACACTTTATAGTATTTTTCCAGGCTTTCAAACAATTCCTGTTTTGTATTTTTCATTTTTTTGATCAGAAGCTCGCTTCCTATCTCATCGTAAAGAAGATCTCCCTCATCGCAGGATGAGATCAGCTGTAATTCACCGTCACTGTCGAACATCATAGTGAATATCCCGCCAACTTCTTCGGTATAAAGAACACACATTATCTTAAGCTCGTCTTTAACGGCTTTGGGCAGTTTTTCAAACAGCTTGTCAAGATAATACTTCTGTGTATAGGAATTGCTGACACACATTATCAGTTCCTTTGGATCCATGAAAAGCTCCTTTATACTTCTTAAGTTATCCTTTATCAATCAGCCTATAACGTCAGACATGGTATACAGTCCCGCAGGTTTTCCGGCAAGAAATGTTGCGGCACTCACAGCTCCCTTAGCAAATACATTTCTCGAATAAGCTGTATGTTTGATCTCTACGACCTCATCAAGTCCTGCAAATATTACTTCATGATCACCGACTATGCTTCCGCCTCTTACAGCAGATATGCCTATTTCATTCTTGGGTCTGGCCATGCTCCTGTCAGAGCGGTCATAAACATATTCATATCTTCCGTCACAAGCTGCATTAATAGCATCTGCAAGCAAAAGCGCTGTTCCTGAAGGAGCATCCTTCTTCTGGTTATGATGACGTTCAACTATTTCAATATCATATCCGTTATCTGCAAGAATCTGAGCCGCAGTCTGAATAAGTTTAGCCAGAGTATTGATTCCAAGCGACATATTTGCCGAACGAAGTATAGCTACCTTTTCCGAAGCCTCTTTTATCTGAGCCAATTGTTCCTCGGAATATCCGGTCGTGCAAAGAACTACAGGTACATTCTTCGAAACAGAATATTCAAGTATCGAATCAAGTGCTTTTGGAGAAGAAAAATCAATTATTACGTCAGCACTCTCTTTCACATCGGAAATAACTTTATATACAGGAAATTCTGCATCTTCCTCACAAATATCCACACCTGCTACGATTTTCAATTCCTGAGTATTTTTTTCATCCTGTGTACAGCTTTCTTTAACTATCCGGCGAACGGCATTTCCCATTCTTCCGAAGCATCCGCAAAATATTATATTAACCATACTCTTCCTCCTTTAGAATAAACAAAATCAGATGATACCAAGCCTCTTCATCTCAGCCTTGAGAGCCTCTGCATGCGCTTCTTCCATTTCACATAAAGGATTACGAAGCGGTCCTGTCTTAAAGCCCATAAACCTGCAGGCAGTCTTAACAGGGATAGGATTAACTTCCGAGAATAACATATCTACCAGAGGCAGGTACTTTAACTGAAGCTCCAGGCTTCCTTTTGTATCTCCTTTTAAGAACTTATCTACAATAAGATGGGTATCCATAGGTGCTACATGTGAAAGAACAGAAATAACACCCTTGCCGCCCAGTGAAAGTACAGGAACTATTGCATTGTCATCGCCCGAATAAATTGCAATCTTATCACCGCAGAGCTGTGCAACCTTTGCAGTCCATCCGATGTTTCCCGTAGCATCCTTTACAGCTACTATATTTTCATAACTTTCACATAATTTCTTAACTGTTTCAGGAAGAATATTTACGCCTGTTCTTCCGGGGATGTTATAAAGGATAACCGGAATATTTATGGCTTCAGCAGTCCTTCCGAAATGCTCGATAAGTCCCTTCTGTGTAGCCTTGTTGTAATACGGTGAAACAAGAAGTACTGCATCCGCTCCGGCTGATTCAGCCTCCTTGGAAAGATAGATGGCAGTCTCGGTGCAGTTTGAACCGGTTCCCGCAATAACGGGCACTCTTTTGTTTACATATTCGGCAACAAATCTGATACACTCAATATGTTCTTCATGTGTGAGGGTTGATGCTTCTCCCGTTGTTCCGCAGACAACGATAGCGTCAGTTCCGTTTTCTATCTGAAAATCGATCAATTTCTTAAATTCCTCGTAATTAACACTCTTATCCTCATTCATGGGTGTTACAATAGCTATCGCCGAACCTGTAAAAATCACTTTCTTACTCATACTCTTTCAACCTCCTGAAAATTAAATACATTTATTAAGCAATCTTGCACCGAGGGCATTTCGCTTATCGTGCAAAAAAGAAAGCGCCGATGGAAATCGACGCTAAAGTACAATCTATACTGAGTTGCATACTCATCTGTTGTAGCTTTAGGTAGCGCTCCATCAAGAATGATGACAGTCAAAGGGCTGTTAACCCAATAACCAACCCCCATAGTTCAAGGAATATGAGGATTTCGGCATCTCATCCTTTCACTTTTCTTCTCCCATGCCTGACATGTCCGAAAAGCTACTGATAATCGATGCACCTCTACCAAACAACCGTATATTAACATAACCAAAATATTATGTCAATATGTTTTTTGTAAAATTACAAACTTGTACAAATGTATGTCCCCAAAAGACACTTTTCCCAATCTTTATGCAAAAGCTTCAAGAGCCACTTCCATCATGTTACGGAATCCGGTCTGACGCTCTTCGGGACTCAAAGCTTCGTTTCTGTATAAATGATCCGATACTGTAAGCATGCAAAGGGAATTTTTTCCGAAACGTGCTGCATTCATATAGAAAAGAGCTGCTTCCATTTCTACTCCGAGCACTCCCATCTTCTTCCATCTGTCATTAATGCTCGGATCCTCTACGTAAAAATAATCCGTAGAAATAACATTTCCTACAACCGTCTTTACTCCAAGTCTTTCAGCAGTATCAACTGCCTTTCTCAAAAGCTCATATGTTGCAACCGGTGCATAGTGCCCCGGAAGGTTGAAATTACTTACATAGTTGGAATCTGTACATGCTCCGATGGCAATAACAAGATCACCCAAAGCTATATCATCGGAATATGCGCCCATTGATCCGATACGGATAATGTTTTCAACATCATAGAAATTAAAAAGCTCATAGGTATAAATACCTACAGAAGGCATTCCCATTCCGCCTCCCATAACTGATATCTTCTTGCCCTTATACGTTCCGGTATATCCGAACATATTCCGGACAGTATTAAAGCAGACAATATCCTCCAAATAGTTTTCAGCAATGTACTTCGCCCTTAACGGATCTCCGGGCATAAGAACTGTCTTAGCTATGTCGCCTTTGTTGGCACTGTTATGCGGTGTACTCATTTTCTTATCCGGATCAACAACCCTTTCCCCTTTCTATATTTTTGACAAAATACTGTCATATGTACATTTACAGTACTTCTCCTACAAAAGTCATTTAAGTCCCAAGTCTTCAAGTTCAACCTGCCTACCGATATTGCGTTCATCATACAGGAACATCGGAAGCATATTCTTCATCTCCGGTGTGATGATCTTCCTCTCTTCGGGAATCAAAGGAATAAAACCTTTTCCTGATTTTATCCGTTCCACATAATCTTTAATATCATTAAGCGGCTCTTCAAACAGCATTCCCGCAATCGACGGTGCAAGATTCTTAGCTTCATGAAGATCTGTTCCGGATGTCATTGTTATGTTTCTGTCTTTACAGAAATTATAAGCAAATGCATCCTGATATACAGGATTACCGAAATTACATACTTCCATGGCATGACACTGAAGAGGATGCAGCTTAACCTTTTGTATATAAGGTCGCTCCCTGAAGGGATGGGCCCCTACCACAAGACCTCCTGCCTCATCTACAATTTTAAACAATTCATCATGAGGACAGTCCTTAACTTCAGGATGCTTTTTTAACCATGCTTTATCAAGACCGTAAATCAGATACTCATCTACAAGCCTGTTTGCCTCCCAGCCGAAAAAGACTTTAACCCCCTGCTTGTCTCCTTCTTCTTTCGCCAGCTCGTATCCTTTACAAAACTCTTCTACGAAATCCTCCCAAGGTAGAGATCTGTCAACAGCCGTATTTCCATGAAAGAAATGATCTGTAATGATCATTCCGTCATAACCAAGCTCCTTAAATGTATGTATATAATCTGCCGCATGAGTCCGTGAGCAGGCACTGCTCTCACATGTATGCATATGGACTTCATATTTGTAAGGATACTTATCATTTTTTTTCAACATAAATTCCTCCATAGGGCCAAAAACTGTTCTGCCCCCAACTTTCGATACTGAATAAAAGTATAACACTATATAGTATTATAATCAATAAAAATATTTAGGCTTTTCCTTCTCTCTTCCTCTTCTCAGCAAGCAGAAGATCTACCATTCTTCCGTAACTTTTTGTCCCATCCTCAACACTGTTCATTTTCAGATATGTGTTATTCATTTTTTCACCGGCATTGCTTAATGCAGTATCTTTAAACTCCGCCCAGTATTTTGAATTTTCCCTATAATCCAGAAGAACTCCTTCGCTGTATTTTGCATTCAGTTCATAATATCTGTCTTTATCGGCAGCATACAGCTGATTTCCCGTATGAACAAGAGCAAGCATATATCCGCTGTATCTCAGTTCAGGAGAATCCGAATTAACACAGGCCAAATACCCGATATAATTTGCCTCGTCCTCCCGCATAAATCCCCTAAGATGGCTAAGCTCATGACAGGTAGTGTAGGCTAAGGAATAATCAGGAATATCAACATTTATATTGGATTCAACAGTCCACGGAAAATACACGCCGGTAATATTAAATTCCGACATGACTCTTGAAAAAATAACCGGTTTGGCATACGGGTAAAAGCCGGAAAGGATATCGTATTCTTCTGCCAGTTTACTCATTGCTTTCCTGCATTCCTCCGACCTTTCCCTGTTACTCATGGCCGAAACAAATGTCTGACCTTCTTCAATATTAAGTGCGTCTCTTGCTGCATTTGTTTTTTCTATCAATTCCTCACATAAGTCATAGAGTTCATCCACTGTTGACTTTCTTATTTCCAGACCACTGAATTTTGTAAATTCATATCTGTAGTAATTGGTACCTGCGCCTATCATAAACCATATAAAAACAATACCCACTGCTATAAACAGGAATCTTATCGAATCCAGTACGGTATACAGTTTTTCCTTTGATCTTATAATTCTTATGATTGAGATAACCGGATACGCTGCTACTCCCAACGCAAAAAATATCAATAGCCACTCAGCTACGGAAAATGGAAGGAAACCATCTATAACAGACATGATAAAACCATATACCCTGTATATCCCCCTGGCAAAAACATATTCAGCTATATCACTGCTGCTCTTTGCCAAAATAAGACAAAGAAGCCCTATAGGCCAACAAAGTAAAATCAGATTCCTTTTCTGTCTTATAATCTTTTTCATTTACATATACCAACTGATCCTAAAAATATACAGGTGCCAGAGGAACCTTCCCCTGACACCCTCAAATGATCATAATGACTAAGGTCAATGTCACCTCGAAAACGCCTTCAGCGTTTCCTCGTTATATCTTGAATACCTTAACTTCATTCTTCAGTTCATCCAGATTTTCACCAAGCTTTATGGCCGTCTTATCCAGATTTTCAATGTTATTCTTAAGAACTCCCAGAATATTCTTAACGTTTTCCGCATTAACTGCCGATTCTTTGATAATATCCGAAATATCTCCTACAGCATTTACAGCTTCTTCTTTTCTTGCATTTGCTGCATCGGTAGCATTATCAATATTTTCGAGTTCTGCCACCAGATTATCCATGGAAGCTTTCATTCTGTCGAACACTTCAACTGATCTGTTAACCAGTTCAAACTGTTCATCCGCAATACTTCTGGCCTTATCCACACTCACAGCACTTATATCCGTCTGAGCATTTATTCCGTCAACCAGCTTCATTATCTCACCGGCCGACTTAGCCGATTCATTGGCCAGTCCTCTTATTTCTTCAGCAACTACCGAGAATCCGCGTCCTGCCTCGCCCGCTCTTGCCGCTTCTATGGACGCATTAAGTGAAAGCAGATGTGTCTGGGATGAAATATTCTTTATAACATTTACAAATGCATTTATCTTATTAGTTTCATCCAAGAGAGCCGATACCGAACTCTTAACGGAGTCTGTTGCATCTGTCGTATCCTTTGCCCTCTCTCCGAGAATACCCACTATATTGGCGCTCTCTGTTATCATTTCATTTGCCTGTTCTATGATCATCTTTATTTTACTGATTTGAACAGAAACATTTCCAATCTCATCAGAAAGCCTGTCAGTAGTTTCAACACACTGATCTGCATATTTCATCTGACGTTCCATACCGTCTGACATTGCAGCCATGGCTTTGGAAATCTCATCGGATCTTGAACTTAACACGCCCGCTGCAACCTGAACATCTTTTGCTGATCCGGCAAGTTCTTCTGTAGCACCGTCAACTTTTGATACCAGATTCTTGGTATTTGAAATCATCTCTGTGGTGGCACCTGCAAGATCTACAAGCTCATCATGTCCGCTGACTTTTACTTTGACTGTAAGATTACCCTGAGCAACCTCACCAAGTCCCTTTGACACTTTCTTTACGTTCTTCTGAATATTTGCCGAAATAAAGATTGCTATACTCAAAACAACCAAAAGTGCGATCACAACCAGAATGATAGTCAGAGTCCAAATGGAGGCCGCCTGGGCGGTTACAGTGGAAAGCGGCACCATAGCGGTGATCACGCATCCTGTATCCTCACATGTTGAGTAAAACAACAGGCACTCCTCTCCGCAATACTCCACTTCTGCAACTCCATCAATGTTACCGCTTTCTGTTAAAGATCTGAAATACTCCCTCCCGGTGAATACCGTTCTGCCGTCATCAACTAAGGTATCATCTTTTCTGTAAACTGCCTCGCGGCCGTTCATCGTCACAAATCCCAAGATAGAACCTTCGCCAATGTCAACTTCTTCAAGTAAATCCATGATGCTCTCTTTCGATGCATCTATTACAACCATGGCATATCTTCCGCTCTGCAGAATCTGATAGCTGAACAAATATGCATCCTTTTTATCATCAAGACCCATTTTTTCGTCAAGAACAGGGTGCGAATCAATCCATTTTGTAACATTTCCTTTTTGATCGATTTTTTCAAAAGAATCATAATACTCTTCGAAAAAACCATCAATAGTATTACTCTTTGTCGAAATGTTCTTTAAGTCTGCTCTGGTAATTATATGTATATTACTGATGAAAGAATTAGCTAACTGAGACGCCTGAATTTCATAGTTTATTTCTTTTACAACCTTATTTCTGTCAACCGGAGAGTTGTTATATGCTCCGATTACCATCTTTTCCAGACTCTGATTGGTCGAATATCTTGTCACTTCAGCCATCATAAAATCAGAAAGCATATCCATTTGAGAAGATATCATCTTAATCGATTCCAGAGTAGATTTCTCATATTTGTCCCTCATACCCTGTTTGGCTTTTGAATACGAAGCTATTCCGACCACTATGATAAAGGCAATGGGGATTAAAAATCCCAAGAGTATCTTATACCTAATGCTGAACCTGAAATCACTGTTACCAAATAATTTATCCCAAAGGTCTGAAACCTTGTCTTTAATAAAACAGAAGAAATCGACTATCTTATCTTTCAGGAAAACAAAGAACCCACCGATCTTCCTAAGAATATCCATTACTTTTCCGCCGGATGAACCTGATGATTTTTTCTTCTTTTTCATAGCTTCACCTCCCTCAAAAATACAATCTCCTAATGTAAATGATAGTAAATTCAAGGGATTTTGTCAAGTAAAAATAAGAAATAAATAGGTAATTGAAAATGTTGCCCTGATGGCATTCACTTACCGCACAAAAAAGTGTGGGCAAATTTTAAGTCTGCCCACACATATTTCATTTTCTTTCAGTCATTTTACCGCTTTAAGTCAGATTCTGCCTATTATTTTGAGTACAGCGGATATGCATCCGTAAGCATTTTAACAAGTGACAATGCTCTGCTGTGGTCTCCGGTAGGATCCGAAATACAAATATCAATTGCCTCTGCAATGATCTTCATATCGTTTTCCTTCATTCCTCTTGTTGTTACGGCAGGCGTACCTAAACGGATACCGCTTGTAACAAAAGGTGACTGAGGATCATTGGGAACTGCATTTTTATTACAAGTAATATTTACAGCATCCAGGATATGCTCTGCTTCTTTACCTGTTATATTCTTATTCTGAAGATCTACGAGCATAAGATGATTGTCAGTACCGCCTGAAACAAGATTGAATCCTCTTGCAATAAGCTCTGAAGCAAGTACCTTTGCATTCTTTACAAGCTGTCCGACATACTCTTTGTATTCAGGTGAAAGAGCCTCTTTAAAGCATATAGCTTTAGCTGCTATAACATGCTCTAAAGGACCGCCCTGCATACCGGGGAATACAGCCTTATTAAGCTTATGCTCTGTAGCAAATTCTTCACTTGAAAGAATAAGTCCGCCACGAGGACCGCGGAGAGTCTTATGAACAGTTGCAGTTGTAACATGAGCATAAGGTATGGGGCTCTCATGATATCCTGTAGCAACAAGACCGGCAATATGAGCTATATCAGCCATGAGATAAGCACCACATTTATCTGCTATTTCCCTAAAGCGCTTAAAGTCTATGGTTCTTGCATACGCAGAAGCACCGCAGATAATAAGCTTAGGCCTGCACTCCATAGCTATCTTCTCTACTTCGTCGTAATCAATATAGCCTTTCTCATTTATACCATAAGAAACACAATTATAAACATTACCGGAAATATTAGCGGGGCTTCCGTGTGAAAGATGTCCGCCACAGGCAAGGCTCATACCCATGAATGTATCACCGGGCTGAAGAAGTGCATTTTGAACAGCCTGATTTGCCTGGCTGCCTGAATGGGGCTGAACATTTGCATAAGTACACCCAAAAAGCTTTTTAGCTCTTTCTATCGCCAGAACTTCAACCTTATCAACAAACTCACAGCCACCGTAATAACGATGTCCCGGGTATCCCTCAGCATATTTGTTTGTAAGGGGGCTTCCCATTGCAGCCATAACTGCTTTTGTTACAAAGTTTTCCGAAGCTATCAGTTCTATGTGAGAGTCCTGACGCTGGATTTCCTCCGATATGGCAGTTGCTATTTCTTTATCTTCTGCCAATATTTCCTCAAATGAATACATAACTCTGTCCTTTCCTTCTTTTGAAATAAAAACCGTTACTATTATATTCTTATATTTTAAAAAGTGCAAGTAAAATTTTAGGTTGAGCCCAAAATTTCCGAATACTCCGGATGTTTCTTTACGAATGCCTTAATATCGGATACCATTCCGCTCTTTTGTTTCTCGTTGAAATCGAGCTGAATCTTAAGCTTTCTGTGCCTCTCGAGAAGAACTGCTTTCAGTTCGTGAAGAGAATGCCTGTCAGTAAAAAATTCAGCTTGGTGTATCCACATCTGCGGAAGCTTAAATCCTGCATCATCAAGAACTTCCGAAAGGCTGTCCTGACAAGCTGAAAGGAGTCCCGTGTTTTTCTTATACCTGTTTTCTTCTTCTTTTTCCTTAAGATATCCCTGCCAGATATAAGCAAGCTCCTGATGACTGTTACACATATACTTTTCATATGTATAATCAAGTGCGTTTACTGTATTGACATATTTGATCTTAACCTTGTTAAGAAGCTCAACGGCCCGGTTCATAAGCCTGTCATTCATCGCCACTATGGAATCACACTCTTTCATGGTTACAACAAAATATGCCGCATAGATGCTGGCAAGCGCCGCCATTATCAAAAACGGAAGGAGCATACTCTTTCCCGTATAGTTTGAAAGAACCAGTAACAAAATACTTACGGCTACAAGCGCAACTACAGTAAGTTCAGTAAATTTAATCAAAAACTTTTTCTTCTTTACAGCTTCTTTTTTTTCGTAACTTATGACACCTTTTTCACCTTCAAGCTGGCGCATATCATCTTTAACAAGGTTCAGATATGCCTCCTGTTCCTCCATTGTCTTCAGTTTATCCGGTATCTCATCCCTGTACATATCCATTACCTTATATTTCTCAATGGATATATGACGTGTCCCGTTCTGATAATCTTCTCGCATCTTTTCGTATGCGATAAGATTTTCTGCAAGCTCATTTATCTTGGCTGACAGCTGTTTCGGAAGGCTCTCGTAAAGTTCAATATCGCTTATATGTTTTTCGACTTCTTCATATTCATGACCGGTCTCATTGCTTATTCTCTCAGAATTTTTCAACTGTTCCTGAATACTGTCAAGAAAACTTTCAGGATCTTTATCCGTTTTGCGGCTTCTTCCTTCCTTTACGGCCAAAGCTTCATCAACCGTCATCCATTCGTATCCGGTATTTTTATCCTTCTTCTTTTTTCTGCCGAATAATCCCACTTTTATCAGCCCTCTTCGATTTCCTTGCGGTAAATATGCTTCATCCTGTCAATTATCTCGCTTGACAGACGCTTCTCTTCAGAATACCTGCCCTGCTGCCAGAGTACCCTGAGTCTGTTTATCTCATTATAGTTATTACTCTGTTCAAAATCTTCTTCCACGGAATGCATATGATTCTCTATTTCATTATACAATCTCGGATCTACTTCAAGCCGTCTCACTTCATCTGCATACCGGTTGTTGTTTTTTGCAAGTTTTAAAGTATAAAGATAAGCTTTTAAAGATTCCCTGTCCATATTGTGTTCAAACGCTTCAAGGAAATATCTTGATGCTTCATCATTATCCCCTCTTCTTATCTCAAAAACAGCCAGATTATGCATTATCCCGCCTATGCAAACATCCGAAAGCTCCTGTACCGCAGGATTTTCAAGAATACTTCTGTATTCAACCGCAGCCTCATTAACTTTACCCTGATGCATAAGTTTATCAGCGCGTTTCTTACGTCTTTCAAGGCTGCTCATCCTTGAGAGTTCTTCAATCTCAGAAGAAATCTTCTTAAGTTCACTGCTATCGTAAAAGTCGCAGCTTTCAAATATCGACATTAATTTGTCTTTAAGCGATGCTCTGGAATATATCAGGCTTTCCAAAAGCTTTCCCCGATCCTTAAGTCCCAGATCATCCCGGATAAATGCAGCCATATTCCTGTCTATTGCGCCCGAATCTATCAGATCAAGATTCTGCCTTATCGAATAACAAAGTTCTTCAATGGTTTCCGCATATATCCCGACAGATGAAACTATATAAGGCGTATCCGCTTTTTTGCCTGCACATAAAATTACCTTACCCATAGTAACTCCTTAGAGATTTATTACCTGTTCCCAAATTCTGTAATCTGTAGGTCTTACCGCTCCAAACCCGACATCCTTTACGGTAACCACAGCCTCATTTCTTGAAGGGAATCTGACATTAACCGATACCCTGTTCGTCTTATTTTTCCTTATCGGCAATGCCTCAAGAGTCATGATCGCATAAAATGAATCTTTTTTCAGAGCATTATGCAGCATGAAATCTATCTCATTCGTATTGTCGAGAATAACTTCCGTGCTTCCTCCGGCTTCATAATACTTCTGTCCTACTTTTCCAAACGGGATTTCTTTTAGTTCAGAATGGCTTACTGCTCTTAATGACATACTGCTCTTCAGATCGTCTTCTCCGATAACCAGAAATTCCTCGGCTCCTCCTATAAAGAAAAGCTTTGAAACATACGCAGCTGCTTTTACATAAAGATTCATACCCCTGAAAATCCTTCTGCCGGAAGAAATCTTTTTTAAGACTTCATCAGCCCAGGATCCGTCAAAACCGGCTCCGGTAGCATAAATAGCGGATATATTCTGTTTATGGAGCATAATCCCGCAGACATTTTCAAAGGCATATTTTATCCTGATATCGTCCTCTTCGTTTAGCATATCGTACTTGACCGTTCCCGAAAAATCCGTACTTTCGGCCACTATGCTCATCGGCTTCTGCTTTCTTCCGAAACGGAGCACATAATATCGGAACTCTTCTTCATCAAAAACGAACAGCCCAACATCACTGATCCAGATATCCTTGTTCTGCATTACGACATAATACATAAAACTCTCTATGTGGTCGCAGATCCTATATCTCTCACTTGGGATTCCGTAATACTCAAGTCCGGCACCAATATTACTTATCAATTGCGGATCCTGATTTTTTACAGTTACGGTAATTCCTTTTATATCCTTGCTTTCACACGATCTGTCTACAGAAAAGAACAATCTTCTGAAAAATCTTGCCAAAAGTATTTCAATCTTATATTCTTCTCCGCCGACAGTAACACTTTCTCCACTTTTTGCAAGGTCGTATAAGTTACTGATGACAGTCATCCCGGAGCGTCCTTCATGCGTCGGCGAATAAATAAGCCAGTCATTCTGCTCCTCCGAATATGTAATCGCTGTCCTTATCCTGGTAGACTGTTTATCACTGGACAGGGGCACAGAATCAATAGCGCCGGTTTCATTATTATATAAACACAGCTGTGTAAAATCACGGCAAAAATCAATTCCGATTATGTAATCCATCGGATTTCCTCCTTGCGAACTTAAATAGATTCAAAAAGTCTCTTGACTGCATAATCATTAAATTGATAATTCTCTATCAGTTTGATTACCGTCTTCTCATCATTCATTTCTTTTGCGGTAATTATCAGGTTTATTTGATGATACCTGCATTCCTCACGCCCAAAATGCTCAGGTCCTAAGGAAACCTCCCTGGATTCCGTTATGGCGGTTTTATTATCACTGTTTTCGGTAATATAATACTGCATGATCTCACCGTAAAACAGTATAAATTCCTTCACATAAATACCAAATCCCACATCTTTCATCTCTTCTTCCCTGAAATTATCATTAGTACTGTTTCCGACGAGACAATAGTTTATCTTTACCTCACGGTTACTTTCCGTATGATATTCAACATAATATTTATCCCTCATCTGTTTAGGTACTCTGATATCTGAAGGGAAATCTTTAAAGAATGGCAGCAGGCGTCCCTTAGCCTCCATTTTTTTGATCTGGTATTCTATAAAATTCTTTTCCTGATTAGTAAAACTCTTTCGTGTGGAATAATCTTTGAGCAATGTCAATGTGCATATATCATTCTCGCTGTAATTAACCTCTCTACGCATTATATCCAGGATATTGGCATCCAATATATTTCCGCAGACAAGATTTCCGTATGCAAGATATGAAAGGTATGCACGTACAAGTTTTCCGGAAGAACAGTGACCGTAATAGATCTCAAACACTTCTTTTACGAAATTCATATCGTCTTCCGTAAACAGCGCTGTCCTGATCAGTCTTTCTTCAAGATCTATAGTGTCGATTCCGGCCTCGTGACAGGCAATCCAGAGATTATACAGTTCCTGGGTACTGCCCTCGTAATTCTTTTCAAGATATCCCAGGATCAACTTATCCGGCCGGTATTTTTCAAAAGTGTATATGCAAAGCTGCATAAACAGTTTCATATTTATCTGTTCCGAGTTAGACCGTATAAGCACGGAACAGAGTCTGGAGATACGCTTTGCGCTTATGCCGTAAAAACCATACATCTCCATATTTTTTAATGCCAGATTATACAGTTCCCTAAAGATCATGAGCTCTATCATTCGGATACGCTCGGCATTGGACAATTCCTTTAAATCGACTCTTATAAGCTGATTCTCAAGAAGTTCTCCTTCGAGATTATCATAATAATAATTGATCAGGCTCTTCCGACATTCAAGCATAAAACCGTCTTCCAGTAATGAATCCATTTCTACGCATTTTGAATACAGGGAAATAACCTCGTCATTCGCTCTTTCATATCTCTTCGCTGATTCCAAACGATGAAGTATTACCCTTTTATCCGACTTGCACTTATCCATCATAAGCTTCATAAGATCGGGACGGTTTATCATTTTTCTGGTATCAATGCGAAATGATGATATACAGCGATTTCCTTCTTTATCAAGCAAAACAATGACGGGATCTTCGGTAAATATGTCCGCTATCGCCCCTCCGTTTACAAATTCGGTAAACTCCGGTTCGCGAAGTTCCTTATGTGAAACTGCTGCATTTGTCACCTTTTTCCAGTCAGTGGTTATCTCATGCTTAAAGAGTACATACGGAAGAGAAGCGATACATTTTGAATTCAGATTTTCTATACGCAGCATATTCTCATAGATTACTGCAAGATTTCTGTTAAAATCCCCTCTCTCTAAAGCCTTCTCTGCGAAAGTTTCCATTCTGATCCTATACATTATAAAAAGGTTATCGCTTTTTTCGCAGAATCTTATAATGTTTGAATACAGTGACTCCGCCAGTTTCTGATCGAGATCATCGCCGGCTGCAAAATAATTGATAAGCGGTTTCGGAAGAAGACCCTTTGATGTATCTGCAGTAATCAGACAGCGTTCATACAAACCTTTTATCCTAAGCTGTTCATTAACCCCTTTCTCCAGCCACTCATAATCATCAGGCATAGGTTTGTTGTACAAGATGATATGATTGCAGACTGCCTCTAAAAGTTCCTTCTGATGATACCTCTCATAAAAGGCTTTTAAAATTTTTATAAGTCTTAAACCCGTATACTTTTCCCTGCCGGCAACATAAGATAACTGCAGGCCGACAAGTTTATTTACCATTCCCAGCTTTAAGCCTTCCAAAAGACAGGCAGTCTCAAACCGGGTAATCTCTTTAAGCAGCATCGGATCGATACACATCAGCCTTATTCCTTCAATAAGCCCGAAAACATTCTGTTCTCCTTCAAGATAACAGCTTTTAATCTCTTCATACCTTTGCTTTTTTGTAAAACGTTCTCTGTCATCCACCTTCAGATACAGAAGAAGGCTGAACAGCTTTCTGTTGCTTTCATACAGATTTCTTAAGGCCATACAATAATTGCCTGAAGGTTTATCATCAAAAATCTTTGCTGCTACAAACATAGCGAAAGAATTTACATTTACATCTTCATCTTCAAGGAATGTATCCTCTATCTCCTTAAATGCCTTTACAGCCTCTTCTTTTTTCCCGGAAAGATACAGCAGATATATCCTGTAAAGTCTTTCCATATCCCCTTCATCTCTGAAAGCCTTAAGCATATCAAGTGCACTCTCGGCATTGGATACGTAATTTTCCTTATCTATCCTGTCAAGTTCGTAGTCAAGCTGATTAAGTATCAGATTCAGCCTGAATTCTTTTTCTCTGCGGGCCGCTCTGATGCTTTTATTGTGAGGTGACTGTTTATTACAAATGATAGGTACCTCTACTTCATCCCCTAAAGTCTCGATTTTTATACATCCGTAATTCTTTCCGAAACGTGCCTTGTCCGGATTAATTGCAAACTTAAGTATAAACTCATTATTCTCGAAATCTTCCGTCCAGATTATCGAGCGTTCCGGCTCAATAAAATCACCTACTGTTTCCACTCTCAGCTGAGAATAACCCCAGTTATTCTTTCGGATCAATATTTTATCTACAAATGAAGTATCACCTGCTTCATATACAAGTTTCGTAGCATTTATAGAAAAATCCATAGTACTTTTTTTCTTTGCCGCGATAAGGAATTCTTCAAGCACGAGTGCTGTGTTTGATGAACCTGACAGATTTCTGTATATATTCTTAAATTCCGGAGAATTTCCGATTATGATCTTCTTAAAGTCCTCGGTCTTAAATAAGTCTTTAGCTTCATGAGGATTGCTTATCGCAAGGTTTGCAAAATTAAACAGGTCACCGATCTGACCGATTGACGTCTCAATATATGACGGGACAATCTCGGCTTTAACAAGTACCGAATCCTCTCCACATTCTGTTATAACTTCGATCACGCTGTTTATAACAGTACCGGAGTCAAGCTTCGATGCATCCAGTATAACCTCAACCTCATTTTCTTCTTCCTCAAAAGCATCTTCCTTAAGAATTATAAACTCACTGTTACATAAGCAGAACCCCCTTATGGGCGTACCGTTCCCGTTACGAACGATAAAGGAAGCCTGAGCCTCCTTTCCGGCAATAACAGTAAGATTAATCTCCTTGTCGGAAAGCTCTAAAAAAGTCTTTTCATATGAAAATATGCCATTTGCAAACTTTTCTATCTTCTGTCTCATTATGAACCCCGCGGCCTTTTTGTCAATGTCATCTCGAAAACGCCTTCAGCGTTTACTCAGTACATCACATAGTACTACAATTTTAAGTATATCATTTTTTTTATTTATTGCAAACATATTCTTAAATAATTTGGAGCATTTTTTCAGCCCTTAAGTTTACAAGCAAGCTTGTACAGAATACATTCGCTTATCACATAAAAAAGCCTCCCCAAAATGGGAAGGCTCTATAATCTATCAAGAATATATTATGCAATTTTAGCCTTTGCAGCATCAACAAGATTCTTGAATCCCTCAGGATCTGCGATAGCGATCTCTGAAAGCATTTTTCTGTTGATATCGATATTTGCAAGTTTAAGACCATACATAAGCTTGCTGTATGAAATATCGTTCATTCTTGCTGCAGCGTTTATTCTGACAATCCACAGCTTACGGAAATCTCTCTTCTTCTGGCGACGTCCTGCAAATGAAGCAGAAAGTGCTCTCATAACTGCCTGCTTAGCTGTCCTGTACTGTTTGGACCTTGCTCCTCTGAAGCCCTTAGCAAGCTTTAATACTCTATTATGCTTTTTCTTGGCATTTAAGCCACCTTTAATTCTTGCCATTTTAAAATCCTCCTTCTAACCTAAAGATTCATGCAGAAATCACATGTAAGGCAACATTTTCTTTGTTGCTGCCAAATTTGCAGAATCGAGTAAGGTCCCCTTTCTTAATCTTCTCTTCATCTTTTGTGACTTCTTGGTAAGAATATGCTGCTTACCTGCCTTCATTCTCTTAATCTTTCCTGTGCCGGTAGCCTTAAAACGCTTTGCGGCAGCTCTGTTTGTCTTTAACTTCGGCATTTTTCTTTCCTCCTTATATGAATACTATCTTTTTTCAGTCAGGAACATGATCATATTTCTGCCTTCGATCTTGGCAGCTTTCTCCACTACTGCTACATCTTCCAGTTTTTGTGCAAAGCTGTCAAGTATCTCCCTGCCTATGTTCATATGTGCCATTTCACGTCCTCTGAACTTAAGCGTCACCTTTACTTTATCGCCGTGCTGTAGAAATTTGCGAGCCTGATTTGCTTTTGTGTTCAAATCATTTTCATCAATATTCGGAGATAGGCGAAGCTCCTTAATCTCAGTAATTTTCTGGTTTTTCTTTGCTTCCTTTGCCTTTCTGAGAGCTTCATAACGGAACTTCCCGTAATCTGCTATCTTACATACGGGCGGTTTTGCCGTAGGCGCTATCTTGATAAGATCAAGATCTGCTTCCTGAGCCAATGCATATGCTTCTTTCGAAGACATAATGCCAAGCTGTTCTCCGTTCTCACCGATAAGTCTTACTTCCTTATCTCGAATCTGTTCATTAATGAAATAGTCGCTAATAGTCTGCACCTCCAATGCTGTGTGTGATAAAATAAAAAAGTGGACAGCATAGCTATCCACTCAAAAAAGTACATATACTGTACAGATTTTAAAATCAAAACCCTTTCACTGCCAAAAAGCGCTGGGGGTGAGAGTGGATACTCTGCTTTTATGTGATCTGCTCACAACTTATAATATAGTAACATCTTTTTTTATATTTGTCAACACTTTTTTACGAAAATTTTATTCATTGCTCTAAAAAGCCTTTCAGGTCTTCTATAAGATCATCCACATCCAATCCGTGTACCTCTGCCGCCTGCCCCAATGTTTCTCTCTGAGCGGTAGGACAGGATGAACAATGCATCCCCATTGATCTTAAAACCTCATCCATTCCTTCGGCCAAGCCAAGGATTTCTCCTATAGTAGTATTCTCTGTTATCCTCATTTTTAAATCACCTTTCGAACCTGTATTTTCACTTACTATTGTTCAAACTGCCACTCAGGTTTCTTAAAGAAATCCACTCTCGGTTCCAAAAACTTCATCTTATGTGCTTTTAAATCCGGGATATAAGCTGTTAACGGTTCAAGTATAAGATCCCAGTTCCAAAGATTTTCATCCAGATTTAAGTATTCTCTGAACATCTCACATCCGTCCGGAGCAATCGGATGGAACAGGATTGCCATTACTTTACAGGAATACCAGGTATCAACCAGCAGCTGCTTTTTCATCTCCAGATTGTCATTTTTATCCGCCTCGCGGCTTACTGCTGCCCAGTACTTGTTCACTTCACGGATATATTCATCCAGCGTATAAGAAATCCTGTGAAAATCATGATTGTACATATGCCTCTCATATTCAAGGACATTCTTTTCGGCAAGGCTCAGAATTTTTTCGGTTACCGTTCCTTCAGGGAGAATACCATCAAAAGAAGCCTGTGTGGAATAGAAGCATGAACGGATCAAACGGTTGTATACATTGGTCAGAAGATTGCCTTCCTTAACCACCATATCCACACCTTCACGCTCCTCTTCAGGCATATAAACCTGAGGTTTGAAGCCGGTACTCTTATTTGAAAGTCCAAGGCTCATGAAATGCATTCTCAACTGATCAACCGAATAGTGATCGAGCAGTTCATCTGCCATGGGCGGTTTGATTGCAGAACTGCTGCTGGCCTTGGTATCCATGAAAAGAATATGTCTGTTGGGGATGATATGAGGTGCCCTCACATTTCCAAGCGCATGGAAAATCCCCATCTCGGCGATGGAATAAAAATAGATATTATCTTCTCCGATAAACTGGTATACCATTGCGTCATCATCATTCCACCACTTTTCCCACTCATCTTCAGAAATGCCCTTTGAAGCAAGAAAAGCTTTGGTAAACGAGATCGGTGCCCAAAGAGATTCAGGCCATACCCAGAAAGTAAGATCTTTTTCTCCTTCTTTCTCGGGAACCGGAACGCCCCATTCCACATTTCCCGAAAGCCTGAAAGGAACCAGCGTTTTGCCTGCAGTAAAATGAACACCTGCCTCCTCCATGATTTTTTTGGCAATATCCCTGTCATCCAGAGTCTTAAATATACAAAGAAGAGATTTTCTTTTCTCCTCATCAATGAGTTCATGTTCAGGAAATTTTGCAAGAAGACCGTCCTGATCAGTATTCTCTAAAAATTTTTTAGGAATATGAACTGCCGGTTTGTTTAAGAATTCATCAATAATTATCATCTCATACTTACGCCTGTTGGAATTAGCACGCAGATCGCGGATCATATCTTTTAGATATTCGATATCGTCCTCAAGCTTGTAATACCAATTGGTCACATTCACAAACACCGGTTTTTTACCTGTGAGAACACTGATGGGATCTATCAGTTCACTCGGCATATACTGATGTCCTAAAGAACACTCATCGGCATAAGCTTTTTCACTGGTACACCCTTCAATAGGACAGCGTCCCACAACCTGACGTCCGTTTAGGAAAACTCCCAGTTCCTCATCAAAAAACTGAGGGGTAGACAGTTTTTCAAGTGCTCCTTTTTCATATAAACGGTTAAATATCTCCGCTGAAGTCCGATTATGTATCTCCCCGGCCTCACCCAAAGCCGAAGCGCCGAAGTAATCCAGGCTGATCCTGTATCTGTTTAATGTTTTCTTCTGCTTTTCATGGTTAGAGCGCACATAATCTTCTATGGATTCATTGTATCCGCTCTCTTTCATTTTCCTATAACTCTCCAAAGCAGGAGAACCGTAACAATCCGTTCCGGAGACAAAGATTACATTCTCTTTTCCTATCCTGTCACGCATAAATCTGGCAAAAATATCGGCATGAACAAACATACCTCCAACATGACCGAAATGAAGTTCCTTATTTCCGTAAGGCATTCCGCCTGTAATAACACATCTTTTGGGAAATACCGGTCTTTCATCCGGCCTCAGTCTTTTGTCATACATAATCCTAATTCCTTCCGTCTACATATATATTATTTTCTCGGTAATAAAATGATGCTCCGCATCTTATTTCAATGATTTATCATAACCAATCTGTTTAAACAGATTATAGAGTCCGCTCTGAATAGCTTTATTATCGTGATCCGCGCCGTTAATCTCATACCAGATATGTTTCGAGCCGTTAGTTTCAAGCAGCTCATGATATGACTTAGGATATGTTCCCACTACAGAGTCCCTGGTTCCGCAGCAAATTATAAACACATTGGGTTCTGTCGCACCGTCTGCAAATTTCATCTCATCTTCTGCCATCTGACCCGTATGAGTCATAAACTTGTCCGTGGTCGGCACAATTCCGGGAGCGGCTGAAATCGCACAAACATATCCGAACAGTTCCGGCCTCATAAGAGTTATGTAAATAGTTTCACGGCCGCCCATTGAAAAGCCTGCAAGATAAGTATTCTCTCTTCCCGTAAGAACCGAATAATTGCTCTCGATATAAGGCATAAGGTCATTTACCAGATCATTTATGAAATTATCATACGGGAGGCAGCTCTCAGAGTCAAAAGCAGGTTTTTGATTTGGATCCGAAGTGGCATACATGTTAGGACATACCAGGATAGTATCCTCAATAATCTTATCCGCAGCCATATTGCCTATTATTTCCTTGATCTTGTTTCCCGAATCTCCTGAAAATGAATATTCATTGCCAAAAATTCCATGTAAAAGATAAAGCACGGGGTATTTCTTCTCTTCACTGTAACCATCAGGGAGAAGAATGCTGAATCCTCTCTCCATGCCACAGGTTTTGGAAAAATATGTTCCGTGAGAAAACTCTCCATATTTAACATCTTTACGTGTGTATGTATATGATGCCGGACACCTTTCCTCAATCTCATTGTTTAATACAATCTCCTCAACAGCAGGCTCTTCTTCTGCTGCCGAAGTCACTTCAGTTTTCTCCTCCTCGATAGGCTTCTCCTCTTTATCCTCTGTTTCGGAGACTGTTTCATTTTCAACCGGAGTAACCTCAGGAGTATTCTCTTCGGAATTAATACCCGTAGCAAACATCTCCTTATCCTTTTCGCTTATTACATTACTGTTCTCTTCCAACTGCTTATCCGCCATATTACCTTCCTCCTTCGTATTATTTCCACCACATGCACTTAGCAGCAACATTAACCCAACTATTGCAGAAGTCAGTATATAACCTTTCCTCACAAATCTATGCCTCCTAAGACAAATTTTTATCAGTATATCATATTCTGATAAAAATAGCTATATTTTTTATAATTTAACCCTAACGCAGCTGAAGTATCATGGAATATTCTTCATTGACAAACATTTTTACTTCTGATAGATTATTTACAGTTGGCAAAACTAAACTATTAGATAGGATTTATACCATTATGAAAAAATACATTCTAAAAAATACCCTGCTATGTTTAACGATAATATTGTCAATGATGCTATCAGCCTGTTCTTCCTCAAGCTCTTTTCTTTCAGGAAAGACAGACAGTTCCGGTACATTGTCCGATTCACAGGGAAGTAATTCAGATATGAAAAAACTTTCTTTCAGCGAAATAGAAAAACTCGCCGAAGACTGTGTATATCATGTGCATTGGTACACTTCAACAGAAGGTGATTTCAGTGCAGGTACGTCATTCATTATGGATTCGGAAAAATTTGGCGAAAAAATACTTGTCACGGCTTTTCATTATCTGGTACCTGACGGTGAAGAAGGCTCCTTTAAAGGCAAGGATCTTCCAAACTTTGTTCAGAAAGGAACCCTATCCTATGCTAAAAGCAAAAAATCAGCCGGTTCAAGTCTAAAAAGCTGTATAATAATCGAAGATGCTCAGGCGGTACCTATTATCGATAAAGATGTTGCGGCATTTACTCTTTATAATTCATCGGGTTTAAAGACTCTTACCCTCTCAACTCATCCGGTAAAAAATGGAGATAAACTCTATCTGCTGGCAAGTCTCTGGAAAGGTGAAGATTTACATGAAAACTGTGTATATGAAGGTGAAGCGATCCTGGACATTGACGGAGAACTGACTTTCAGGCTTGATAAAAAATATGATACAACCGGTGCAAGCGGCGGCCCCATAGTAAATGAATACGGTGAAGTAATTGCCATACACATGGCATCCACCCGTGATAATTCGCTTATGTACGGTCACTCATCAGAAAGTTTTCTGGCTCAGATAAACGCCGGAACCGTTTCCGATATTGTATATCCATCAACATGACGTACCCAATCCTATTAAGTTAAGGCTTCCCCTCAAGGGGAAGGCTATATCGCTTAACTTTATAGCATCGGGCATGTTCTCTGATAAAAAAACGGATGGCGATCAGCCGTCCGTTAACATAGGCAAAAAAGAAGAGGCTGTGAAGCCTAGGACAATTTTCAGTCCCATTTTTTCACAGCCCCTTTTTTAGTGTGGGATTTTTTATCCTATCTATATTCAATATTCTCATATCTTAGGTCCGCGGATGAAGTTATCATCTGTATATGCGCGTCTCGGTCCCTTAAGCTGAAGACCGTTTTCAAGGATTACGGTTGCTTTATAGTTATCTAATATTTTTTTGTATCCTGCACTGTCAGCTCCTTTTATAAGCCTTCCGTCGAGTTCAAGAATCATTTCTTCATGAATCTTGCCCTGGTTTTTTCATTCACTTTTGTTTCCTTTGTTGTAAATACATAATATTCCCGAATTCCTTATAATTCAATATGCAGAATATCGGGGATATGTTGTTTATGCTACACCTCGGAGGACGAATGTAGTTTAATTTACATATATTAAAAAATTGTAGCCTGAAAAACGGTCTCTGTAATCAAAATTTATCTTTTCAAAGAATCCATCGCTATCGGGAAATTAAAATATGTTTCGGGAAACGGTTCATTTTCTAATGTAAAATGCCACCACTCACAATCTATCGGCTTAAATCCGCCCTTAACCATCAAATCCTTTAACAGCATCCTGTTTTCGTACTGCTCGTCCGTTATACCTCGATAGTCAGGATGTGATACTTCGCTAAAGTAATCAAAAGGACTGCCCATATCCAGTTCTTTACCGGTCTGCATATCAAAAAGGGTAAGATCAACCGTACTTCCTCTGCTGTGAGAAGACTGACTGGCAATATATCCAAGCTTAAACAAAGCCTGCTTCTCCAAGTCAGGATAAAAAAATATTTTCATCCGCTGATCCATATCCTCTATGCCCCAAAGTACAAAATGTTTTACTGCATTTGCAGGCCTGTAGGTATCAAAGATTTTCAGCCTGTAGCCCTGAACCTGAGCCATATTGGCCACCGATTTTAAAGCTCTTGCCGCTTCCTTTGTAATAATTGCTATAGGTTCCTCATATCCATCTATTCTGTCCCCTATAAAATTATATGTAGAAAAATATCTTATCTCCTGTATAATCCCCGGGACATAATCCGATAAGAGTACAAAATCCGAAGCATCCAAAATCGCTTTCTGTTCATAATCAATTGCCATAAAACGCTCCTTTGCTATCGGGTAAGGCCTTCAATTTTCTTTACCCAGCTTTTTAACTCTTCCGTATTCCTTAAAACCTCAGCATTTACTATCTCGGCGCCTTCAACATAAGGCATAAGCTTTTCGGCAGTTTTACCTATTACGGTCATGGTGGTACCTATGGTACATCCTTTACCGGAATGAACGTCAGGCATTATCCTGACTTTACTCCCGGCAGTCAGTTCATAATCACACATGCGGCGTATCTGCTCTATAGCTTCATCCTCAACTTTTCCGGTAAAAACCAATTATTTTTCAAAGTAACAATTCCTTATCTATTTGTTTAAAATCAATCCACAAATCCTCATATATACCAACTTTGATTTTATCTTCAAAAGTATATGCCTGGTTACTCTCATCCTGAAAGTTATAAACCCAAATGCTTTTTGTCTGTGCATTCACCACCCAATATTCTCTTACACCGGCCTTTTTGTATTTATATGGTTTTAAAACATAATCCATGCTTTTAGATGACGGTGAAACCACTTCTATTATCCAGTCAGGTGCTCCATGGCACCCCTTCTCATCCAGCTTTGAAATATCACATATCACACTTATATCAGGTTCAAAATAGTTTTTTTCATCGTTAAAAAGATATACGGCAAAAGGAGCCTGAAATACTTTACAACCGCCTTTCTTCTTTTTAAAATAATCCTTTATCAGAAAGTATATTTCGCCGATTACTTCTTGATGAGTCTTTGATGGTGAGCTCATCATATAAATCTCTCCATCGATAAGTTCAGCTCTCTGACTTTCCGGCATTTTCTCAATATCTTCTATCGTAAAACCATCTTTTCTCTGTAAAGCACTTGTTCCTGATGTAGTATATTCTCCGGCTTCTTCACATACATAATTTATCCCATCTTTGTTTTTCTCATCTAAAACTTCAAAAACCTTTCTTAATGCACTCAGAGTTGTTCTCCTCGGCTTGCCGGTAGTCTTACTTAAAACCTTCTGCACAGTGCTTGCCGGGACACTCGAAATTTGAGCAATATACTCATATGAATACCCATATCGGTTTTTCTTTTCAATCATTTCATCTATAGTCATCATACCGTAAGTTCTCCACAGCTCTTTATTCATGCGACTTCAACATAGGATAAAGCTTGCTATCACTACAAATCAATTATATACCACATCTCCTCATTTGTCAATCATTTTTGCACCATTAAAAATCATTATCCTGTTTTTTACGTACTCTGTCTTCACCTACTTCGAGTAAAACTCCTCTCCCGTATCAAGGCAAATTGCACCAAGGCGTCCTTCGGGCATACTGCAGCCGCAGTCTATAGCTATATGATTTAAATGTTTATAAATACATCCCGGATTAGGGTTGCCTTCTATAAACTGCGTGGGTGTATGACCCGTAACAACATAAATATCCTCAAAATATTGGATATCATAATCTGCCCGGTCCCACACAAGATTCTTTAAGGAGTACTCTTCTATTTTTTTCTCCGGTGAATAATCCCCAAGTCCCGAGTGAACCAGCAAATATTTTCTGCCTTTAACAATAATTTCTTCATACATGGAGAAACTAAGTATAAAGTCAAAAACTTCTTTTCTCATTTCCTGATCTAACCGGCGGAATTCCTCTATAGTTGTCTCACTTCCGTTTCTCTGCCAATCTATAAGATTTCCCAACAGTTCAGCATCTATAGATTCTACTGATTCAGTCGTTATTGTAGAATTTAAGAATTTTAACCCGTCAAGGGCCATCAACTCATGATTACCGACAATACATACTGCATTAGGCATTTCCATCAGCTTTAACAGCGTCTTTATCGGATGCGGTCCACGATCCACTATATCTCCAAGTACATATAATGTATCAGTATCATTAAAATGTATAAGTTTAAGGATTTCCATAAACTTATCATATTCACCATGAATATCGCTAATTACATATGTCATCTGTTTCTCCATTTGCTCTTACGCTGCTATTAAACCTTTATAGTACAGTAATGTCTTGACATACAAAATCTGATTTTTCAAACATAAAAGAACATCATCAACAGTAACTGCCTTTGCGTTAGCATCCCTGCCATCGTCTGATCTCGGAACAGATATCTTCCCTTCTGCGATCAATTTAACCGCCAGATCGTGTTGGTCCTGATTCCAGTCATTTCCCGTAATTTTCCAATTATGGTCACATTCAGGTCTCAAAACTCCGCCTTTTACATTTATGATATAGTCACGCAGTAATTCCCTTACGCCTCCTATATCCCCTCGGATATCTATCTCCAAAAGCTTGGGCAGATCATCTTCCTCGTATATCTCTCCGGGCGAGAGCAGATGAGTGGATACACGGTAATTATTCACGGCAACATCAAACTCATCGTCATCTTTTACCGGCGTACCGTCGGGCCATGTCAGGTTCTCAATCCTTTCACCTACGGGTTTGGATAAATTTATCTCATAGTTTACTCCTGAAAACATATCATAACAATACCCACGCACATTGGGATCAAATGATATGGTAAGGTCTCCGGGTTCATACCGGTTGTAATACTTTGCTGACCATTCCATATACATTTTCAGCTGTCTGCCGTTCATATGTACTTTATACAAAGTATTTGTATATTTGTAAATATGTGCCACATCACATTTTTTGATTTTACCCGGATACAGATTGGCATCATTTACAAAAAGGCTGGCTGCCGATACAGTGGCTCCCGAATAATACATCTGAACCTCATTTATAAAATCAATCAATGCGGTATCCTCTATCTTTGCAGTGGGTATATCAGCAATTTCACTTTCAGGAGCAAGAGCTCCCATTTTCAGTTTTCCGATGAACTTTTCAGCATCTACACGAGCCATCTCATCATATTCTTTAAGTAATTCCGTCATATCCGGGTCTGGAGAATAATCAGAAATCATTACACTCTTTGCCGTTCTGTCACTTACCTTCCAGCCATTACCGTTTTTTTCTAATGTCACATCAATAACAGACATGGTCTGTGCCTGATTCAAATTCTGTACAACCAGAACATCATTGATCATCATCGATTCAATTTTCGTATGGGTATGTGCCGAAATCATCACGTCAAATTCAGGACAGGCGTTAAGAATATCGGCCACGCCGGAATTTTTCAAATCATACTCAGAATCTATTCCCATATGAAAGACTCCAACAAGAAGATCATACTGTCCTTTAATTTTTTCAAGAATTTTTCTAGTTTCTTCCAATGGATCGGTAACAGAGCATTTCGCAAGATTTAAAGCATCCCAGTGCGTGATATTCGGTGTTACCATACCTATGACCGCTACACGTATACCGTTTTTATTCAAGATTGTATATCCGTCTGCCAAAGGCTTTCCGTCTTCATCGTAAACATTACCTACAAGAACTTTTGCTTTCAGATCGTTTACATACTTCTTCGTAATATCCATCCCATAATTAAACTCATGGTTACCGGTAACACATACATCGTAATTTAATGCATTAAGTGCCTGAACCATCGGATGAACCAGATCATTAGTAAAAAACAGTTCAGCAACATTATCCTGAATCGTATCTCCCGCATCAAAAAGTAACGTGTTTTCGTTACGATATTCAGCTACAGCTGAAGCCAGCTGAGTCATACTTCCGGAGGTACTTTCGGAATTTAAGGCATAGTCCCAGGGGAAAAATTTCCCGTGAAGGTCACTTGTCCCCAAGATGCGGATTGTACGGGTTTGAGCATTTGCCGAATCCGTTTCTTTCGCATATGCTCCTGAATTAAAACCTGTTATAAGAAGAGAAATAATCACCGCTAAAGCCACTAAAAACCTGTATCCTGTTTTTTTATTATTAATGATCATAATAACCGTCCTCCCCCTAAAAAAACCTTAACTGGTATGTCTTCTCTTATAATCCTCCTGAATCGGGGCAAGCATATCATCACAGTCCATCAATTCTTCCATTTCGACTGCTGAACTGCACTTTCTTGCACAGCCAACCATTCTCGACATAACTTCAAAATTAAGTTTTGTACCTTTACTGTCGCATTCATATCTCACTGCTCTGTTTTTAGAAACTCCGAACCGGCCGGCTACTTCAACTGCGTCAATATTTGCTCCAAGGAAGATGAATTCCCAGTGATACTTCTTTTTCTTCTCTTCTACCATCTTCTTAACCTTGGAATAAGTATATTCCTTGCTGGCATTTTCCATGCCGTCGGTAGTGATGATGAACATAGTCTTTTCAGGCCTTTTATCCGCAGGAGTATTCTTTTGCACGTGTCCGATATGATGTATTGCGCTACCAACTGCATCAAGTAAAGCCGTACAGCCTCTCACATAATAATCCTTGTCGGTAATAGCTTTAACCTCATACAGATTCTCCCTGTTATGCAGAACTTCTGCCTTATCATCGAATAATACAGTTGAGATTATTGCTTCGCCTTCCTCCTTTTTCTGTCTTTCAAGCATGGAGTTGTAACCGCCTATGGTATCCTTCTCAAGACCTGCCATTGAACCGCTCCTGTCAAGAATAAAAACTATTTCTGTCAATCCCTTCTTCATATACATTTCCTCGCTTTCATTATTTTCCCACACCCGATCATGTGGTTTTTTCTTTGTTACGAGTACAGTATATGATATATATAAATCCAAATGGTCGCATCACAGGCGACATTCAATAAAAATACAAACAGAAAATATTACTCTCCAAGAAGCGGCTGTTCATGTTCAAATAATGCGAGATTTATGGTATATGTATCATAAACCTCCTGTTCTATGAAATACTCAATTATCAGATCAAATATACTGCTCGGAGAAAAAGCATAGCCTGCACGTCCGATGAAATCCTTTGTATCATCAAGGTTCAGTTTAAGCGCTAATGCAAATGCAACCGCCGTTATTTTTTTCGGCTGATATGAAGGATTGCTTCTGATCTTTGAGAAAAGTTTTCTGTCAACATTCGCACGCTTATATACTTCTATATCTGTATATCCCTTATCGTCTATCGTTTTAAGAAGGCTCTCCTGCCAGGTATCACCAAGATGCTTTACCCGGTCATCGAGAGACTGCTTCGCCTCCGCTAAGCTGCACTTTATGCTTCCTTCATCGGCATATCTCTCTTTACGTGCACCCGAACTATATTTCTTATCCCCAAAGATCCTTCCGAAGAAACTGCCTTCCCGCCTTCTGCTTTCAGATGATGTCTCTGTAAAAGTTCTAGCTTCATTGCATGGCTCATCTGTAAGAATTTCATCTTCACACAGTTTTTCGTCACTCGGTGCTTCATCACACAGTTCATCTTCTTCATCACATAAATATTCCAGATTGCTCTTTTCAGAAACATAATTTTCATCGATAAACTCATCGATTCCCGAATACAGCTTTCCGGACAGCACAAAAGATTCCTTATCGAAAACAACAAGGATAATCTCCATATCCTCTTTAAGCAAAAAATCACTGAAAGCGGAAATAGCAATTTTTAAAGCATCTGCTTTAGGAAATCCGTAAACTCCGGTCGAAATAAGCGGGAATGCTATACTCTTACAGGAAAGCTTTGCAGCCAGTTCCAAGCTGTTATCATAGCACTTACGAAGATTTTCCAGTTCCAGGTTCTTACCGCCATCCCATACCGGTCCTACTGTATGTATAATATATTTTGCAGGCAAATCAAATGCAGGCGTTGATTTAGCCTCTCCAACGCTCATCGTGCCTATTTTCCGACGCTCTTCCAATAATGCTTCCTTACCGGCAGCATTATAAACAGCCAAATCCGTTCCTCCGCCGCAGACAGGCTCAGGATTGGCTGTATTTACTATAGCATCGGCACTTACCTTCGTAATATCATTTCTGATAATCTTAAAAGACATATAAATAATTCCCCTTATTTAGAATGCTTTCTGACACATACTCTGTATAAGCGTTTTTCAAGTTTATATCTGGTCATGATCTCTTCTTTTAAATACTCTATATCAAAGTCCTTAAAGAAATATCTGATATCATCTTCATCAAAAAATCTCTTTATGGTCTTTCCTTCCATTTCAAAGACGTGATGTTCTATCTCCGACCCCTGCCCGGCTCCATGAAGAACATCATTTATGGAATTTACCCTTAGTATCAGATGCCCGCCCGGAGTAAGTACCCTTTTTATATCATCCAGTATGTTTTTAGTGTCCGATTCCATAAAATAATGGAGGCACAGATCTGCGATAATAACGTCAAAGGACTCATCATTAAAAGGCAGACCGTCCAGCATATTAAAGCACCTTGTATCATAACTTTCGGGGAAATTCTTTTTTATGTTTTTTATGGCGCTCGGAGACTGATCGCAAGAGATGACCTTCCTGCCTTTTGTTATCAGATAGAGTGTATCATTGCCTCCTCCACAACCTAGGTCCAGAATCGGTTTATCCGTGCTCATTATGATATCATCAAATTTTTCCAGCCAGTCATCCACCTTTATGGAAGCCCTGTCATAATCTTTATGTACGTTATCCCAATATTCCAGAGATTTTTGTCTGTAAACTTTAGTCATTTTTACCTCTATAAATTATGAAATCTTGGCTCCTCCGGCACAGAAGGGTGATTCATAAATTTTGCCATGTACGAAATAATTATACGACCTGCACCCGCCTCCACAGTATTCACCCAGCTCACATTCCGCGCATTTGCCGGTAAGTTTTTCTTTGGAGAATTTTCGGTTATATGCAAAGTTATCACGGTTTTCCCATATTGACTTCAGACTCTCGTTTCTTAAATTTCCTTCATTAAATGCGGGATCATACATAGACTCACATCCCCTTACATTACCCACACTGTCTATGCCTATGGAGGTTATTCCGGCCGAGCATCCTCTGAAATATGCTTCTCCGCTTAAGTTGCCACGTATGGAACCTTCCGCTTCAGTGAAATATCCTATATTATCGGCCACCCCCATGGCAAAAGGCGCTTCATACATATGTGAGGTTACAAAATTAATAACTTCCGGCATATCGAAGCGGTAGTCTATCCCATTATTTGCGGCATTCCCCATGGGCGAACACGCCTGAAGCTGCCACGCGTATATACTGTATTTGCTAAGTATATCGTACAGTTCCTCAAGTGACTTTACATTTTCACTGTTAAGCGTACTTATAACAGAAACAGGTATACCTGCCAAAAGCAGTGTTTCTATGGCATTTACAGCTCTGTCAAAGCTGCCCTGCTGCCTGTATTTATCATGTATTTCCTTCGTTCCGTCAAGTGATACTGATATAGATTCGATATTCGCTTCCTTGAGATCTTTTATCAGCTCCTCGCGAAACAGAAAGCCATTAGTTATTATATTAACTTTTATTCCGTGACCGGTAAGTCTCATTACTATCTGCTTCCAGTCACTTCTCATGAAAACTTCGCCGCCTATCATGGATACACGTCTACAGCCAAGTTCCTTTAACTGATCCGCTACATCAAGACATTCTTTGGTTGAAAGCTCATTTTCGCGTTTCTTTCCACCGCTTGAGCCACAGTATTTGCAAGAAAAACAACATGCAAGCGTGATTTCCCAGACACACATTTTTAGTTGATACATAGTTACTCCTTTATACGGATATTCCACCATTGTCTGAGTCTTCGTCGTTGCTGCCTTTTGGCATCTCGTTGATTTCTTTGCTATTTTCAGTATTCTCCGGTTCATCTATTTCATCAGGCATCGGAGGACCTGCATATACATCCTCCATTTCAGAATCACGGCGCTGTCTCATCTTCTCCATCATCTCGGGACCGGCATATACGCACTGCATCCGTTTTCTGCGGTTAAGCCTGTTGGGTGGGCCTGCATATACTATCCTGGTTTTTGAAATATCTTCATTCACGCGCTCAGGATATGTCTTATTAAACAGATTTTTAAAGAAGTTTTTCATTCGCTGCTCCTTTCACTTCTGCCTTTTGGCATCCAATAATATCCGCAAACAGTTTCAAGAGTTTATTTAATAATACCACAAAAAACAGAAAATGATAAGCAAATCTTTTTAATCTTTAATATCAAAATAAAATTTTCCGTTTTCGCATACACCATCGGTTTCGACAATGACATATACGGGCCCCTGTTTCAGAGTGTTCAAGGAAGAATTCACTTCTTCTCCTCCGTTTATTTTGAAAAGTTCTTTCTTAGTTCCGTCATAATCCACATATATAACAGCATTTCCTTTCTCAAGCTTTGCTGAATAAGAAAGAACCCCGGATTCATTTTTGCACTTCATAGTATGTGCCACTGTTCCTTTAAATGTCCAGAAATCCATATATGCATTTGAGGATGTATTAGAATGAACATATAATGAGGCACTCCAAGAAGATGTATACTTATCACATCCTGTTAAACCGAGGCTTGCTAAAATCATTGCCAACACAAAAACTACCTTTGTCATTTTTTTCATCGCTTGATTCCCTCCAAAATTTTACTTAATTCTAATTTAATAATACACCTGTTATCAGTAGTATTCCGAATCCATCGTACACCCGTTTAAAGACAAAAAACAGTTACCGCAGTCATAAATCACTATGACTGCGGTAACATATTTTATTACATGTATGTTTTCATTTTTTATTTTGGGAAGTTACAAATTTCAATCAGAGAACCGTCCCTGTGATTGATTTGTTAGCAGAGACACTGCTTCTTTCCAGCCTTTGAGCCGGTTGGAACGGTCCGTAGCATCTATGCTCGGGGTGAATTCATTAAAGTCTTTTGTTGAATTTTCGATTTCTGTTTCATCTTTCCAGTATCCGACAGCAAGGCCTGCGAGGTATGCTGCACCTAATGCGGTAGTCTCTACACATTTGGGGCGTATTACGGTGGTATCGCTGATGTCAGCCTGCGTTCTTACAAGGTAATTATTGTTGCTGGCGCCACCGTCAACTTTTAAAACGCCTACTTTACATTTCGCATCCTGCTCCATGGCTGATACTATATCATTTACTTGATAGACAATCGCATCCAATGTGGCTCTTACGATATGGTCTCTTCCGACTCCGCGGGTAAGTCCGCAGATAATACCTTTTGCATCGGGCTTCCAGTAAGGAGCTCCCAGTCCCGTAAATGCCGGAACTATATAACAGCCATTGGTGTCCTTTACCCTTATGGCTATTTCTTCTGTCTCTGCAGCAGTATTGATCATATGGAGCTCATCCCTAAGCCATTGCACTAAGGCTCCACCCATAAATACCGAGCCTTCAAGAGCGTATGTTAGTTTCCCGTTTATTCCCCAGCCAATGGTAGTTACAAGCCCATTTTCAGAAAACGTAGGTTTTTCTCCGGTATTCATCAGTAGAAAGCAGCCTGTACCATAGGTGTTTTTCATATCGCCTTTACGGAAACACTTTTGTCCAAACAAGGCAGCTTGCTGATCCCCGGCTGCACCGCCTATCTTAATGCTTCCTCCAAGATATTCCGGAGCTGTTTCTCCGTATACCATACTGTTTGATACGGGTGTGGGCAGCATGTTCATAGGGATTTCAAGAAGCTTGCATATATCCTCATCCCATTTAAGTGTATTTATGTTAAAGAGCATGGTACGCGATGCGTTGCTATAATCAGTCACATGTACCCGGCCTTTGGTCAATTTCCAGATGATCCAGGTTTCAACGGTTCCGAAAAGGAGATCACCTTTTTCTGCTTTCTCCCTTGCACCTTTTACATTATCCAATATCCATTTTAATTTTGTTGCAGAAAAATACGGATCGACAATAAGGCCTGTCTTTGCTCTTATTATAGGAGCATATTCCTCTATTGCAGTGCAGTAATCTGTAGTTCTTCTGCACTGCCAGACTATGGCATTATATATCGGAAGCCCGGTGTTTTTATCCCATACTATAGTCGTTTCTCTCTGGTTCGTGATACCGATAGCATCTATCTGTTCAGCACTGATTCCGGCTTTTGCCATAGCTTCAACTGCTACGCCTATCTGGGCTGACCATATTTCCATAGGGTTATGCTCTACCCAGCCGGGCTGCGGATATATCTGACTGAATTCCTTCTGGGCCAGACTTACAATCTCACCATTCTTATTGAATATTATGGCACGTTCCGATGTTGTACCTGCATCGAAGGCCATGATGTATTTTGACATTCCGTTTCTCCTTTTACTTAGCTGATAAAGTCAAGTATGTCTTTGTAAACCCGCTTGTTTTCACGCTCATTCAGTATTTCATGCCTCATACCTTTATACATCTTTCCGCTGACATTCCTGTAACCGCTGCGTTTCAAAAGAAGCATTGCTTCCCTAAGATTCTTATATGATATGGCACATGGGTCGTCCTTGCCTGAGAAAAACTTTATTTTTAACCCGGGATTCTTCAAAGCATATCCGCCTTCCGAATACGTCCAGATGATCAAACGTACAAGATCTTCATATCCACCAAGTGTAAACCGGAATCTGCACAAAGGATCTTCAAGATATTTTGTACAAACATCGGGATTGCTGGAGAGCCAGCCGGCAGGACCGTCGGCTATAAACTTATTCTTGCATCGTGAATCAGAAACAATATAATCTATTAATTTGGAAAGACTTTTTGCTCCTTTTATCGCCTCAAGAAGTCTTATAAGCATCAGGCCGGGCTTGAGTCCTCCCATTTTCGAAGGACATCCGAGCACACACAGCCTGTCGAGCTCATAATCATAATTCTTAATATAACACCTAACCGTAAGAGATCCCATGCTGTGACCAAGCAGGATAAAAGGAAGATCCTTGAAACCCAGTTCTTCAGAAACATACTTTTTTGTCTCAACTGTAATCTCATGTAAGTCCTCTACCAGGGCCTTATATCCCCCTTCATACATATATCCGCGATCCTTGGGTGAACGGACGCTTTCCCCGTGTCCTCTGTGGTCGTGGATAACCGTAATATAACCGTTACTTGCCAGATATTTCATAAAATCCACATATCTTTCCTTGTGCTCGCACATTCCGTGGGAAATCTGAACTATACCTTTTATAGGCTTTGCTTCATTTGACTCTATTCTTAAGACCGAAAGCGGAAGGCCGTCAGTTCCTGAGATATGAGTATATCTAAATACATTAAAAATCATAAGTACCTCGCAATTCTCGACAGATCACAGAGATGATTCTGCGACCGAACCGGTTCTAAAAATATATTCTGATTATATACCAAAACAGATTATTTTACAAATAAATTTCAATCAGGGTAGATGTGGACAGATTTTACGATATGTGATACAATGACAAAGATATGATTCTAAGGTTGAAGTTTTAAAGCAATTTAAGCTTGTAACCAAGAAATCCATATCAAAAAATACATTTACGAAAGGGATAAGAACATGGGAAAAAAATGTAAAAGATTATTAAGAATGTTTGTAGTCTTAAGTCTGGTGTTTACTTTTGTTGTATCACTCATTAGTATTAAGAACGTTGAGGTAAAAGCATCGGACAACTCCATAAAGTTAGTCACTACTGCTAAGCAGCTTAAAAAAGCTATGAAGGCAAAATCAGCTGCGACCATTGTATTCAGGAGCGAAGCACATGCTTCTATGACTATTTCTTCCGTAAAGAACGCTAAGAATAAAGATCTGCAAATTATAGCACCTTATATGAATATCAAAAACAAGTCACAGTTTAATTCTATCACAGTTGACAGTGTTAAGACGTATACGGAAGCTGTTTCTGGAAATACACTTAAGTGGATGGACCTCGCAAATGAAAATCTGATTGTTGCAAAGGGAAAGACGGTTAATTCTGTTTCATTCCCATATTCAAACATTTATGATCCTAGATATAGACTGCGTAAAAACGCAAAGATTAATAATATCAATATAGAAATATTTGAAGCGGAAGGTACCGTCACTAAGAAAAAAAGAACCATAACCGTAGAAGCCCAGGTGGATCAGGACGGAGTAAGCACTCATTTGGTTTCAACTTACAAACTAAATAAAAGAGGTCAGATAATCGAATGTACTAATAATTCCTCATATGAAGGAGTATCTGGTTATAAGTTTAAATATGATAAGAATGGTAATTACATTGAGGTGACCATTACAAGTACGTCAGATACAGTTCAAACCAATTATTGTGAATACGATGCCCGGAATAATCTGGTTAAAACTCAATCAACGAACAATTCCGGTGAAGCAGGTACTTACATAGAGTTTGAATATGATGCTGCCGGTAACAGGACAGTTTACTCCGTAAAATATGCAAGTGGCGACCTTATGTTCGGAGTAGAATATACCTATGACAAAAAAGGCAGATGTACAGAAGAATATAATGCCAGATATGACATCAGAACAAAATATACCTATGATTCTGTAGGAAGATATGCATCTAAGGTACATGATAACAAAGGTAATGTAACAACTACAGAGTATACTTATGATAAGAACGGTTTGTTAAGCAAAACCTTGGAAAAGTATTCTAACGGACAGATTGTTGAACAGGATTATGTATATGATTATTCCGGTGCAAATGTTTATGTAGTTTCTATGAATCTTGATGAGTACGGAACGCAGGATAACAGCACCAGATTTGGTTACCTGACAGATTTATTTATAGGCGACTATCCGGTATACGAGGACGGATTCCACTCACCGGTAAACCATCAGTTTAACAAGGCGTTTTTAGAGGAGTCCGGATTTACAGTAGTCAGCAGCACTGAAGAGCTTATTAATGCGATAAAACCCGGAGCAGGCATAATCATAGCTCCAGGTTACTACAACATGAGTGAATATCTTGAGGAACTTGATCCTGACAGCTTTAATAAATCACATAAATATGTTAAGCTCAACAAGAATTACGATGGATATGAACTGGTAATAGATGATGTTGACGATCTTATGATAAGCGGCGGATATGCTGATCCTGATGAAACAATGATAGTCATAGATCCCAGATATTCAGCAGTATTCAGGTTTGAGGATTGTGACGGGCTTCAGCTTAATTCGTTTACAGCAGGCCATACCGAAACAGGAACTTGTGTAGGTAATGTTATAGACCTTTATAACTGCAAGAATGTAGGTATCTATCATGTGGATCTCTTCGGCTGCGGAGTTTACGGACTTGGTATCTATATGGGAAGCGGAGATATCAGGGTGTATAATAGCTGTATACATGACTGCGAGTACGGTATATTCGAAATGTATGCACTTGAAGGCAAAGTAACTTTTAAAAACTGCCTCTTTTATGGCTCTAACAGTGGCGGCTATTTAATCTTAATGTCAGAAGGTGAAGAGTACGATGTTACTTTTGAACGCTGTTCATTTGGCGAAGGAGAAACTAACGGCCTGTGTTATAATGAAGGGATTGAATGTATAGACTGTCTCTGGAGCGAAGTAACCTTTTTCCCTGAGTGGGGATAAAGTCTTTTTATCCGGACTATACTATCCCATGAGTCCCAAAAGAATGGATTACCGAACAACATAGATGTAAACGGAGAATGTTATGCTTAACAGAGAAGATATGCTGGAATTGACAAGAAGGATGAATCTGTCCAGAAACTGTTTCTTCAGAATTGCGGGAAGCTATAGAGATAATGAAGGTTTTGACGAAGGAAGTTTCAACACATCATTTCTTAAATTAAACCAGCAGGATAAGATAAAAAACATTGAGATAGCTAAAACCGTGGTTTTTGCCGAAACAAATGTGGAATTACAGGAGTTTGATATTACCGGGAAAGACAGGGATAAGGCAGAATTCAGAAGCATGCTGGAAGCACTGAAAGAATGCGGGCTGAAAAATGATGCACTACTCGATGTTTTTTATGAAGTAATCAGCGAGAAATATGTTGAGCAGTTCAAGCCCGAAAACGATTTTGGTATATTTGTGTTTTACGGTTCTTATGATATCAAGGTTAAAGCTTCTGATAAGGAATACCTGGATGATTCCGAGGAAGTATATAGTTTTCTGATCTGTGCCATTTGTCCGGTATACGAAGATTATGATCCGGGACTGCCGGAATATGGGTTCCTTTATCCTTCGTTTAAGGACAGAAGCGCGGATCTGGAACATATTGCAATTATGGGTGATACAAAATTCATGCCTTGTAAGATATAAAGAAGATGTTATAAAATACCAAAATAGAGTTCATAGATGAAGGGGGATGTGAATGAGTATCACGATATCGGCATTATCAGATGAACACTTAACAGATGATATTATTGATAAAGTGTTGTATGAAGGTTTAGAAGACACCGGCGGGAATGTTGATTGCATAATCGTTCTGGGGAGTCTAAAGGCATCTAAATATAGAATCCCGATTGCAGTTGATGCTTATCTTCAGGGACGTTCATCCAAGATGATATTGTGCGGAGGTTCAATCAGAGATTTTGATTCCGGGGAAACAAGTGAAGCCGAACATATGTGTGAGATGGCTGAGAAAATGGGGGTAAAGAGAGATGACATTATCCTGGATAAAATCTCTCAGAATACAGTTGAAAATATACTTCAGGCAATGGTTTTATTACAGAGACATTTCTGGCTGAACCGTGTCAGGAAAGTATTGCTTGTCACAGCATCGTATCATATGCGGAGAAGTCTTCATATTGCAAGGTATCTTTTTCCTGAACATATAGAAATTATTCCTTGCCCCGTAAGTGATGATAATACCGGAAGAGAAAACTGGAAAGATACAGATCTGGGACGTGAAAGAGCAACTAATGAAGTAAAAAAGATAATAACATATGTGAAAAACGGAGTTTTCCCTGATTTTTCAATTTAAGGAAAGGTTCCATATTCAAAAAAATAAATCGCCAGAACTGACTTTTAAACCCTAGTTCTGGCGATTTATCATGTATTTTTTATGGATTTTCCGCCAGAACTACCATTTTAGTACCACTTCTGGCGGAAAATGTCAATATTGGCATCGGTTTGTTTTAGTCCTCTACTATTTTTTTATCAGTCTTACTACAAATATTATCAAGCATGCACCGGCTACCGCACGAATGATGGTACCGACTATTCCCCAGAATAAGATTCCGACTAGACCAAAGACCCATCCTCCGACTAAACCGCCTACTAGGCCAAGGATAATATTGAGCAATAAACCATTCTTGCTTCCCATTATCATACCTGCAATCCATCCGGCTAAGGCGCCGATAGCTAAACTTACCAAAATATCCCAAATACCCATAATTCAGTTTCTCCTTCCACTTTTTTCGGGTGTTCCCAATTTTTTTAATCTATTCAAAATCGCTTAAAATTCAACTTCTTTAGCTTGATAAATCATAATCTTAGTAAATCCTTGTAAAAGTTACACTCTTGGGTGCTTGTCCGTTACCAATAATAGCATCCTTTATTTCTTTAAAATTGGGGTTATCAGTAGCTTTGAATTGAATCTCAGCAAATTCATTTATGTCCTCAAAACTGAAACTCCCAATAAATATATTTATAAGTTTATCCGAATTAATTGTAATTTTTTTAAGGTTACCGTCTCGCCTAAAAACATTTCCATCAATCTTTTTAAGTGAAGACCCGACAGTAACCTCACTTAATTTTATACAATCTTCAAAACAGCTTGTGGCTAACACTTCAACACCCTCACCCACAACAGCCTTTTTCAGAGAATCACACCCAATAAACGCATTTCCGCTTATTTCCTTTACTTTATCAGGAATAGTGATTTCACTAAGCTTCTTACAGTTTGAAAAAGCACTTAAGCCCATTTTCTCAAGATTTGAAGGAAGTGTTACATTAACAATGCCGCTTGTTTTAAATGCTGAATGAGCTAATTCAGTTACGCTTTCCGGAATCTCATAATCCCCTGAACGTCCGGTAGGATATCGAACCAGCTTTGTTTTATCATATGAAAACAGTATACCATTTTCAGCTACAAAACTTGTGTTTCCTGATGCAACGGTAAATGACTTAAGTGATTTAGCATAAGAGAATGCACCGCCGGAAATCTCAGTCACGGTTGCTGGTATCTCATATGTTTTTCCTGATTTCTTCGGCGGATACAGGATAAGAAGCGACTTGTCTTTATTAAACAACACTCCGTTCTCTACGACAAAGGCTTTATTTCCTGAAGCCACCTTTATTTTTTTCAGATTTTTACAATCAGCAAATGCAAAATTGTTCAATTCCGTACATTTCTTTGGAATCGTGATGCTCTTGATAGCTGTTCCCAAAAAGGCACTTGAATCTATTTTTTCAAGATTTTTATTCAAAGTAACACTCTTTAGGTTTACGCAATCCTCAAATGTATATTTTTTGATTTCCTTGATTTTTGATGGTATCTTAACCTTCTTTAAACCACTGTCTTTGAAAGATCTAAAACCTATTTCCGTAAGGTTTTTAGGGAAATTAATGCTTTCCAGTTTAGTGCAGTGCATGAACGAATCTTGTCCTATAGTTTTAAGTGTACTTGGTAATACCACAGATTTCAAATTATATTCTCTATAAAAAGCATTATCTCCAATGCTTGTAATCCCTTCACTAACGACAATCTTAGTCACTTTACCACATTCGGGATCATCGTCAGTAAACCAATTTCCGTCCTTCATCTCACCTTTGCCGTAGATGGTCAAAACCCCATCTTCAAGCTCCCACTCAAGGTTATCTCCCCATGTTCCTTTGTAAGTTACCGATGCAGCCTTCAAAGAATTTGAAGGAATCAGCATTATGACAAATGCTAATACTAATGCAACAGAAATCATACGAAGCAGTGTTTTCTTCATCTTGTTAATCCTCCTATAAATATGTTACTATACCAACCATAGCCTTCCTCTAATTTTTCCTAAATAATTGTAACATAATACTGTCATTCATACAACAGTATTTTATTATTCGGGTTTTAACCCATTTGCTCAACAACAAACTGTCATATCCCTAATATTTGTTTCTTTTTAAGGTCGTATTCTTCCTGGGTTATCATTCCATTATCTAAAAGCTCTTTATATGTTTTTATTGCCTCAGCCTCGTACTGAGCAGCTAATCGTTGCTGAGGAGTTTCCGGTTGTTGTAAGGTTGATTGTTGTATAGTAGGCTGTTGTATAGGTTCTTGTATCGTAGGTTGTTGTATATAAGGTTGCTGCATGGTAGATTGTTGATCGTACTGAGGAGCATACTGAACAGCATAAGGCTGTTGGAAATACTGTTGATTATCGACTGATTGAGTGAAAAACTGTTCGTCAAATTGATTGGTAGCAAACCCATTATTAGATGGTATCGTACTTACATAAAGCCAAATACCTAACATGATAAATGCCAGGAGCGATAAGATATAAATTATTACGCTCAAAACAGCTTGGTCTTCTTTGAAACTTTCATAGGAATCAAGGAATATAATTATTGTAACAATAGTTCGCAAAATAGCAGGAAGAATACAGGTAATAAAATGAGACTTATTACTCTGTTTTATATTTTGGATACAGATTATTATTGCGATAATTAAAGCTATTAAAGGAATCATTTGAAAAAAATTAGAGATTAAAATAATATTTCCAGTAAAATCGCCATAGATTTTATAAAAATATACTATACTGGATATCCAATTTGCTAAAAGACCTATTCCCTGTAGTAATAGTGGAACTAAAAGACCATAATGTAATTTTCCGATTATCAGCATTATCCCCAGAACTATAGAAGGTATAATACTGAATAATACACTTATTATAATCCCTGGCACATTAATGTAAACAGAATTTAGTTCACCTTTTGGGATCATAGCTAATTGCATTATAGTAACAATACTACTTAGTATGGGTAGCAAAATAAATATGCAACCTGAAGTAATTGCTAAACCTCTTCCTTTTTTAACATCTTTCATTTTATGTTCCTCATAAATTCTCCGAAAATACACTTATTCTTCAATTTACACTATATTTTTTATGCCAAAATTATAACATATCACATACTTACATGCAATTATTTGTTTTTAACTATTCTATTGCGTTTATTATAAAAGGCTTAATTAATCCCCAATATTCATGACGTGCAAAAATGCCATACCGATATACCATATTTTTACTTGACAAACAATGAACTGCGCTATATTATATCATTATCAGAGGCAAAGAGTATAAATTTGAACTAACGAGATTTAACTTTATTTATTTCTTGATTTACGATTGAAACACGGATGTTGGCACTTTTTCTAGGATTTACTACTTTTTTCAGATTCACTCTCTTGCTTTCCCCATTATTTTAGCAAGAGTGGATGATATCTCCTGCATGTTACATTTAATTATTTGTAAGCTAAAAGGAGGTATTGTTGTATTCATGGGTAAAATTGATGTTACACAGATGAAATTTCTCAGAAATCCGGAACATTTCGCCGATATCTGGAATGGACTAGTTTTTGACGGAAAACCGATTATCAAGCCGGAAGAAATTGTGGAAATAAGCCCTGTTGGGCTGATGGATTCCCGCGACAGAAGTGTTAAAAAAACTTCTGATATAGCTATGGCAAAGATAGCTTCCGGTGAAATCCTTGCTGTAATGATAATGGAAAATCAGACAGAAGTTGATTACAGCCTTCCCGTAAGGGTTTGTCTAAGGGAATATATGGAATATGACAAACAGGTAGCTGAAATCTGCAAAAAGAACCGGGAAGCTCAGAAGAAAGGTCAAAAAATCTTCTCGGATTCCGGTGAGTATATGTATGGTTTTAGAAAAAGTGATCGCTTGCGGCCTGTTACTACACTTATACTTTCATGGAATGACAAAGAATGGACAGGAGCCAAGTCTCTTTATGACCTTCTTGATTTTTCAGGATCTGAAGATCTTAAAAACCTAGTTTCTGACTACAGAATGAATGTCGTAGACATGGATAGTATCACGAACGAAAAAGACAGATTCACAAACAATGAGGTTAGGGATGTTGTCTCGCTCTATTTAAGAAGAAACAATAAAGCCGGATTCAAAGAATATGTGGATGAATATGGTGAAGGAATTACCGAAGATTGTATGAAGATGGTTAATTCTTTTGTTATCTCTAATGAACTAAAAAAATATATGGATGATAATTGCAACGAGAAAGGAGAACAAGATAAAAATATGTGCAGAGCTATTACTGAACTAATACAGGATGGAAGAAACGAAGGTAGAAAAGAGGAGCGCTTAATCGTTAATAAACTTATCAGCACACTTTTAGCTGATGGCCGCGTAGAAGATTTAAGGCGTGCCTCTACCGATCAAGACTACCAGGACAATCTTATAAAAGAATTGTTCCCGGATGACTGGAAAAAGTTGAATGATTTAAGCCCAGTGACTTGAGCGCAAAGATTTAACTCGTTTATATGCCAACTTATGATTCAAATGACAAAACATTAAAATTGAAACCTGTTACGAAGATGATATAATTTATACTCGTAAGTATATCTACGGCATCCCAGAATGA
Organism: Lachnospiraceae bacterium; assembly: GCA_017542245.1. GTDB lineage: Bacteria > Bacillota > Clostridia > Lachnospirales > Lachnospiraceae > RUG11977. The sequence continues at coordinate 101,068 of JAFXXN010000173.1, forward strand.
GTGTGTGATTTTTTTCTCTGAAAAGTACAGTTATCTCAAAAAAAGGTTTTACGGATTATATCGTTCCTTATGGAAGCGTATAATCCGTAAATTTTTTGTAGCTAATCTCTTACAAGGTTTCTGAACCAGAAACCATCATATTCCATAGTCAGTTTTACCTTCCCGGTCCTGCCGTTTCTGTTCTTGACTATTATAACATCTGCCTCTCTGTTTTCCGGAGATTTCTCCCGGTCAAACTGTTCTGCATATAGCAGCATGATCAAATCGGCATACTGTTTAGTATAATCCGAATCGTCTATACTAGCCAATTCCGGCCTTTTGAACCAGTCTTTTTCTCCATCGGACAGTAACTCCGATATAAGCAGTAATGGGCAATCTTCATCCACTGCTATTTCCTTCAGTTCCCGAACAACCTCCTTCATCCCCAAACCGGATTCGTCTCGCTCACAGCTTAAGAACTGCAGACTATCAACAACTATGAGTCCCAGCCTGCCCTCAAGACTTAACTCTCTACACTTCTCTCTGATATCTTCAATTGTAATAAATGCACTGTCATCAATATAAACAGGCATATCTACCAGCTTTTGGGCATTTTCATTAAGCAGATCCAATTCCACGGAATCCTTTGGTCCGTTAAGAACTATTTCCTTCTTATCCCACATCTCTATTGCCAAAAACCTCTTGATTATCCGGCTGTTCGTAATGCTCGGGCTGAAAATCGCAGCTGTTACCCTTTCTCTAGTAACAACATTCCGGACTATACTTAACGCCAGCCCTGTCTTTCCCATCAATTTTCTTCCGACAAGTAAGATAAGTTCTCCATTCTGCAAGCCTTTTGTCTTGCAGTCTATGTCATAGAACCCTGTAGATAAACCGGTAACAATACCTTTGTGCTCTGATCTACGCTCTACCATAAGCTTATATTCATCAAGCACTTCGGATACCACCTCTCTTGTACTTTTAAAACCGACTACATTTTTTTCTTCTTCCATGATGTCTCTCCTTTACTTTGATAGCGTCTCCGTACATAGCACGTTCTTTATCATCAAAACCTGTCTTATCCGCAGTATGAACCAAACGTACAATCACTCGGAAGAATTACATCGAAATCATTACATGCATCGCTTTTAGCCAGAAACTGTAACTTAAGCTCACCTGTTTTATTCATGCTTACGATACCAAATGAACCGGTTACATCATCTTCAATGCTCAAGTAAACCTTGTTAACACCTTCTTCAACAGTTCTGCAAAACATTATCTTTCCGGTTTCAAATTCCTTGTGACCCTTGAAAAGCTCAAAAAGACTGTCAAATACATTGTTTCTTGATTCTTCATTCTTAAAAGTAAAATAATAGTTTCTCATAGGTTTCCCCTTTCTCTTGATCATATTGTTGACTTTTGGTGGAATTATAGTATCACATGGCATAAAATAAATTTAAAAACGGATTCCAAAAAAAAGATTCTTTTCAAAAAAATAGCGGATTACATCACTCCTTTCGGAGTGTATAATCCGCCAATTATTTTCAAACACTATGCCGTGATCTGTTTGAAGTTATTTACAGCAGGGATAACCGCAAGTCAACAGTTATCGTATCATAGCTACCAGTAAAATCATGGTATAAACTTTTTGCAGACAATACATATACTAATGCCTGTCTTGACAGGATTATTCACAAGGCGTTCCACCTTGTATTAAATGGTAGAAATACGCGTAATCCTGCATAACTTTTTTATTCCTCGTTTGGAGCGGACAGCCTTCCCCATAAATCGGTAAGGCTGTTCCGCTCAAGCGGAATACACAAGTCAGATGTTTTTTTATCAATTAACTTATTACACGATACTTAAAGCTTTAACATTTCAACAATACCAATTACATCTCTAATATCAACATAGCCTTTTTTTCTTGGCGAAGGCTCTTTTATTGCGGGATTATCAGCATAAGGATCCATCGTAAAACGTTCATTCTTTGGAATATTATGTGATTCCTCATAGTCAAATAGTTTTTTGATTGCCTGTTCGCGTTTCCAATAAGGTATTGACATTTTATAAACCTTCCTTTCTAATATGCAAAATGACAAAGGTACAAAACCAAACTTACATCAGATAGTTCATTAAATGTAATGCCAGGTTATATAAGCCAAGAACTTGGCATTATACCTTTTCTAACCCAAGTATTTTAGGATACTAAATAATTACGTTTCTGTTCCCTTACAAATGTTGTGTTTCCTTCAGGATCAAGTTCTATCCCATTTTCGTGTGCATTTCTTATTGCGATTGGACTAGGATGATAATTTTCAGGAAGTTTTCTCAAGAATGGATCAATATCAACCTCTTTATACTCTGTTGAAATCACTTCTGTTTCTATTTCATTTTTAAAATTTGCTATATTCTCTTTTTCTTGAATTTCTGGAATTGCTGGAATTGTTTGACTGCAAGGTATTCCCTTACGATTCTCTCCCGTATACAATTCATCATACATTGTGTTAGCAAATTTCCATGCAACATACCCTGCCAATCCAGAACCTACTGTTACTCCACTCCAAAAAAATATTTTCTTTTTTAAATATTTTCTTTTACATGACTTGCTACAAAAACGGCCCTTGTTACTATCTTCTAACAATGAACCACAGTTTTTACAAAAAATTGTTTTCATTTTTTAATATCTCCTTTTTTTGAATTTGATAAATCTAAAGCAACAGGAAAATATTCAGTTGTAGTGTAAACAATTGCAACCGGGCTACTCATAATGCATGTTTATTAACATACGAAATAGAATCAGATCCTCTAATAGCATATATGCTTCAATCATCGTCTTGATCATCATCTGTTCTATCTTCCAAAATGAGAAACCCATTCATTATCAAGTCATGTTAGCAGATTCCTTGGATTTAACCACTTAATCGGAATCCATAATTAAGTGGTATGCTACAATCATTCTTATTCTGATCACCATCTTCTTTCTTTTTGATAATATAAATATATCAAAAAAAAATAAATGATAAATGCTTATAAGTGCAAAAAAGAACTATCTAAACCTGCTTTACCAGCAAATTATTGTAGTTACCATATCAATCGTCAAATAGCAGGCAACTCGATGTGCACTCCGGATAGTTTCCCCTGTATGCAGCGCATCCCTCCGGGATATCATCATCCCAGTCAATATTTCCGTAGCTCGGACATGAGTATACACCATTACCATTTCTTCTATCTTTCCATCACAAACACTACATTTTCTTTACCATAGCTCTTCTCCTCTCGAAATCTATAATTTTTTAAATCATTTACTATATAACACATGGATAATACTTACGTTCACCGGTATCAATAAGAATATTCTTATTGTTCACTCTGACAAGAATAGATTCTTCCTGACCTATATCCAGCATACTGACACTTATACCCGTACTTCTTTTGGAAATCAAAAAAGACATAGGACATTATCCCCAAAAGAATACAAATGTAAAGATTTTCTTTTTCATAATGGCACCTACCTTTTCATATTATTATCCTAAATACTATTACAAATATCTTTTGCGAAAGTTTTTCATCTTCCTCGTTCTATCCAGTACTACGATACCGGACTCCTTCTCCACATACCTTATATGAGAAAGCAATTTGCTCATAGTATGTATAACCGAGTTATCATATTTTGCCTTAGAATAATTTATTGCAGCATCAACGGTTACTCCTTTTCTGTAGTAATCTGCAACTCCTCTTCTGTATGCTTGTCGGAACAGATAATACTCTTTATTCTCTGCTACAAGGTACAGCGTATGGAAACCCGAAACATCAACCCTGCTTAAAATCATAGACTTCATAGGCATCCTCCTTCTACTAATCTTATTGTTGACTTCTACCAAAATTATAGTAACACATAACGCAATAATATTTTAAAAACAGATTCCTAAAAAGGATTCCGTATTCATGTTTGAACAAAAAAACTTTAACCCATAATTTTCGCATCAGACATTTACATTATAAGCGAAGATCTACTCGGTTTTTTGACCCTTATATACTTTTTTTGCAGAAAAAACTATGGCATATAAATCTCAACTATTTCGTTTACAGTATGCAAGAAGTACTTGCAAATCAAACCACCAGCTTAGCTGGTGGTTTGCTCTGCGGCTATAAGCCGCTATTACCAGATTGCCTCTAAAGGGGCTCTGAAATATGACTCGCACCACATGCCTTACTGTCCTTCCGACTATTTTGGTGTATGTCATTATTTTTTCTTTTCTCTTCAGCTTTTATCTGTTAAAATTATACCATTCTATAACTCATAGGATAAAGACTCCATCTTGTGGAAGTTGGTTGGCGAACCTATACTTTCTATCAAGTATGGAGTTTTTTCTTGAAGCTAAAGCTATTTCGGAACACACCTGCATAGCAGGTGGTTTACTCTGCGCCTATAAGCCGCTTTTACCAGCTTACCAAGTCATAATATATATAATTAACGATTCTGTTAAAAAACATTTGGATTTAGGTATTCTAAAATTCCGATTTTTTAACACACTCGAAGAAATTTTGATCTTCGACAGCTTTACTAAATGATTTTTTTGTATCCTTAACTATTAATAAATATTTTCCCTTCTTAGTCATCATTTATCTCCAAATTCACAATATTCACAATCCACCAACCGTTCAAATTATGTAATTCACATTAGTAGAAAGCTTTCTTTAATAATCTATGTTTTCGTAACTATTTCTAGGAAAATATTTTTAACACTAATTAACTATTCTAAAATCGTCCATACTTCTCATAATTATCTAAAGCCCTAACTGCATTTTTAATGTTTTGTTTAGCTCCGAGTTCATACCATTTTTTTGCATTAATGTAATCTTTTTTATTAGCTGCTTTTTGGGCCAATTCAATAATTGCATGTCCATATCCCAAATTTGCAGCTCGTTCCTCTAATTCTTTTCCTTTTTCTACATTTTTTTCAACATTTTGCCCAATTTCGTATAACAGTCCCAGATTCCATAATGCTGGAGGGTAATCTTCTTCAACTGCTTTCAATAATAATTTTAATGCATCTTCTTTTAGTTCTTCTGGTGGACTCAAGACTCCCAAAACCCTCATGGCAGCAGAAGTCTGAGCAGGGGCAAATCCATTATCTGCTGATTTTCTTAACCATTCCATGCCTTTTTCATAATTTGAATCAACCCCACATCCTCGTACATAGCAATCAGAAAGGTAATACATTGCCTTCCTATTCTGTCAAGCCCTTTTTTTAGATTTTTCAAGGCTTTGACGATTTTTTTATATCTCAAAACAGAGCCAATAGTGATGGATATCATAGTATCAAGTACTGAATAATCGATTTTGGGGGTACAGCGAATACAGCA